>NZ_JACCBP010000001.1:1275159-1912739 GCF_013408655.1 Pigmentiphaga litoralis
TCAATTCATCGGGCAAGGACGAGCGCGGAATGTCAAAGCGCAGATGGATCGCGCTCGACACCTTGTTGACGTTCTGCCCGCCCGACCCCTGCGCGCGGATCATGGTGAACTCGACGTCGTCCTCGTTCAGCCAGGCATCGCCATAGATATGCAGCATACCGATGATCAGTGCCCTGACGATGCGTGCAGGCCAAGGCGGCCCATCAACGCACGGTCGGCGACCGATTGCGGGTTGTCGGTGGTCAGCAGGCGATCACCATAGAACATCGAATTGGCGCCGGCCAGGAAGCACAGGGCCTGGAGGGCATCGTCCATCGTTTCGCGACCGGCGGACAGCCGTACCATGGCTTGCGGCATCGTGATGCGGGCCACGGCAATCGTACGCACGAATTCGAAGGGATCGACCGCGTCGTTCTCGGCCAGCGGCGTGCCTTCCACGCGGACCAGATTGTTGATCGGCACCGACTCCGGATACGGGTCCATGTTGGCCAGCTGCGCGATCAGGCCGGCGCGTTCTCGCCGCGATTCACCCAGCCCGACGATGCCGCCGCAGCAGACCTTGACGCCGGCATCGCGCACGCGGGCGATCGTGTCCAGGCGGTCCTGATACGTGCGGGTCGTGATGACCTGCCCATAGAATTCGGGCGACGTATCCAGGTTGTGGTTGTAGTAGTCCAGACCCGCATCACGCAGTTGCTGCGCCTGCCCATCGCGCAGCATGCCGAGCGTCACGCAGGTTTCCAGCCCCAGGTCCTTGACTGCCGACACCATCTCGGCCACCGCATCGACCTGATGCGGCTTGGGGCTGCGCCACGCGGCGCCCATGCAGAAGCGTGTCGCACCATTGGCCTTGGCGGCCTGGGCGGCGTCCAGCACTTCAGCCAGCGGCAACAGCTTTTCGGCTTCCAGCCCCGTGTCGTAGCGCGACGATTGCGGGCAATAGGAACAATCTTCGGGACAGCCGCCGGTCTTGATCGACAACAGGGTCGACAGCTGCACGGCGTTGGGATCGAAGTGTTCACGGTGCGTCTGCTGCGCCCGGAAGATCAGATCCGAGAACGGCAGCTCGAACAATTCGACGATTCCGGCGACCGTCCAGGCCGCCGAATTGCGGCGAGTTGTAACGGCAGGCGTAACTTTTGTGGTGTGGATTTCAGTGTGCATGGGGACTCCTGGGCCGCGCTTTCATTCAGGACCACGCTGCGCGGCAAGCACGCATGGTAGGCAATCGAAGCATGCGGCGCAAACGCTGGATAGCCGCAGTATCGGTGAGAGTTGTCCGATTTTGCGGTGATTTTCACGAAGATGAGCAAGCTGACCCTTAACGTTCAGTTATCGGCCCCGGTCAGAATCGTTGGAATGGCCACATTTTTTTTGTATCGCACCGTCCGAATCTGGCGTCGATACAGGCCGCGCGGGCCACGCAAGTGTCGCGCGCAAAGCCAAAACCGACTTGCATTTATGCGCCAAGATTGTTTGAATGCCGCCCTAGTGCTGTTGGCGACCCGCCACTGTCGGCGACCTGCCAACTTTTTTAAGGAGTACGCATGCGCACCAAGAAAGAACTGATCGACGCCCTCGCCGAACGGACCCAGCAACCGAAGAACGTGTCGGAAGCGTTCATCGACGCCCTGGGCGACGCACTGCGCGCCTCGCTGGCGGGCGGTGATGAAGTCGTGCTGCCAGGTGTCGGCAAGTTCTCTGTCAAGGCCAAGGCTGCCAAGACGGGCCGTAACCCACGTACGGGTGAAGCCATCCAGATCGCCGCGCGCAAAGCGCCCGCATTCAGCGCCGCCAAGGTGCTGAAGGATGCCGTGGACGCGAAGTAAGCGCCACGTGCCTGAGCGGCCGGCGCAAGCCGCGCCGCTCGCCAGCGAGTGCACGCCTGGCGTGCCTCGCTAGTCGGCCCCTTCCGGTCGGTCCGCGTTAAACTGGCAAGAAAAAACGACACCCCCGGGGAGCCTTTTTTGCCGAAGACCGCACCCGCTACCGCCGAGCCCAGCCTTGGCGCAAGCACCACGTATCTCGTGTCGCAAGTCCACTTCGCGTTGCGCAACCGCACCGAAGCCGCCCTCAAGAAATACGCCGTCACCGGCATTCAGTACACGGTCCTGTCCGTGCTCGGGCATCGCGATGGTCTCTCATCGGCCGATCTGTCCCGCCGTTTCTACGTCACGCCTCAATCCATGGGCCAGTTGCTCAGCACACTGGAAGAACGCGGCCTGCTCGTCCGCCGCGAAGACGCCGCCAACCGCCGCATCCTGCGCGTGAGCCTGACGCCCGAAGGCCGCACCCTGGTCGAAGCTGGCGCGAAAGATATCGAAGCGGTCGAAGCCGACGCCTTCGCCTGTCTGGAACCCCGCGACCTGAAAACCATGCGCGCGAACCTCCGCACCCTGGTCGGCGAACTGCGCGGCGCGCAGAGCGAAGAAAACCAGGGCGCCTAAAACGCAAGCAGCAACCCAACGCCCGTCGCCATCAGCACCACGCTTGGCACTGCCACATAGCCACCGCCGGGCACAGTGGATCTGGCTCCGCCAGTCCACCAGTGCCGCCCCTGGGGGTGGCGCGCAGCGCCTGGGGGGTGATCGAATTCCGTTGTGACTCCATAATTTTTATGTGATTCATTTCGGGTAAGGCTTCACTTATATTTCCCTGGTACGTGGCTTACGACCACCCAGACAGCGACCGGCTGCGCATCGCGGCACGGATCGCGCAGCCTGCATCGACCAGGGGACACCGATGACCGACACCACCACGCGCGCCGCCCCTTCGCGGCGCGTTTTCGTTTGCAGCGCGTTCAGCACCGTTGCCGCGCTTGCGTTGGGCGCCACCGCCGCGCTGGCGCCGCTCAGCCCGGCCGCTGCCCAGGACTACCCCACCGGCCCCATCACGCTGATCGTGCCCTTCCCGCCGGGTGGCCCGACCGACGTCAGCGCGCGGCTGGTCGGCAAGTCGCTGGGTACCTTGCTTGGCAAACCCGTCATCGTGGAAAACCGCCCGGGCGCGGGCGGCACCGTGGGCTCGGCCTTCGTGGCCCGCGCACCGGCCGACGGCTACACCCTGCTGTGGGGCAGCACCAGCAGCCTGGGCGTGGCGCCATCGCTCTATCCCAATCCGGGCTATGCGCCGATGACATCATTCGCGCCGATCGGCATGGTGGGACGCACGCCGATCCTGCTGGTGACACGCAGTGCGCTGCCGCCCAAGACGCTGCAGGAATTCGTGGCCTACGCCAAGACCCACAAGTCGTCGTACGGATCGGCCGGCAACGGTTCGATCAACCACCTGACCGGCGAATGGCTGAAGGAAGCCGCCAAGTTCGACATGCTTCATGTGCCCTACAAGGGCGGCGCGCCGGCCTTCGCGGACATGGTCAGCGGCCAGGTCGACATGTCGCTCGAAACCATCACGCTGGCCCAGCCCTATCTGGCCAATGGGCGCATCAAGGTGCTGGCCACCACCAGCGCGAAACGCTCGCCGGCGATGCCTGACGTCCCCACGGTGCAGGAAATCTACGGCAATGACTTCGAGGTGTATTCCTGGCTGGCGCTGGTGGCCCCGGCCAAGACCCCGCCCGCCGTGCTGCAGAAACTGAACGCCGCGCTGCGTGATGCGCAAAACGATCCTGAACTGCGCAAGCAGATGGAAACAGGCGGCCTGGATGTGATCCAGACGACGCCCGATGAATTCCGCACCTTCCTTGCCGGCGAGTCCAAGAAGTGGACGGCGCTGGTTGCCAAAACCAAACCTGTCGTGGACTGATCATGCGCATACTTATCGCAGGGGGTGGCCTGGGTGGCCTGACCGCCGGACTGGCCTTGCTCAAGAAGGGCTTCGATGTCCGGATCCTGGAGCAGGCCGCGCAGCTGAAAGAAGTCGGCGCCGGCATTCAGCTGAGCCCCAATTGCAATCACGTGCTGTTCAAGCTGGGCCTGGAACCCGAGTTCATGAAGCTCGCGTCCGAACCGCAAGGCAAGATCGTGCGGCTCTGGAACACCGGCCAGACGTGGAATCTGTTCGACCTGGGCAGCGTGTCGCGCAAGCTGTATGGCTACCCTTACCTGACCGCCCATCGTGCGGATCTGCATCAGACCCTGGCCAATGCCGTGCGGCGCGAAGATCCGGATGCCATCGTGCTGGGCGCCAAGATGGTCGCGTTCGATCAGCATGCTGATGGTGTGACGGTGCAGACCGAAGATGGCCGCAGCTTTCATGGCGACGTGCTGGTGGGCGCCGACGGCGTGCATTCCTTGGTGCGCGAAACCTTGTTCGGCGCCGACAAGCCGCGTTTCTCGGGCATCGTGGCCTGGCGCGGCGTGATCGAAGCCGACACCCTTCCACCGCAGTTGCAGCGTCCCCTGGGCGTGAACTGGGTGGGTCCCGGCGCACACGTCATCCACTATCCGCTGCGGGCCAACAAGCTTGTCAACTTCGTGGCCGCCGTCGAACGGACGGACTGGCAGGTGGAGTCCTGGACCGAACGGGGGTCGACCGAAGAATGCCAGGCGGATCTGGCCGGCTGGCACGAAGACGTGCACAGCCTGATCCGCGCGATCGACGTGCCGTACAAGTGGGCGCTGATGGTGCGCGCCCCCATGGAAAAATGGAGCAACGGCAACATCACCCTGCTTGGCGATGCCTGCCATCCGACCTTGCCTTTCCTGGCGCAAGGAGCGGCCATGGCGATCGAAGACGGCTATATGCTGGCACGCGCGCTGGATGAATACCGCGACGATCCCGCCGTCGCCCTGCAGCACTATGAAGAGGCCCGCAAGGACCGCACCGCGCGCGTGGTCGAAGGATCCAACGCCAACGCCAAACGCTTCCACAACAAGGAACTGGCCCACCCCGAAGGCGCGGCCGCCTATGTGAATCGCGAGTGGCAGGAAGAGCGCGTCAAGGAACGCTACGAATGGCTGTTCACCTACGACGTCGAGACAGCGCCGCTGTAAGGCTGCGCGCCCGATCCGTTGTGAACCTGCCGCTGAAAGGACACACCATGAATAGCCCGATTGCCGCCGACCTGTCGGCGCCCACCGTTCAAGGACTGCACCACTTTGCGTGGCGCTGCCGCGATGCCGAAGAGACGCGGCATTTCTATGAAGACCTGATCGGCCTGCCGCTGGTCCACGTGATCCGTCTGGACCACGTGCCCAGCACTGGCGAGTACTGCCCGTACGTCCACATCTTTTTCGAGATGGGTGACGGGTCGTACATTGCCTTCTTCGACCTGGGCGACGATGTATCCGCCCTGCCCTCGCCGAACACGCCCGCCTGGGTCAATCACATTGCGCTGCAAGTCGACAGCCTGGACCGCCTCATGGCCTTGAAGGCCAGGCTGGAAGCGGCCGGCGTGGACGTGCTGGGCGTGACGGATCACCACATCGTCAAGTCCATCTACTTCTTTGACCCAAACGGTTTCCGGGTCGAGCTGACCGTGCGCACCGTGTCCGATGCGGACATGAAATCGCATGCCCGCGTGGCCCATGCCGACCTGGCCAAGTGGGTGACCGACAAGGCGCAGCTGCGTGCTGCGGCGGGTGCGTCATCCGCCACCGCCGTTTCCGCCAACGCCCAAGGACACTGATCGTATGGCTGATGTGACTACCACTTCTTTGAACGCCACCCACGACGCGTCCGTCCGCAGCTGGGTCGACAGCGCGAATGCTGACGACACCGACTTCCCCATTCAGAACCTGCCTTACGGCATTCTTGAGCGCGATGGACGACGCGGGGGTGCGGTCGCCATTGGCGACCAGGTGCTGGATATCGGCGCGGCGCTGGACGCGGGCTGGTTCGAAGGCGCAGCCCGGCGTGCCGCCGAAGCCGCCAGCGCGCCCACGCTGAATGCCTTCATGGCGCTTCCGCCGGCCGACACGCACGCCTTGCGGGCCGCGCTGTTCGACAGGCTGCGCGCCGATGGAACGTCTGGCGACCCGGCGCGTGCCGATGCCGCCAAGGTCCTGGTGCCTGCCGCGGGCGCCACGCTGCACCTGCCGTGCCGCATCGAAGGCTATACCGACTTCCTGACGTCCATCCATCACACGGAACGCCACGGCAAGCTCAAAGGCCTGAAAGACCCCTTGCCGCCCGCCTTCAAATATCTGCCTGTGGCGTATCACGGCCGCACGTCATCGATCCGTGTGAGCGGCCCGGATGTGGTGCGTCCACATGGGCAATGGAAAGCCGCCGATGGCAGCGTCCAGTTCGGCGCGATCGAAGCGATGGACTTTGAACTGGAACTGGGCCTGTTCGTGGGCCAGGGCAATGCGCAGGCCTCGCCGATCCCGATCGACCAGGTGGCCGACTATCTCTTTGGGTTTTGCCTGCTCAACGATTGGTCCGCCAAGAGCATCCAGTGGTGGGAACAGGTGCTGGGGCCTTTCCTGGGCAAGAACTTTCATTCCTCGGTGTCGCCCTGGGTCGTGACGGCCGAGGCCCTGGCGCCCTTTCGCACGGCCGCCTGCGCGCGTCCTGAAGGCGACCCCGCGCCGCTGCCGCATCTGGCCAGCGAGGCGGACCAACGCCAGGGCGCGTTCGATATCCAGCTCGAAGCCTGGCTGTCCAGCGACACGATGCGCAGCAGCGGCGACGGCCCGGCACGCATCAGCCAGACGAACGCCAAGACGCTGTACTGGACTTTTGGCCAAATGGTCGCCCATCACACCAGCAACGGGTGCAACCTGTTGCCTGGCGACCTGATTGGCAGCGGCACGGTATCGGGCGAAGCGCGCAGTTCCATGGCCTGCATGACCGAGATGACCAGCGCCGGGGCCGAAGCCATCACGCTGCCGAATGGCGAAACGCGGAAGTGGCTGATGGATGGCGACGAGATCGTGCTGCGCGGCAAGGCGGAAAAGGCGGGCTTTCGCACGATCGGTTTCGGCGAATGCCGCGGCCGGATCGCACCGGCGCGATAGGCGTCAGCGGGGCAACCGGGCGGACGGTTACCGCAGCCCGGCTCCCTCAGCCCGCTGACGGCTTCGGCAGTTCCGCCACGACCTGCTCGAAGGTCGTGACGAACGCGGTCAAGGTTGGCGAAGGCACCGCGCCGGCCCGCGTGATCACATAGAAATCGAAACTGACAGCCGGCACCAGCGGGCGGCAATGCACCGCGTAGCGCAGGCAGGCGCTTTGCGCGAACGACGGAATGATCGCGATGCCAAAGCCCTTTTCGGCCATCGCAATCGCGGTCTCCAGATGCTGCACCGTGGTCCGCCGCGCAATGTTCAGCTTGTGGCGGAACAAGGCTTCTTCGGTCAGGCTTTGCACCGGGCTTTCCGGAGTCAGGCAGATCAGCGGCTGATCGTTCAACGCCTGCCACGGCATGTCGCCGCTGCCGGTATCCGCGGCGTGTGCGGTGCGGTCCGACGCATATACCGCCGCCAGGTGCGAGGGAATGATGGCCTCGCGCCGCAGCCCCGACACCTTGGCGAAAAAGGCGCCGAAGGCCGCATCCAGTCCGCCGTTTTCCACGGCCTGCTGGATTTCGACCGGGCTGCCATCGACCACTTCCACCTCCACCTGCGGATGCGTCGCGGCAAAACGCAGCAAGGTGTCCGGCACGATCGCGGACGCCATCAACGGCGTGAAGCCGACCCGCAGCGTGGCGATGTCCTGCCGTTCCATGTCACGCAGCCGCAGCGCCGCGTCGCTCAGTTCCCGCGCAATCAGCGCCGCGGTGGGCAGGAAGACCCGGCCGGCTTCGGTCAGCACCACGGCGCGCGTGGTCCGTTCGAACAGCCGAGTATTGAGCTGCGATTCCAGCTCGCGAATGGTTGCGCTCAGGCCCGCCTGGCTCAGGTGCAGATGCTGAGCCGTCTTCGTAAAGTTGGCCGACTCGGCCACGCCAAGGAAGGCCTTGAGCTGACGCAGGGAAATATTCATGCGCCGCCGATCAGTCCAGCCGCAGGTTCAGGCGCTTGATGATCTTGCCCCACTTGTCGGTGTCCACTTCGATCAGCTGCCGCAGTTCATCCGGCGTGGTCGGGCCGGGCGTCGCACCGGCGGCCACGATCCGCGTCTTGACCTCGGCATTGTTCAACGCTGCATTCAGCGCACCGTTCAACTTTTCAATGATGGCGGGCGGCGTGCCGGTTGGGGCGGCGATCGCGAACCAGCCCGTGGCTTCATAGCCTTTCAGTCCCGCTTCGGCCAGCGTCGGCACATCGGGCAAGGCCGGGCTGCGTTCCGCGGTGGTGACGGCGTAGGCCTTGAGCTTGCCGGCCTGGATGTAGTTGACCGAGCTGGGCGTGTCGCTCATGGCCAGCGGGATCTGCCCGCTCATGGCATCCACCGTGGCGGGGCCGGTGCCTTTGTAGGGCACCAGGACCGTCTTGACACCCGCCGTCTGGTTGAAGAGTTCGCTGGCCAGTTGCATGACGGTGCCCTGCCCGCCGTGGCCCAGCGACAGCTTCTCGGGCATGGCCTTGGCTTCGGCCAGCACGTCGGCAATGGTCTTGGCCTTGGCGTCGGGCGGCCCCACCAGCACGAACGGCGAATACGCCACGCGGCCAACCGGGGTCAGGTCCTTGATCGGATCGAAAGTCATGTTCCGGTACAGCACGCCGTTGATGCCCAGTGCGCCCGCGCCGCTGAAGCCGATCACATAGCCATCGGGCGCCGCGCGCGCCACGGCTTCCATCGCAATGTTGCCGCCCGCGCCGCCCCGGTTTTCGACCACGACCTGCTGGCCTAGCCGTTCGGACATGACGGGTGCGATCACCCGCGCGATCAGGTCGGTGCTGCCGCCCGGCGGGAACGCCACGATCATGCGGATTGGCTTGGTGGGATAGGCGGCGGGTGCCTGGGCGTACGCGCCCGGCAGAACAGCCAGCGTGCAGCTGGCTGCCAGCGCAAGGGTCCATGTCTTCACTGCGGTCTCCTGTTGGGCCGTGCACGGTGCGGCGCGCGGCTGTCTTTCCCTACCGGTCTGGACGCCGATATCAGAAAAATATATTACGCTCATATTTGAGCATAGTCATTTATTTACGCCACCGGGCGTATGCGGATCAACCCTTCATCAGGATGTCCACCAGCAAAGGATTGATGGCATCGGCCGCCTCGTAGATGGCCCAATGGCCGGCGCCGGGAATCAGATGGAAATGCGCCGACGGGTGCACCTGCTTCAGCACGCGTCCCTGCTCGGCCACATCGCCGCCATACACGTCAAATTCGCCGGACACACCGTGGATCTCGCCGGTCAGGCGATGAAAGGTTTGGGGCGTACGGCTGGCCAGCAAGGGCCGCATGTCCAGCGTCGTGCGCAGCACATTGCGGGTCTGCAGGGCGACCGCCAGTGCATCGATGCGGGCGGTGTCATGGATCATCAGCACGCCCAGGTTGTGCTTCTGGATCGCGGCCATCTCGGCGGGATCATCCACACCGCGCCAGCGGCGGATGCCTTCGGGCAAGGCCAGCGGCCCATCGGAAAAACTGCCGCGCAGCAGCACCAGCTTGCGCACCTGCGCGGGCCGTTCCACCGCCATGGTTTCCGCCAGCACCGAGCCCAGTGAAAACCCCAGGATATCGACGGGCAGGCCATGCTCGGGCAACAGCTCGTCCATCCCGTGCCACAGCAGCGAGGCAAATCCCGCCATGGTGGGCGTGTTGGTGTAGGGATCGGCGTCGCCGTGGCCCGGCAGGTCGGGCACGTACAAGGTGTGGTGGGCGCTCAGGGCGTCCAGGTTGCGGATCCAGTGCGTCCAGGAGCCGCTATTGCCGTGCAGCAGGACCACCGGCGACCCGTTGCCCCAGATGCGCCACGTGATCGTGTTTGCGCCCGCTGGCGTGGACACGCGGCGGGCCGAGGATTCCCAGCGTGCCGCGTCGGCCGGCAGGTCGCCCACGACCGCGTCCCCGGCGTTGGCAGGCGCCCGGGAAGCACCCTGGGCAGCGATCTTGGCAGCGTCGGCCACGGCGGTCTCCTTTTTAATAAGTTAACTTTATATAAACGACACTTACTTTGTCAACGCGTTGCGGCATCGTGCGCGAAGGGCTTTTCTTTTAGAATAGGCACCGTTTGACGCATCCGCTCCTACCCTGGCCACGCTCGCGCGGGCCGACAACAAGAAATTCATGAAAGACACCCTCACTGGAAAATCCGCATCCGCCCCTGCGCTCGGTCTGCGTGAACGCAGCAAGCAGGACAAGCTCCGACGCATCAAGCAGGCGGCACGCGAGGTCTTCCTTGAAAAGGGCTTTGACGACGCAACCACCCGCGAAATCGCCCAGCGCGCCGACGTCGCCATCGGCACCGTGTTCGTCTACGCGGCCGACAAACGCGACCTGTTGATGCTGATCATCAACAACGACCTGGACGCCGTGAACGAAAAGGGCGAAAAAGCCCTGCAGTCCGACCTGCCCCTGCTCGAACAGCTGATGAAGTTCTTCACGCTGCGCTACACCTACTGGGCGAAAGAGCCGCCCCTGTCGCGCGCGGCCGTGCAGGAAACTGCCGACTTCCTGGCCGAGACCACCGACAAGGGCAAGGAAACCAGCCGCTTCTATGCGCGCCGTTCCAACATCTCGTCGATGCTGACCGACCTGGCGCGCCAGAAGCAGGAAGCCGGCAAGATCGCCGACACCGCGCCACCCGAACTGATCGCCGGCCTGATCATGACGATCTACCTGACCGAAGTGCGCCGCTGGCTGGCGCAAGGCACGCCCAAGCCTGCCGTGGGCCTGGCCCGGCTGCGCGCCCTGCTGGCGCTGGCGATCCAGGGCCTGGGCCCTACCGGGGCCGAAGTGCCGACCATTCCATCGATTCCATCAGGCAAGAAACCGCGCGCCAAGTAAGAGATGACTGGCGGGCTCAGCCCCGCCCCAGCAGCGGCATCGACAACGGGAAGATCACGCTTTCGTACAGATTGACCTCGGGCGGCAGGGACGCCATCAGCAGCACCACCCTTGCCACGTCCGACGCCTTCATCAGTTCACCGGGCGCGAACTTCCGCCCGGACTTTTCGGCCAGCGCGGATTCCGTCACCCCCGGGTGCAGCACACTGACGGCAATGCCATGCTCGCGGCCGTCCAGCGCCAGCGCGTGCGTCATGCCGTCCAGGCCATGTTTGGTGGTCGTGTAGGGCACGGAATTCGGCCGCGGCACCAGCGCCGCCACGCTTCCCATGTTGATGATGCGACCGCCCCCGCGGGGCTTCATCACACGGAAAGCCTCGCGGCTGCACAGAAAAGCGCCCGTCAGATTGACGTCCAGCACCTGGCGCCACGCGGCCAGGGTCAGGTCTTCAATGCGCTGACTGGTGGTCACGCCAGCATTGTTCACCAGCAGGTCGACGCCACCGAAGGCGGCCACGGTGCGGTCGAACAGCTGCTGCACTTGCGCTTCGTCGGTCACATCGGTGATGCAGATCGACGCCGTGCCGCCTGCCTGGCTGATCAGCGACGCGGTCTCGATCAACCCCTGTTCGTTGCGGGCGGCAACCATCACGCGCGCCCCCGCGGCGGCCAGCGCAATGGCCACCGCGCGGCCGATGCCGGAGCTTGCGCCCGTGACGATGGCTGTCTTGCCGGTCAGGTCGTTCATGGCGCGGGGGACTGCGAAATGAACTTGGGCGTCAGGTAGGCGGCCACGCCTTCGATGCCGCCTTCGGATCCGTAGCCGCTGTCCTTCACGCCGCCAAAAGGCGATTCGGCCGAGGCAATCGCAAAGGTGTTCATGCCCACCATGCCGCTTTCGATGCCGTTCGACACCTTGATGATGCGGTCCGCATTCGACGTGAAGGCGTAGGCCGCCAGTCCGTAGGGCAGATGATTGGCCTGGCGCAGCGCCTCGTCGTCATCATCGAACGGCACGACCATGGCCAGCGGGCCGAACGGCTCTTCGGACAGCACGCGCGAGTCGGCGTGCAACGAGGCCAGGACCGTGGGCCGGAAGAAGTACCCATCGCCCGACAGGCGTTCGCCGCCAGTGACTACGGACGCACCGCGTGACCTGGCGTCTTCCACCAGCGTGTCCATGGCAGTCAGACGCCGCGGGTTGGCCAAAGCGCCCATCTGCGACGACGCTTCGACACCGGGCCCGACCCGCAAGGCGCCGGCTGCGCGGCCGAACAGATCGACAAAGGCATCGTGCACCTTGCGATGCACGAAGAAACGCGTCGGCGAAATGCAGACCTGCCCCGCGTTGCGGTACTTGCCCGCGGCCGCCATTCGCGCCACGGCTTCGACATTGACATCGTCGAACACCAGCACCGGCGCGTGACCGCCCAGCTCCAGCGTGACCGGCTTGACACCCCGCGCGGCCAGGCCGGCAATGTGCTTGCCCACCGCCACGCTGCCGGTAAAGGACACCTTGCGCACGATGGGCGACGCGATCAGGAATTCGGAAACTTCTGCCGGCACGCCGAACACCACATTCAGCACACCTTTGGGAAGACCGGCATCCTGCAGGGCGCGCGCGATTTCGATGGCGCACGCTGGCGTTTCTTCGGACGGTTTGATGATGCATGTGCAGCCCGCCGCCAGGGAACTGGCAATCTTGCGCGCCGGGATCATGGCCGGGAAATTCCACGGCGTGAACGCCGCGGTGACGCCGATCGGTTCCTGCACGACAATCTGCCGCCAGCCGTTCTCGCGCGGCGGAATCACGCGGCCATAGGTGCGCCGGCCTTCTTCGGCCGCCCACTCCAGCATCTCGGCCGTCACCATGACTTCGATACGCGATTCGGTCAGCGTCTTGCCCTGTTCGAGCGACATGATCCGCGCGATACGATCGCTGCGTTCGCGGAACAGCTGCGCGGCCTTGCGCAGGATTTCACCGCGCGCCAGGGGCGATATGATGCGCCAGCGCTGGAACGCGGCCTGCGACGTGTCGATCGCGCGTTGCAGATCGTCGGTCGTGGCATGCGGCAGGTCGCCCAGGCTTGCGCCCGTGGCCGGGTTGATGACCGGCTCGGAACGGCGGCCGGTGGTATCGAGCCACTCGCCGTCGATGAACATTTTCAGGTCCAGCATATCGTCACTCATGGATGCTCCAGATAGTTGACGTTTGCAATCATTCGGCCTGCGCCGTCATTCGGCAGTGATGCCGGCGGCACGGATGATCTTGCCCCACTTTTCGGTATCGGTACGGACCAGCGTGGCCAGGTCAGCCGGACCGCCCGGCAGCGGCTCGGCCCCGATGCTGCGCATGAACTCCGCGATGGCCGGATCGCGCGTGACGGTGTTGAGCCAGCCGGTCAGACTGGCCAGCACGGGCGCCGGCGCATTGGCCGGCAGGAAGATGCCGAACCAGCCGCTCAGGTCGTAGCCGGGCACGCCCGCTTCCGCCATGGTGGGCACGTCGGGCAAGGAAGTGGGACGGGTCTTGCCTGTCACGGCCAGCGCGCGCACGCGGCCACCCTTCAGTTGCGGAATCGCCAGCGTCGCATCGGCAAACAGAAAATCGATGCGGCCGCCGATCAGGTCGGTCATGGCTTGAGGCACGCCCTTGTACGGCACGTTGACGGCATCGACACCCGCCAGCGTTTTGTACAACTCGCCGGCCACCTGGCCCGTGGCGTTGCCGCTGCCCCACGAATACTTGCCCGGTTCCCGCTTGAGCGTGGCGGTCAGATCCGCCACGGTCTTGTAAGGCCGGGCCTCGGGATTGGTCAGCAGCACAAAGCCCAGCGATGCGACGGTGCCCACCGGCTGGAAGTCCTTGACCGGATCAAAGGGCAGCTTCTTGAACAGATGGATGTTGGCGGCGTGTGTCGAATTTGGCGTGAACAGAATGGTGTAGCCATCGGCCGGCGACTTGGCGACCATGTCGGCCGCGATGTTGCCCAGGGCGCCGGCACGGTTGTCGACCACCACCGTCTGCCCCGCTTCCTTTTCCAGGCGAGCGGCCACCTGCCGGGCCACGGCGTCGATGCCGCTGCCGGCCGGATAGCCCAGCACCATGCGGATGGGTTTGGTGGGATAGGCCTGGGCGTGCGCGGTCGATGACACGCCCAGCGCGGTGGCGGCGAAAACGGCCAGGCCGGTGGCGGACAAGGCGGCAGCGTGGAACGCCCGCCGCTTGGAAAAGAAGGAAGTCATGCTGTCTCCTGGGTAGGGCATGGCGCGATACGTAGCCGCGCCGGTAGGGATGGTGATGCCTAGAACTTGGCCGACAGCGCGGTGCCCGCCAGATGCCCGGCCAGTCCGCTGGACGTGCCGCGCGGCAGGCCCGGCGCCAGTTCCAGGAACTGTTTGACGGCGCGGATCGTGACCGCGCCGCAGCCCAGCATGATCGAGGTGATGCGCCCGACTTCGGCATCCAGCTGGTCGCCGGCCACGACCTGGCTGACCAGCCCGGCCTGCAGGGCTTCGGCGGCCGAGACGGTGTCGCGGGTCAACACCATGCGCGCCACCGTCTTGACCGGCACGCGGCCGATCAACGCGGACATGACCAGCGTGGGCGGGATGTCACGCTCCATTTCCGGGATCTGGAACGACGCGGTGTCCGCCGCAATCGTCACGTCGCAGACGCCCGCCAAGGCGCAGCCCACGCCAATCGCGCGGCCGCGGATCACGCCCAGCACCGGCACGGCCGTGGCTTTCAGGGCGTCGTACAGTTCCAGCGCCGGCATGGCGACCGTGCGGCGCAGGTGTTCCGCCGACGGCGCGGCGCCCTTGGCCGGCATGGGCGAAACGCGGCCCGCGCAAAAATCCGCGCCATTGCCCGACAGGCGGATCAACTTGATATCGTCATCCAGTTGGTTGACGGCAGCAACGATCGCGCGACCCATCTCGGCATCGAGCAGGTTGCCGTTGGCCGGTGTGTTCAGCGCGATGTCGAGCAGCGCGCCGTTGCGCGTGACGGTGACCTTGTCGGTATTCACACTCTGTCCCCTTGATGGATGGCTTCCCAGATCGACGCCGCGGTGGCGGGCATCGGCAATTCGTCGGTGGTGACCTCGCGCAGTGCGTCGGCCAGTGCATTGAAGATGGCGGCGGTGGCTGGCGTGATGCCGCTTTCGCCGCCGCCTTTCACGCCCAGCGGATTGCCGCTGGTGGGGTCTTCGGTCAATTCGATGCGCAGCGGCGGCAAGGCGCCGGCACGGGCCACGCCATAGTCCATGTACGAGCCGCTCAGCACCTGTCCGCTTTCCGGATCGACCTGGAAGCCTTCATACAAGGCCTGGCCAATGCCCTGCGCCAGGCCGCCATGCACCTGGCCTTCGACAATCAATGGATTAATGGGCGTGCCGACATCGTCGATGGACGTGTAGCGCGTCAGCTCGACCTCACCCGTATCCGGATCGACTTCCAGTTCGCACACCGCGGCGCCGGTGGGGTGCGCCGGAATACGACCGTTGAATTCCGCAACGACCCGGAAGCGGTGCGTGTCGGCGGCGGCGCCCTCGGCATCCGGCAGGCCGGATTCCGCAATCCGTCGCGCCACATCCGCGAGGCCAACCTTGCGCTGCGACGTGGCATCGACATACTCGCCATCAATGAAACTGACTTGCCCTTCGGTGGTGTCGAGCAAGGTCGCCGCCACGGGCTTGCCCAGGTCGACCAGCGACGACACCGCCTGCACGATCAGCGTCCCCACCAGCCGCATGGACCGGTCGGAATGCGTGCCGCCGCCCACGCTCACAAAGGCCGAATCGCCCGTGCGCAGGCTGATCGCTTCGAAAGGCACCCCCAGCTTGTCAGCCAGTACCTGCGCGAACGTGGTGGCATGGCCCTGCCCGGTCGTTTGCGTGCCGGCCACCAGATCCACGCGGCCATCGGGTTCGACCGTCAATTCGATGCGTTCCTTGGGTGCGCCCACGGGTGATTCGACATAGTTGGCGACGCCTATGCCCAGCCACCGGCCGCGTGCCCGGGCCGCCGCGCGGCGCGCTTCGGCAGCGTCCCATTCGGAAACGGTCAGCGCGCGTTCCATGTTGGCGGCAAAGGCGCCGCTGTCGTAGTTCAGACCCATGGGACTGCGGTACGGCATCTGGCCGGGCTGGATGAGATTGCGGCGGCGAATCTCGACCCGGTCGATGCCGAGTTCACGCGCGGCGATATCCAGCATGCGTTCCATGACGTGCGTCGACTCGGGCCGGCCCGCACCGCGATACGGTCCGGTGGGCGCACTGTTGGTCATGACGGCGCTCAATTTGGCGGCAGCGGCAGGCACGTGATAGACCGTGGTCATCACGCGGGATCCGTTGGACAGCGGCACATACGACACCGTGTGTGCGCCCACGTTGCCGATCAATTCGTGGTCCACGGCCAGGATGCGTCCATCGGCCGACAGCGCCATCGCGGCGCGCGCGACCTGGTCGCGGCCCTGGTAGTCGGACAGGAAGGCTTCGTTGCGATCGCTGGTCCACTTGATCGGCCGCCCTACCCGCTTCGATGCCCACAGCACCGCCAATTGTTCGGGATTAACCATGCTGCGCGGGCCAAAGCCGCCGCCCACGTCAGGGCTGATCACCCGCACTTGCGTTCGCGGCACCTTCAGCGCGTCCGCAATGCACAGTTGCTGGCGGGTCACACCCTGGCTGCCCGAAATCAGCAGATAGCCCGACTCGGGGTCGTAGCTGCCCAGCGCGGACCGCGGTTCCATCTGGCAATTGACGATGCGGCTGTTGCGAAATTCGCGGCGCACGACGTGGTGCGCGCCGGCAAAGATCCGGGCAATGTCTTCAGGGTTGCCGATCTGCACCTGAAAGCACAGGTTCGATGGCAGGTTGTCCCACAGCTGCGGCGCATCGGGCAGCATGCCCTTGTCGGCATCCACCACTGCGGGCAAGGGATCGTAGTCAACGTCAACCAATTCGGCGGCATCGCGCGCTTCGCGCTGCGTCTCGGCCACGACCATGACGACCGCTTCGCCCACATGGCGCACCTTGTCGATCGGCAGCGGAATGTGCCGCTGGTTGAAGACGTGGCCGGTCAGCGAATCATTGAACGCACGCTGTTCATGCGCGATGGCATCGGCCGGATTGGGCACGTGGTCCATGCCCTGATGACCACCATCCAGATAATCCTGTCCCGTAAGCACGGCGATCACCCCAGGGGCGGACCGTGCCGCTTCCAGGTCCATGCCGCGGATGACCGCATGGGGGCGCGACGACCTCAGAAAGGCGGCGTATACCTGGCCCGGCAGCGACACATCATCCGTGTACTGACCTTTTCCGGCGACCAGCCGCGCGTCTTCCGCGCGCGGCATGGGCTGTCCGATCAGCTTAGGCATGCGGGCCTCCTTGCCGGGCGGCGGCCGCGTGCTTCACGGCTTCGATGATGTTGACGTAGCCGGTGCAGCGGCAGATATTGCCTTCCAGGCCATGGCAGATCGACGCGTCATCCAGCCGGCCGTCCACCGTCAGGTAATGATCCACAGCCATGATCATGCCCGGCGTGCAAAAGCCGCATTGCAGCCCGTGGCATGCCACGAAGGCTTCCTGCACCGGACCCAGGGCGTCGGGCGATGGCGCCAGCCCTTCGATCGTGACGACGTCGCCCCCGCTGGCCTGCGCCGCCAGCACGGAACAGGATTTGACGGCAACGCCATCTAGATGCACGGTGCACGCGCCGCACTGGCTGGTGTCGCAGCCCACGTGCGTGCCGGTCAGGCCCAGGTCCTTGCGAATGAATTCGACCAGCAGCGTGCGGTCGTCCACGTCGCGCGAGACGGACTCGCCATTGATCGTCACGTGGACCTGCATCATGCCTGCCCCACCCGTTCGGTCATGGCGGCCGAAAAGCGCTTGAAGAATTCGTCGGCCAGCTTGTTGGTGACCGAACCGATCAGGCGCGATCCGATCTGCGCCAGCTTGCCGCCGACTTCGGCCACCGCAACGTAGACCAGCTCGCAGCCGTCGTCCGTGTCGGTCAGCGTCACGGTCGCCGTCATCTTGCCAAAGCCGGCGATGCCGCCGTCACCCTGGCCAATGATCGTGTAGCCGGTGTCTTCCACCTTGTCGGCAATGGCCAGCTTGCCCTTGAAGCGCGCCTTGACTGGCCCGATCGCGGCGACGACAACCGCCGCATAGGTGTCCGGCCCGGTCGGCTCGAAGGCCTCGCAGCCGGGCACGCAGGCCTGGAGCACGGCGGGGTCATTGAGGCCGGCCCAGACCTGGGTGCGGGCGGCCGGAATGCGATGACTGCCTTTGAATTCCATGACGTTTCCAGAAGAAAAGAGAATGAGGTCGCGAGGGCAGCGTGATGCCACCGCAGCGGTGCCAGCCCGATCAGCGGGGCCGCGGCGTCAGCGCGTCGACAGCGCGCCGCGTCATGACCCGCACCAGGTTGGCCCGGTAGGCGGCGCTGCCGTTGGCATCGCTGTTGAACAGCGTCTCGTCGATGGGGGTATCGGCCAGGCGGTCCGACTGGCAACTGGCCGCCAGCGCCGTCTCGGCCTCCGTCCACCGGAATACGGAGGATCCGGCGCCGGTCACTGCCACGCGCACGGCATCGTTGAATTGCGCAACGAATACACCGGTAACCGCATAGCCGGTCGCGCGGTGCCGCAGCTTCTGGTAGGCCGCGCGGTCAGGCACCGGAAATTCGATGGCCACGATCAGCTCGCCAGGTTCCAGCGCCGTCTCGAACATGCCCACGAAAAAGTCATCGGCCGGAATGCGGCGGGTGCTGGTCTCGATGACCGCGCCCAGTCCAAGCACCGCGGCAGGGTAATCCGCAGCCGGATCGTTGTTGGCGACGGAACCGCCCAGGGTGCCGCGATTGCGCACCTGGGGATCGGCAATCACGCCGGCCAGCGCGGCCAGGGCGGGAATCGAGCCGGCCACGACGTCGGATCGCGCCACTTCGACATGCTTGGTCGCGGCGCCGATACGCAAGACATCGCCCTGCAGGCCGATGCCGCGCAAGGCGTCCAGGCGCGACAGGTCCACCAGGTGCGACGGGGCCGCAAGGCGCTGCTTGAGGGTGGGGATGAGGGTCATGCCGCCTGACAGCGGCTTGGCGTCTTCCTGGTCGGCCAACAGCGCCAGGGCCTGGTCCAGGGTGTCTGGACGAACATAGCTCAACGGGTACACAGTGGGTCCATCCGTGATGGGCGTATGCCAGCGGCTTGTCTCCGATCGCTGTCATCGTTATAGGAATACGGCCAATGTATCGGAAAGCCCGGGCGAGCTGAATCACATAAAACTGATGGAGTCACAAGCGAATTCGATCATTGAGAAAGGCATCGATCCGCGTCCCGAGCATCACGGGCGCCTCGAACATCGGGTAGTGCCCGGCGTTGCCGATCACCTCCAGCGTGGCGTTCGGGTAGAAGCGCATCCACGTCTCCCGCATCAGCGCTTCCGACAGGGTCGGATCGTGTTCGCCGATGAACAGGCCCACCGGCCGGTCCAGCCCGGTGATGCGCGCCGAGATGTCCTGCGTCGCCCATTCGCGCAGGTAGGCGCGCATGGCCTCGGGCCGCATCAGGCCGTCGGACTCGGCGGCCATGCGGTCCAGCCACGCGGCGGACAGCCGCCCGCCGGTCGACACGTCAAAGATCTTGCGGCGCACGCTGATGTCGTCCACCGCCTTGTCGAAAAACCCCAGCCGGGCGTCATCCATGCGCGAGCCGCAGGCCGGCACGGCGGTAATGCCGATCAGTGCGTCGACGCGCGTAGGGGCCTGCGCCAGCACGTGCTGGATCGCGACCCCGCCCATCGAATGGCCGATGAGGCTGTAGCGGTCCCAGCCAAGCTGGTCTGCCATCGCGATCACATCATCAGCATGCTGTGCAAATCCGTAGGGTCCGGGATGCTCGCGCGCGGCGCCATAGCCGCGATAGTCGATCAGGGCCACGGTGCTGGCTGCCGGGTCCATGGCGTCGAATACGGTGCCCCAGTGGGCGGCACTGCCCATCCAGCCGCTCAGTGCAATGACGTGCCGGGGCCCGTGGCCCACCAGTGTGGGGGTCGGATGCATAAGAATTCCTTGGGTACGGGATCAGGCCTCGTAGCGCTTGAGCAGCGTGCGGGCGATCATGAGTTGCAGGACCTGGCTGGTGCCTTCGTAGATGCGGACCGCGCGAGCGTCGCGGTACAGGCGTTCCACCGGGTAGTCGGCCACATAGCCCGCGCCACCCAGGATCTGGACGGCGCGGTCGGCCGTGCGCCCCAGCGCTTCGGAACAGAAGTACTTGGCGGCAGCCGCCAGGTTGCGGGTGTCCTCGCCCTGCTCCAGCGCGTCGGCCGCGCGCAGCACCAGCGCGTGGCCCGCCAGGTAGTCGGTTTCGGAATCCGCCAGCATGGCCTGGATCAGCTGGAACTGGGCAATGGCCTGGCCGAACTGCTTGCGTTGCAGGGCATAGGTGGCCGCTTCGTCGATCAGGCGTTTCGCCATGCCGAGGGCCGACGCGGCCACGCTGATGCGCCCGGCGTCCAGCACCTTCATCGCAATCCGGAAGCCTTTGCCTTCGTTTGCCGGCCCGCCCACGATGCGGCTGGCCGGCACGCGTACGTTTTCCAGGATCACGTCGCAGATGGGCGAGCCGCGCTGGCCCATCTTGCGTTCGGGCGTGCCGATATGCAGCCCCGGCGTGTCGCGGTCCACGATGAACGCGGTGACGCCATCGGCGCCCGGCTTGCTGGCGTCGCTGCGCGCCATGACCGTGAACACGTGCGCGCGCGACGCATTGGTGATGTAGCGCTTGGTGCCGTTCAACACGAAGTCATCGCCATCCCGCACGGCCGACGTCTTGAGACTGGCCGCGTCGGACCCGGCATCCGGCTCCGTCAGGCAAAAGGCGGCCCGCAATTCGCCGCTGGCCAGGCCCGGCAGATAGGCCTGCTTTTGCGCTTCGGTGCCGGCCATGACGATGCCCTTGCTGCCGATGCCGACGTTCGGCCAGAACACCAGCCGGAAGGCCGGAGACACCTGGCTGAACGCCATCTGCACTTCGATTTCCTGCCGCAGGGTCAGCTCGAAGCCGCCGTAGGCTTCGGGGATGCCCAGGCCGAACAGGCCCATCTCCTGCATGGTGCGGATCAGGTCGGCAGGAACTTCTTCGGTCTCTTCCACCTGCGCTTCCAGCGGCTTCAGCCGTTGCTGAATGAACCGGTTGATGGAATCCATCAACTGCCGGAAGCTGTCGTCGTCCAGGACGGCGGGCATGGCTGTCTCCTTCACATCACGAACAAGGCGTCCAGTGCAATCACGCCCTCGCCTTCCGGCAAGGCAATCAACGGATTGACGTCGATCTCGGTGATCTCGGGATTGGCCAGCATCAGCGCGGCCAGCCGCGCAACGGCTTCCCCCACCGCCTGCACATCGACCGGCCCCTTGCCCCGCAAGCCGGACAGCAGCTTGGCGCCCTTGAGCGTGTGCATGGCGGACACGATCTGCGGCACGGTCAGGTCGGGGGGCAGCAGCTTGACGTCATGCAAGGCCTCGATCCAGATGCCGCCCAGGCCCACCAGCATGACCACGCCCCAGTTGGCGTCGCGCCGTCCGCCAATCACCATTTCCAGGCCGGGCCGCGACATGGCTTCGACCAGAATCCCATCCAGGACCAGCCCCGGGCACTTGGCGGCGATGCTGTCCTGCATGCGCGACCACGCGTCACGCAGGGCATCGGCATCGCGCACGTTGACGGCCACACCGCCCACGTCGCTCTTGTGCATCAGTTGCGCCGCCTGGGCCTTCAACACCACCGGATAGCCGATGCGGTCGGCCACGGCCAACGCATCTTCCACCGACGTGGCCAGGTCACCGTCGGGCGTCTTGATACCCAGGTCCCGCAGCCATGCCTTGCCGCGATATTCGACCAGGGGACCGGGCTTGAGGTCGGGCAGCTTCTTGCCGAGATCCCCTGCCGCCCGCTCGCTGCTGGCGGTGTTGAGCTGGCCGTAGCGATGCACGTGCGCCATGGCGCGCAAGGCGCGGTCAGGTGACCGGCCGAACGGCATGCCGCTTTCGGTCACCAGACGCGTGAATTCTTCAGCCAGGGGCGCGGTATCGCCCATGATGCAGAACGCCACCGGCTTTTGCGATGCGATCATGACCGGCAGCAACGAATTGGCCTTGGCCACCTGCTGCGCGGGCGATCCGCCCATCAAGGGCACGATCAGGCTGCCGACTTCCGGATCATCCAGAATGGCCTGCGCCGTCAGTCCGAAAATCTCGGGCCGTTGCATGCCTTGCGACGTCAGGTCGAGCGGATTGTCGGCGGTCACGAAGTCCGGAAGGATTTCGTTGATGCGCGTCAACGTCTGCGGCGACAGCGTGGCCAGTTCCATGCCGACGTCTTCGCAAAAGTCGATCGCCACGCCGCGCAGGGCGCCCGAATTGGACGACACGGCCGCCTTGCCGGACTGGATCGGCACAGGATAGCGCGCCAGGATCGCCGTCACATCGAACAGTTCGTCCAGCGTGTCGACCACCACCACGCCTTCGCGTTCGACCAGGGTGCGCATGACCTGGTAGTCGCCCGCCAGTGCACCGGTGTGCGACTGCGCGGCTTCGCGCGCCCGCTGGCTGCGGCCCGGGTGCATCAGCACCACGGGCTTGCCCAGCGCGCGGGCGCGGGCCACGGCCTTCAGGAACAGCGCAGGCTTGCGCAGCATCTCGACAAAGATCGCGAACGCGTCCACGTCGTCGGCATCGATCAGTGCACTGAGCAAATCTTCGGCACTGGTGACGGCTTCGTTGCCAGTCGACAGCGAGAACGACACATTCACGCCGCGCGCCGTCAGGCCCGCGCGCAGATTGCCGTTCATGGCGCCGCTCTGCGCGATGATCGCGACCTTGGGACCGGTCATGGTCTTGCGTGCGGGCACCGGTTCGAACGTCAGCGGCACGTGGTCGCTGTAGTTCACGAAGCCCATGCAGTTGGGACCGAGCAGCGCCATGCCATAGCCGCGCGCCATGTCGGCCAGCCGGTCCTGCGCGGCCCGGCCTTCGTCGCCCAGTTCCGAAAAGCCCGACGCAAAAATGATCGCGCCGCCCACGCCGCGTTTGCCGCAGGCTTCGACCGAGTCGTACACCGCCACCTGCGGCACCACCAGCACCGCGGCGTCCACGCCTTCCGGCAGGTCATCGATGGATTTGAGGCAGGGCTTGCCGTTGACCTCGTCGCGGCTGCGGCTGACCAGGTGCAGGTCCCCGCCGTAGTCGAAGCGTCCGATATTGGTCAGCAGCAAGCCGCTTACCGATGCGGGTTCGGGCGAGGCGCCCACCACCGCGATGGAGCGCGGCCGCAACAGGCGCTCCAGTGCATTCCTGGTCATTGTTCATCCCCTGATGTTCTTGTACGGAGGATGGCAGATCGCAACCCTCCGTCAACGCTTAACGCTTCAACGCCCCAACGCTTCAACGGCGGTAGGTTTCGAGGCCGGGCTTGAAGGTCTTTTCGTCGAGGAACTGGCCCATGGCCGTATTGCGGCCATTTTCAGGATCCTGGAACGTGGACTGGTCGACCTTGGCCATCAGGTAGTCGGCCGCCTGTTCCCAGGTCATTTCGGATGCGATGCGGTGCGCGATCTTGGCGGTGCGCAGCACGGTCGGGTTCTTGGCCATCAGCACCTTGGCAAGTTCGCGGACGCGGTCACGCAATTGCGCGAGCGGCACGGCTTCGTTCACCAGGCCGATCTGCGCCGCGCGCTTGCCGTCGAACTTTTCGCCGGTCATGACGTAGTACATGGCTTCGCGTTCGCGCACCAGTTGGGCGACGGCGCGGCTGACCACGCCGGCGGGGATGATGCCCCAGTTGATTTCCGACAGGCCAAATTGCGCTTCTTCAGCGGCGATGGCCAGGTCGCACGAGACCAGCGGCGTGAACGCGCCACCGAAGCACCAGCCGTTGACCATGGCAATGGTGGGCTTGGAGTAATGACGCAGCATGCGCCACTGCCACTGGCCGTTGGCGCGGAACAGCTTGACGCGTTCCTTGGGATTGTTGTCGGTGCCGCGGAAGTATTCGCGCAGGTCCATGCCGGCCGAAAAGGCGTCACCGGCGCCGGTAAGCACCAGCACCTTGCAGCGGTCGTCGGTTTCCAGGTCTTCCATGGTCTTGAGCATGGAGTAGACGATGCCCGGGTTGATGGCATTACGCTTGTGCGGGCGATTCAGGGTCACCCACGCAATGCCGTCTTCAAATTCGACCAGGACGGGGGGCGCGTCGTTGGGGTGGGTTTCTTGCGCGGTGGTGGACTGCTCGGACATGGATCGTCTCCTCGTTGTAAGTTGCCGCACGATCACCGCGCGGGTCGATTCGCGAACTATATAAGGTCGCTTTATATAAATCAACTTACATTAGGGGAGACGCGGGAAAGCCCTGAGAACCAGCTTTTTCCCGCCGACGGGCGCCTGACTGCAGCGAGGTGAACGCCCGTCCCGGCCAGGAAACGCCGCTGCGGTCAGGCCGCGCCGGACACCGTGCCCATGCGGCGCATGTGCAGCAACGAGAGCCCGAACAGCAGCAGTCCGGCCAGCGCCAGCATCGCGCCGACCCACCCGGTGGACGTCCAGCCATAGCCGGCCGTAATGGCGACGCCACCCAGCCATGCGCCCAGCGCATTGGCCATGTTGAACGCGGAGTGGTTGAGCGACGCGGCCAGTGTTTGCGCGTCGGCCGCCACGTCCATCAAACGAATCTGCAGCACCGGACCCAGCGCCAGGCCCGTCCCGATCAGAAAGATGTTCAGCATCATGGTCCAGGTATTGCCCGCCATCCACGGGAAGATAGCCAGCACCAGCATCGTCCACACCAGCACGCCGCCGATCGACTTGACCAGCGCGCGATCGGCCAGCCATCCGCCCGCGATATTGCCGGCGATCATGCCCGCGCCCATCACGGCCAGCGCGATCGGCACCCACGACTCGCCCAGGCCCGTGACCTGCGTCAGTGTCGGCGCGATATAGCTGAACACGGCGAACAGCCCACCGAAACCGATGGCGCCGATGCCCAGCGTGAACCAGACCTGGCCACGACGCAGCGCGCCCAGTTCCTGGCGCGCACTGCTGACGGGTTGGTCTTCCTGATGCGGCACGAATTTATTGAGCATGATCAACGTGATGATGCCGATCGTTCCAACAGCCGCAAACGCGGCGCGCCAGCCCAGCCATTGGCCCAGGCCCGTTGCCAGCGGATTGCCGATCAGCGCAGCCACCGTCAGGCCCAGCATGACCCGGCCAATCGCCTGTCCCCGTCGATGCGGCGGCACCATGGACGCGGCCACCAGCGCCGCCACGCCAAAGTAGGCGCCGTGCGGCATGCCCGTCAGGAAACGAAAGGCCATCAGCGAGTAATAGCCCGGCGCAAAGGCACTGGCAAAGTTGCCGATGACGAACCAGATCATTAGGCCGAACAGCAAGGTGCTGCGCGACAGATGCGCCGCCATGACGGCAATCAGCGGCGCGCCGATCACGACCCCCAGCGCATAGGCGCTGATGAGGTGACCGACTTCAGGCGCCGAGACGTGCAGATGTTCGGCCACATTGGGCAGCAGGCCCATGATGGCGAATTCGCCAGTACCGATACCAAAGCCGCCGATCGCGAGGGCGAACGCCGCCATCGCGATGGCGCGGGGAGAATAGACAGGAGGGGAGGACATCAGGGCTTCCGGACAGGGCCTGGACGGGCCGGGTCAGTGAAAACCCTTAGTCTACTGCGGATTGCCCGGAATCATCCGCCCAGTTTTGAGGTGACGCAACCGGTGCTGCCGCATTCGCGCTGCCGTGCCTTCAGAAAATCCAGGCGCGACTGGGTCTGCTTCACGGCGCAAGTCAGGTTGACGTAATAGCCGTTGGGCTTTTCATAGCTGCATTCCTCGTCGCGTTGCTTGATCCATGCCAGCTGGCCCTGCTTGAGCGCTTCCTGCTGCGCCGGCTGCAATTGCTTGCGCAAGGCGCCGTAGGTGGTGTTCAGGTCCTTGTCGGTCTGGGCAAAGATGGTGCTGGAGCAATACAGCTGGTCGAAAGCATTGCGCGGGGTGTCGCAGCCGGCGGCTTGCGCGCTGAATGAGGCGGAAAAAAGAAGGGATGCGGAAACGCAGGTCAGGGCAAGGGAAAAAGTCTTCACGGTGGGTCTCTTGGGGGTGGTGACGGTTCGGGTGGTGGATCGTGAGTGGGGAGTCGTAGTGAAAGGTGTCGCGCGCGCGGCTCATCCCGGCGCCTGGCACCCCTGTATGCCTTGGGCGATCGCCGTGGCCAACAGCTGGATGGTCTCGGGCCGTCCTACTCTTGCCTCGTCGTCGGGATTCGCAATCACGCCGGCTTCGATCAGCATGGCAGGCACCGTCGCGGTCTTCAGGACCACCAGATCGTCGAAGCGGTGGATGCTCAGGCGCGCGTCAAGCAACGGGCGGTTTTCACCAGGGATCGGGGTGGCGTGGTACAGCGACGGCGTCTGGCCCGCGGCGCGCATGGCTTCACCCACCGACCCGGCGCAGCGCAGACTGTGCGTGTACTGAGGATTCTTTTCCGACACAAAGATCGAATAGCCGGCAAATTCCCGGCGGCGGCCGGCGTCGATCCAGGCCTGCTGCATGGAATCGTGGTGGATGGAAACAAACAGATCGGCATCGGGAATACGCGTCGCGCGATCCTTCAACGCGATCTCGACCCCGTCCGCGGCGATGCGCGTGACGCGGTACCCGGCGGCCACCAGGCGGTCGCTCACCGCGGTGCTGAGGTCCAAGTTGTACTGATATTCGACGCGCCCGCTGGCCCCGGTCGCGCCTGGGTGCTGCGGGGTGTGTCCCGTGTCGATGACGATGTGCGGGGTGCGCGCGCCAAGCACGGATGCCATTTCAGATGCGGATGCCATGGCCGTGCCCATCGTTATTATCGACGCCAGGATCGACGCCAAAGTCGACGCTACCACCAGCCCGACCCCCGCACGCACCACGCGGCGAACCCGGACACCCGATGCGGCAACGGTCGCATTCAAAACATAGTCGGCACGGCGGTGGCGGGTCATGACGTCGCGTCGACCGCAGCAAGGCGGCCGGCTCATTGAAGAGCTGGAATTCTGGCGTAGTCCTCACGGACTAGTCACACACTCCTTTGAAAACGTGGGTAACACGCGCCTTAACCCGGCGCGCCCGTGAAACGTTAGCGACCTGAGCGACGACGGCGATGACACTGACCCAAGCGGCGCCACCACCCTCAGTTGGATGCCATCGGCGGCTGCTGCAACACGTCCACCAAGGCCTTCTTCCAGAACGCAGCCTGGCCCGTCGTGCCATGCCCGGCGGTGGAGTCGCTGCCTGGAATGAGCATCATCCGCGCATCCGGCACACGTTTCAGATCCCGTTCGAGCAGCCCCAGTTCGGGCGGATTGCGTTCGTCATCCGCCGCGTTGATGGCCAGGACCTTGGCGCGGATCTTTTCCAGGTCGATCGACGCGTCATAGTCACGCGAGGCGTCCCACTGGTACAGGTGATCGTTGGCATCACCCACAAATGCGTCATTCAGGCGCTTGTCCAGGAAGGCGTCCGCCTTCTGGCGCGTGGACGTCGCCTTGTGCAGGGCCTGCGTCCCGCCATTGGTGGCAATCGCGAAGAACACGGACGCGAACTTCAGGCTGCGCGGCTGCGACGTGTAGTTGCCGTTCATCCATTCCGGGTCGCTGCGGATCGAGTCGATCACCAGACGGCGCATCATCCAGTTGCGTCCGGACATGGCCGCCGGCACGGACCCATGGGCACCACCACATCCATGAAGTCCGGATACTTTTGCGCCCACATCCAGGCCTGCATGCCGCCCATCGAATTGCCGATGACGACGCGCAGGTGGCGGATGCCAAGGTGTTCACGCACCAGCCGGTATTGCGCCTGCACCATGTCGTCGTAGTTGTACTTGGGAAACGCCATGCGCATCCCGTCGGACGGCTTGCTGGAGTCCCCTGCCCCCAGCGCATCCGGCAGGATGATGAAGTGGCGGCTGGCATCCAGCGGCTGACCTGGCCCGAACAACTCGCCGGCAAAGGCTGGAGTCAGCATCCGCGCACCGGAACCTGCCGTGCCGTGCAGCACCAGCACCGGTTCGCCGGTGGGCGCGCCCAACGTCGTGTAGTTCAGCCGCAGGGCTGGCAGCACCTGGCCGGTATGAAAGCGGAAGTCGTTGACGACCCATTCGCCTTTGACCGGCTTGGGGTAATCGGCGGCCTGGCTCGTTCCGATCAGGCAGGCGCTGGCCAGCCCGACCGCATAAGCAACGCGTCGAAAAAAGGTCATCGCAGTCTCGCGTCAGGGTTCATCAGGAAGGCGCAGCGGATGCCCGCAGCGGGGGTTGCACAACGCAACTCACAAGGCGGCACGGTGCGTACTCCGCGCAGCCTTGTAGTCGAACGCCAGGGATCGTCAGTCCGCGTATTGCCCGGCCGCCTTGATCACGCCGGACCAGCGCACCATCTCGGCTTCCACGAACTTCTTGTGCTGCGCGGGTTGCAGGCGGTCGTCATTCACGACGGTCAGGCCCACGGCTTCTTCGCGCTTGATCAGTTCAGGGTCCTTCAACGCGGCGCGCAGCGCGGTGTTCAGCTTTTCGAGCACGGCGGGTGGCGTATTGCTTGGCGCGTACATGCCGTGCCAGACCGCGACGTTGAACCCGTTCAGGCCCGACTCGGCCAGCGTAGGCACTTGCGCCAGCGCGGGCAAGGCCAGGCGCTGTGCGCTGCTGACACCGAACACCTTGACCTTGTTGCCTTCGATTTGCGGTACGGCATTGGTGGCCTGCTCGCACATCAGGTCGATCTGGCCGCCCATCAGGTCCGTCATGGCTGGGGCGGTGCCTTTGTACGGAACGGGCGTCATGGTCGCCTTCATGGCGTTCTGCAGCATCAGGCCGCACAGATGCGAGGCCGAACCCAGGCCCGCATGCGCCAGGTTGACCTTGCTTTCATTGGCGCTGATCCAGGTGCGCAATTCGGCAAAGTTGGTCGCCGCCAGGGTCGGCTTGCCGATCAATACCGAAGGCGCTTCGTTGATCAGACCCAGGAACGCAAAGTCGTCGGGCGTCTTGTAGCTGAGCTTGCGATAGAGCGCCGGCGCGGTGGCCATGCCGATGTGGTGGACCAGCAGCGTGTAGCCGTCGGGCGCGGCGCGCGCGACACGGGCGGACCCGATGGTGCCCCCTGCCCCGGCCACGTTTTCGATGATGACCGTCTGACCCAGCGGCTTGCGCAAGGCTTCGGCCACGTCGCGGGCAATCTTGTCGCTCGGGCCGCCGGCCGCGAACGGCACGATGATCGTGACGGGCTTGTCCGGGAATTCCGCCGCGGCGGTGCCGGCGATGAGGGCGAGTCCCACGGCAAGGGTGAACGGGGCAAAGGTCATGGTCGAGTCTCCTGGAGTTGTAGGTATGGCGCGGACGGCTCAACCGGTCCGCGCTGGGGTTCACGCATGCTGCGGATCATCGTCCGGGCACGAGCGGATGACCAATGCTATTTGTGCCTGTTTTGATGCCGCCAGAGCATCACCAAGCAGGAACGCGGGTTGCTTGACGGGTGGCGTCGGGAAACCCCTGACATCCGGGTCGGGTGTCCAGCCGCGCCGCCTGACCTGGCCGTGGCCCGCGCGCGTGCGCGGGCAGCCCTTCATTGCGCGGCATCGACAACAGGAATCACGATGACCCACGACGCCGACACTCCCAACACCCCCAATTCTCCCAAAGCCCGCCGCCACTTCGTGGGGGGCCTGACGACGGGCCTTGTCGCTGCCATGGCCACGCCCGTCACCGCCCAGACCGCTTCCATGTCCGCTGGCGCCACGGGCGCTGCCGGGGGTTCAGCGGGCGCGACGGCGGGGCCGATGCAGTCGGTCAAGCGCAATCCGGTCACGCAGTACCCCAAGCCCCCCTTTGCGAAACAGCCGCAGGACTTTCCCGGGCTGGCCAGCCGCATGAATCCGCGGCCCGATCATGGCGAAACCACCTATCAGGGGTCGGGCCGCCTGCTTGGCCGCAAGGCGCTCATCACAGGCGGTGATTCCGGCATCGGCCGCGCCGCCGCGATCGCCTATGCCCGCGAAGGTGCCGATGTGGCGATCAACTATCTGCCTGAAGAAGAGTCGGATGCGCGCGAGGTGGTCGAATGGATCCGCGCGTCGGGCCGCAAGGCGGTGGCGATTCCCGGCGACATCCGCAGCGAGACCTTCTGCAATCAGCTCGTCAACTCGGCCGCGCAGCAGCTGGGCGGGCTCGACATTCTGGTCAACAATGCCGGCAAGCAGCATTCGGTGGACTCGATTACCGAGCTGACCACCGAGCAGTTCGACGCCACCTTCCGCACCAACGTGTACGCCATGTTCTGGATCACCAAGGCGGCCATGGCGCACTTGGGCGAAGGCGCCTCCATCATCAACACGGCATCGGTCGTGGCCTACGAGCCGCCGGCGAACCTGCTCGACTATGCGCAGACCAAGGCGTCCATCGTTGCCTTTACCAAGTCGCTGTCCAAGCAGCTGGCCAAGAAAGGCATCCGTGTGAATGCCGTGGCACCCGGTCCGTTCTGGACGCCGCTGCAACCGAGCGGCGGACAGACGCAAGAAAAGCTGACGCAGTTCGGCGCGGATTCGCCCTTGGGCCGCCCCGGGCAGCCAGCGGAGATCGCGCCGGTGTATGTGCTGCTGGCATCGCAGGAATCGAGCTACGCGACTGGCCAGGTGTATGGCGCGACGGGGGGTGCGGGCTTTCCGTGAACGACGACTCAAGGAAAGCAGCAGGCGCGCCTTGGTCGGCGGGCTGACGCACGCCGCGCCTTGCCGACTCGATTTACACTGGCGCCCTCTTTTGCTGGAGTCGACACATGAAGATCGCAGTCATGGGCGCGGGCGCCGTCGGGTGTTATTACGGCGGCATGCTGGGCCACGCGGGTCACGACGTGACCCTGATTGGACGGCCGCAGCATGTCGAGGCGATCCAGCGGGATGGACTGCGGCTGGACGCCCCGGGGGTCGACGCACCGGTGCGCGTCACCGCCACGACCGACGCCAGTGGCGTGCGCGGTGCGGACCTGGTCCTGTTCTGCGTGAAGTCGACCGCGACGGAATCGGCGGGCCGCGAGTTGCTGCCTTTTCTGGCGCCACAGGCGGTCGTGCTCACGCTGCAGAATGGCGTCGACAACGCTGATCGCCTGCAGGCCGTGCTGCCGGATCATCAAGTGATTCCCACGGTGGTATACGTGGCGACGGAAATGGTCGGCCCGGGTCACGTGAAGCACCATGGCCGCGGCGAATTGGTGATCGGTCCTTCGCCCCGCAGCGCGGATGTCGCAGCGGCGTTGCGCGCGGCAGGTGTACAGATCGACGTGTCCGACAACGTGCTGGGCGCGCTGTGGGAAAAGCTGCTGATGAATTGCGTCTACAACGCGCTGTCGGCCTTGTCGCAGACGCCGTATGGCCGCCTGATCGACGGCGTGGAAGTGCGTGGCGCCATGCGCGACGTGATGGAAGAATGCCTGGCCGTGGCTGCCGCGGCTGGCGTGCGTGTCGGCCCGTCGATGTGGAACGCCGTGGAACGGATTGCGGTCACCATGCCCACGCAACTGTCGTCCACCGCGCAGGACATGGCGCGCGGCCGCCCCAGCGAGATCGATCATTTGAACGGTCATGTGGTGCGCAAGGGCGCGGAGCTGGGTGTGCCGACGCCGGCCAATCGTGTGTTGTATGCGCTGGTGAAAATCAACGAAGCACGCATGCAGAACGCGTGACGCAGTCGGGCGCGGGCATCAGGCATCAGCCACCTGTCACCCTGCACGCCTGATACCGGATGCTTACCCCAGCAACGGCAACGCCCAGGTCGCCAGCACGCCCAGCGCGCCGCACACGGCCAGCAGCGCGACGACGCCAACCTTGAACCGGAACAAGGCGATCGCAGCCAGCAAGGCGATCACGACCGCCACGGCGTCGATGTACCCGGCCAGGCCCTGCGGCCAGAACACGTGGTACGCAAAAAAGCAGGCCAGCGTGGCAATCACACCCACCACGGCCGCACTGATTGCGGACAGCGGCGCCGTGAACGCCAGGCGGCCATGCGTGGCTTCGATCAACGGACCGCCCGCCAGAATGAAGATGAAAGACGGCAGGAACGTGAAGAAGGTGACCACGCTGGCCGCGACCGCGCCGCCAGCAAATAGCGCATCCGGCCCGAGCACGGCATGCGTCCAGCCACCAACAAAGCCGACAAAGGCCACGACCATGATCAACGGGCCCGGCGTGCTTTCGCCCAAGGCCAGGCCGTCGATCATCTGCGTGGCGGTCGCCCACTGGAACTGGTCGACTGCCGCCTGGTAGACGTAGGGCAACACGGCGTACGCGCCACCAAAGGTGATCAGCGCGGCTTTGGAAAAGAAGGCGGCCATCTGGGTCAAGGTGCCATGCAGACCGGCCCACGCGGCCAGTGCGCCAAAGGCTGCGCCCCACACCAGGATGCCGACCATCAGTACACGCAGCATCTGCGCGCGCGATGCGCGGGCGTGGGCAGGCGTGGGCGTGTCGTCGTCGATCAAGGCGCGCGCAGGTGCGGCCGCGCCGCTGCCGTCGAGGGTGCTGCCCGCCGCGCCATGGCTTGCCGCGGCCGGCGGCGCAAACCAGGCAGGCGCCCACCGCGCGCCCGCGATACCGATCACGGCCGCCGCGATCACGATCACCGGGAACGGCACGGCAAACACAAAGATGGCAATGAAGGAGGCAAGCGCGATCGCCGCCATGACCCGATTGCGCAGCGCCCGGCTTCCGAGCCGGAACGCCGCATGGACCACCAGGGCCGTGACGGCGGGCTTGATGCCGTAGAAAATGCCCGCGATCACGGGCACGTCGCCAAAGCGCAGATAGATCCACGACAGCGCGATCAGCACGAACAGGGATGGCAGCACGAACAGCCCGCCCGCAACGATCCCGCCCCACTTGCGATGCATGAGCCAGCCGATGTAGGTGGCCAGCTGTTGCGCTTCCGGTCCCGGCAACACCATGCAGTAATTCAGCGCATGAAGAAAGCGCCGTTCGCTGATCCAGCGCCGGCGCTCGACCAGTTCCGCATGCATGATGGCAATCTGCCCCGCCGGGCCGCCAAAGCTGATGCAGCCAAGCTTCAGCCAGAAAGCAAAGGCGGTCCAGAAGGAAACGGCGGCGGGCTGCTGATCGGTACCCGGCCGAGGACCCGGCGGCGGTAACGGACTGGACGAACCCGCATCTGTCGAATCAGCAACGGGGCGCGGATCGTTCAACCCGCTGCCCTCCGTTGACGGCCCCGCGTTCACAGGTCTTTCAGCGGGTGGGAATTCTCGTCATAGATGGGCACAAAGAACCGTTCCACCCAGTCCGCATCGGCATCACCCAAGGACGCCGGCTGCCACTTGGGCGACTTGTCCTTGTCGATCAGCAGCGCGCGTATGCCCTCGCGAATGTCGGGCTGGGCCGAGCAATGCAGGGCCACTTCCAGCTCCAGCCTGAGCACATCGGCCAACGACCAGCCTTGCGTGCGGCGCAAGAGCTCGAAGGCCAGCCGCGCCGTGCCGGGCGAGCCTGCCTTCAGATTCGCGTTGGCCGAATACAGCCAGGGATCGGCGCCCGCTGCGTGGTGGATGGCGCCGATGATCTGTTCCAGCGTGTCGTGCCCACAGATCTCGCGCAGCACGGGCATATGCGACTGCAGGGGGCCCACGGCAGGCTCGGGCGCCGTTTCTGCTTCGGTCAGGATGCGTGTCAGCGTCACGTCATTGGCCGCGCGATCATCGCCCCACGCTTGCGCGACCAGCAGGTCCAGCACATGCGCATGCTGGGCGTGCGGCACATGGTGATCGGCCCAGCCCGCAAACAGCGCATCGGCCGCGCGCAGCTGCGATGCCGTCAGCGCCAGGAACAGGCCCACCCCGTCGGGCATGCGATTGAGGAACCACGACCCGCCCACATCGGGGAACAATCCGATCGCGACTTCGGGCATGGCCAGGCGGGACTGTTCGGTGACGACACGGTGGCTGGCGCCCACCATCAGCCCCATGCCCCCACCCATCACCACCCCGTTGCCCCAACAGAGCATGGGCTTGGGAAAGGTGTGGATGAGGTGATCGAGCCGATACTCTTCGGCAAAGAAGCCTTCGATCGATGCCGGTACGGGCAAGCCCGGCGCCGGCGTCGTGTCGCCGGTCGTCAGGCCGCGATACAGCCCATGCAGATCACCGCCCGCACAGAAGGCCCGGTCGCCCGCGCCGCGCAGCACCACGACCGCCACGGCCGGATCGTCAGCCCACTGACGAAGCCGCGGCAGCATCAATTCAACCATGTCGTGCGACACCGCATTGAGCGCCTTGGGCGCGTTCAGCGTGGCGATGGCTATCGTCTTGCCGTGCGAGGTGGGGCGCTCTTCGAACAGTACGACGTCGCTCATGGCGGGGTCTCCGTCTGGATGGAAGATGTGGGCTAAGGCCGGCTTTGTCGTGCGGCTTGCGGGTCTGGCTTGCGGGTCCGGCTTTCGAGTCTGGCTTTCGGACGCGGCTCAGGCGTAACGGCGCTTCGGGGTACGCGACTGGCGGATCAGCGCCATCAAGGACACGACGCCCAGGATCGCGAACAAGGCCAGGCTCCATATTTCATACTTGACCCCGAACACGTCCACCGCCGCATCCATGCAGCTGGCAAAGATGCCAAACACGTTCGGCAAGGCTTCATCCAGGCCCGACTTGGTCATGAATCGATCGGCAAAGGTCATGTCGCACGACAGCAGATGTTGCGCGACGGAGTGCTGGTACCACGCGGCCCAGATGCCCACCAGGCTCAGCAGGAAAGCCAGCAGGGTGAAGCCCATTTGCGCCGGGCGCACGCGGCGCAGCAGCAAGGCCAGGATGGCGCTGAACGCGATCCCGACATACACGACCCGCTGGAACACGCAGTACGCGCAAGGCGGCATGTCGTAGAAGTGCTGCGACACCAGCGCAATACCCACCGCCAACAGACTGGCAAAGGCGACGAAGACAAGCTGGCGATCGGTCGGGGCAGAGGTCATGGAGGGGCGCACAGTAAGGAGGAAGACGGCTCAGGAAGCAGTGGGTACGGCGGGCAAGGCCAGGTTCGCGCGCTGAATGACGTCGATGATCAGTTCGCTGACGCCGTCCCACACGATTTGTACGCCAAGGCAGAGCAGGATGAAAGCAGACAGCCGCAGGAACACGACGGTTCCCGTCTCGCCCAAAGGACGCAGCAGGCGCTGGGCAAAACGGAAGCAGAAGAACACGGCAAAGGCGACGACGACCAGTCCGGCCACGGCGCCCGACATGCGGCTGGCGCCCATGGCGATCGACATGTTCGGGTGCAGGCTTGCGCCGACCGTAATGGCCGCCGCGATCGAGCCGGGGCCACATGAAATCGGAAACGTCAGGGGATAGAAGGCCTTGCGTTTGGCCATCTCGGGCGTGAAGCCTTCGGCCATGCGGGCCGACCGTTCCATGCCGCCGTCAGACGAGTTGAGCAGGCGCCACGCACTGGCCACGACCAGCAGGCCGCCACCCACCCGCACGATGGCAAGCGAGATGCCAAAGAAGTCCAGCACGAAGGATCCGACCAGCATCGCCGCGGTCAGCAGCAAGAAGACGCTGCGGGCAATTTTCTGGGCGAGGATTTCGCGCGTGTGATTGGATGCCCCTTCCGTCAGGGACAGGAAGATGGGCGCGGTGGCGGTGGGATTCAGGATGGGGACGAGGGTGGCAAGCGCGAACAGAAAGCTCTTGCCGAAGCCCAGCATGTAGTCTTCGATAAGCATGCGGGCAGTGTAGAAGATTACCGGTCAGGCTGCAGCGTGACGCAGCCTGGGCAAGGCCAGCGCCTGGGGCAGGCACTCGGCATAGACTTCTCCGACCAGGATCAGTGCGGGGCCTTCGGCCAGCTGCGCAGCCGCGTCGGGCAGACCGCCCACGGTGGTCGGCCACATGCGTTGGTGGGGCAGGCTGGCGTTTTCGACCAGCATGGCGGGCCGATGGGCCGGAATGCCGGCGGCAATCAGCCCGTCGGCAATGTCGCGCGCCTGGCGGCCAGCCATGTACAGCACCAGCGTATCCACGTCTTTGGTTGCGTCGGCCCAGGCGTGCGGCACTTCGCCCTTGCCGACGGCGGGGGTCAGGAAGAGCACGCTGCGGCTCATGCCCCGGCGCGTCATGGACTGGCCCACTTCGGCCGATGCCCCGAACGCGGCGCTGATACCGGGCACGATTTCCAGAGCGATACCCGCCTGGCGCAAGGCATCGATCTCTTCCTGCGCGCGGCCAAACAGCATGGGATCGCCGCCCTTGAGCCGGACCACACAGCCATACTGCCGCGCCGCGTCCACCAATTGCTTGTTGATGAATTGCTGCGCGGTGGAAAGACGGCCACTGCGTTTGCCGACCGCGACAAGGCGCGCCTGGGGCGCCAGCGCCAGCACATCGGGCTGGACGAGGGCGTCATGAAAGACAATGTCGGCCCGCGCCAGCAGGCGCGCGGCGCGCAGGGTCAGCAGGTCGGCCGCGCCCGGACCGGCGCCGACCAGATAGACACGACCTGACTGCCCTGCTTCCATTTACGCCACCTGCCGAGGCTTGGGATAGGTCTGCTGGTAGTGCACCGTGAACGCGTTGAACGCGGCCAGTGCCTCTTCCGGCCGATGGCCCGGCTTGAGCAGGAAGCTGTCAAAACCGCAGCGGGCCTGATAGTGGATGGTGTCAATCATCACGTCGCCGACCGCGCGCAACTCGCCCGTGTACTTCAGGCGCGTGCGCAGGATCTGCGCGATCGAATACCCGCGGCCGTCCGTGTACTGAGGAAAATCGATGGCGATCAGGGCGACGCCGGTCGCGTCGAATACGCCATGGTCGGCCAGTTCCAGCGGTTCATCGGCAGGTTCCAGGAAGATGCCGACCGGATGCTGGCGCGTGCGCAGCTGCGCATGGCGTTCCCGCCACACCGCCAACGGCACCAGCCAGTCGCCGTCGTCGGCAGGCAGGGTCTGGTCGTCGGACGGCGTGAAACGCTGCCATGTGTCGACCTGCAGTTCGCCGTTGCGGATCAATGTGGGATCAGACATGGGCGGCCTCCTTGGCGGGCTTGGCCAGCTTTTCGTCGGCGTACACCCGGGTCTTGAAGGGATCGATGCCCAGGCGATCGACCACGTCGATGAACCGTTCGGCGTCGCTGTCGCGCAGTTCCAGGTAGGTCTGGACCAGGTTCTCGACCACGTCGGGCACCTGCGCGCGGGCGAACGACGGGCCGATGATCTTGCCGATCGCGGCGCCCGCGCCGCGGCGCGATTCGATATCGGGCAAGGGCTTGGCTGCGCCATTCTGGCGGCCGCCCAGGGTGACCTGATACCACTCCTCGCCTGCCTTGTCGACGCCAAGGATGCCGATGTGGCCCACGTGGTGGTGCCCGCAGGCGTTGATGCAGCCCGAGATGTTCAGGTCGATCTCGCCCACTTCGTATAGGTAATCCAGATCGTCGAAACGTTGCTGGATCGATTCGGCGACCGGGATCGATACCGCATTGGCCAGCGCGCAGAAGTCGCCGCCGGGACAGGCGATGATGTTGGTCAGCATGCCGATGTTCGGCGTCGCCAGGCCCAGCGCATCCAGTTCGCGCCACAAGGTAAAGAGCTGGCTGCGCGGCACGTCGGTGAACACCAGGTTCTGTTCGTGCGAGACACGCATCTCGCCAAAAGTGTAGCGGTCGGCCAGGTCGGCCACGGCGTCCATCTGGTCGGCGGTGATGTCGCCCGGCGGCACGCCGGTGCGCTTGAGCGACAGCGTGACGGCGGCGTAGCCCGCCACCTTGTGATGGTGCACGTTGCGGCGCATCCAGCGCGCAAACGCCACGTCGTTGGCGGCATGGTGCGCCGAGCTATCCGCACCCGGGTCGGCCACGTAGGCCGGCGTCGTGAAGCGCTGGGCAATGGCGTCGACCATGTCGCTGGTCAGGGTGTCCGGACCGTCCTTGATCAACGCCCATTCCTGTTCGACCTGTTCGGCGAACACTTGCGGCGTCAGGTCCTTGACCAGGATCTTGATGCGCGCCTTGTACTTGTTGTCGCGGCGGCCGTGCAGGTTGTAGACCCGCAGCGCGGCTTGCATGTAGGTCAGCAGATGCTGCCACGGCAGGAAGGGACGGATCAGCTGGCCGACGATGGGCGTGCGGCCGAGGCCGCCGCCGATCCAGACGCGAAAGCCGACTTCGCCATCCTGTTCGACGGCTTGCAGGCCGATGTCATGCACGCCCACGGCGGCACGGTCGGTGACCGAGCCGCTGACGGCGATCTTGAACTTGCGCGGCAGGAAGGCGAATTCGGGATGCAGCGTGGACCATTCGCGGATCAGCTCGCACCAGACGAGCGGATTGACAAATTCGTCGGGCGCGATGCCGGCGAACTGGTCGGTGGTGGTGTTGCGGATGCAATTGCCGCTGGTCTGGATGGCGTGCATCTGGACCTTGGCCAGCTCGTCCAGGATGTCCGGCACGTCTTCCAGCTTGGGCCAGTTGAACTGGATGTTCTGGCGCGTGCTGAAGTGGCCATAGCCACGATCCCACTTGCGGGCGATGTGGGCCAGGGTGCGCAGCTGGCGCGACGCGAGCATCCCGTAGGGAATCGCCACGCGCAGCATCGGCGCATGGCGCTGGATATACAGGCCGTTCTGCAGCCGGAGCACGCGGAATTCGTCGTCGGTCAGCTCGCCCGCCAGAAAGCGGCGTGTCTGGCCGCGAAACTGCGCGGCGCGTTGCTCGACCAGTTGCTGGTCGATGGGATCGTACTGATACATGCAGCTTGCCTCTGTGGATGGCGTCCGGGCGAGAAGCAAGCCACCCGCCCGGCGTAATCGTCGAAGCTTACAAATGCCGGACGATCAACGGAACCATCGATTTGTCATTTATATATGCGAATTTCGATCTAAGCGCCCCCTTCCTTATGAAAAAAGCGCTTATGGATAGCGGGCGGCCGCAGCCTCCCGTGGTTGGATCAGGCTTCTTCCGTTGCCGCGTGACCCATGTTGATACGCAGACCGCCTTCGGCATCCTTGTCGGTGCGGGCACCGCGCGAGCGCTCGACATGGTCGAGATACTCGGTGGTGACATCGCCCGTGACGTAGTTGCCGTCGAAGCACGAGACGTCGAAGCGTTCCAGGCGCGGGTTCATGTCGCGCACGGCCTGCTGCATGGCCCCGATGTCCTGGTAGACCAGCGCGTCGGCGCCGATGACCTTGGCGATTTCCTCGTCGGTCCGGCCGTAGGCGATCAGCTCGCGGCGGGTCGGCATGTCGATGCCATAGACGTTCGGGAACCGCACCGGAGGCGCTGCCGAGGCAAAGAACACCTTGTTGGCGCCGGCCGCACGGGCCATGTCGACGATTTCGCCGCTGGTGGTGCCGCGCACGATCGAATCATCGACGATCAGCACGTTCTTGCCCTTGAATTCGACGCCCATGGCGTTTAGCTTCTGGCGCACCGACTTTTTGCGGACGGCCTGGCCCGGCATGATGAAGGTCCGGCCCACGTAGCGGTTCTTGATGAACCCTTCGCGGTAGTCCAGGTTCAGGCGGGCGGCCAGCTGCATGGCAGCCGGACGGGCCGAATCGGGAATCGGCATGACCACGTCGATATCGCCCAGGCGCAGGTTGGTGGCGACCTTGTCGGCCAAGTATTCACCCATGCGCAGGCGCGAACCGTACACCGACACCCCGTCCATCAGCGAGTCCGGGCGCGCAAAGTACACGTACTCGAAAATGCAGGGATTGAGCTGGGGGTTGATCGCGCACTGGCGGGCCGAGAAGCGGCCGTTGATGTCGATGAAGATGGCTTCGCCGGGTTCGACGTCGCGCACGAGCTGAAAGCCCATGCCTTCGAGCGTGACCGATTCCGACGCCACCATCCATTCGGTGCCGGTGTCGGTCTCGAGCTTGCCGATACAGAGCGGGCGGATGCCGAACGGGTCGCGGAAGGCGAGCAGGCCGTAGCCGGAGATCTGCGCGACCACCGCATACGCGCCCTTGGCGCGGCGGTGCACGGCGGACACGGCGCGAAAGATCGCGTCTTCATCAAGCGAGACGCCATTCGACGACTGCTGCAGTTCGTGCGCGAGCACGTTCAGCAACACTTCGGAATCGGAGTTCGTATTGATGTGGCGGCGGTCGATACGGAAGAGCTCTTCGCGCAGGCTTTCCCAATTCGTCAGGTTGCCGTTGGTGGCGAACGTGATGCCGAACGGGGCGTTGACGTAGAAAGGCTGGGCTTCCTCGGCGCTGGAACTCGACCCCGCGGTGGGATATCGCACCTGGCCGATACCCACGCTGCCGGGCAGCGAACGCATGTTGCGGGTGCGGAAAACGTCGCGCACGAGCCCATGGGCCTTGTACATATTGAACATGTTGCCCTGCGACGTGGCGATACCGGCCGCGTCCTGCCCACGATGCTGCAGGAGCAACAGACTGTCGTAGAGCAACTGATTAACCGGCGCGTTGGAGACGACACCGACGATTCCACACATGAGAGCCTCGTTTCAAGAGCACAACTTCAATAACGGATCCAATCCGCAAACTGTTCCGGTACCCACGGCTTGACTGCCCGTGCGCCTTCTTCGGCGAGAGGCGAGAATGTCGCCTCGGTCCACCAGGGCTCCTTGGGTAAAGGAGTGAACCCTGCAGCAATGACCAGCACCAGCACGATGAGCAGACCACGTGCCAGGCCAAAAATTCCGCCCAGGCCGCGATCGGCGGGTGACAACCCGGTTGCCTTGATGAGCATGCCGAGCGCCAGGTTCACGATGCCCACCGCCAGCAGCACCGCGATGAACACGCCTACGTAGGACACGCCCAGGCGCAAGGCGGGCGTGTCTATATGCGGGGTCAGCCACTCATACACAAGAGGGCCGTAACGTGTCGCGGCGGTGAAGGCCGCGACGTAAGCGATCAGGGACAGCAATTCCTTGATGAGCCCGCGAAACAGGCCGATCAGTACCGACGCGGCCAGTATCGCGATGACCGCGTAGTCAAAGTTCGTCACAGCGGCACGATGGAACTGCTGAATCCTGCGGAATTGACGCGGTTGCGGGCGACATCGGCCGCTTCACGCGACGAGAACGGGCCGACCCGGACGCGGAACACGTCGCCCTTGCCGGTCTTGACCCGCTCGGTAAAGGCCTTGATGCCGGCTGCGCTGAGCCGATCGCGCATGTCCTGGGCGCGTTCTTCGGTCGAGAACGCCGCGATCTGCACCGCAAAACTGTTCTTGCTGTCCGCTTTGCTGTCAGCCTTGGATTCAGCGGCCGCAGGCGGCGTGGCGCGGGCCACGGTCTGCCCTTCCAGCAGCGCGCGGGCCCGTTCGGCTTCCGCGCGGGCAGCGTTGGCGGCCGGTTTGGGGTCGGGTTTGGCTTCCGGCTTAGGTTCGGGCTTGGGCGCTTCGGCGCGTTCCGTGCGTTCAGGGCGCGTGGGCTCCGGACGCGGCTCGGGCCGGGTCGGCTCCGGGCGCGTCGGTTCCGGCCGGGCGGTTTCAGCCGGGCGCGGATCGGGCGTGGGGGCAACCGGCGTGGATGGCGCAGGCGTGGCTGGCGGCGCGTCGGTGGACGGCGCTGGCGTGACTGCGGCAACCGGGGGCTTGGGCGCTTCGACCTGACCGTTCTTGTCGGGAATCAGGATGGGGATGTCGTCGCGCAGCGGCGTGGGCTCGGAATCGAGCACCATCGGCAAGACGATGACGGCAGCCAGCACAAGGGCAATCGCCCCGACCAGGCGGCGGCGCGCACGGCGGCGCGCTTCCTGCGCGGGGTCTTGAGGTTCGTCGTTACCTGCACCATAACTGGCACGAGTGGGCCTGGCCGAGGTGGATCCGGCCTTCTGTTTGCGTTCGAGCAATCCCATTTGTACGTCCGGCGATGAGGCTGGCGGCGTGGTGGGGGTTGGGACTTCAACCCGCTGTCAGTCAAGCATGGCGCGCGGCCTTGGCCTCACGCTGATACGACAACACGCCGGCCACGGTAAGAAATGATCCGAAGACCAGGATTCTATCACCCTCGCCTGCCCTTGCCTCGACAGCAGCGTACGCGTCGCCCGGGTTGTTGTAAGCAGTGATCGAGTTGTCCTTGCCCTCGGGCACCCCCAGGGCGCGCAGACGCTCGGCCAGCGCCTCGCCGCTCAGTCCGCGCGGGCCTGGCAGGCCGGCGCACAACCAGTGGTCGACACGGCCTTTCAGCTTTTCCACCACGCCGTCGATATCCTTGTCGCTCAGCATGCCGAACACGGCGTAGGTGTACGGGTGAAAGCCCATGTTGCCCAGGTTGTCGGCCAGCACCGCGGCGGCGTGCGGATTGTGCGCCACGTCCAGGATCACGGTCGGCTGGCCGGGCAGGATCTGGAATCGGCCGGGCAATTGCACCTGCAGCAGGCCCAGGCGCACCGCCTGTTGCGGCACCGGCAGGCGGTCGCGCAGGGCTTCCAGCGCGGCCAGGGCGGCCGACGCGTTCAGCAACTGGTTCGCGCCGCGCAGGGCCGGATAGGCCATCGCGTTGCGGCGCTGGTTGCGGCCGCCGTAGCTCCACTGCTGCTTGTCGCCCGAATAGTTGTAGTCGCGGCCAAAGCGCCACAGGTCGGCGCCGATCGATTCGGCGTAATCGACCAGGGTCTCTGGCGGCACGGGGTCGGCGCAGATCGCGGGCTTGCCAGGCCGGAAGATGTGGGCTTTTTCAAAGCCGATCTGCTCGCGCGTATCGCCCAGGTAGTCCATATGATCCAGGTCGACACTGGTCACGATCGCGCAGTCCGCATCGACAATGTTGACGGCATCCAGGCGGCCACCCAGGCCGACTTCCAGCACGACCACGTCCAGGTCCTGCTGATCGAACAGCCGCAGGATCGCCAGGGTCGTCAACTCGAAATAGGTCAGCGACACGTCGCCCCGCGCGGCGTCGACCGCGGCGAACTGCTCGGTCAGCTGGGCATCGGTAGCGATCTCGCCATTGACCCGGGCGCGTTCATTGAAGTCGAGCAGATGCGGCGACGTGTACAGCCCCACCTTGTAGCCCGCGCACAGCAGAATGGATTCCAGGGTGGCGCAGGTTGAGCCCTTGCCATTGGTGCCACCGACCACAAAACGAACGCAGTCGAGCTTCAGGGCCAGCCGGTCCGCGACCTGCCGCACCCGGTCCAGGCCCATGTCGATGGGACGGCTGTGGATGGACTCCAGATAGCTCAGCCACGTGGAAAGCGGGCTGCTGGCGTCGGGGCGGGAAGAAGAACTCGTGGACATGGCGGGGGACAATCGACGTAAAGGCGTAACTATAGAACGTCTTGCGATCCGGGGCCGGGTGCGGGCGGGTGCTTGCCGGGGGCTCCGCAGTTATTCGCGCCAGTGATTTCGATTATCCGGAACGCGCTATTGGCAAATCCGGAGTGGGTGCCTACGCTTGCGGTGCGCACATGGCGAAGACCATGTCCATGGCAAAGACCATTCCGGAGACAACAATGACCCGCACCCCCTGCGCCACCCGGCGTACCGCACCATCCGACCCGCTGCGTTTTTCCCTTCCGCGCGCCTTTGCGCTGCTGCCGATCACCGCCGTGCTGCTTGCAGCCTGCGGCGGCAGTGATGACGACAATAACGGCACCCCCGACACCCCTGCCCCACCCGCGCTGGTCCAGAACGCGCAGACCTGCGCGGCGCTGAGCGGGACGGCCATTCCGGCGACCGCCATTGGCGAGCCGACGACCGGTGCGGTCGTGACGGCGGCCAGCCTGGTCAGTGCGGTGCCGCAGACGTTGAACGCGGCGGGTACGGCCGTCACGGCCGCCCTGCCCGAATACTGCCGCGTCCTGATCGACATCAAGCCCGTCGATTCGAGCGCGCCGCTGATCAAGGCGCAGGTGAACCTGCCAACCACGTGGAACGGCAAGTCCATGCAGTTGGGCGGTGGCGGGTACAACGGGTCGCTGGTGACAGGACTGGGGGGCGAAGCCAATCAGCCGCCCAGCGCGCCGTTGCCGCTCACACGGGGATACGCCACGCTGGGTACCGATTCCGGTCACCAGAACGCAACCGGTGTCGAGGCCTTTGCCTTTGCGCTGAACGACGAGTCCCTGACGAACTTTGCGTATGCGTCGTACAAGAAAACGCGGGACGTCGGGGTGCGGCTGATGACGGCGTATTACGGCAAGCCGGCCACCAAAAGCTATTACATGGGATCGTCGGAAGGCGGGCGTGAAGGGATGATGATGGCCCAGCGCTATCCGCAGGACTTCGACGGCATCCTGTCCTTGTACCCGGTGCTGAACTGGTCGGGCTTGCAAACCTTCGGTAACAACGTGGGCGGCATCCTGCAGAAGGATCCGGGCGCGTGGCTGGGAACCAAGGTCAAGCTGATCAACGATACGGTGCTGGCGGCATGCGATGCGCTCGACGGCATTACCGATCGGGTCGTCAGCAACTACCTGGGCTGCAAGGCGCCTGCCGATGCGGCCCTGGCGGCGTTGCGGTGCCCGTCGGGCAATGACGAGGGCGCGAGCTGCCTGTCGACGGCGCAACTGGCCGCCGTGAATGCCGCGCACGCGGGCTACACCTTCAGCTTCCCGCTGGCCAATGGCGTGACGGCCTACCCCGGGTTCGGCTACGGCAATGAGGCGAATCCCGCCAACTGGCCAACCTGGATGACAGGCACCGTGGCGCCGAACTTTACCGCGGCGCCCAATCCCGCCGGCATCGGCAATCTGTTCAACTTCGGCAACGGCTATGTGCGGTACTTCATTGCCAAGGACCCGAACTTCAACCCGCTGGCCTACAACCCGACCAACTTCCGCGCGCGGGTGGAACAGGTGTCGGCCCTGATGGACGCCACCAATCCCGACCTGACGGCCTTTCGCGCTCGCGGCGGCAAACTGATCCTGCGCGAGAACGTGTCCGACACGGCGCAAAGCCCGTTCGCCGGTCTGCGCTACTTCGACTCGGTCAACGCCAAAATGGGTGAGGCGAACGTGGCGAGCTTCATGCGTACGTATGTGACGCCGGGCATCGGCCACACCGGATCGGAAGTCCCGGCCGGCACGACCGAAGCGCCTGCCTATGGCATTCCAGCCGCGATCGACTGGGTGGCGATTTTGGAGAAGTGGGTGGAAGGTGGCCAGGCCCCGGCCGACCAGCTGGTGCAGACGATCGAACAGCGGGTGCCGCCGTTCACGGTCACGGCATCCAAGCCGCTGTGCCGCTATCCGCTGTATCCGAAGTATGTCGGCACGTCGCCGGCGGGCGGCAACCTGGCGTCGAACTATGTGTGTTCGGCGTCATGATGCGGTGACGTCCGCGTGACCGCCGCCTGACGTTCAGGTGCGCAAACGACAAGGCCGGCAACTTGCCGGCCTTGTTTCGTGAGTCGCCGTTATCGCGCGATCAATTCACTTTGCCTGGCCACGGGGTAAGGATGTCGAAGCCCGTGGACGTGACCGCCACCGTGTGCTCCCATTGTGCGGACAATGAGCCATCCACCGTGACCACGGTCCATTCGTCACCCAGCACCTTGACGTCAGGCTTGCCGATGTTGAGCATGGGTTCGATCGTGAAGACCATGCCTTCTTTAAGGCGCACGCCCGTGCCGGGGCGGCCGTAATGCAGGACCTGCGGGTCTTCGTGATACTTCTTGCCGATGCCGTGGCCGCAGAAGTCGCGGACCACCGAAAAGCCGGCGGCTTCGGCATGCACCTGGATCGCCGCGCCCACATCGCCCAATTGCGCGCCCGGCTTGACGGCCTGGATGCCCAGCATCATGGATTCCAGCGTGACGTCGACCAGCCGGCGCGCGTCGTCGGACGGGGTGCCTGCAAAGTACATGCGGCTGGTATCGCCGTGCCAGCCGCCTTTGATGACCGTGACGTCGATGTTGACGATGTCGCCATCCTTCAGGATTTCTTTCGGGCTGGGAATGCCGTGGCACACCACGCCGTTGATCGACGTGCAGAGGGTCTTGGGAAAGCCGTGATAGCCGACATTGGCCGGAATCGCTTTCTGTACCTTGGTGATGTGCTCGAAACAGCGGCGGTCGAGCTCTTCGGTAGATACCCCTGGCTGCACGTACTCCCCGATCATTTCCAATACCTCGGCGGCAAGCTTGCCGGCCTCGCGCATTGCCTGAACCTGCAACGGCGTCTTGATCGTAATTGCCATGGGTGAACGCTCCAATATTTCCCTGATTTTACGGCGATACGGGTCATACGTCTTTTCCGGGGGGCATTGCAGCAGTCGGATGAGTGGCGTAGCCTCAGGGGATAACCCGCATTCCTAAGCCTTAGTCCTTTGTGCTCCGGGCGGCAGACGCTGATACGCCAACGTCTGCGCCGTGCGCCCTCCCCCTGCTTTCATCCTTTCTTCATGTCTTCCTCTGCTTCCCGTACCGATGCGCCGCTGTCCCACCGTGCGGCCACCCGGCATATCCTGACGACCGTTTTCTTCTCTTTCCTGTGCTACCTGTCGATCGGCCTGCCGCTGGCGGTGCTGCCCGGGTTCGTCCATATCGACCTGGGCTTCAGCTCGATCCTGGCCGGGCTGGCGATCAGCATGCAGTACGTGGCCACGGTGGTGAGCCGGCCGCTGGCGGGCCGCATGGCCGATCGGGTCGGGCCGAAACAGACGGTGTCGACGGGGCTGATCGTGATGGGTGCAGGGGGTGCGTTGACCCTGTTGGCCGGCTGGCTGGACATGGTGCCGGTGCTGAGCCTGATCGTGCTGCTGATCGGCCGCCTGGGGATCGGGTTTGCGGAAAGCTGGGTGGCGACCGGGTCGATTACCTGGGGCATTGGCCAGGTGGGCGGCGCGGAAACGGGCCGGGTCATCTCCTGGAACGGGATCGCCACCTTCAGCGGCCTGGCCCTGGGCGCACCGCTGGGCGTCGTGCTGAATGATGCGGGCGGACTGGCCGCGATCGGCGCCTGTACCGTGGGCCTGGCCGCGGCAGGCAGCCTGATGGCGCGCCGCAAACCCGCCACGCCCGTCATGGGCGGCAAGCCGCTGTCATTCGGCGCCGTGCTGGGCCGTGTCGCGCCGCACGCCACCAGCCTGGCGCTGGGTGCGGTGGGCTTTGGCGCCATCGCCAGTTTCATTGCGCTGTATTACGTGAGCCGCGGCTGGCTGAATCCTGCCTATGCGCTGACGGCGTTTGGCGGTGCGTTCGTGGCAGCGCGCCTGTTGATGGCCAACACCATCGGCACGTATGGCGGCTTCCGGGTGGCCATTGCGTCGCTGGCGACCGAATGCGTGGGGCTGGTGGTGTTGTGGCTGGCGCCGACGCCCGGGGTGGCGCTGGCCGGCGCGGCCTTGAGCGGATTCGGTTTTGCGCTGGTGTTTCCGGCGCTGGCGGTTGAAGCCGTCAAGCTGGTGCCGGCCAATCACCGCGGATCGGCGCTGGGCGCGTATTCGTTGTTCCTGGACCTGGCGCTGGGAGTGACCGGCCCGGTGGCGGGCCTGGTCGCCAGCCGCTGGGGGTATCAGCAGATCTATCTGTTCGCGGTGATCAGTGCGGTGGCCGCCACCGGGATTGCGGTGGTGCTGGCGCTCAGGGCGCGGTCGGCGCAGGGCAGCCTGTCGTCGGCGTGATCCTACCAGCCCGAGCCGCCTCCCCCGCCCCCACCGCCGCCCGATGACCCGCCGCCCGACGATCCGCTGCTGGACGACGAGGACGATGACCCGCTGCTCCAATTGCCGCTGCTACCCGGCGAACTGGACGATGACGACACCGACGACGGCGGCGCGGCGGTGACGGTGCCGCCGAAGGAATCGCTGCTGCGGCCCGGGTCGCGCATCATGTCGTGCCCGCCATACCGCTGTTCCATGGACTGCAGCATGGCCATGCCCGCCACGCCCGCGAACAGGCCTTCAAAGCCGCGCGCCCACGCCTTGCCGACGTCCAGCGCCACCGCATACGGCAGGAAGCGTTCGTACACGTCCAGCTTTTCCTGCGGCGTGACCAGGGCTTGCAGCCGCGGCCCTTCGGCCACGGTCAGATAGCGCTTGAAGCCGCGGATCTGATCCATGAGGGCATCGCCTTCAGGCGTGTAGCGGCGCAGGAACTGGTAGGCGCAGATCACGACGGGGAACAAAAGAGTCGGCAGCAGGCCGGGCAACGCGCCGATCCCTTGCGGCTGAGCCAGCGTTAGCTGGGTTGCCAGGCCGCCGAGCAGCATCGGAAGAAACAGCACCGTGCACCCGATCCATGCAAACAGCGACGGGCGGCCGCCGCGTATCCAGCTGCGGACCAGGACCGTCCACACCGCGATCGAGATCAACAGGAACGGCAAGCTGGCCATCAAGGCAAACGCCGCGGGCGGGAACTGCCACCAGGCCGCTGCCAGGCAGGCCGCCAGATAGAGCACCCAGAGCTGCGCGCCCCGTGTCGCCATGGGACGGTTCGACTTGAACATGGTGTCGTCATAGGCTTTCGCCAGGCCGTCTTCCAGGCCGGACTGCGCGCTTTCAAACGGATTGCGCAACACAGTTTCGCGGATGAAGCTGCGATCCTTGCCGAACAGGCGGCGCAGGATCAGGGACAGCCATTTGTCGCTGACTTTGACGGCGCCGGGGGCGGTGTCAAGGCGCTCGAATTCGGTGCCAAGTTCCTTGCGCGTCAGACGCATGGCGCGCATGCCGATCAGTTGCAGCATGCCGACCACATAGGTCGTGTCGTCGAAACGCTGCTTGGCGATGTAGCGGACAGCAGGTGCGGACAAGGCGTCAGGGGGGTCGTAGCGCGGCACCAGGGTGGCGCGGTCGCGCCGCTGCGTGCGCCGCCACGCCCCGACGTAATAGGCGGCCATGAGCAGAAACCCGATCACCGACACGAACAGCGGCAGATTGTCTTGCAGTCGATACAGCCACTGCCGCCATGCAGGCGGGGGCGCGACGATGCCCTTTGGAAAGGCCGCGGCGACCGTCAGCCCTTCCTCGACGCCCAAGGGCTGCGTGGTCTGGAATTCGATGACGCCCGGCGCCTGCCGGGTCATCTGGGCGTTCTGGTCCTTGGAAAACTGCGGACCGGTATAGACGGCATGCTGCATGAAGCTGGCGGGCTCGGGCAACGTGATGCGCGCCCGCGCGCGGTCGATCGGAAAGGTCCAGCCGTTGCCCGTCACGTTCCAGTACAGCTCGTCAAATTCAGGAAAGAAGCCCAGCTGACGCGTGGTGCGATAGGTGATGGCGTAAACGTGTCTGCCTTCATCGAGCAGCGTGTCGGCATTGCCGATCCGCATGCGCACGCCATTGGTCAGGGTTTCGAGCGCGTACGGTTCGGGGGCGCCGTCGCGTGCGATGCCTTCGACGGTCAGCCCGATCTTGACGCGGGTGCCGTTGGCGGCCGTGTAGGTGGTCGGAAAGTCGCGCAGAATGCCGCGCTTGATTGCGTTGCCTTCGGCGTTGAGCGTGATGTGCTCGGTCACAAGCAGATCGCCGCTGCGTTCGATGCGCACGTCGCTGAAGAAGTCGAGGATGCGTTCTTCGGCCAGGGCGGAAGCGGACAGCAACGCCGCGGCGCAGGCCGTGATGCCGATGGCAACCGCCCGCAGGGTCGTCCCTTGCAGAAGGCGCCACGCGAACGTCGGCGCGGCGCGCGTCATGGCACCAGTCCTGGCGCCAGGCAGGGAGGCGGTCATCGCGGTCAAAACGCGACTTTCGGGACGGCAGCGCTGGCGGGATCGGCCAGTTCAAAGAACGGTTCTTTCCTGAAGCCGAAGCTGCCGGCGACCAGCACGTTCGGAAACGATTCGACCACGATGTTGTAGTCGCGCGCGGTGCCGTTGTAGTAGCGGCGGGCCATCTGCAGCTGGTCTTCGATCCCGGACAGGTCGGCCTGCAGCGCGCGGAAGTTGGCGTCGGCCTTGAGGTCGGGATAGGCTTCGGCCACCGCAAAGAGCCGGCCCAAGGCGCCGGTCAGCGCCTTGTCGGCGACAGCCTTGTCGGCAATGCTGCCCGCGTTGATGCTGGATGCGCGGCGCTCGGCAATGTCGGCAAACAGCGCTTTTTCATGCGCCGCGTAACCCTTCACGGTTTCGAGCAGATTGGGGATGAGGTCGGACCGGCGGGTCAGTTGAACGTCGATACCGCTGTAGCCTTCCTGCACCAGATTGCGATGCCGGACCAGCTTGTTGTAGAGCGTGACGCCATACACAACGATCACGACGACGATCGCAAGAGCGATCCAGGCAGCGGTGGGCATCGACGAATTCCTAGTGCCGGTTGTGGGCTTGCGCCCGAAGGGGTTATGGACCGGAGCCGGAAAGTCGATGACGCAAAAACCCCCCGCCCGCAGCTAACTGCTGAGCAGCATACCTGCCCGGGCAACGCTTGGCGCGGCCCGGGGATGCGCGGAGTGTGAGAAACGGTGAGAGTCGCGAAAAATGCGACGGGGCGGACTCGGCGTCCGCCCTGGGTTATCGACCCCGATAACCCAGGGTTGTGGATCAGGCCACGAATCTGAGCGTGCCTGCCACCTGATCGTCGGCCGCGGTGCCGACCGTGCCGACCACCGCCGCCTGCGCAAACCCGGCGTCGCGGAAAGTCGTCAGCACACTGTCGACCGCATCGGCGCGGCAGCTGACCAGCAGGCCGCCGCTGGTCTGCGGGTCGGACACCAGCGCCTGCTGCCATGCATCCGCCTGGGAAGGCCAGGCAATGTCGCCCCCATAGCTGCTCCAGTTGCGGCTAGAAGCGCCCGTCACGATGCCCTGCCGGGCGAAGCCGACGGCGGTGTCGATCAGCGGCAGATCGGCCAGGCACAACGTGGCGGTCAGGCCGGCGCCGCGGCACAGTTCCAGGGTGTGTCCGGCCAGTCCGAAGCCGGTGACGTCGGTCATGGCATGCACGCCTTCCAGGCTGGCCAGCGCAATGCCGACCTTGTTGAGCTGCGTGGTGTGGCGAATCATTTCGGCATAGCCGGCATCGCCCAGCACGCCCTTTTTCAGCGCGGCCGAGAGGATGCCCACGCCCAATGGCTTGCCCAGCACGAGCACATCGCCGGGGCGCGCGTCCTTGTTCCGCCGGACCTTGTCGGGATGCACCAGGCCCATGGCAACCAGGCCATAGATGGGTTCGAGCACGTCGATGCTGTGGCCGCCCGCGATGGGGATGCCGGCTTCGCGGCAGATGCTGGCGCCGCCTTCGAGCACGCGACCGATCACGTCGGGAGGCAGCTTGGCGATGGGCATGCCGACCAGCGCTAGCGCCATGATGGGCGTGCCGCCCATGGCGTAAATGTCGGACAGCGCATTGGCCGCCGCGATGCGGCCAAAGTCGTAGGCATCGTCAACGATCGGCGTGAAGAAGTCGGTGGTCGCGACCAGGGCCTGCTCGGCATTGAGCCGGTAGACGGCCGCGTCGTCGCTGGTCTCGGTACCGACCAGCAGCTCGGGCGGAACAAGCCCTTGCGGCGCCTGTGCCAAAATCTCGGACAACAACCCGGGGGCGATCTTGCAGCCGCAGCCGCCGCCATGGGAAAACTGGGTAAGAGCCGTAGTAGTCATGAATTCAGGAAATCCTTCGATGCGTTCAGCCGTCTTCCATTGTGCCAGTCCGCGCCTGGCCCCGCCGAACGCCGGAGCCGCGGCATGAAGCGCGGCCCAGTCCGGGCGGACGAGCGCCATGCTTTCGACACCGTCATCGATGCAAGGTCGCCCGCCGAATTCGCGCTGGATCACATCCCGGGCGCCATCAACTGCCCGTCTCTGGACGACGACGAACGGCGGATTGTCGGCACGATCTACAAGCAGACAGGCGCGTTCGAGGCCCGCCGGGTGGGCGGCGCGATGGTGGCGGCCAATCTGGCGCGGCACTTGAACGAACACTGGGCCGACCAGCCGGCCAGCTGGAAGCCGCTGGTGTACTGCTGGCGCGGCGGTCTGCGCAGCGGGTCCATGGTGAACTGGCTGCGGCTGGTCGGGTGGGACGCACAGCAGCTGGCCGGCGGCTACAAAAGTTTTCGTCATCATGTGATCGAGCAGCTGGAAGTGGCCAGCCCGAAGCTGCAGCTGCGGGTGATCTGCGGCGCCACCGGCAGCGCCAAGACGCGGGTGCTGCAGGCCCTGGGCGCGATGGGCGAACAGGTGCTGGACCTGGAACATGTGGCGCGCCACAAGGGATCCTTGCTGGGCGCGTTGCCCGGCATTCCCCAGCCGTCGCAAAAGGCCTTCGAGACGCAGGTGGCCCATGTCCTGGAAGGGCTGGACCTGGCGCGGATCGTGTATGTGGAAGGCGAAAGCCCGCGCATCGGCAAGGTGGCGCTGCCCCTGCCCCTGGTGGAACGCATGCGCGCCGCGCCCTGCATCGAAGTGCAGGCCACGCCGGCCGCGCGGCTGGACTATCTGCTGCGCGACTACGCCTACCTGGGTGATGACGCCGAGGCCTTGGCGCAAAAGATCGGCTTTCTGAAAGAACTGCAGGGCAGGCAGACCGTGCAGCGCTGGCAGGACTGGGCGCGCGACAGTGCGCTGTCGCCGCTGTTTTCGGAGTTGATGTCGCTGCACTATGACCCGCATTACGAGCGGTCGCAGGCGCGGCACTTCCACGCGTGGGCAACGCGCCAGACCGTCGTGGCCGATGATCTGAGCGATGCGGGCATCGAGGCCGTTGCGCGGCAGATCGCCGCCTTGCCACCCCGCGCCGATTGATACAACCGCCGCCGCATTTCTCCATATTTGCAGGCAGGCGGCGCGCTATCTTTCAGTCACGGGACACCAAGTCCCTTGACCAAGGAAAGCATCATGAAACGCCTGTTGACCAGTCTCGTGTGTGGCAGCGTCCTCGCCGTCGCGCTGTCGGGGTGTATCGTCGTGCCGCGTGGCGGCGGAGGCGGCCCGCACTACCATGGCGGATATTATTCGCAAGGGTCCTACGACCGGGGCTATGACCGGGGTGGCTACCGCCGCTGATCGCCGGCAGCCGCGCCGCGAAGACGCCTGATCGGGGTACTGATCGTCCCACGTCGTTGACCCTGGCCATGGCGCCCTCCTACACTTTTTGCACACAGCGTTCATTTATGAACAACGGTCAAAAATCTTCAGGACGGCATCCATGGCACACCCTCTCATCGGCATCAGCGGCGCAGGCATCGGCGGTTTGGCGGCGGCAATCGCGCTGCGCAAACTCGGCAAGGACGTCATCGTGTTCGAGCAGGCCGCGCAATTTGCGCGTGTCGGCGCGGACATCAACCTGACGCCCAACGCCGTGCTGGCGCTGGATGGGCTGGGCATTGGCGATGCCCTGCGCGAAACGGCCGCACGGCCGACGCACCGCATCAGCCGCACGTGGGACACCGGCGAAGAAACGTCGCGCATCGAAATGGCCGAAGCCGCGCAGACGCGCTACGGCGCGCCGCAGCTGACCATGCACCGCGCCGACCTGATGACCGCGCTGGAACAAGCCATGCCGTCTGACCAGGTGCGCCTGGGCAAACGCACGCAAAGCATTGTCGAGACGCCCGATGGCATCGACATGACCTTTGCCGATGGCAGCACGCAACGCGTCGACGTGCTGGTGGGCGCCGATGGCATCCATTCGATGGTGCGCACGGCGATTGTCGGCCAGGAACATCCGGTGTTCACGGGCGTGGTCGCCTATCGCGCCGTGGTGCCCGCCGAACGCCTGCAGGGCGTCAACAACCTGAATGCGTTCACCAAGTGGTGGGGGCCGAACCCCGAAACGCAGATCGTGACCTTCCCGCTGAATCGCGGCCGCGACATTTTCATTTTTGCCACCACCCCCCAGGACAGCTGGCGCCATGAGTCGTGGACCACGCCGGGCGACGTCGCGGAGCTGCGCGCATCGTATGCGGACTTCCATCCGGAAGCGCGCGCCTTGCTGGATGCCTGCGATGAAGTGCTCAAGTCGGCGCTGTATGTGCGCGACCCGCTGCCGACCTGGTCCAAGGGCAACATGACCCTGATGGGCGACGCCTGCCACCCGATGATGCCTTTCATGGCACAGGGCGCCGGCATGGCGATCGAAGATGGCATCGTGCTGGCGCGCTGCCTGGCTGACGCGAAAGACGAAGACGTGCCCGCGGCCCTGGCCCGCTATCAGGCCGCCCGCCTGGACCGCACGGCGCAGATCCAGATCGGGTCACGCGGGAACAACTGGCTGAAGGCCGGCAGCAATGCCGACTGGGTCTACGAATACGACGCGTGGAACGTGGCACTGGGCTGACCGCGCCGCGGCGGGCGGGGCTCGCGGCCCTGCCCACCACCGTCGACCCGGGACCAGCGGTACAGGCGATCAGGCCACCGGGTCCCGCATCGTCACGAACTCTTCGGCCGCGGTGGGATGCAGCCCCAGTGTCTGGTCAAACTGGCGTTTGGTGGCGCCGCACTTCATTGCAATCGCAATGCCCTGGATGATCTCCGGACCATCCGGTCCGACCATGTGGCAGCCCACGACCTTGTCGGTGGCCGTGTCGACCACCAGCTTCATCATGGTCTGCTCGTTGCGGCCCGACAGCGTGTTCTTCATGGGGCGGAAGGTGGCGCGATAGATCGTGACCACGTCGTACAGCGCGCGCGCATCCTCTTCCGAGAGGCCCACCGTGGCGACCGGCGGCTGGCTGAACACCGCGGCCGGCACGTTGTGGGAACTGGCTTCGATCGGGTTGCGGTTGTACAGCGTTTCGGCCAGCGCGCGGCCCTGTGCAATGGCCCAGGGCGTCAGGTTCAGATGATTGGTGACGTCACCCACCGCATAAATGCTCGGCACGGCCGTCTGCGACCAGCTGTTCACGGCGATTGCGCCGTATTCATCCAGTTCTACACCCACGTCTTCGAGGCCCATGTTCCGCGAATTGGGCAGGCGTCCGGTGGCGTACATGACCAGGTCGTACGACGTTTCCACGCCGGTGTCGGACACCGCCACGACACGATCACCGTCTTTGCGCAGCGCCGAAATCACGTGGCCGCTCTGGATGGTAATGCCACGTTCCTGCAGCACCTTGGTGATCGACAGGCGGATGTCCTGGTCGAAACCGGCCAGCACCAGGTCACGCCGGATGCCGAGGGTGACCTGGGAACCGAGACCATTGAAGATGCCTGCGAATTCCAGGCCGATGTAGCCGCCGCCCACGATCAGGATGGTGCCGGGCAGACGGGGCAGATCCAGCGCTTCATTGGACGTGATGGCCAGTTCGACGCCCGGGATCGCCGGCAAGGCGGGACGCGCCCCGGTGGCGATCAGGATGCGTTCCGTGGTGTAGCGCTTGCCGGCGATCTCGACCGTGTGCGGGTCGATTACGGTGCCGCGGCCTTCGAACAGCGTCACGCCCGAATTGGCCAGCAGCTTGCGATAGATGCCTTCCAGGCGATCGATCTCGCGATCCTTGGCGGCGATCAGCGTGGGCCAGTCGAAGCTGGGCGGCTCGATCGTCCAGCCAAACCCTTCGGCATCGTCAAAGGCTTCGGAAAATTGCGAGCCGTACATCAACAGCTTCTTGGGTACGCAGCCGCGGATCACGCAGGTGCCGCCAATGCGGCTGTCTTCGCAGATGGCCACCCGCGCGCCGTAGGACGCGGCGCGGCGCGAGCTGGCCACGCCACCCGAACCTGCACCAATGGTGATCAGGTCGAAATCAAAATCGGGCATGTACGACGTCCTCGGTAGAATTTTTGGAAGGTGCCCGGAAGCAGATGCGGGCATTTTAAGCCATGCGGCACCGCCTTATCGCCACAGGTGCCGCACCGGGCATCCACACGGCCCCGGCAGGAATGCATCTTGCTGAGCCGCCCCTTTGAACCCACACAGACAAAGACAGCGTCGCGCGGGGCGACCGCTGTCATATGGGATGCTTATGGTCGGAATCAAGGCGCTGCACATTGCGGCGCTCATCATATGGTGCGGCGGATTGTTCTATCTGCCTGGCCTGTTCATGCTTCATCCGCGTGCGTCCGACCGGGCGAGCTTCCACCGCCTTCGCATGCTGACCCGGTTTACGTTCGCGTTCGTCGTGTCGCCTGCCGCCGTGATCGCCATCATTTCCGGCACGGCGCTGGTGCATTATCGACAGGCCAGCGGCGAATGGCTGATGTGGAAGCTGCTGTTCGTGTGCCTGATGGTTTTCTTCCACCTGTACTGCGGTGGCCTGGTGGCCAAGTTGGGACGCGAGCGCACTGCCCATTCCCGCAGCGGGTCGGCCGCCTTGCTGGCCGTGCCGTCGATATTGGTGCCGTTGGTGTTGTGGATGGTGTTGGGCAAGCCCACGCTGTTTTTTGCGGCGGCCCCCTGATGGCCGCCGCCCGCCATCAATCGTCGGTATCGTCGTTGCCGACGCCGATCTGGTGTTCGAACACCAGCTTGCCGCCCATCCAGCCTGCCACCGCCACCAGCAGCGCGCTCATGCAGGACAGGAACACGCCGTACGGAACCACGGCGGCTTCGGCATCGCCGATCCGCAGATACCAGTTGATCGACCCGACCGCGAGCAGCAGCACGGCCACCACGAAGTGGTTCCAGCTGGCCGCGCGATGGCGGATGCCCGGCACTGACAGCAATTCGATCGTGCCGGCGATGCCCGCCAGGATGCCCATGACCGCGCCCCCGCCGATTAGCCACAACGCGCCGCGCGCCCAGAACGGGTCGCCGAAAAAAATGAACGCGCCGTCGGCCGCCAGACCGCCCATGAAGAACGCGATCGGGAACGGCACCAGCATCGGGTGGATAGGATGTTCGGCGACGGCAACGCGCGTGGGCGTGTCGATGGGGAGCGGGAGTCCGAATTTTTCCATGCCAAGTCCTGAAAGTGATTCCGCCCGATTGCAAGATCCATGCCGCAAGCGGGCCGCGAAAGGCGATACCCCAGCCATGACTGTACGCCGTCCGGCGCGGCTGCTGACCCGGGCGCCGATCGTTGCGGCATGGCTTGCCGCCCTGTCAGGCTGTACATCAGGCCCCCTGTCGGCCCTCGATCCGGGCGGCCCGGTAAGCACGTCGGTGGCCCGAGTGTGGTGGGTGATGTTCAGCGGCGCCATGCTGGTGCTGGTCGCGATGCTGCTGATCGGCGTGCTGGCGATGGTGGCGTCGCCCCGCACCCGTGCACGCGTATCCACCCGCCAGTGGTTGATCATCGGCGGCCTGGCCGTGCCCGGCGTCGTGATCGCATCGTTATTGATCTATGGATTGACGGCAGGCCCGCGCATGCTGCCCGTGCCGTCCACCGCCGCCATGCGGGTGGAGATCGAGGCGCGGCAATGGGCATGGGAAGCGCGGTATCCGGAACGCCAGTGGACCGGGTCGCGCGGCGCCGATATGACCCAGACCATCATCCACATTCCGGCCGGCGAGCCCGTCGATTTCCACATTACGTCGCGCGATGTGATCCATAGTTTCTGGATCCCGCGGCTGGGTGGGAAGATGGACGCCATTCCCGGGCGGTCCAACGTCATGCGTCTGCAGGCCGACGCCCCTGGCATCTATCGCGGCGTCTGCGCCGAGTTCTGCGGCGTTGGCCACGCCCTCATGCCTTTCGAAGTCCACGCCCATGATGCTTCCGAATTCACCCGGTCCGGCGGAGCCGCGCGATGACTGACCTGAGCCCCGTCGCCCGGCACCATGCCTTCGATGCCGTCTGGCGCGCCCCGCGCGGCTGGCGCAGCATTTTTTCGGTCAACCACACCACGGTGGGCCTGCGCTTCATTGGCACGGCGCTGGTCTTTTTCCTGATCGGCGGCGTGCTGGCCATGTTGATCCGCGCGCAGCTGGCCACGCCTGGGAACGACTTCCTGGACAGCGAGACCTACAACCAGATTTTCACCATGCACGGCACGGTGATGATGTTCCTGTTTGCGATTCCGATGCTGGAAGGATTCGCGATCTACCTGCTGCCCAAAATGCTGGGATCGCGCGATCTGGCCTATCCGCGGCTGGGCGCCTTTGCCTATTGGTGCTACCTGTTTGGCGGCCTGATCCTGATCGCGGGCCTGGTGTCCGGCGTGGCGCCGAACACGGGCTGGTTCATGTACACGCCTTTGTCCAGCCAGCCCTACAGCCCCGGCATCAATGCGGATCTGTGGCTGATCGGCGTGACCTTTTCAGAAATTTCCGCGGTGTGCGGCGCGGTGGAACTGGTGGCGACCATTCTGCGGCTGAGGGCGCCTGGCATGAGCCTGCGGCAGATGCCGCTGTTTGCCTGGTACATGCTGGTGACGGGCGGGATGATCCTGGTGGGCTTTCCGCCATTGATCCTTGGCAGCATCCTGCTTGAACTGGAACGCGCATTGAACTGGCCGTTCTTTGACGTGGCGCGCGGCGGTGACCCGCTGCTGTGGCAGCACCTCTTCTGGATGTTTGGTCATCCAGAGGTCTATATCATTTTCCTGCCCGCGGCCGGCATGGTGTCGACCATGATCCCGACCTTTGCGCAGCGCCGCGCTGTTGCCTATCCGTGGATCGTGGCCAGCATTGTCGCCATGGGGTTCATCAGCTTCGGGCTCTGGGTCCATCACATGTTCACGGTGGGCATTGCGCACCTGGCGGCAGTGTTCTTTTCGGCGGCCAGCATGCTGGTCGCGTTGCCGACCGCCGTGCAGTTCTTTGCCTGGATCGCGACCTTGTGGGCAGGCAAGCCGGTCATGCGGCTGCCCATGCTGTACCTGTTCGGCTTTCTGGCGGTCTTTGTTGCGGGTGGCCTGACCGGGGTCATGCTGGCGCTGGTGCCCTTCAACTGGCAGGCCCACGACACCCACTTCGTGGTGGCGCATCTGCACTATGTGCTGGTGGGTGGCATGGTCTTTCCCCTGCTGGCGGCCACCTACTACTGGATGCCGCACGTGACCGGGCGCATGCCGTCGGAACACCTGGGCAAGTGGGCGTTCTGGCTGATCTTCATCGGCTTCAACCTGACCTTCTTTTTCATGCACCTGACGGGGCTGCTCGGCATGCCGCGCCGTGTGTACACCTACCAGGCCGACGCCGGATGGGACTGGCTCAATCTGCTGTCGTCGATCGGCGGATTCCTGCAGGCGATCGGCTTCGGCATCTTCGTGCTGGACGTGCTGCTGCATGCACGGATCGGCCGGGCGGCCACCCGCAATCCCTGGGGCGCGGGCACGTTGGAATGGGCGATGCCCACGCCCTCCCCCACCTACAACATCGCATCGATCCCGAAAGTGGACGGTCCGGATCCCCTTTGGCAGGACCCCACCCTGGGCGCGCGCCTGGCCGCAGGCGAAGGCTACCTGCCGCAGCCCACCGACGGCCGACGCGAAACGATAGGCATCGAACCCCTGACCGGGCGGCCGCAGAGCATCGTCTTCCTGCCGGGCCCGAGCAAATGGCCCCTGGCGGCGGCCATCGCCACGGGCGGCGTGTTCCTGGCGATCCTCTTCAAGGTGTACCTGGCGTTGCCGTTTGCGGGCGTGCTGTTGCTGGCTATCTTCCTGGGCTGGGGCTGGCATAACGGCTTGCGGTCCGACCCGCAGCCGGTGGATGCGGGCCACGGCCTGATGCTGATGCCCCATGCCGCGACCGACAACGCGCCAGGCTGGTACGGGCTGGTCTATGCCCTGATCGCCAATGGCGCCTGTTTTGCGTCGCTGGTGTTCGGCTATGTGTATCTGTGGACCATCGCTCCGAACTGGCCGCCGCCCAGCCTGATCGCGGGGGACGCCTTTACCCCGGCGGTTGCCGTGGCCGGCTTGCTGGTCGCCACCCTGGCGACCCGGCATGCGCGGCACGCCAACCAGCGGTTGCCCGCGTCGCGCGTGGCGACCTGGCTGGGGTGCGCGGCGATTGCCGGTGTAGCCGCCACCCTGGCGTTTGCCGACATCCTGTTGAATGCCTTGCCGCCGGCGACCAGTCACGCCTACGCATCGACCACCTCGGCGCTTGCCGCCTATGGGCTGCTGCATGCGGGCATGGGCACCGTGTGGGCCCTCTTTGCCGCCCTGCGCTGCCTGCGTGGCTATGTCTCGGCGCTCAGACGGCTGGACGTGGACCTGGTCAATCTGTGGTGGACTTATACGGCCAGTACCGGCGGCGTCATTCTGGCCGCCCTGTATCTGTTGCCCGGGGCACTGGCATGAGCAGCGCCATGTCGTCCCGCCTGAAGTCGCGCGGCCTGTGGCGCCTGTGCGGCGGCCTGATCGTCTGGGCAAGTTGTTTCGCCATGCTCTATGGCGCGCAGGCCGGCGGCTGCAGTGCCGGTCTGGACGCCAGCCGCGTGCTGGGGATCAACGGGGTGACGGCAATGCTGATCGTCATCTGGACAGCGCACCTGGCCTGGCTGGGCGGCCGGCTGCTGCGCGAACATCAGGGCAAGGCGCCCATGCCTGACGGGGAATTGGAAACGGCGCCCGAAGACGCCGCATTCTTTACCGGGGTAGGCCAGGTGCTGTCCTGGGTGGCGCTGCTGGCCACGGTATGGACCGGCTTTGCGGTGGTGCTGCTGCCGCCCTGCCTTTGAGCCTGGCCGCTTAGCCGGGCTGCCTGGCCGGCACGCTCAGCGCACCGCGCGAAAGCCGGTGGCTTCCGATGCGCCCAGGGTGCGCCACACTGCGGCGATCGCGATCACGGCCACGCCGATGAACACGGTGCCGCCCGGCACCCACATGATCAGCCCGCCCAGTTGCTGGTCGTCCAGCGACGACAGGCCCCAGGCCATGGCGGTGTTCCAATGCTCCACATACAGCGGACGGCGGGCGAAGGTCAGCAAGGCGCCCAGCAGACCCATCTGCACCGCGGTCACCAGGGCTACCATCAGCGCGGCGCCCACCGACCTGGCGTGGCGCGGCAGCATGGCCCGCCACAGCATGACGGCGGCGGCGAACAGGCTGGCGTGCATCGCCCAATACGTCAGCGTGCTGTCGAAGGTCTGGGAGTAAGGCCCCGGCGCGTGCCAGAACCACAGCGCCATCGCAAAGACGGCACAGGCCAGGCGACCGCTGCCGACCACCCGTTTGGCGGCGACGGGCGGGTGCGCCCAGCGCGGCAGCTGCAGCATGACCTGCCCGCGTCCCAGGACCATCAACGGCGCCGCCACCAGCACCAGCAACATGTGCTGCGCGACGCGGGCCGAGAACAGCGCCACCGACAGCGCGCATAACGGTGAGATCAAGGTCAGCAAGGCGACTGCCCAGCCTGCGTAGAAATAGGCCTGCTCGCGGCTGGATACGGCCCCGCGCCCGGCTGCGCCGCCACGCCAGTACGCCGCGGCCGCGATGGCAAAGCCGGCAATCAGCCAGGGGTCCAGGTTCCAGCTGGACCACAGCGTCACCGGGATGGCGGGCGCGCCGCAGTACGGCAGGTAGCTGGAAAAATCGGTGGCCATGACGGGTGATCCACAACAAAAAAACAGGACGAAAAATAAGGAATGGGCGCCGGTTGCATTCGATACCACCGGCTGACATCGTGACGCCAGGTTCGGCATGGGCTCCATAGCAAGAACCCGGCCAGCAAGCCAGGAGAATCCCTTGCTGGTACAGGTCCGTTGCGTGGTGCACTCATCGGGCTGCGGCGCCGGTAAGAATTACCGCAACCGGTAAGAATCGGAAGAGACTCGTCACGTCTTTCGGCCGCCGTTGCCCTAAAATAAGGTCAACAACACCAAGAGGTCTGCGTTGTCTATTGGATATAAGAACAATGTTCGGATGTTTGGCAGCGGCGTAGAGCCAATCGTCTTCGTGCACGGGTTCGGCTGCGACCAGAATGTCTGGACGCGCATGGCGCCCCACTTTGCCGATGACCATCGCATCGTCGTGTTTGACCACGTGGGTGCGGGCCGGTCCGACCTGGCGGCCTATGACGAATCCCGCTACCGCACGCTGGACGCCTATGCCGAAGACCTGCTGCAACTGTGCGACGCATTCGATATCCAGAAGCCGGTGGTGGTCGGACATTCGGTCGGCGCCACGATCGCCATGCTCGCCGCCAACCTGGAACCGGGCCGTTTCAAAGGGCTGGGCATGATCGCGCCCAACCCTTGCTACATCAACGACGGCGACTACGTAGGCGGGTTCGAGCGCGAAGACGTGGACGAATTGCTTGATCTTCTGGACAGCAACTACCTGGGCTGGACAAGCACCATGGCGAAGGTGTTGATGCAGCATGCCGACCGCAACGATGTCGAAGCCGAACTGACGAACAGCTTCTGCCGTACCGACCCGGATATCGCGCGGCACTTTGCGCGCGTCACCTTCCTGTCCGATCATCGCGACGCCCTGCCCCACCTGACGGTGCCGACGCTGTTGCTGCAGACGCAGCAGGACATCGTGGCCCCGCCCTCGGTGGGCGACTACCTGCATGCGACGGTGCCCGCCAGCGAACTGGTACGGATGGACGCCATCGGCCATTGCCCGCACCTGAGCGCCCCTGACGAAACCGCCGGCCATCTGGGCCGGTTCATTGCCTCTCTTGCACCGACACGATGACATCGCTGCCGCTGTCCGCCCTGCCTGCCGATGAAACCTATGAGGCGCTCTATCGACAGGCGCCCTGTGGGTATGTGTCGACCGCGCCCGACGGCACGCTGCTCAAGGTGAACGACACCTTCGTGCATTGGAGCGGGTACAGCGAAGACGAGTTGATCGGCAAGCTGCGGCTGCAGGACCTGCTGACCGTGGCGGGCAAGGTGTTCTACGAAACGCACTACGGCCCGCTGCTCACCATGCAGGGTTTCGTCAACGGGGTGGCTTTCGACCTGGTCGCCAAGAACCGCAAGCGCCTGTCCTTCTTCTGCAATTCGCGGCTGCAGACCGGGACCGACGGACAGGCCGTCGGCATTCGCACCATTGTCTTTGATGCCGGCGACCGCCGTCTGTATGAAAAGGAACTGCTGATTGCGCGGCGGGTGGCGCAAAAGGGCAAGGCGCGCCTGGAATACCTGGCAGGCCATGATTATCTGACCAACCTGCCCAACCGCCATTCCTTCGCCATCCGGCTTGACGAAGCGCTGTCCCGCGCGCGCCAGCGCCGGGCCACGCTGGCCGTGCTGTTTGTCGACCTGGACCGCTTCAAGGACGTGAACGACAGCTGGGGCCACGACGTGGGCGATCGCGTGCTGGTGGGCCTGGCCGAACGGTTCCTGGCGGACAGCGATCCGCAGCACACAGTGGCCCGGATGGGCGGCGAAGAATTCGTGTTCCTGCTGGAAGGGGCGGATGAAGCCGAGGCCCGCCACTATGCCAGCCGCCTGCTGCCCGACCTGTCGCGCCCGTTCGAGATTTCGGACGCGGTGATTTCGGTTGGCGCCAGCATCGGCATCGCCATGTACCCGGAAGGCGGTGCGTCGGGCCAGGAACTGATGCGCAATGCGGACCGCGCCATGTACACGGCCAAGATGGCGGGCGGCTACCGCACGGTGGTGCACACGCCCGAGGCCGCCGCGCGCCATGCCGCCGAAAGCCTGTTGCGCCAGGCCTTGCCGATGGCCGTGCGGCAGCAGCGCTTCGTGTTGCACTACCACCCCAAGCTGGACCTGCGCACCAATACCATCGTGGGCGCCGAGGCCCTGATCCGCTGGGACCATCCGGACCATGCCGACCTGCTTTACCCGGCCAGCTTCCTGCATCTGGTCGAAGCGTCACCCGTGCGGCAGCAGGTGTTTGCGTGGACGATTGACGAGGTCTGCCGGCAGATCGCCGCCTGGGCGAATGCGTCGGGCCTGCACCTGCCGGTGTCCGTCAATCTGTCGGCCTGGCAATTGAGCGACGCCACCCTGCCCCAGGTCCTGACGGAGGCCATCGAACGGCACGGCATCAAGAGCGACAAGATCCAGGTCGAGATTACCGAGGGCGCGCTGATTGCGGACGAAGCGCGCGCCACTGACATCCTGCATCAGCTGGCGTCATTGGGTTTTGCGATTTCGCTGGACGACTTCGGGACCGGCCACTCCGGCCTGGCGCACCTGAAACGCTACCCGATCCGGGGCATCAAGCTGGATATGGCGTTTATCCAGGGACTGGCCGAAGATGCGGGCGCCCGCGATCTGGTGCGAGCCATCGTGGCCTTTGGCAAGTCGGTCGGCATGGAAGTGCTGGCCGAAGGGGTGGAGACGTCCGAGCAGCGCGCCTTTCTGGCCGATATCGGTTGCGATGCGATCCAGGGTTACCTGATCGCCCGGCCCCTGCCCGGCGACCAGTTCGAAACCCTGGCGCTGGGCTGGGGCGCCGCCCCGGTCAGGCGAGTCCGGGCACGCCGCGGTACAGCAGATAGCCCAGTGCCGCGCAGTTGATGGCGACGGTGATCCAGAACGCCACCTGGAACGATGTCTTGCGCGACTTGTGGCGCAACAGGCGCTGCGCCACCCAGGCACCGGGCCAGCCCCCCAGCAAACCGATCAGCAGCAGCACGTTTTCGCTGATGCGCGAACGGCCGTTGCGCGCCGCCGTCTTGTCCATCTCGTAGACCAGGAGCGCCAGCGCGCTGGCCACCAGGTAGATGCCCAGCATCACGACCGACATGCGGTCCAGATAGACCAGCAGCCCGAGTCCCCCCAGAAACAGCAGGGCGACCGCGACCGGCACGGGCCAGCCCCGGCCCGGCGCCGGCGTCCGGATCTCGTTATTGACGAATTGCGCCTTGACGGCGCACGGCTTGCCATCCTTGCCCTGCCCGAGCTGATACAGCAGCGGTTCGCCCACGTCCGGACGGCGGTGCTTGCTCTTGAACGCCGAGATGTGGACGAAGACCTGCGGGCCGCCGCCTTCGGGCTGGATGAAACCAAAACCCTGTTCGTCTTTCCAGCTTTTCAACTTGCCTTTCTGCTGCTGCATACCTTTCCTGGATTCCTGCGGCGGTGTCGCGCAGGCCGTACTGTAGCAGCCGCTGCGGGTCGGTTGCCGTGCGGTGCGGCGCACGACAAGGTATCCACGCGCAACCCGCATCGGTCAAGGATGAGCAGCGATCGGCCACCCCGGTTCAGCGCTGCGTCAGCCCCGCCAGCCTTGCTTACAAAACGAGCAAGAGGCTTACTTGCGCCCCCCTTCGGGCACGCGCGAGACTAAAGGTCGAGTTAGTGGAGATCAGCATGGCGCGTGACATCAAAATCGAACCCTATGACGGCCCGGCGGGCGGATGGGGCTCCGCCCGGTCGGTGACAGAAATCCTGACCCGGGAGCACGCCCTGACATCCGGGCCCGCCGTGCTGCGCGTGCAGAACAAGCCGGGCGGCGTCGCCTGTGTCAGCTGCGCGTGGGCCAAGCCGTCGGAACCGCATCTGTTCGAATTCTGCGAGAACGGCGCCAAAGCCACGGCTTGGGAAAACACGTCGCTGCGCGCAACGCCCGACTTCTTTGCGAAGCACACGGTGACCGAATTGCTGGGCTGGCGTGACTACGACCTGGAACAGACCGGACGCCTGACGGCCCCCATGCGCTGGGATCCCGCCACCGACACCTACAAGGAAGTGAGCTGGGAATCGGCGTTTGAAGAAATCGGCCGGGAACTCAAGGCCCTGAAGGCCGACGACGTGGACTCGGTGGTGTTCTATGCGTCGGGCCGCGCGTCCAACGAAAGCTCGTACATGTGGCAATTGCTGGCCCGCCAGTTTGGCAACAACAACCTGCCCGACAGCTCGAACATGTGCCACGAAAGCACGTCGGTCGCGCTGCCCGAAACCATCGGCATGCCGGTCGGCACCGTCTGGCTTGAAGACTACGAACACACCGATTGCATCCTGTTCTTTGGCCAGAACGTGGGCAGCAACAGCCCGCGCATGCTGCATGACCTGCAGCACTGCAGCCAGCGCGGCGTCCCGATCATCACCTTCAATCCCTTGAAAGAACGGGGCCTGGAACGCTTCGTCAATCCGCAGGCCCCGACCGAGATGCTGACGAACAGCGCCACCCGCATCAGCTCGCAATACCTGCAGGTCAAGACCGGGGGCGACATCGCCGCGATCATGGGCGTGTGCAAGGCATTGATCGAGGCCGACGATGGCGCGGTCGCCACCGGTTCGCCGCGCCTGATCGACGTCGACTTCATCGCCACCCACACCCACGGATTCGACGAATTTGCCGATTCCGCGCGCGCCGCGTCGTGGGACACCATTGAAGCCCACAGCGGGCTCCAACGCGCCGACCTGGAAACCGTCGCCGCGACCTACGCCCAATCCAAGGCGGCCATGGGCATCTACGGCATGGGACTGACCCAGCACCGCGCCGGCGTCGACAACGTCAAGATGCTGGTCAACCTGTTGCTGTTGCGAGGCAATATCGGCAAAAAAGGCGCGGGCATCTGCCCGGTGCGGGGCCATTCCAACGTGCAGGGTCAACGCACTGTCGGCATCACCGAAAAGCCTGAATTATTCCCCTTGGACAAGCTGGCCGAGCTCTATCACTTCGAGCCCCCGCGCCACAAAGGCCTGAATACGATCGAGACCTGTGAAGGGGTTCTGGATGGCAGCGTCAAAGCCTTCCTGGGCCTGGGCGGCAACTTTGTCCGGGCCGTGCCGGAAACGGTCGCCATGGAAGAAGCGTGGACCCAGCTGCGTCTGACGGTGCAGGTCGCCACCAAACTGAATCGCAGCCATCTGGTGCACGGCCGGATCAGCTACGTGCTGCCCTGCCTGGGCCGCACCGAAGAGGACGTGCAATTGAGCGGCGTCCAGGCCGTCACGACCGAAGACAGCACCACCTTCATTCATGCATCGTACGGGCGCGCCACGCCGGCCAGCCCCACCTTGAAGTCCGAGCCGGCGATCATTGCCGGCCTTGCGCTTGCCAGCCTGGACCACACCACGGTGCCCTGGGCCGACTGGGCCGGCGACTACCGCCTGGTGCGCGGCGCGATTGAAAAGACCTTGCCCGAGCAGTTCTACGACTACGAAACACGCATGCGCACGCCCGGCGGCTTTCCGCGGCCCAATACCGCGCGCGAACGCAAATGGAACACCAAGACCGGCCGCGCCAACTTTACCGTTCCCGCCAGCTTCAAGGCCGATGCCGATGTGGAAGTGCATGCGCCCGATGTCTTGCAGTTGATGACCCTGCGCAGCAACGACCAGTTCAACACCACGGTGTACGGGTACGACGACCGTTTCCGCGGCGTGGACGGCACCCGCCATGTGCTGTTCATGAACCGGGCCGACATCTCGCGGCTGGGCTATGCGGACGGCGAGACCGTCAGCGTCGTGACGGCAGTCGAGCCCGACAAGCCCCGCAAGGTTGCCGGCTTGCGCATCGTGGCTTACGACATCCCGCAAGGTTGCGTGGGCGGCTACTACCCGGAATGCAATCCGCTGATCCCGCTGTGGCACTACGCCGAAGAAAGCTTCGTGCCGGCTGCCAAGGCGATACCGGTCAGGCTGGAGCGGTGACCTGACCGTTACCGGGCCGGCTTATTCCGGCTGGATATTCGCGTCGCGCATGACCTTCGTCCACTGGGGGATTTCAGCCTGGATGCGCTGTGACAGTTCTTCAGGCGTGCTGGGGGACACTTCCACGCCCACGGCGTAGAACTTGTCGTGCGTGGCCTTCTCTTTCAGGATCGCGGTGACTTCCTGATTGAGCTTGTCGATGATGGGGCGCGGCACGCCTGCCGGGGTCACCAGGCCGAACCACACGGTCAATTCGAAGCCTGGCAGCGTTTCGGCTACCGTCGGCAGATTGGGCATGGCTTCGGTGCGTTTCAGGCTGGTCGATGCCAGTGCCCGCAGCTTGCCGGTCGCCACATTGGGCAGCGACGAGCTGCCGCCTTCGAACATCATGTCCACCTGGCCGGCCATCAGGTCGGTCGACGCCGGCGCGCTGCCCTTGTAGGGAATGTGCAGGATGTCGACCTTGGCCAGGTCCTTGAACATTTCGGCCACCAGGTGCTGCGAGCTGCCCTGCCCCAGCGATGCAAACGTCAGCTTGCCAGGCTTGGCCTTGGCCAGGCTGATCAGCTCGGGCACGGTCGTGGCGGGGACGTTGCTGTTTACCACCAGGTAGAACGGCGTATTGAACAGCATGGTGACAGGCGCAAAGTCCTTGACCGCGTCATACGGCAACTTCTTTTTGGCGATCGGGTTGAAGACCAGCGCGGTCTGCGTGCCGATGAACAGCGTGTAGCCGTCGGGTGCGGCGCGGGCGGCGGCTTCGGCGGCGATCGCCTGATTGGCGCCGGCCCGGTTTTCCACGACGACGGGCTGATTGAGCCGTTTGCCCAGTTCCAGCGCCAGATAGCGCGCGAACGTGTCGCCCAGGCCGCCCGGTGTGTGCGGCGAAATGATCTTCATCATCCGGTTGGGATAGTCGCCTGCGCCCTGCGCGCGGCTGGCCTGGAACGGCGCGGCGGCACAGGCGATGGCCACGGCCAGCGCGGTGCCCAGCATCAGGTGGCGGCGCGTGGCCGATGCCGTCGCAGGCGCGGCGGCGGCCGCATGGGTCGTGCGTTTGAAAAACGTCTTCTGTCGATAGCCGAATGCGGTCATGCCTGGTGTCTCCTCCAGTGTGTCGATGGACGGCGCCGGTGGTCCGGCGCTCTGTGTCCGAATGCGGGTAGTGGTGACTGCGGTCTGCTGAACGAAAACGCTTACTGCTCGAACTGGTAGCGGCCTTCGTCGTCGCGCGTGATGGACCGGGTGGCCGCGATGTCTTCCAGCCAACGTACGACTTCGCGGCCATCTTTGGTGCCCGTGGCCGACATCAGCTCGCCAAAACTTTTGGGACCATCTTCCAGCGCCGCCAGCCAGGAGTCGAACCGCGCGCCGTCGAAGACCGGGGGCGCCGGCACCCGATGCTCCATTGACCGCTTGGCGCCCGGCTTCAGGATCGGCAGCGTCAGATCGAACCCGGCCTTGGCGCCCTGATGCGAGCCGGCCAGCGACGGATCGAGCGGCATGGCGCGCAGGCCCGTCACCACGACCAGGTCGCGATCGGCCTGGAAGCGCGTGGCCAGCGCCCAGTCCATTTGCGCGTCCGAAAAGATGTCGATGTCCGGATCGACGACAAACACGTGTTTGACATTGGCCAGCGACGAGAACACGGCGGTAATCGCATTGCGCGCCTCGCCCGGCACGCGCTGGCGCATGGCGACGCGCACGTTGAACATGCCGCCGGTGGCCGGGTTGGCATAGACACTGTCCACCTGACGGACGGCGGTTTCCAGGGCGCGCCACACCATGACTTCGGTGCGCAGGGCCGACAGTTGCGCCGTGTCGGTGGTCGCCATGCTCGGGCCGCTGATGGTCGCGGTCTGGAAGACGGCGTCGCGCCGGTGCGTGATCGCCGTCACATGGAACAGCGGATTGCGCTTGACCCCGCCGTAGTAGCCCAGGAATTCGCCGTACGGGCCTTCCGGCTCGCTATGGCCATGTTCGTGCAGATAGCCTTCGATGATGAATTCGGCGTCGGCCGGCACCCGCAGGTCATTGGTCACGCACTTGACCACGGGCAGCGGCGCGTCCCGCAAGCTGGCGATCAGGGCCAGTTCGTCGGTGGGAATACGCATGGTCGCGGCCACGTGGTCGATCGGGTGCGACCCCACTGCAAAAGCGATTGGCAGACGTTCGCCTCGCCCGGCATGGGCCAGGTAAATGGCGCGCAGGTCGGACGGCGCCACGACGTCCACGCCAGCCACGCGGCGGCCGCGCAGCATCAGGCGGCGGATGCCGACGTTGGTCCAGCCGGTTTCCGGATCCCGCACAAAGTCGATGGATGCCGAGATATACGGTGCGCCGTCCATGCCGTGCTGCAGGTGGACCGGCAAGGCAGTCAGATCGCAGTCGTCGCCGGTCAGCACGACCTGCTGCACGGGCGCGGCGTCGCGCGGAACGTCAACGACCTCCCCTTTGCGGCGCAGCCTTGCCATGATTTCCGGCAGCAGGCCGTCAGGTGTCGTGCCAAAGGCCTGCGCAATGCGATTGCGGCCGGCCACCACGCTGCCGCACAGGCTGGTCGACTCGCCTCCGGGGGCGTCGAACCAGACGGCACGCGGATTGCCTTCCAGAATGGCCGCGATCTCGGTCAATGGGGTCGCGCCGGTTCGGCGGTCCAGTTCGTCGTCGCCCAGGCTTTCCAGGAAATTTTTAAGGCGGAAACGCTCCATGTCGAGCGCGGAGGCAGCGGCAGGCGCAGCCGGGTGGTGGGCATCGGTCAAACGAGTCTCCTGGATCGGCGGATCGGCGTCTGGCGGGCTAGGGGTGGCGCCGACGCGGTCTCTTTTGTGGTGAGCCATTAAAGAGCAAGCCCGCGCCGGAAATAAGCAAAAGTTTTCGATGAGGTGATCGCAGAAAACGAACAATGTGTCACGACTGCGCTTTGACGCGGCGCAGCAAAGCGAGCTATAACCATCCCATTGGATGGTCAGTGGATGTTTTCCGGATGTCCTTTGGATGTCTTGAGAAGCGCAACGGAGGCCCGGCGACGGTCCTCCGGGCACCTTGCCCTGGCACCGATCCCTACCGTCCGCCGCATTTCCTGGAGTTGTCCATGAACGACGCACCTGTTCCGGCCTTGCCGCCGGCCAGCCGCCCCAAAGGCGGCGAGACCGAAAAGATCACCATCAACCTGGGTCCGGTAGACCTGGGCCAGATCGACCTGCTGGTGCAGGAAGGCTTCTATGCCAACCGCACCGATCTGATCCGCACGGCCATCCGCAATCAGCTGGCGCTGCATACCAAAGTCGTCCACGACACCGTGGTGCGGCGCGAGCTGGTGCTGGGCATGCAGCACTTTTCCCGGGCCGACCTTGAAGCGGTCCGGGCGCGAGGCGAAACGCTGAGCATCCAGGTGCTGGGCCTGGCAAGCATTGCGAACGACGTCACGCCCGAACTGGCGCTGGCCACCATCGAATCCCTTTCCGTGCTGGGCGCCTTTCACGCCAGCGCCGCCGTCAAAACCGCATTGGCCGCCCGGACCCACTGAGGCCGCCACAGGAGCACGCATGAATATGAATGACGATTTCTTGAAGTCCATGCAGGACGCCGCCCGACTGCTGCAGACCGCCGGCCCGCAGGAAGCCACCGCCGCCATCCAGCGCGCGTTGGGCGCCCTGCCCGGCCAGACTGGCGCCGGTTTCGACCCCGCCGCGTTCGCGCAAGGGTCGGCTGCAAGCGCTGGCGCCACGGCGCTGGGCGCGGCAGTCGCTGCCAAGGTGGCGGAAGCCACGCGGGCAGCCACCGCCGGGTTTGCTGCGCAAGCGGCCGGGGGATCTCCGCTGGCAGGTGCAGGGACGTCACCCTTTGCCGGGGCCGGGGCGTCACCCTTTGCCGGTGCCGCGGCGTCACCCTTTGCCGGTGCCGCGGCGTCACCCTTCGCCGGCGCGGCCGGACGCCCGGCGTCCGCGAACGCCGCCACCGTTGAAGACACCGGCCACACCGTGCGCCGCACCTTCACCGGCCCCGCCGGGTCCCGCGACTACCTGCTCTACATTCCCAGCGGCTACGCCGACACGCCCCTGCCGCTGGTCGTCATGCTGCACGGCTGCACGCAAGACGGCGTCGACTTTGCCGCCGGCACCGGCATGAATCGCCTGGCCGAACCCGGCGTCTGTCTGGTCGCCTACCCGATCCAGCGCCAGAGCGACAACATGTCCAAGTGCTGGAACTGGTTCCGCCCGGGTGACCAGGTGCGTGGCGGGGGCGAGGCCGCCCTGCTCGCGGGTCTGACCGAAGACATCCTGGCCAACTACAAGGTGGATCGCCGGCGGGTGTACGTTGCGGGCCTGTCGGCCGGCGGCGCCATGGCCGCGATCCTGGGCCACGCCTATCCCGATCTGTACGCCGCGGTAGGCGTGCACTCGGGCCTGGACGTGGGCGCCGCGCGTGACATCCCTTCGGCCATGGCTGCCATGAAAAGCGGCCAGGCCCCCAGCCGAAACACCGTCACGGCAAAGTCGAAAGGCCCTGCCCTGCCGACCATCGTCTTCCAGGGTGATGCCGACACCACCGTCCACCCGCAACACGCGGAACACATCGTGCGGCGCATCAGCGGTCCGGCATCGGCCAAGGCGGCAGCGGACCGGGGCGAGGCGGCCGGTGGCCGGTCGTACAGCAAGAAGGTGATTCCCGGAGAAGACGGCCGAGCGGATGTGGAGCACTGGACCATCCATGGCGCCGGTCACGCCTGGGCCGGTGGTGATCGCGCCGGCAGCTACACCGACCCGATGGGCCCGGACGCCAGCCGCGAAATGCTGCGGTTCTTCCTGGCGCATCCGAAGGCAGCGTGACGGCTGCTTCATGGCGCTGCCCAAGGGCGCTGTGACGGCTGCCTTCTGCCGCTTCCCAAGGGCGCTGTGACGGCTGCCTTCTGCCGCTGCCCAAGGGTGCTGTGACGACCGTTGCTGTAGAGGCGCGGGTCGATCCAGGACCTCGCGCCCGGCCCCGTCACTCCCCCTCCGTTTGACCCCAGCTTTCGCTTCGCCTTTATTTTTTTGGAACAACGTTCCATAATAATGAAAACTGGGCGGGCCATCCTGCGCGTCCGGGCGCAGAACAGGCTGGGCGAGACGCATGAAAACCATCGAACGCAGTGACGAACGCATTTTGTCCTCGGACATTTTCGAGGGGCAACGCACGGATCGGCCGCGGGACACCGGCCTCTACCAGGAAGCCGCCCGCGACATTCCGATCCATCATCGCTGCGACGTCCTGGTGGTGGGAGGCGGGCCGGCCGGCACCGCAGCCGCCATTGCGGCCGCGCGCGAAGGGGCGCAAGTCACCCTGCTCGAGCGCTACAACCACCTGGGCGGGCTATCGACGGGCGGGCTGGTGATCTGGATCGACCGGATGACCGATTGGGAAGGCAAGCCCACCATTCGTGGCCTGGCCGAAGAACTGCTGCACCGGCTTCCCCCTGGCGCGGTGGCCGGTCCGGCCGCCGACGAATGGGGATCGCGCGATCCGCAACGCGCCGCCTACTGGGCGCAGCGTACGGCGGCCTATCACGGCGTCGTGACCTGGTCGCCCACCATCGACCCGGAACGCCTGAAGCTGTTGTCGCAGGAAATGGTGCTGGAACATGGCGTGCGCCTGGTGTTCCACGCCTGGGGCGCGACCCCCATCGTGCAAGACGGCGCGGCCCGCGGCGCGATCTTCGAAAGCAAGGAAGGCCGCATGGCCATCCGCGCCAAGGTCGTGATCGATTGCACCGGCGACGGCGACATGTTCGCGCGTGCCGGCACCGAATTTGAAACCGATATCGAAGCCAACGACGTCCACCATTGCATGAACACCTCATGGATGTTCGGCGGCGTGGATATGGCGCGCTGGATCGAATTCCGCGTGGGCCAGCCGGACCAGTACACGGAATTCATGGCGCAGGGCCGCAAGGCCGTGGGCCTGTTTGAACGGCCTTTTGTGTCCTGGCGCAATGACGTCGCCCTGTTCATGGGGCCGCGCCAGTCGGGCTTTTCCGGACTGGTCGTGGAAGACCTGACCGATGTCGAGGTGCGATCCCACCGACTGATGGCAGGCCACCTCGACTTCTTCCGGGAACACGCGCCGGGCTTCGAAAACGCCTTCCTGATGATCAGCGCGCCGCAGATCGGTGTGCGCCACACGCGCCGCCTGGTCGGCACGGGCCGCATCGTGCGCGAACAGTGGTCATCGGGCACCGCGCTGCCTGATGAAGTCGGTGTCACGCCTGCCGTATCGCCCAAGTTTCCCAACATCTCCATTCCCTATGGCGCCCTGGTGCCCAAGCAGCTGGATGGGCTGCTGGCCGCGGGCCGCCACATTTCGTGCGACCCGAATTCCCATGGCTTCATGCGCGAGATCCCGCAATGCTGGGTGACCGGCCAGGCGGCGGGCACGGCAGCCGCGCTGGCGGTATCGCAGAACGTCGAGCCGCGCGCCGTGGATATTGGCAGCCTGCAAGCCGCTTTGCTGCGTCAGCACGTGCTGGTACGGCCCGGTGCGACGACAAACGGACCGCGTCGTGAAGGCAATGAAGGCGCTGCCCAAGGCACTGGGCACGACACTGCGCCGCCGTCCGATGCCCACCCCCACGCCGCCAGAACTGGCGCGAGCCAGGCCGCCTGAGCCATCCCCGGAGACACCCCATGACCCGCCCCCTGCGCAGCAACTTTCCGCGCGGCTCTTACCTGTGGGCCGTGCGCAATGCCCAATGGCAGGCGCTTGGCCTTGATGAAGCCGACTGCGAAAAGCCCAAGATTGCCGTGGTCAACAGCTCGTCGGAACTCGCGTCTTGCTTCAGCCACCTTGACACCGTATCGGTGCAGCTCAAGGCCGCCATCCGCGCGGCGGGCGCGATTCCGTTCGAAATCCGCACCGCCGCGCCCAGCGACTTCATTACGGGCGCCGGCGCGCGCGGCGCCTACATGCTGGGCGCGCGTGACCTGATCACCAATGACATCGAAGTCGCGGTCGAAGGCGCGCAGCTGGACGGCATGATCTGCCTGACTTCCTGCGACAAGACCGTGCCGGGCCAGCTCATGGCCGCCGCGCGCTTGAACATTCCGACCCTGATGGTGCCCTGCGGCTACCAGGCCAGCGGCGAGTTCCGGGGCAAACATGTGGACATTGAAGACGTGTTCGTCGGCGCCATGCACGCCGTGACCGGATCGATGCCTGTGGAAGAACTGATCGGCATGAGCCGGCAGGCCATCCGCAGTCCGGGCGTCTGCTCCGGTCTGGGCACGGCCAATTCGATGCACATGGTCTGCGAAGCGCTGGGCATGGCCTTGCCGGGCAGCACACCGGTGGCCGCCAACAGCGACAAGATGATGGCCGATGTGCGCGCGGCCGGCGCCCGCATCGTGCAGATGGTGCTGGACGACCTCAAGCCACGCGACATCCTGACCCACGGGGCCTTTTTGAATGCGGTGCGGGTCATCCTGTCGGTCGGCGGGTCGCTCAACACGGTCAAGCACATGCAGGCCGTTGCCGTCGAAGGCCGCACCGGTGTCGATGTCTACGCCCTGTTCGAACGCCTGGGCGGCAGTACGCCGGTGCTGAGCGGCGTGCGGCCCATCGGCGAGCAGACCATCGAAGCGTTCGAAGCCGCCGGCGGTTGCCGCGCGCTGATGAAGCAACTGGAACCCCTGCTGATGACGGATGTGCTGACCGCCACGGGAAGCACGGTGGCCGCCAACCTGGCGGACGCGGTTGTCCATGATCCCGAGGTCATCCGCCCGATCGACCGGCCGGTGGCCCCCCTGCCCGCCATCATTCTGCTGCGCGGCAACCTGGCGCCGGAATCCGGCCTGATCAAGACCGGCATTGTCGAACGCAAACAGCGCCGCTACACCGGTCCGGCCATCTGCTTCTGGACCACCGACGATGCCATCGCCGGCATCAAGGATGGCCGCATCCGGCCCGGCTGTGTGGTGGTGATGCGCGGCGCCGGCGTATGCGGCGGACCGGCCATGGGCGGAGGCGCGTCCCGGGTTGTGTTCGCAATCGATGGCGCGGGATTGGGCGACAAGGTGGCGATCTTGACCGACGGCCACCTGTCCGGACTGGTCTGCAAGGGATTGGTGGTGGCCGAGGTATCGCCCGAAGCGGCAATGGGCGGCCCGCTGGCCTTGGTAGAAGATGGGGACGCCATCACCATCGACCTGGACACCCGCCGCCTGGACCTGGAAGTCTCGCCCGAAGTGATGGCCCAGCGCCAGGCCCGCTGGCAAAAGCCGACCCAGCGCGCGCACGGCGGCTGGCTGCAGATCTATCGGGAAAACGTGCGGCCATTGAGTCAGGGTGCGGTGCTGGTGGATGCGGGCGAAGCACCGGGGGCGTGACACAGGCGGATGGCGCAGGTAGGCATTGGCATACCGCGGTGACTGAGGCGACTGCATCGGCGCACGGCGGGTTGGGCACCGGGTGATGGGTGCTGTACTGGTTGCTGAGTGCTAGGTGCTGGGTGCTGGGTGCTGGGTGCTGGGTGCTGGGTGCTGGGTGCTGCGTGCTGCGTGCCGGGTGCTGGCTGCGTGCTGCGTGCCGGGTGCTGCGTCCGGGTGCCGGGTCCAGCATCAGTCCAATCCGATTACGGCGCCGGATACTTCTGCGCGTTCAAGGCCAGCTTCTTCTCGATGGCCTCGTTCAGATCCACCCCCAGCACCGACGCGATCCGCACCAGATACATCGCAATATCGGCCAGTTCCTGACCGACATGCTCAGCCTGATCCGTCTGCATCACCGCTCGCGACTCGGCTTCGGTCGACCACTGGAAGATCTCGACCAGTTCCGCTGCTTCCACACTCAGCGCCATGGCCAGATTCTTGGGCGAATGGAAACGTTCCCAGTCGCGCGCGGCGGCAAAGGCCGCAAGCCGGCGTTCCAATCCACCCGCGTCCAACAACGGCCCGCCGGGCGCAACAGGGTCGGCCCCCTCGGTGCCCGGACCTTTTCCCGAATGGGTACTCACAAGCCGTCCGGGCTGCGCCACCAGCGCAGCAGCGAGCCGACCACGCCGGTTTCGATCGACGCATCATCCGCCATGGGCAGCGCCGGCTCCAGCATCCGCTCGGGCGACGGCACGTCCAGCGTGCCCAATTCCATCAACGTGAAATAGCCGTTCGGCTTCCATCCGCGCGTATCGATGTGGAAAACATTACCCAACCGCAGCGGTTCGCGCACCGGCGTATGACCGACGATCACCGCGTACACGCCCGCCACGCCTTCGGCGTTCTCGGAATGAATACGGTCGCGCGACCACATCGCCCGGTCGCGCGCCGAACGCCGCTTGATCAGCTTGGACTCCAGCGATGCCCAGTTGCTGGTCGGGCAATCGGCATGCAACAGGCCGACCAATCCGGCTTCCGTCTCGACGTCCATGGCCAGGGGCATGGCCGAAAAGGCATCCGCAAACTCTTCCTGCCGCGGTTCTGCCATGGCCAGGAACCACGCGCCGCCGTTGGTGGTGTAGTTATTGACGTCCACTTTTCCGTTGGCCACGTGTCGGATCGCGATGTCTTCATGGTTGCCGCGAACCGCGTGGAACCACGGGCGCGCGAGCCAGGCCAGCGACTCTTCCGACTCCGGCCCGCGGTCCACCAGGTCACCCACGCTGAACAGGCGGTCGACGGCAGGGTCGAATCCGATCGTGTCAAGCGCCGCCTGCAGCTTCGAAAAATGGCCGTGAATATCCCCGACCGCAAAGTCGCGGCCCCGCTGATTACGCTGAAAATGTTGCACCAGGGACATCGTTTATCCGTTCACTCTGCGTTTTCCATGCCTTCCACTACCCACGGACCTCGCTGCCGGACGCACGCGTGCAGCAACGATCTCCGCTACCCAAGCAAATATCGTGCAAGGCAGCAGGTTGTGCTCAAAGCGGAATATTGCAAGCACCCAGACACAGGAACACACTCTTGTGACAGCCTGGCATCTCACCGCCTGACTCCAGGCTCAGGTCGAAGCACTGCGTCGTGCCCCGGGTCAGTACGCCAGCTTGCCAGCCAGCCTGTTCGCTATTGCACCCGTACCCACTGCGCTATCGCGCCATCGCGCCATCGCACCATCGCACCATCGCACCATCGCACCATCGCACCATCGCACCAATGCACCAGCGCACCGTCGCCCGATCGCCCCATCACGCCACTGCGCCATCACGAAAAGACACTTGCCACCAGCCAGACATTCGCCGCGCTGATCACGCCGAACAAGCCCCAAGCGACCGTGCGCACCACGGGGCCATTCGCAAAGCCACCCATCAATGCCCGATCGCCCGACATCCGGATCAGCGGCCACATCGCAAACGGCAACTGGAAACTCAGCACCACCTGACTCAACACCAGCATCTTGCCAATGCCGCCATCGCCGAAGTACCAGACGCCTGCCCAGGCCGGCAACAGGGCCAGGCCCCGGGTGATCAAGCGCCGCTGCCAGCACGGGATCTTCAGGTCCAGAAAGCCTTCCATCACGATCTGACCGGCGATGGTGCCCGTGAATGTCGAGCTTTGACCCGAGGCGAGCAAAGCGATTCCGAACAGCACCGCCGCCACAGTCGACCCCACAATCGGATCCAGCAAGTGGTACGCATCTTCGATATCGGCCACCTGATCGTGGCCCGTACCGTGGAACGCGCTGGCCGCCAGGATCAGGATCGCGGCGTTGACCAGCAAGGCCAGCGACAACGACACGATCGTGTCGAACGTACAGAAGCGGATCGCGTCGCGCCGGCCGGCATCGGTCTTGACGGCCAATCGCGTCTGCACGATGGACGAATGCAGATACAGGTTATGCGGCATGACGGTCGCGCCAAGAATGCCGATCGACAGGTACAACGCGTCGGCGCTGCGCAGCCGTTCCAGCGTGGGCACGAACCCGATCGCCACCGCCGACCAATCCGGCTTGACCAGGAACAGTTCGATCGCAAAGCAGCCGGCAATCGTCAGGACCATCCCCAGCACGATGGCTTCTACCCGCCGGAACCCCGCGCCTTGCAGGCCAAGTATCAGGATCGTGTCGAAAGCCGTGATCGCAATGCCGGTGCTGATCGACACGCCAAACAGCAGGTGCAGGGCCAGCGCGCCGCCCAGAACTTCGGCCAGGTCGCACGCAATGATTGCCAGTTCGGCGCCGATCCACAAAAAACGGTTCACCGCCGGCCGGTAGCGGGCACGGCACAGCTCGGCCAAATCCTTCTGGGCGACCAGGCCCAGCCGCACGCACAGGGTCTGCAGCAGCATGGCCGCCAGGCTGGCCAGCAGCACGACGAACAGCAGGTTGTAGCCGTACTTGGATCCGGCTTCGATGTCGGTGGCCCAGTTGCCAGGGTCCATATAGCCCACCGACACCAGCAAGCCGGGGCCGGCAAACTTCAACCAGGTCTTGAAACGAGATGCGCCGTCGACAACGACGACGCTGCCTTTGACTTCCGAGGGGCAAAACGGCGCAGTGGCGGTATCGGGTAAAAAACGCATGGACATCCTGTCACTGGCGGCACCTTGCCGCCAACCAACTAGGATAACGAAGCGCGCTGCCCGCGTGCACGCATCCGATCGCGGCCGACCCCGCCTTGGCAGATATACAACGCAAGGCCTGCCAGCGGGCGGGACGACAGCCGGTCGGGCTCGCCGTGCCATGACATGACCGGGCCGCGCCCCGGTCGGCCCGGCGCGACGGCGGTTTCCGCCCAAACAAAAACGGCCTGCGCCATGACGACGCAGACCGTTCTGCAGCACGGGCCCGCATCCGGAAGCGGCACGCGCCGCCTTCCTTCCCCTGCCCTCTGCCGCCTGCCCTTAACGCTTGCGCGCGGGGGGCAGGTCCGTGCAACTGCCCTCGGCCACTTCCGCGGCCAGGCCGACGGATTCGCCCAGGGTCGGGTGCGGGTGGATCGTCTTGCCGATATCCACCATGTCCGCGCCCATTTCGATCGCCAGCGCCACTTCGCTGATCAGGTCGCCTGCGTGCGTGCCGACGATGCCGCCGCCGATGATCCGATGGGTTTCCTCATCGAAAATCAGCTTGGTAAAGCCTTCGTCGCGGCCATTCGCAATCGCCCGGCCCGATGCCGCCCAGGGGAACATGCCCTTGGTGATCTTCAGGCCTTGCTTCTTGGCTTCGTCTTCGGTCATGCCGACCCACGCCACTTCCGGATCGGTGTACGCCACCGACGGAATCACCGACGCGTCAAAGTGGCTCTTCTGGCCCGCAGCGGCTTCCGCCGCCACGTGGCCTTCATGCACCGCCTTGTGCGCCAGCATCGGCTGGCCAACCAGGTCGCCAATCGCGAAGATGTTCGGCACGTTGGTGCGCATCTGGCTGTTCACGGCAATGAAGCCGCGATCCGACACTTCGACACCCGCCTTGTCGGCGCCAATCTTCTTGCCGTTGGGGCTGCGGCCGACGGCCTGCAGCACCAGGTCGTAGCGCTGGGGTTCCTTCGGGGCGCCTTCACCCTCGAAGCTCACCCACACGCCATCTTCCCTGGCTTCGATGCCGACCGTCTTGGTCTTGAGCATGATGTTGTCGAAACGATGGGCATTGAACTTCTGCCAGACCTTGACCAGGTCGCGGTCGGCGCCCTGCATCAGGCCGTCCATCATTTCGACCACGTCCAGGCGCGCGCCCAGCGTCGAGTACACCGTACCCATTTCCAGGCCGATGATGCCGCCGCCGATGATCAGCATCTTCTTCGGCACGTCTTTCAGCAGCAAGGCGCCGGTCGAGTCGACGATACGATCGTCTTCCGGGGCGAACGGCAACTTCACGGACTGGCTGCCCGCCGCAATGATCGCGTTGGCGAACTTGACCGTCTGTTCACCGTCATCCGCCTTGACCGACAGCGTGTTGGCATCGACAAACGTGCCCACGCCGCGAATGACCGTGACCTTGCGGGCCTTGGCCATCCCGGCCAGGCCGCCCGTCAGCTTGCCGATCACGCCGTCCTTGAACGCGCGCAGCTTGTCGAGGTCGATCGTCGGCTTGCCGAAGCTGATGCCGTGGTCGGCCAGCGCAGCCGCTTCATCGATGATCGCTGCCGTGTGCAGCAATGCCTTCGACGGAATGCAGCCCACGTTCAGGCAGACACCGCCCAGCGTTGCGTAGCGTTCGACCATGGCGACCTTCAGGCCAAGGTCGGCCGCGCGGAACGCTGCCGAGTAGCCGCCAGGGCCCGCGCCCAGTACGACCACGTCGTACTCGCCGTCGGCCTTGGCCTTGTAGGTCTGCACACTGCTGTCGTCGGCCCGAGCAGGCTTGGACGACGCCGCGGCAGGCGCGCCACCGGACGACGATCCGGCCGCGGCCCGGGGCGCATCGGCCTTCGACGCCGCCCCCGGACCGGCAGGTACCGGCACCGGATCGGGATCCGGCTTGTCGTTGCTCTGGTCGCCCAGTTCGTCAGTCTTGGCAGGCGCGGTTTCGGCCTTGGCCGTACCGCCCGTTGCCGACGCCTGAGGCGCCGACGCCGGCTTGCCGGAACCCGCGGCCGAACCCGCCGCGCCGTCCGGCTCGATTTCGACCAGCACCGAACCCTGGCTGACCTTGTCGCCGATCTTGACCGAAATGGCCTTGACCACGCCGCCCTGGTCGGCCGGGATTTCCATGGACGACTTGTCGGATTCGACCGTGATCAGGCTCTGTTCCGCCTTGACCGTGTCACCCACGGCCACCAGGATCTCGATCACTTCGACGGCGTCGAAGTCACCGATATCAGGTACCTTCAGTTGGATAGCCATGCCATCTCCTTACAGGATCACGCGGCGGAAGTCCGCCAGCACGGCGCCCAGATAGGCGTTGAAACGCGCGGCGGACGCGCCGTCGATGACACGATGGTCATACGACAGCGACAGCGGCAGCGTGAGTTGCGGCACGAATTGCTTGCCGTCCCACACCGGCTTCATCGCCGACTTGCTCACGCCCAGGATCGCGACTTCGGGCGCATTGATGATCGGCGTAAAGTGCGTGCCGCCAATGCCGCCCAGCGACGAGATCGAGAAGCAGCCGCCCTGCATTTCGGCGGGGCCCAGCTTGCCGTCGCGTGCCTTCTTGGCCAGTTCGCCCGTTTCCACGGCGATCTGCATGATGCCCTTCTTGTCCGCATCGCGGATCACCGGCACGACCAGCCCGTTCGGCGTGTCAGCGGCAAAACCGATGTGGAAATACTTCTTGAGCACCAGGTTGTCGCCGTCCAGCGACGCGTTGAACTCGGGGAATTTCTTGAGCGCAGCCACGACGGCCTTGATCAGGAAGGCCAGCATCGTGACCTTGACGCCCGACTTCTCGTTTTCCTTGTTCAGCGATACGCGGAACGCTTCCAGGCCGCCGATATCCGCTTCGTCGTTGTTCGTGACGTGCGGGATCATGACCCAGTTGCGGTGCAGGTTCGCACCCGAAATCTTCTTGATGCGCGACAGCGGCTTGGCTTCGACTTCGCCGAACTTGGCGAAATCCACCTTGGGCCATGCCAGCACCTGCAGACCACCGCCGGCACCGGCCGGTGCAGCCGCCGCAGCCGCTGGCGCCACTGCGCCCTGCGCCATGACTTGCTTGACGTAATTGCGCACGTCGTCGGGCGTGACACGGTTCTTGGGGCCGGTCGCAGGCACCTTGGTCAGGTCCACGCCCAGCTCACGGGCGAACTTGCGCACCGATGGCGATGCATGGGCCTTGGGACCGCCGGCAACCGGGGTATCCACGGCCGCAGCCGGCGCCGGACGCGATGGCGTGGCGGCTTGCGATTCGCTTGGCTGGGCGCCAGCCTGCTGCGACGCGGCCGACGGGGCATCCGCCTTGGCCGCAGGCGCAGGTGCGCTGGCAGCAGGCTTGGCGGCGGGCGCCGCGGCAGCCTTGGACGCGCCACCCGACTTCAGCTTGACCAGGTTGCTGCCCTTGGACACCTTGTCGCCGATCTTGACCAGCACTTCGGTGACTTCCCCGGCGATCGCCGTCGGGATTTCCATGGACGACTTGTCGGATTCGACCGTCACCAGGCTCTGCTCGGCGCTGACCTTGTCACCCACCGCAACCAGCACTTCGATGACTTCGACGGAATCGAAATCGCCAATATCCGGCACGGTCACGATTTCTTCGGCTCCGCCCGCTGGCGCAGCATCGGCCGCAGGCGCGTCGTCGGCCTTGCTCTCGGGCTTGGCGGCAGGCTTGGACTCCGCCTTGGCTTCCGGCTTCGCACCGGCCGACGTCGCCGCCTTGGCAGGTTCGGGCGCCGGCTTGGCCGCAGGCGCATCGCCCGCCGCTTCGACTTCGACCAGCACCGTGCCCTGGCTTACCTTGTCGCCGATCTTGACCTTGATGGCCTTGATGACACCCGCGGCTTCGGCCGGGATTTCCATCGACGACTTGTCGGATTCCACCGTCACGAGGCTTTGCTCGGCGGTGATCGTGTCGCCCACCGCCACCAGGATCTCGATGACTTCCACTTCGCCAAAGTCACCGATGTCCGGGACTTTCAGCTCGTTCACATTGCTCATACCTTATCTCCAGGAAAGCCGGACCCCGGCCGTACAACAGCCCCGCCGACACGTGCGCGGGGCTGGGGCCGGCCAGGAAGTGGGCGGCGCGATCCGGTCGCGCCGCCCCTCCCGGCCGTCATCATGCGTAGTGGGGGTTGGCTTTCTCGGGGTTGATGCCGTACTTGGCGATCGCTTCGGCCACCTTGGCCATCGGGATCTTGCCTTCGTCCGCCAGCGCCTTCAGGGCCGACAGCGTGACGAAATGACGGTCCACTTCGAAGTGCTCGCGCAGCTTCGTGCGGAAGTCCGACCGGCCGAAACCGTCGGTGCCCAGGACGCGATACTCGCGGCCACGCGGCACGAATTGACGGATCTGGTCGCCAAAGGCCTTCATGTAGTCGGTCGACGCGATGATCGGGCCCGTGGTGCCTTCCAGCAGTTGCGTGACATACGGCACCACCGGCTTGGCGGTCGGGTGCAGCAGGTTTTCGCGTTCCGCGTCCAGGCCGTTGCGGCGCAGTTCGGTAAAGCTGGTCACGCTCCAGACGTCGGCGGCAATGCCCCAGTCGGCTTCCAGCAGGTCCTTGGCGGCGATGACTTCGCGCAGGATGGTGCCCGAACCCAGCAGCTGCACCTTCAGGTCGGCCTTGGCTTCGCTCTTGATCAGCGGGTACATGCCGCGGATGATGCCTTGCTCGTCGCCTTCCTTCAGACCCGGCTGCGCATAGTTCTCGTTCATTACCGTGATGTAGTAATAAACGTTTTCCTGGTCTTCGATCATGCGCTTCATGCCGTGCTGAATGATCACAGCAAGTTCATGCGCAAACGTCGGATCGTAGGCTACGCAGTTCGGGATGGTCGCGGCCAGCAGGTGGCTGTGACCGTCTTCGTGCTGCAGGCCTTCGCCGTTCAGCGTCGTGCGGCCGGCGGTGCCGCCCAGCAGGAAGCCCCGAGCCTGCATGTCGCCAGCGGCCCAGGCCAGGTCGCCAATACGCTGGAAGCCGAACATCGAGTAGTAGATGTAGAACGGCACCATGATGCGGTTGTTGGTCGAGTACGACGTGGCAGCCGCGATCCACGAGCTGAATGCGCCCGCTTCGTTGATGCCTTCTTCCAGGATCTGGCCGTCTTCCGACTCGCGGTAGTACATGACCTGCGCCTTGTCGACCGGAATGTACTTCTGGCCTTCGTGGGCGTAGATGCCGATCTGGCGGAACATGCCTTCCATGCCGAAGGTGCGCGACTCGTCGGGCACGATGGGCACGACGCGCGGACCCAGTTCCTTGTCACGCAGCAGCTGCGTCAGGATCCGGACGAACGCTTGCGTGGTCGAGATCTCGCGGCCTTCGGCGGTCGGATCGAGCACGGCCTTGAAGGTCGAGAGCGCAGGAACGTTCAGCTTCTCATCGGCGTTCAGGCGGCGTTTCGGCAGGTACCCGCCCAGGGCCTTGCGGCGCTCGTGCAGGTACTGCATTTCTGGCGAATCTTCCGGCGGCTGGTAGAAAGGAACGTCTTCCAGCTTGTCGTCGGCGATCGGGATGTTGAAACGGTCGCGGTAGGCACGGATGATGTCCGCGTCCAGCTTCTTTTGCTGGTGAGCCGGGTTGCGCGACTCGCCGGCGGTGCCCATGCCATAGCCCTTGATGGTCTTGGCCAGGATGACCGACGGACGGCCCACGCTCTTGGAGGCGGCGTCGAACGCGGCATACACCTTGTGGGGGTCATGGCCGCCACGGTTCAGGCGCCAGACGTCTTCGTCGCTCATGCGGCTGACCATTTCCAGCAGCGCCGGGTGCTTGCCAAAGAACTTTTCGCGCACGAATGCGCCGTCGTTGGCCTTGTACGCCTGGTACTCGCCGTCGACGGTTTCTTCCATGACCTTGCGCAGGATGCCTTCCTTGTCGCGCGCAAGCAGCGGATCCCAGTAACCGCCCCAGATCAGCTTGATGACGTTCCAGCCCGAGCCGCGGAATTCGCCTTCCAGTTCCTGGATGATCTTGCCGTTGCCGCGCACCGGACCGTCCAGGCGCTGCAGGTTGCAGTTGATCACGAAGACCAGGTTGTCGAGGTTTTCGCGCGAAGCCAGGCTGATGGCGCCCAGCGATTCGGGTTCGTCCATTTCGCCGTCGCCGCAGAATACCCAGACCTTGCGGTTGCTGGTGTCGGCAATGCCGCGGGCGTGCAGGTACTTCAGGAAGCGGGCCTGGTAGATCGCCATCAGGGGGCCAAGGCCCATCGAGACGGTCGGGAACTGCCAGAACTCGGGCATCAGCTTCGGATGCGGGTACGACGACAGACCCTTGCCGTCCACTTCCTGGCGGAAATTGTTCAGTTGGTCTTCGGTCAGGCGGCCTTCAAGAAAGGCGCGGCCGTAGATGCCGGGCGACGAGTGACCCTGGAAGTACACCAGGTCGCCACCGTGGCCTTCATGCTCGGCGTTCCAGAAATGGTTCTGGCCCGTGCCGATGATGGTGGCGAGCGACGCGAACGACGCGATGTGACCACCCAGGTCACCGCCGTCGGCCGGGTGCAGGCGGTTGGCGCGAACGACCATGGCCATGGCGTTCCAGCGCACGTACGAGCGGATGCGCTCTTCAAGGTCCAGCTTGCCCGGATGGCGCGGCTCCATATGCGGCGGGATCGTATTGACATACGCCGTGTTCGGAGAGAACGGGATGTAGGCGCCCGAGCGGCGAGCGTGATCGATCAGACGTTCGAGCAGATAGTGGGCACGGTCCGGCCCTTCGCGGTCCAGTACCGCCTCGAGTGCATCGAGCCATTCCTGGGTTTCAAGCGTATCTTCGTCGTTGGCGGCGCCTTCGCCGGCCCCGATCTGAGGAAGAGCGGACATATCTGTCTCCTGAGTCTATGGTCGTCCGGCAAATGGGTAAATCCGCCGGGCTTTTTGCCCCTCGATGCCTGGTCCGCGCAAGCTGTATTTCGCACGAAAAGGAGCAACTTGGCCGCGATTCTAGAAGGCGGCCTTACCTCGTGGCAACCTAAATTTCATGCTGCGGTGCGTCATATCATAATGTGAAATGTCCCACGTAAAAAATGTGAAGGCCTTGTGCCAAACATAGGCGGAATCGCCCAACAAGCCCGCTGCGGCTGCGTAAACTACGCGGATGTCCAGCACTACGCCTCCCAATATTCCTGCTCCGTTTCGTGAGCATGTTCGCCTGCGCCGCCGCAGCTGGTATTGGCTCACGCCTGCCATCGCGCTTGGCCTGTTCGTTTGCGTCATGGGCTCGATCCTGTGGTGGCTCGATGCCCGCGACGACGCTCAACGTTACGGCACGCTGGTGCGTGACGTCGATTGGGCACAACAGTCCATGCGGCTGCGCATGCTCGCCGCCCGGGACCGCATCGGCGCCCTGGGCCGCGACCTCGTTCGCACCAATATGAATGAAGGGCGGTTTCTTGACGACGCCCGCGAACTGCTGACCGAACACCCCGAAATCATCCACGTGGCCTGGCTGGATGCCGACCGCCGCGCGCAATGGATTTCCACGCCCGAACGGCGCGCCAGCCAGTCCTTCCGCATGAGCACCCCGGGCGTATCGGACCCGGGCGCCGTCATGGCCTTCGAAATCGCGCGCAACGAACATCGTCCCACCTATTCGCGGCCCTACCAGGGCCAATACAACGAGGTCTACGTCGACCTCTATCTTCCGGTTTTCCAGAACGAACGCTTCCTGGGCAATCTGGCAGCTGTCTATTCGGTGGACAGCATGCTGCAGCAGTTGATTCCCCAGGAAACGGGCCGCAAATACAAAGTGTCGATATTGGATGGCGAGGACCGCACGCTGGTGTCCTCGTCGTCGCGCGCCGACAAGGCGGCCGTCAACGCCTACGAAGTCCCCCTCGATCCGCCCGGCAACGGGATGGTGCTGCGCGCGCACGCTTACCGCACCACGACCGAAACGTCGCAGACCATGCTGGTATGGGTGGTCGTATCGCTGTCGGCAGTGATCATCTGGAGCCTGCTGGCCCTGTGGCGCCATACCCGTTTCCGGTCCCAGGCCGAAGAAGCCCTGATCGCCGAAACAGGTTTCCGGCGGGCGATGGAAAACGCCATCCTGACCGGCATGCGCGTGATCGACATGGAAGGACGGATCACCTACGTGAACCCGGCCTTCTGCCGCATGATGGGCTGGAACGAATCCGACCTGATCGGCCGTGCGCCGCCCTACCCCTACTGGCCCCAGGGCGACCACGAAGCGCAGCAGCGCGCCATCGACATGCTTCTGAGCGGCAATGCGCCCAGCAGCGGTTTCGAGATGGAAGCGCAGCGCCGGGACGGCTCCATCTACTGGACCCGCATGTACGTGTCGCCGCTGCTGGACCAGCGCGGCGTGCAGACCGGCTGGATGACGTCCATGACCGACATCACCGAGCCCAAGCGCATTCGCGAGGCCCTGGCCGCCGCGCATGAACGCTTCATGACGGTGCTGGAAGGCCTGGACGACGCGATCTCGGTCACGGCGGAATCGGCCAAGGGCTCGGAATTGCTGTTCGCCAACAAGACGTATCGCCGCGTGCTGGGCTCGCAGGCGACCGGCCATGACGAGCTGTCGGCAGGCCGCCGCGGCCGTTTTACCGACGAGGCGATCGAGGTCTATTCGTCGTCGACCCAGCGCTGGTTTGAAGTGCGCCATCGCATGCTGCAGTGGTCGGATGGCCGCCGCGTGCGCATGCAGGTGGCCCGCGACATTACCGAACGGCGCGCGTCTGAAGAAGCGTCGCGCGCCCAGCAGGAAAAGATCCAGCTCACCAGCCGCCTGATCACCATGGGCGAAATGGCGTCGTCATTGGCGCACGAACTGAATCAGCCGCTCACGGCGATTGCCAACTATAGTATGGGCGTCGTGGCGCTGGTGCGTGCCGGGGTGACCGACTCCACCAAGCTGCTTCCGGCGCTGGAGAAGACCACGGCGCAGGCCGAACGCGCCGGGATGATCATCCGGCGCATCCGCGAATTCGTGAAACGCAGCGAACCGAAGCGCAAGCGCGTCAACCTGCTCACGATCGTGGATAATGCGGTCGGTTTTGCCGGGATCGACTCCCGCCCGAAACGGATTGATATCGTCAAAAAAATACCAGAACAGTTGCCAGACGTTCTTGCCGACCCGATCCTGATCGAACAGGTGCTGTTGAACCTGCTCAAGAATGGCCTTGAAGCCATGCAGGAAACGGCGGGGCGGGAACTGCTGGTGGAAGCGAACCTGCGCGAAGATATGGTTGAAGTGGCAGTGACCGATACCGGACATGGCCTCGGCGATCCCGAACGGCTGTTTGAGCCCTTCTACAGCACCAAGCCGGAAGGCATGGGCATGGGCCTGAACATCTGCCGGACGATCATCGAGTTCCATCACGGACGGCTCTGGGCTGAACCCAATCCCGACGGAGGCACGATTTTCAGGTTTACGCTTCCCTGGGTCCGTCCGCTTGTCGCCACCGGACCGGCCCAAGAACAGGAATCCGCACCCAAGGAGCTTACCGAATGAGCATTAGTCCCCAGTCCAGCACGGTCTTCATCGTCGATGACGACGAGGCAGTGCGTGATTCACTACGCTGGCTGTTGGAGGCGAACGGGTACCGGGTCCGCGCGTACGACAGCGCCGAGCGCTTTCTTGCCGACTACGATCCGGCTACCGTCGGCGTGCTGATCGCCGACGTGCGCATGCCGGGCATGACCGGGCTCGAACTGCAGGAGCAGTTGATCTCGCGCCATTCCACCCTGCCGATCGTGTTCATCACCGGCCACGGCGACGTGCCGATGGCCGTGGCGACCATGAAGAAAGGCGCGGTCGACTTTCTTGAAAAGCCGTTCAACGAGGCCGACCTGCGCCAGAGCATCGCCGCGATGCTGGAGCAGGCCCACGCCAAGGCGGCGGACGAAGCCACGCGCCGCGGACATGAAGCGCTGCTGTCGCGCCTGACCGTTCGCGAGCAGCAGGTGCTGGAACGCATCGTGGCCGGCCGCCTGAACAAGCAGATCGCCGACGACCTTGGCATCAGCATCAAGACGGTCGAAGCGCATCGCGCCAACATCATGGAAAAGCTGCAGGTCACCACCGTGGCCGACCTCATGAAAGTGGCCTTGCACCACCGCCCTTCCGCGTAAGCCGGCTTCGGCCCGCCCGCGCCGGTCTCCGGCGTCCATCGCCCCGCAGCATGTCCCTGGACACGCGGCGGGGCGATGCTTTTTGTGCCGGGCACCCCTCAGGTAAAATCCCGCATCGCCACGCCACGCGTGCTTCTATCCGCTCCGGAGCCCCCATGACCGCTCGCATCATCAACGGCACTGAACTTGCCAAATCCGTCCGCCAGGAAGTCGCCGTCCGCGCCGCGGCCCTTACCGCCCAGGGCACGCAGCCGTGCCTGGCCGTGATCCTGGTCGGTGAAAATCCGGCGTCGCAGGTCTACGTGCGCAACAAGGTCAAGGCGTGCGAAGAATCGGGCCTGCGCTCCATTCTGGAACACCACCCCGCCACCCTGGGCGAAGCGGACCTGCTCGCGCGCATCGACGCGCTGAACACCGACCCCGACGTGCACGGCATCCTGGTGCAGCTGCCCCTGCCCAAGCACATCGACAGCCACAAGGTCATCGAAGCCATCGCCGCCGAGAAGGACGTGGACGGTTTCCACATCTCGAACGCCGGCCTGCTCATGACCGGCCAGCCGCTGTTCCGCCCCTGCACGCCCTACGGTGTCATGAAAATGCTGGAAAACCAGGGCGTGGCGCTGCGCGGCGCCGAAGCGGTCGTGGTCGGCGCCAGCAATATTGTCGGCAAGCCGCAGGCCATGTTGCTCTTGCAAGCCGGGGCAACCGTCACCATCTGCAATTCAAAGACGGTCGACCTGGCGGCGCATACCCGCCGTGCCGACGTGCTGGTGGTGGCCGTGGGCCGCGCCAACATGATTACCGGCGACATGATCAAGCCGGGCGCGGTCGTGATCGACGTGGGCATGAACCGCCTCGATAACGGCAAGCTGGCTGGCGATGTGGATTTTGCGTCCGCCGTGGAAGTGGCCGGCGCGATCACCCCGGTACCGGGGGGCGTCGGCCCCATGACGATCGCGATGCTGCTGGTCAACACCATGGAAGCTGCCGAACGCAGCGCCGGCAGCGCCGGTCTCGCCGCCAGGTAGGCCGTCCGTCCTGATTTCCGTTCCTGCCGCGGCCTTGCCGCGCGCGGGTCGCACCGTTCACGCTCCACGCCGGGAAACGTTTATGACCGCCACTGACAATCCGCTTCTTGCCACGCAAGACCTGCAGGCGTTCGACGCCATCAAGCCCGAGCACATCGGCCCGGCGATCACCGAGCTGATCGACCAGGCCCGCCAGGCCGTCGACCGTGCTGCCGACCCCGCGTTGCCGCCCACCTGGGACGCCGTGATCGAGCCCTTGGACGATGCCGCCGAGCGGCTGTCGCGCGCGTGGTCGGCCGCGGGCCACCTCAACTCGGTGGTCAACACGCCCGAACTGCGCGAAGCCTACAACGCTTCGCTGCCGTCCGTGACCGACTTCTGGACCTGGGTGGGCCTGCACGAAGGCCTGTACCGCCAGTACCGCCGCGTGCACGACGCGCCGGATTTCGCGTCGCTGTCGCCGGCACGCCGCCGCATCATCGAACTGGCGCTGCGCGACTTCCGCCTGAGCGGCGTGGAACTGCCCGAGCAGGAACGCGCCCGCTACGCCGAGATCTCGTCGCGCGAAGCCGAGATCACCAACAAGTTTTCCGAGAACGTGCTGGACGCGACGGATGCGTTCGCCCTGTATGTCGATGACGAAGCGCGCCTGAAAGGCATTCCGTCCGACGTGCTTGACGCCGCCGCGGCGGCGGCCAAGGCCGACGAAAAAACCGGCTGGAAGCTGACCCTGCAGATCCCGAGCTACATGCCTGTCATGCAGTACGCCGACGACCGCAGCCTGCGCGAAGCGCTGTACCGCGCCTACGGCACCCGCGCGTCCGAACTCGGCGATCCGGCGTTCGACAACTCGCCCCTGATTTCCGAATTGCTGGCACTGCGCGCCGAAGAATCGGGCCTGCTGGGCTACAAGAGCTTTGCCGACAAGCAGCTGGAATCGCGCATGGCGGGCAACCCCGACGCCGTGTTCACCTTCCTGCGCGACCTGGCTGCCCGCGCCAAGCCGTTCGCCCGCAAAGACGTGGCTGAACTGCGTGAATTCGCCAAGGCCAAGCTCGGCATGGACGATCTGGAGCCCTGGGACATGGCCTACGTGTCCGAAAAGCTGCGGACCGACCGCTACGACTATTCCGAACAAGAGGTAAAGAAGTACTTTACCGAGCCGCGCGTGATCGCCGGCCTGTTTGAAGTGGTGGAAAAGCTGTTCTCGGTCAAGCTCGAAACCGTGGACGCACCCAAGTGGCATCCCACGGTACGCCCCGTGCGCATTTCGCGCGACGGCAAGCTGGTGGGCCACCTGTACTTCGACCTGTATGCCCGCTCGGGCAAGCAAGGTGGCGCGTGGGTCGATCTGGACCGCAATCGCCGCCTGCGCAACGAACGGGTGCAGACGCCAGTTGGCTTCCTGACCTGCAACTTTGCTGCACCTGGGGAAAACCGTCCGTCATTGCTCACGCACGACGACGTCATCACCCTGTTCCACGAAATGGGTCATGCCCTGCATCTGGTGCTGTCCGAAGTGGACGAACTTGGCGCCTCCCCCTTCTCGAGCGTGGAATGGGATGCCATCGAATTGCCGTCGCAGTTCATGGAAAACTTCTGCTGGGAATGGCCTGTCGTGTCCCGCATGAGCGCGCACGTGGACACCGGCGAGCCGCTGCCCCGCGCACTGTTCGACCGCATGCTGGCCGCCCGCAACTTCCAGGTCGGCCTGCAGACGGTGCGCCAGCTGGAATTCTCGTTGTTCGACATGACGCTGCATCACCAGGCCACCGGGCTCAGCATCGAGCAGGTCCTGGCTGCGCAGCAGACCGTCCGGGATGAGGTGGCCGTGCTCTTCCCGCCGGCGTGGCACCGCTCGTCGCATTCCTTCTCGCACATCTTTGCGGGCGGCTACGGCGCCGGGTACTACAGCTACAAGTGGGCCGAGGTGTTGTCCGCCGATGCCTATGCCGCCTTCGAAGAAGCGGCCAAGGCCATCGAAAGCGCTGGCGGCGACACGCTGCTGCCAGCGGTGGGCGAACGATTCCGGAAAGAGATCCTGGCGGTCGGCGGCAGCCGCCCGGCCATCGACTCGTTCCGCGCATTCCGCGGCCGCGAGCCGAGCATCGACGCCCTGCTGCGCCACAGCGGCATGGTGGCCGAGGCCAACTGACGGCGCCGGGGATGGGCGGGCCCGCAGCGGTCCGGCCATTCCTGCCCGTCAAGCTGCCACCGGGTCAGCGCTCCTCCCCTGCGGCAGCCCGCTCCGCTTCATCCGCGGGTCCAGGCGCAATGATCTTCAGGTCCACGGCGATCAACGCCTTGTCCAGCAATTCGGTCAGGGTCGCGTTCAGCGCGGCGGGCACCATGCTTGCCTCGCCATACTGAACGATCAGCGCCTTCACGCTCGACGGCGTCGCCAGGCACTGGCGCGTCCGTGACCGGGCCGTCCCGGAAAACCGGAACTGCCGCAACACCGCCTCCACGTCCCAGTCCTTGGGCACGAACACCCACTCCGTCAATCCCCGCTGCGACAGTCCGGTCAGCACCAGCACCGGTGTGTCCGTCGTACGTATTTGCATCATGCGCAACTCCCACAAGCTGCGGCCGCGTCATGCGTATCGCCAGTTCCTCTGGCATGCACCGCGCCCGATTTGCATCCGGCGCAAATTATGAAGCATTACATTGCGTGACGCGCTTTGCGTGGTGAGCAAGCGACTTTGACAATGCGGGCATGCATATCGGGTACGCGATTCGTTCGACCCGCGAGCGCCTCGGGTTGACTCTCGAAGCCGTCGCGATGGAAGCTGGCTTTGACGCCGGCAATCTGTCGCGCATGGAGCGTGGCCAGCAAGCGGTCACGGTGGACCGCCTGATCGAGGTGGCCAGGGCCCTGCAGGTGCGCGTGTCCGACCTGTTCCTGTTGATCGAAGCGCCGTCTACCGAAGCCGAAAACCAGCTGCGCGACAGCGAGGTCAATCGTTACGACGAAGAAATGCAGAGCCTGCGCCGTGCCTATAGCGGGCTGGACAAACAGCATCGCCGTATCGCGGTGCAAATGATCCGCGGGCTGACGAAGGCGCAAAAGACCGCCTCCCAGCAAAATGCCACCGGCCGGCGGGGCGCGAAAAAGGCCGCTTCAGCCGCAACGCCCCCGTCACCTCGAAAGGCCCGGTCGGCCCGGCCCGCCAAAGCCCGCACCTAGACGCCCCGACCATGAAAAATGGCCGCCCCGCTGATCAAGCCGGGGCGGCCATTTTTTTGCATCGGCGCAGCGCCGATGCGTCGCGGTTTACGCTTTGCGCGTCAGTTGCGAGATGTCGCGCACGGCGCCACGGTCGGCGGACGTCGCCATCATGCCGTAGGCCTGCAGGGCCTGCGACACGACGCGTTCGCGGCCTATCGGCTTCCACGCATCGGCACCCAGGGCCACCATCGCTTCGCGGCGGTGGGCCAGGTCGGCATCGCTGACGCGCAACTGGATCGTGCGGTTCGGGATGTCGATGTCGATCATGTCGCCTTCCTGCACCAGGCCGATGTTGCCGCCTTCGGCCGCTTCCGGCGACGCATGCCCGATCACGAGACCCGAGGATCCGCCCGAAAAGCGGCCATCGGTGAACAGCGCGCACGACTTGCCCAGGCCCTTGGACTTGATGTACGACGTGGGATACAGCATTTCCTGCATGCCCGGGCCGCCCTTCGGACCTTCGTAGGTGATGATGATCACGTCGCCGGCCACGATCTGGTCACCCAGAATGGCTTCCACGGCATCGTCCTGGCTGTGGAACACGCGGGCGCGGCCACTGAACTTCAGGATGCTTTCGTCAACGCCTGCGGTCTTCACGATGCAACCGTTCAGCGCCAGGTTGCCGTACAGCACAGCCAGGCCGCCGTCTTGCGAAAAGGCGTGCGCCTTGTCGCGGATGCAGCCGCCCGAGCGGTCCACGTCCAGGCTCGCAAAACGCTTGTCCTGGCTGAACGCGACCTGGGTCGGCACGCCGCCCGGCGCGGCGCTGTACATGGAATGCACGGCCTCGTCTTTCGTGATCGTGACGTCGTAGTTCTTGATCGCGTCGCCCAATGTCTTGGAATGGACGGTGTAGGTCGTCAGGTCCAGCAGATCGGCGCGCGACAGTTCACCGAGGATGGACATGATGCCGCCGGCGCGGTGCACGTCTTCCATGTGGTATTCCTGGGTCGCGGGCGCCACCTTGCACAGGCACGGCACCTTGCGCGAGATGCGGTCGATGTCGCTCATGGTGAAGTCGACGCCGGCTTCCTGCGCCGCGGCCAGCAGATGCAGCACGGTGTTGGTGGACCCGCCCATCGACACGTCCAGCGCCATCGCGTTGGCAAACGCCGCCTTGGACGCAATGTTGCGCGGCAGGACGGTTTCGTCGTCTTGCTCGTAGTAGCGCTTGCACAGATCGACCACCAGGCGGCCGGCGCGCAGGAACAACTGCTTGCGGTCGGCGTGCGTGGCCAGCAACGAACCGTTGCCCGGCAGGGCCAGGCCCAGCGCTTCGGTCAGGCAGTTCATGGAATTGGCAGTGAACATGCCCGAACACGATCCGCACGTGGGACAGGCAGAGCGTTCGTAGTTTTCGACGTCTTCGTCGGACACCGAGCTGTCGCCGGCCTTGATCATGGCGTCGATCAGGTCGACCTTGATGATCTTCTGGCCCTTGATGGTGGTATCGGCCGACGGATGGTAGGCCTCGATCACCTTGCCCGCTTCCATCGGACCGCCCGACACGAACACGACCGGGATGTTCAGGCGCATCGCGGCCATCAGCATGCCGGGGGTGATCTTGTCGCAGTTCGAGATGCAGACCATGGCGTCGGCGCAGTGGGCATTCACCATGTATTCGACCGAGTCGGCGATCAGTTCGCGCGACGGCAGCGAATACAGCATGCCGCCGTGGCCCATGGCGATACCGTCATCCACGGCGATCGTATTGAATTCCTTGGCGACGCCGCCTGCGGATTCGATTTCGCGGGCGACCATCTGGCCGAGGTCTTTCAGGTGCACGTGACCCGGCACGAACTGCGTGAACGAGTTGACGACAGCCACGATCGGCTTGCCAAAATCGCCGTCCTTCATACCGGTCGCGCGCCATAGTGCGCGAGCCCCGGCCATATTGCGTCCGTGGGTCGATGTGCGTGAACGGTATTGCGGCATAGCAATTCTCACAATTTGGGTCTGGCGAACCCATAATTATAGGCCTGTTCGGCCAGACGCGCTGTCAGGCAGGCGCTCCCGCCTCGCGGGTTTCCCCGATGGCGGTTTCGTGCCGCGCCTTGCGGCCGGTCCGGCCTGTCTTGCCTGTCCGGCCTGCCGTGCCTGCCAATACTCACCTTTCCCTAACGCCGACGCACGATATAGCGCCGCTCGTAACTTGGTAAGCTTGCGCTCGACCCGTGCGTGGGTGCTTGCGCGCGCCCTGACGGTCTGTCTGCTTGCCCATCACGCCTTGCGGTGTCTGTCCATGCCTTTGCCTGCCCTGCCCTCCCTTCTTGACCAATGCGCGGGCCGTCCTGCCCGCCGTGCTGCGTTGACCGCTCTGCTCGCAGTGGTCCTGAGCGCCTGCGCGTCGGCGCCGCCGCGTGACATGGACACCATCGTGCCCCTGTCGGCCGAAACCCGCGCCGCCCTGCCGGCCGCCATGATGACGCAGCGTTTCGTGCTGATGGGCGAAGTGCACGACAACCCATTCGGCCACGCGTGGCGCACGCAGGCGCTCACGCGCGCGGTCGAAGCCGGCTGGCGTCCCGCCATCGCTATGGAGCAATTCGACACCCGCTTCCAGCCGCTGCTGGACCTGGCCATGGCCACCTGCACCGACGCGCCCTGCGTGATCGCCGCCGCGGTCCCCGGCAAAAGCGCGTGGGAATGGACCTACTACGAGCCGATCATCGACCTGGCCCTGAAATACAAGCTGCGGCTGCTGGCGGCCAACCTGTCCCGCGCCGACGCATCGAAAGTCGTGCGCGGCGGCCTGTCGGCCGTCTTTTCAGGCGCCCAGCTGCGCGACATGGGCCTGGCCGTGCCGCCGCACGCCGAACTGATGGCGGCCCAGGAACAGGCCGTGGCCGACGGCCACTGCGGCGTCCTGCCCGCCGCCATGCACGGCCCCATGGCCACCGCTCAGATTGCCCGCGACGCCGTCATGGCCGACGTCATGCGCACCGCGGCCGGCCCCGTGGTGCTCCTTGCCGGCAACGGCCACGTCCGCAAAGACATCGGCGTCCCGCAATGGCTGGGCGCCCCGTCCCTGTCCATCGGCTTCATCGAAGGCCGCGCCACCACCGGCGCCTACGACCAGGCCGAAGGCATGATGCCCATCGCCCGCCCCGACCCCTGCGAAGCCGTCAAATCCCTGGCCACCAGCACCCCCGGCACCTCATCGCCCGGCACGCTGCAGCCATCCGCCCAACAAGGCAACGAAATCGTCCGCAACGCCGACGACCCACCCCCACCCGCCACCCTCCCCCTGGACCTCACCCGCGCCAACCGCGCCATGCACTAGACAAAAAAAAACGCGGACCACCGTCCGCGTTTTCATGGCGCGCAACTCCGGTCAACCCGGCAGCGCAAAAAAAAGCGCCCGCACCCAGAGCCTTCAAATCAGGGCACCGTGGATCCGGCTCCGCCGGTCCACAGGTGCCGCCCCTGGGGGAGGCGCGAAGCGCCAAGGGGGGGCTTATTTCCAGACGTCCCGCGCAATATCCACCGTCAGTTGCAGCTTTGCCCACTGCTCGCTTTCCGCCAGGTCGTTGCCTTCTTCCGTCGACGCAAAGCCGCATTGCGGGCTTAGGCACAGCTGGTCCAGCGACACGTACTTGGCGGCTTCGTCGATGCGCGCCTTGACGTTGTCGGCGTTTTCCAGCTCGCCCGTCTTGGTCGTCACCAGGCCCAGCACCACGTTCTGCGTGCCCGGCTTCACGAAACGCAGCGGCTCGAACCCGCCGGCGCGCGCGCTGTCGTATTCCAGGAAGTAGCCGTCGATATTCAGCTCGCCAAACAGCGTCTCGGCCACGGGCTCGTAGCCGCCTTCCGAAATCCACGTCGAACGGAAATTGCCCCGGCAGATATGCATGGAAATCGTCATGTCGCTCGGCCGGTCGGCGATCGCGTGGTTGATCATCTTGGCGTAGATGCGCGCGAAGGTATCGGGGTCTTCACCGCGCTGGCGCACCAGGTTCTTCTGTTCTTCCGAGCACAGGTAAGCCCACACCGTGTCGTCCAGTTGCAGATAGCGGCAGCCCGCGTCGGCGAAGGCGTGCACCACCTTGCGGTAGGCGTCGGCCAGGTCGTCGAAGAAGGCTTCCATGTCCGGGTAGATCTTCTTGTCGATGGCGTTGCGGCCCCCGCGGAAATGCAGCAGGCTCGGGCTGGGAATCGTCATCTTCGGCATGGCCTTCGCGTTCGCTTTCAGGAACTTGAAGTGCTCAATCATCGGGTGCGAGGTAAAGCCCAGCTTGCCCGTGACCTTGACGCTGCGCGCCTTGGTCTGCACGCCGTTGAACTGGATGCCCTGGATCGACTCGTAGCCTTCCACGCCATCCAGGCCTTCCAGGAAGTCGAAGTGCCACCACGAGCGGCGGAATTCACCGTCGGTGACGGCTTCCAGACCGATCTCTTCCTGCCTGGCGATGACCTTCTGGATTTCGCGGTCTTCGATCTCACGCAGGCCATCGGCCGACAGCTCGCCGGCAAGGCGGCTGGCGCGGGCAGCTTTCAGCGCGGCGGGCCGCAGCAGGCTGCCAACGGTGTCGGCGCGGAAGGGGGGAACGGTCTTGTGCATCCTGGTTTTCCTGTTTCAAACGGGTAACCCGGGAGTTTACCCGGTAGTGCCTGCTATTTACTTGCCCTTGCCTGCGCCTTCATTGGGCCAGAACAGCGTCAGGTTGGCCGACGCATCGTTGGCGATCGACACTTTCTGGCTCTGGACCTTGCCCTGGTAGGTCGCGCTCAGCAGATACTCGCCGGGCGGCAGCTTGGCAAAGAATTGCGGGCCTTCGGCGCGCGCCTCGATCACCTTGTCACCCTGGCGGGCCGGGGTCAGGCGCACCTGGACGCCTTCGAGGTACTCGCCGCCGGCCTGCGCCATCGTCAGGTGGAAGTTGTAGCGGGCACGCACTTCGTTCAGCTGGGCGCGTTCTTCGTCACCCACGCCGCCCGACACGTATTCGATCGCTCCGGCGCGCTTGGCTTCCAGTGCCTGGGCGGGCATCACGCCCCAAAGAACGGCGGTTGTCGCGAGCACCAGCGAGATGCGCAGGGTCATGGTCATGGCTATTGTCCTGGACTTCGAAAAGCCGACATCGTACGGCCCGGCCGGGCTGCTGCCGCCCTGGCGACACACCCTCTTGCACTTGATGCGCGGCTGTAATCTCGCCTGACGCCCAGGTGAATCCGGCGCCCGCGCAACACCGGGGAAAACCGCAGTAAGCATCCACTCCCCACGGCACGCTATGATTTGTCAAAACATGGACGAACGACGTGATCACGACACTCTGGACGATCTGGGCCGTACTGGCCGTCCTCGGATTCATAGGGACCATGCGCATGGAGCGCAGTGCCGTCAAGGTGGATGGCGCCGCCGGCTGGGCCACGTTTGGCTGGTTCGGCATTTTCATCCTCTGGGGCATTCCCTTCATGGCGCTGCTCAGCCTGGCGATCTGGCTGAGCCGGAACCTGCTGTGACGCGGCGCCGCGCGCGCGCCGGCTGCTGACCGCCCGCCATGTCCCGCCTGCCCTCCGAACTCGAAATCAACGCCGCCCTGGCCCACCGCCGGCGGCTGCAGGCCGTGCGTCTGACCGGGATGCTGGATAGTCCCAAAGACGAGCGATTCGATCGCCTGACCCGCCTGGCGGCCAAGCTGATCGACGTCCCCGCCACCTTCATCTCGTTCATCGACGAGGACCGCGACTTCTATAAAAGCAGCTATTGGGCGCACCCGCCTCAGCACGACGTACGCGAGGTCGAAGGACGCACCTTCTGCCATTACGGCCTGGTGTCGGCCGGTCCGCTGGTCGTCGACAACGTGGTGGACCACCCCGAATTCCAGGCCATTCCGCTGATCGATGTGCTGGGCGTGCGCGCCTATCTGGGCGTGCCGCTGATCACGGACGACGGCATGCACCTGGGCAGCTTCTGCGCGATCGACATGCGCGCCCGGCACTGGACGGAACGCGATATCGAGATCCTGAGCGAACTCGCGCATTCCACCTTGCGCGAAATCAAGCTGCAGCAGGCGCTGGAAGACGTGGCGCGCAACCTGGAAGCCGCCAAGGAAGCCGTGCGCAAACATGAAGAACTGGTGGCCACCATCGCGCACGACCTGCTCGGGCCGCTGCAGGTGGTGACCTTTTCCGCCGAATCCCTGCTGCTGGGCGACCTGACGCCGGCGCAGCGCACGTCGCTGACACGCGTGTCCATCGCGGGCGACGGCATGGCCGACCGGCTCAAGAGCCTGACCGGCACCGCGTCGCGCAGCCTGTCCGGACTGGTATTGAAGGACGTGTCGGTCGACGATGTGCTGTCGCGCGCGACCAGCATGATGGCAGCGATTGCGGACCGCAAGCAGGTCCGGCTGGAATTCGAGGTGGAGGCCGGCCTGCCGCACATCCGGGTGGACCTGGCGCGGCTGCTGCGCATCCTGGGCGCCCTGATCGGCAACGCGGTCAAGTTCGGCCCGGCCAATGCCACCGTGCGCATCACCGCGGAACGCCATTACGACATGATCTGCGTGTCGGTGATCGACCATGGCATGGGCATTCCGGAAGACCAGCTGCCCCATCTCTTCGACCGGTTGCGGCAACCCGATTTCGATCAGTCGCAGGCGCCCGGTGTCGGCCTGGGTCTGGCGATTGCCAAGGAACTCGTGGAAGCGCACGGCGGCACGATCTCGGCCACCAGCACGCACGGCAAGGGCAGCACCTTCAGCTTCACGCTGCCTGTCGACAGCGACGATCCGGGCTGAAGCCGCTTCGCCGCCCAGGTGGCGCTAGGCCACTGCCCGTTTCGGCCACCACCGCTGCCCGAACTGGCTCACCAGCAGCCCCCCCAGCACCGCCATCGTCCCGAGCCACTGCGCCGGCCCCAGTCGCTCGTCGAATACGATCGCAGCCGTGATCAGGCCCACGATCGGCACCAGCAACGAGAACGGCGCGATCCGGCTCGTGGGATGCCGCTTGAGCAGGCGCGCCCACAGGCTGTAGGCCGTCAACGTCGCCAGGCAGGCCAGGTAGGCGACCGCCGCAAACTCCTTCCATCCCGCGTTCGACAGCGCCGCCAACGTGTGCTCGGACCCTTCCAGCCAGAACGCCAGCAGGAAAAACGGCACGATCGGAACCAGGCTGCTCCACACGATCAACGCGAACGAGTCGTAGACCGGCGCCGCGCGTCCGGTAAAGCGGATCACGACATTGGACAACGACCACATCAGCGCCGCGCCGACCGTCAGCAGGAATCCCAGCAGCGTCATGTCGCCAGGCCGGCCGCCGGCCGACGTCGCGATACAGCCAAGGCCCACGGCAGCGATGGCCAGCCCGACCCACTGGCACGCATGCGGCCGTTCATGCAGCAGCACGCCCGCCAGGATCATCGTAAAGAAGGCCTGCGTCTGCAGCACCAGCGACGCCATGCCCGCGGGCATGCCGACGTTGATGGCGGTGAACATGAGTCCGAATTGGCCCAGCCCCTGCGTCAGGCCGTAGATCACCACAAAGCGCACCGGCACCTTGGGCGGCTTGATGAACAGCAGCAGCGGCAAGGACGCCATGCTGAATCGCAGCGCGCCCAGCAGCATGGGGCTCAGGCCCTGCACGCCAAACTTCATGACCACGAAGTTCAGCCCCCAGATTACGACCACCAGCAAGGCGCACAGGTACTCGCTCAGCGTCAGTCCGGCGCGCGTCATGCCGCCGCCTTCGGTCGGTAGCACGCCGGTCTGCGGCAGGAACGAAGGCAAGACAGGGTCAGGAACATGGCGGACACGGATGGGCTGCGAGGACGCCCACTATATCGTCCCCCGGCCCGAGCCGCAGCCATGGCTGGCGTGACGCAGGTCCTGGCCCGGCCCGGACGCCTTCAAGCGTTGCCTAGGCCGCCTCTTTGGCGTCCCGCGCCTGCGGCCCGTTCTTCAGTACACCCCGGATATTCAGCGCCGCCAGGCTCACCTGCAGCACGATCAGCGCCCAGGCCGACGTGTGCAGCCCCCACACGATCCACAGTGCATTGCTGAGCAGGAACAGCCAGAAGCCCCAGTTGCGTTTGTGCTTGGACAACGAGGCCACCAGATAGGCCGCCAGCACGGAAACCACCATGGCAGGCCATTGCACCAAGTCGATCAGATCGTTCATCCAGCCTTCCTTCCCCATATCGTGATGACGGCTTCAAGCAAGCCGCATTCCCACGGGCGAAAAAAAACCGGGACACCCCTGAGGATGTCCCGGCTTGTCAGAACCAGACGGCTATCAGGCCCTGACGGTATCCGCCACGTCCTTGAAGTCGGCGATCTGGTCGAAGTTCATGTAGCTGTAGATCGTCTTTTCATGGGCGCCCAGGATGCCGGTGCCTTCCATGTACTCTTCGCGGGTCGGGATACGGCCCAGACGCGAGCAGATGGCAGCCAGTTCGGCCGAACCCAGGTACACGAATGTGTTCTTGCCCAGGCGGTTCGGGAAGTTGCGCGTGCTGGTCGACATGACGGTCGCGCCTTCGCGCACCTGTGCCTGGTTACCCATGCACAGCGAGCAGCCCGGGGGTTCCATCCGCGCGCCGGCCGCGCCCAGGGTACCGTAGTGCCCTTCTTCGGTCAGTTGCTTCTGGTCCATCTTGGTCGGTGGAGCGACCCACAGCTTGACCGGAATGTCGCGCTTGCCTTCAAGCAGCTTGGACGCGGCGCGGAAGTGACCGATGTTGGTCATGCAGCTGCCGATGAACACTTCGTCGATCTTGGAGCCGGCGACTTCCGACAGCGTCTTCACGTCGTCAGGGTCGTTCGGGCAGGCCACCAGCGGCTCGTGCACGTCGGCCAGATCGATCTCGATCACGGCAGCGTACTCGGCGTCGGGGTCGGCCTTCATCAGCTTGGGATCGGCCAGCCAGGCTTCCATCGCGGCGATCCGGCGGGCGATCGAACGCTTGTCGTCGTAGCCGTTGGCGATCATCCACTTCAACAGCGTGATGTTGCTGTTGATGTATTCGATGATCGGTTCCTTGTTCAGGTGCACCGTGCAACCGGCGGCCGAACGTTCCGCGGACGCGTCCGACAGTTCGAACGCCTGTTCGACCTTCAGGTCGGGCAAGCCTTCGATTTCCAGGATGCGGCCCGAGAAGATGTTCTTCTTGTTCGACTTGTCGACGGTCAGCAGACCGGCCTTGATGGCGTAGTAAGGAATCGCGCTGACCAGGTCACGCAGGGTGACGCCAGGCTGCAGCTTGCCCTTGAAACGGACCAGGACCGATTCCGGCATGTCGAGCGGCATGACGCCGGTCGCGGCCGCGAAAGCCACCAGGCCCGAGCCTGCCGGGAAGCTGATGCCGATCGGGAAACGGGTGTGCGAGTCGCCGCCGGTGCCCACGGTATCGGGCAGCAGCATGCGGTTCAGCCACGAGTGGATCACGCCGTCGCCAGGACGCAGCGAAATGCCGCCACGGTTGCTCATGAAAGCGGGCAGGCTGTGGTGCGTCTTCACGTCCACGGGCTTCGGGTAGGCCGAAGTGTGGCAGAACGACTGCATGACCAGGTCGGACGAGAAGCCCAGGCAAGCCAGGTCCTTCAGTTCGTCGCGGGTCATGGGGCCGGTGGTGTCCTGGCTGCCGACCGACGTCATCAGCGGTTCGCAGTAGGTACCTGGACGCACGCCCTTGCCTTCGGGCATGCCGACCGCGCGGCCGACCATCTTCTGGGCCAGCGTGTAGCCCTTGCCGGTGTCGGCAGGCTCGGTAGGCAGGCGGAACAGGGTCGATGCGGGCAGGCCCAGGGCTTCACGCGCCTTGGCGGTCAGGCCACGGCCCACGATCAGCGGAATGCGGCCACCGGCGCGCACTTCGTCGAACAGGACGTCGGACTTCATCGAGAATTCGGCGATGACTTCGCCGTTCTTGAGCGCCTTGCCTTCGTACGGACGCAGTTCGACCACGTCGCCCATGTCCATCTTGGACACGTCGAGTTCGATCGGCAGCGCGCCGGCATCTTCCATCGTGTTGTAGAAGATCGGGGCAATCTTGCTGCCCAGACAGACGCCGCCGAAACGCTTGTTCGGAACGAAAGGAATGTCTTCACCGGTGAACCACAGCACCGAGTTGGTCGCCGACTTGCGCGACGAACCCGTGCCGACCACGTCACCCACGTAGGCAACCAGGTTGCCACGGGCGCGCATGTCTTGCAGGAACTTGATCGGGCCGATCTTGCCAGCTTCCTGCGGCTCGATGCCCGGACGCGGGTTCTTCAGCATCGCCAGGGCGTGCAGCGGGATGTCCGGACGGCTCCACGCGTCAGGCGCGGGCGACAGGTCGTCGGTGTTGGTTTCGCCCGTGACCTTGAACACGGTCACGGTCAGGCTTTCGGGGACTTCGGGGCGGCTGGTGAACCATTCGCCGTCGGCCCAGCTTTGCAGCACGGCCTTGGCGTTGGCGTTGCCCTGGTCGGCTTTTTCCTTCACGTCGTGGAAGGCGTCGAACATCAACAGGGTCTTTTTCAGGCCTTCGGCGGCAATGGCGCCAACCGAGGAGTCGTCCAGCAGTTCGACCAGCGGGCCAATGTTGTAGCCGCCCAGCATGGTGCCAAGCAGTTCAGTGGCTTTGGCGCGGTCGATGAGCGGACAAGCTTCGGAGCCCAGGGCCACGGCGGCCAGGTACGATGCCTTGACCTTGGCGGCGTCATCGACGCCGGCCGGCACGCGGTGCGTGAGCAGGTCGACCAGGTATTCACCCTCGCCTGCGAGCGGCTGCTTGAGCAGCTCGATCAGGTCGGCGGTTTGTTGTGCCGACAGAGGCAGCGGTGGAATACCGAGTGCAGCGCGCTCGGCAACGTGTTGGCGATAGGATTCAAGCATGACCGGGTCCCGTAGTGTGAGGGAATAGGAACGAACCCGGGAATTGTAGACCCACCCGCCGGAATGATCAAACGTCTTATATCTTATATAAGACATAAGGGGTATCCCGGGCGTCTGGCCCCTACCCGATCACACTCCGGATCCGTCCCCCCAGCGGCAGATCACGCAGCCGCCTGCCGGTCGCATCAGCGATCGCATTGTTCAAGGCGGCCCCCGCCGGACCCTGCGCGGCTTCGCCTGCCCCCAGGAAGGGCATGCCGGGCCGGTCGATGATCTGCACGTCCACCTTGGCGGGCAGCGCCGAAAAGCGCAGGATCGGATAGGTGCTCCAGTCATAGCTGCGGATCCGCTTCGTGTCGTGCGCGACCTGTTCGAACAGCGTCCAACTGAAGGACTGGATGATCCCGCCCTCGATCTGATTGCGTACGCCATCCGGATTGACCACCTGGCCGCTGTCCACCGCGGCCGACACTCGCGCGATCCGGACGATGCCGGTGTCGCGGTCGATCTCGATTTCCACCGCCATGGCCAGATAGCTCATCAGATTTTTATATTGCGCGAACGCAAAACCGACGCCCGTCCCCGGCGGCCGGGCCGGCCCCTGCTGCGGTGCGGATCCCTGCTGCAGTGCGGATCCCTGCGGTGCGGATCCCGCTTTCCGCGGCGTCCAGCCAAAGTTGTGGGCCGCCAGTTCCACCACGGCGCGGGCGCGCGGGTTCGACAGGTGGCGCAGCCGGAATTCGACAGGATCGGCTTGGGCGGCCACGGCCAGTTCGTCCATGAAGCTTTCGATGGTGAACGCATTCATGTACGCGCCGAGGCCGCGCATGGCGGACACCCGGATCGGCATGTCGGGCAGGAAGTGGTGCTGCACCTTCAGATTGGGCAGGTCATACAGCGGGATGCTGTTGCGGTCGCCGCCGCCTTCGGGCATCGGAATCGGCTTGGGCGGCGCGGGCGTGAATGGCTTGGCCAAGGACACGGCCGACATGAAGCGCCCGGCATTCTCGATCCGCTGATTGTGCGAATTGCTCCAGAGCTCGTACTGCCAGTCGACGATCTTGCCGGACGCATCGAGCGATGCCCGCACGTCGGTGATCATGGCCGGGTTGTAGGGCTCCCACGTGTGTTCCTGCTCCCGCATCCACTGCAGGCGGATCGGTGTGCCTGGCAGGGCGCGCGCCACCAGCGCCGCATCGGCGGCCGCGTCGTCCGCGGCGTTGTGGCCATAGCAGCCCGACCCTTCGGTATGGATGCACCGGATGTCGGCGGCGTTCATTCCCAGCAGTTCGGCCAGGCCGCCCCGCAAGGGAAACACGCCCTGCGAATGCGTCCATACCGTCAGCTTGCCCTGGTCCAGATGCGCCACCGCGCACGATGGGCCGATGGATCCGTGCATCAGATAGGGTTTGGTGTAGCGCGCCTTGAGCGTTTGCGCAGGCGCCGGCGTCGCGGTGTGCGTATCGGCCACTGGGATTTCGGTGCGGGGCAAGGACAGCAGGGTCGCGTTGACCTGATCCGGCGATGGCAACACGGCCACTTCGTCCCAGGTGCTTGCGGCATACAGCGCCCGCATGGCCTGGATCGCCTGCCATTCGTCCTTGGCGACCACGGCCAGGAAGCTGCCGTCCTGCACCACCTTCACGACGCCCGGCATGGCCTCGACCGCGCCGCGATCCACCTTGACCAGACGTGCGCCATACGACGGCGGGCGGACGATGCGGGCGTGCATCATGCCCGGCAACCGCATGTCCTGGACATAGGCGATGCCGCCGGTGACCTTAGCCGGAATGTCGACGCGGGGCAGCGACGTGCCGATCACCTTGTGCGCCTTCGGGTCAATCAGCGGCGACTGCATCGTGGCTTTCTGATGCAGGTCCGCGCCGGCCACTGCGTCACCAAAGGTCAACGTGCGGCCATCGGGCGCCCGGATCTGGCCGTTCTGGATCGCCAACGTATCCGCCGCGACGCCCAGGTGTTGCGCGGCGGCCTGCAGCAACAGCCCGCGTACCTGCGCCGACGCATGCAGGATCGCGGTACCGCTGTCGGCTGTCGAATGGCTGCCGGCGGTGTAGCCCTCGTTGGGCGTCAGGCCCGTGTCCGCGGTCACCAGGTGGATGGCAGCGGGCGCCACCTGCAGTTGCTCGGCCGCGATCTGGATAAAGGCGGTGCGAATGCCGGTGCCCAGTTCGGCTTTCCCGGTGTTGACGGTGATGCGGCCCGACGCGTCGATGCGCACCCAGGCGTCCAGCATAGGTTCGGTCGACAGGTTGCCGGGCAGCTTGTCCGCGCCCGCGGCCGGCCCGGGTGTGGCAGCCTCGGTGCTTTGCGCCAAGGCGCGGACGGCGGGCAGCAAGCTGAAGCTGACCGTGAGCGACCCGGCGGCCAGGAACAGGCGGCGTCCGGTGTTGATGGAGCTGTCAGGCGGCGTCATCGACAGCCTCCCCGGCGTGCGCGATCGGAGTCGCGGCGGCCGCGGCGACGATCGCCGCCACGATCCGCATATGCGTGCCGCAGCGGCACAGATTGGGTTCGAGTTCGGCGCGGATCTGCGCTTCGGTCGCGCCCGGCGTGCGATCGAGCAAGGCTTGCGCGCGCATGATCATCCCGGCAATGCAATAGCCACACTGCGCGGCCTGCTTGTCCATGAAGCCTTTCTGCAGGCGGCCCGGTTTTTCCGCCGTGCCCAGCCCTTCGATGGTCCGCACCTTCCGATCGCCCACCGCGCCAGACGGCAACAGGCAGGACACCACGGCGGTGTCGCCCACGATCACGGTACAGGCGCCGCACTGGCCCAGGCCGCAGCCATACTTGGCGCCATTGAGCGACAGATGATTGCGCAGCGCATACAGCAGCGGCATGGCCGGATCGATGTCCAGGGTATGCGCCACCCCATTCACATTGAGCGTGATCATTTTTTTTCGTTCTCCTTGCGCATCGTGGTCAGCATGCTGGCCGCGTCGGCCCACGCGGGCCGCACGGCTACCTGAACGCGCAGGTAGGCCGCCACGTCCACGATCTGGTCATCGGTCAGCAGGTCGGCATACGAGGGCATGTAATGCGCCGACGTCGACCCTTGCCAGGGGTTGCCTTCCAGGATCATGCGCAGGGCATTGCGCGGGGTACCGGCCAGCACGTTGCTACTGTCCGCCAGGGACGGCCGCCCGCCGATCGTCATCATCGGGGCCGCCGTGCCGTGGCAGCCTGCGCAGGTCGACGCGAACAGCACGGCGCCGCGGGACACGCGTTCCTGCTCAGGGCCGGAGGCGGCCCGCAGCTGGGCAGCGTTGACGAGTACCGGGTCGCTGACGAGTGTCGGGTCGCTAACGAGTGTCGGGTCGCTGACGGGTGCGGGGTTGCGCACCGGTGCAGGATTGCTCACGGGTGCAGGGTCGTTGCCTTGCCGGCCGGCCGGACTGACGTCGTTGGCCGGCCCGGACAAGGACAGCAGATAGGTCGCCATCGCCGCCACATCCGACTCGGGCGCCTCTGCCAGATGCTGCGTGACCGGCCGCATCGGGCCCGACGCGGCGCCATGCTCGCTGGCCACGCCGGTACGCAAGTACGACACCAGTTGCGCCTTGGTCCAGGGCCGCTCGCCGGCAGCCAGCGCATTGAGCGGCGGCGCCTGCCATCCGTCGATCACCCCGCCCTCAAAGGCCTTGCCTCGCGCTTCGGCGCCCACGATATTCATGGGCGTGTGACAGGACTGGCAGTGCCCCGCGCCTTCAACCAGATAGCGGCCCAATCGCCATTCGGATGAAGCGCTGGACGAAGCACTGGAGGAAGCGCCGGGGGACGCACTGGACGAAGCGCTGACCGAAGCGCTCGCCGACGCACTGGCGGACGCACCGGCAGGCGCGTCGGGCAGCGGCCCCTTGTCCAGGAACAGCAGGTTCCATCCCGCAACCAGCGGCCGGAAGTTCAACGGGAAGACCAGGGCGTTGGGCACCGGGGGCGCATCCACCGGCGTGCGCGACATCAGATACTGATAGGCCGCGGCAATATCCTCGTCGTGCATGCGCGTGAAGTGCACGTACGGAAACGCGGGATACAACAAGTGTCCATCGCGCGAGACACCTTCCCGCATGGCGCGCGTAAAGGCGTCCAGCGACCAGGCGCCAATACCGGTGTCTACGTCAGGCGTGATGTTGGTGCTGTGGATCGTGCCGAACGGCGTGTCCATCGGCAGGCCGCCGGCGTAGGGCTTGCCGCCCTTGGCGGTGTGGCAATACAAACAGTCGCCCTGCGACATGACGCGCAGGCCGGCTGCCAGCACGGCCGGATCGGTCTCAAGGCGGGCCGCGGATCCACGGCCGCCCGCATCGTCACCCTTCACCGGATCGATGGCAGGCTGCCAGGCGTAGGCCAGCCCGCCCAGACAGGCCACGACCACGACAGCGGCCACGCCTGCCACGATGCTTCTTTTTCTCATTGAGTGTCCCCCGCATACCGGCATGCGTTGCGGGGCTTACTCTACTGCGGGCAACTTACAGTACGCTGAGCATCTGGCGCTGGACACGTTGGAGTGTGTCCAGTTGTTCCGCCCATCAGCGCGGATCGGTTTCCAGCAACATCTGCACAAGATCCTTCAGGTCGCGGCGCAGATCGTTGACGCCGTCATGCAATTCCAGCGTCGCTTCGTCCATGTAGCGCTTGCGGTTCACTTCCAGCTGGATGCTGTGACGATGTTCCTCAGGTTTGCCATAGCGGCGCACCAATTCCACACCCTTGTACGGGTAGTTGTATTCGACGCTGTAGCCGCGCTCGCGCAAAAAGGCCGCGACCTTCTGCGACAGTTCGGGCGACGCCGTGCTGCCATCCCGATCGCCCACCACGAAGTCGGCATGTACCAGGCCCGGCAAGTCGGTGGCATGGCTGCCGGCCACGGCCGGCATCGAATGGCAGTTCAGGTGGATGCTATAGCCGTGACGCGAGTGCGCCGCGTCGATCGCCGACGACACCGCTTCGTGATACGGCTTCCAGCAGCGCGCGATGCGTTGCTGGATTTCCTGCACGCCCAGCAACCGGTCATAGATCGGGATGCCTTCGTCGGTGTATTTCCAGATCAGGCCCTTGCCCAGTCGCACCTTGGACAGCACTTCCGGATCGGTTTCGACCGGATCGGGCCAGGTGCCATCCAGCAGGCCCACGTCCAGTTCGGTCGTGTTGCGATTGGCGTCCAGATAGCTGCGCGGAAAGTGCGCTTCGACCCAGGCCACGCCCAGGTCGGCTGCAAAGTCATACAGCTTTTCGACATGCGTGTCTTCGGCGCGCCGCAGGATCGCGGCGTCGCACACAAAACGGAAGTCGTCCGGATAGAAGGTGCCGCTATGCGGCGAGTCGAGCACCACGGGCGTGCTGCCCGTGAACGACGACAGCAGGGCTTCGCCCGGGGCTGACGTCGTGGAAGGATATCGACTGTTGATGATACGGAGAACGGTACTCATGGGTCACCTCGGTCATCAGTCCAGCTGGATTTTTGCGAACTTGCTGATCTTCTGCATCTTGGCCATTTCATCGTGGATCTGTTTCGTGAACTCGGCGGGCGTGGTGCCCGACGCGTACAGGCCCAGGCCGGCCAGGCGTTCACGCACGGGCGGTTCTTTCAAGGCCGTTGCCACTGCCTGCTGCATGCGGTTGACGGCGGCCGCGGGCGTGCCGGCAGGCGCCACCAGACCGAACCATGACGGATCGTTGTTCGACTGCATGCCGCGCTCACCATAGGTGGGAACGTCGGGCAGCACGTCAAGACGCGAGTCCCACGACACGGCCAGGGCCCGCAGCTTGCCGGCCTTGATGTGCGGCAGCGATGCGGCCACCTGGTCGAAGTAGGCCAGCACCTGGCCGCCCAGCAGGTCATTGATCGCGGGGCCTGCGCCCCGGTAGGGAATGTGGACCATGTCGGTGCCGGTGGTGCTTTTGAACAGCTCGGCCCACATGTGGCTGATGGTGCCGTTGCCCGGGGTGGCATACGTGACCTTGCCCGGGTTGGCTTTCAGGTAGGCAATGAACTGTTCCAGGGTCTGCACCGGCACGCTCGGATTCACGACCAGCACACCCGGGGCACGAACCATTTCGGTGACCGGCGCGAAGTCCTTGATCGGGTCATACGGCAGCGTCTTGTAGACGGCCGGGTTGACGCCGTGCGTCGACAGTGTGGCAACACCAAAGGTGGACCCGTCGGCCGCTGAACGCGCGACTTCGGCCATGCCGATGGACCCGCCCGCACCGGCCCGGTTTTCCACGACAACGGTGGTCTGCAATACCCGGCCTACGGCTTCGCCGATGATGCGGCCCGTAATGTCGGTTGCGCCGGCCGGAGGGAAAGGCACGATCAGCCGTATGGGTTTACCTTGAGCCTTGACCATTCCAGGTAGGAAAGAAACGGCGGCGGTCGTGGCAATAAAAGTGCGGCGATCCATGGACTTCTCCTTGACGATTTGGGGCATCTTGCTTGGACTCAAACTAGTCCGGACAATACCCAGTTTACGCGAAAGGCCATTCTGATAACATTCCGATCTGGAATGTTTTGATGGAATGACCATGCGTCGGCTCCGCCCTCCCCTGCATCTGCTGCGTACGTTTTCGACCGTAGCGCGCTTCGGCAGTATTTCACGGGCGGCCGAAGCGCTGCACGTCACGCAGGGCGCGGTCAGCAAGCAGATCCAGGAGCTGGAACGGTGGATTGACGTGCCGCTGTTCGAACGGGCCCGCAAGCGGCTGTCGCTCACCCCCGCGGGCGAGCGCTACCACACGGTCATTCGCCCGCTGCTGGCGCAACTGGAAGCCGCCACGCTGGACCTGATCACCAGTGGTGACGGTGGCGGCGCGTTGCACCTGTCCACCCTGCCCACCTTTGGGGCCAAGTGGCTGATTCCGCGACTGCCCGACTTCCAGCATCGGCATCCTCAGGTCGCGCTGCACTTCGTGCCCTACGTGCACGGCTATGACTTTACGCGGCCGGACCTGGACTGTTCGATCCTGTTCGGGGAAGGCCACTGGCCCGACGCGCACGCGCATTACCTGGCCGGCAGCGACGTCGTGTTGATCGCCCCACCCGAAGCATCGGGCGTGCCTTCCGTAGAAACACCCGATGACGTCAGCCGCCATACCCTGCTGCAGCATGTCAGCGTGCCGCAGGCCTGGCTGCAATGGAGCGACACCCATGCGGTACACACGATCGATCCCCTGGCCGGGCCGCAGTTCGACCAGTTCCATACGCTGATCCGCGCGGTCATGGTCGGGATGGGATTGGCGCTGGTGCCGCGCTGTCTGGTGCAGGACGAGATCACAGCCGGCCTGGTCGTCGCGCCGGCGGGCATGAGCTATCGCAGCAATTCCGGGTACTGGTTCTGCTATCCCGAAGCGCGCGCGAATCAGGCGACCCTGACGCGGTTCAAGGACTGGCTGGTTGCGGCGGCCGTAGGGGCGGATCAGTAGCGCGGCACGACGATCGCAACCTGCTCGGCAGGCGGCGTATTGCGGCTGCGGCCACAACGCACCAGGCCATCGATCATGACCATGCCCACGCCCGGGATGTCGCCCAGCTCGACGCTTTCCAGCAGCGTCTTGCCTGCCGAATGTTGCGCGCGGTCCATGAACACAAAGTCGGCCGGACGGCCCACCTCGATCAGGCCCTGACGCAGGTTGCGCATGCGCGCCGTATTGCCGGTCGCGAACCCAAAGGCGATTTCAGCCGGAATATCGGCCATGCTTGAGATCAATGCGACCATGCGCAAAATGCCCAGCGGCTGTACGCCCGACCCGGCCGGACCATCGGTGCCAAGGATCACGCGATGCGGGCATTTGAGTTCCACCGCATGCCGCGCCGTCAGGATCGCGATCCGTTCGTTGCCGTTGTGAACGATCTCCAGCGCGCGGGTGGACCGTTCACACAGCTCACAGACATGCTTGTAGGGCAGCGCCGTATGGCCGCCGTTCACATGGCCGATCACATCGGCATCGGCTTCAAGCACCACGTCCGAATCGATCAGCCCTGACCCCGGAATGGAAGGCCCGCCCGTGTGGATGGTGCTCTGGATGCCGTACTTGCGGGCCCAGGCCACCATCGGGCCGGCTTCGTAGCCAGCCTTGACCGTGCCCAGTCCCACCTCACCCAGGAGCGTGACGCCCGCATCGGCCAGGTCCTTGAAGTCCTGTTCGACCATGCCCTGTTCCAGGATGGGCGCACCGGCCAGCACCTTGACGCCCCCGCCAACCCCTGCGCCGCGCATGCCTTCAAACGAACGCTGCGCGGTGATGGCCAGGGCCTTGAGGCCGACAATATCCCTGGGCCGGCCCGGCAGGTGGACTTCGCCTGCCGAGATCATGGTGGTGACGCCGCCGTGCAGGCTCGACTCGATCCAGCCGAGCTGGCCCTGGCGCGGCGTCCAGTCGCCAAAGACCGGATGCACATGCGAGTCGATCAGGCCCGGCGCCAGCGTCGTGCCGCGGCAATCGATCACGGTTGCCGCGCCATCGATGTCGCCATCGCTATCGTTGCCGATCGCAACAATGATGCCGTCGTCAACCACCACCGTGGTGGCGTCCAGGATGGGTTGGTCAATGTCGCCCGACAGCAGCAGTCCGATGTTCCGGATCACCACCTTGCCCGACTTGCCCGACACGCTTTCCACTGCCATTGCCTGCTCCCTTGCGCGATCCCTGCCCTTGCCTGCGCGGCCTCAGACCGACAGGTAGGCCCGCCGCACAGCGTCGTTCGCCGCCAGTTCCGCCATCGTGCCCTGATAGCGGATATGGCCGTTTTCCAGCACATAGGCCCGGTCGCTGACCAGCTCCGCAAAGTGCATGTTCTGCTCGGACAGCAGGATGGACATGCCTTCGCGTTTCAGCGCGATGATCATGTTCGCCATCTGTTCCACGATCACCGGCGCAACGCCTTCGGACGGTTCGTCCAGCAGCACCAGATAGGGATTGCCCATCAAGGTGCGCGACACGGTCAGCATCTGCTGCTCGCCCCCGCTCATCTGGCCACCCGGCCGATTCGGCATTTCGCCCAGATTGGGGAACAGCTTGAACAGCTTTTCAGGCGTCCATTCGACCGCGTCGGAACGGGCCGGCTGCTTGCCGATTTCCAGGTTTTCGAGCACGCTCAATTCCGTGAACACGCGGCGGTCTTCGGGCACGAAGCCCATGCCCAGCCGCGCGATCTGATAGGGCTTGCTCTTGGCCACCGACTGGCCCAGGAATTCGACTTCGCCGCGGCTGCGGTCCAGCAGGCCCATGACGGCTTTCATGGTGGTCGACTTGCCGGCACCGTTGCGGCCCATCAGGGCCACCACTTCGCCGCGGCGCACTTCCAGGCCCACATCGAACAGGATGTGCGCGCGGCCGTAGAAGGCGTTCAGGTTCTGTACCTTCAGCAAAACGTCGGTCATGCGTGTGCTCCGGCGGTCGTCAGATCGGGCGCCTTGGCCTCGAAGGTTTTTCCGGTGCCGAAATAGACTTCGCGCACTTTGGGGTGGTTGCGGATGGTCTCGCCATCGCCTTCGGCGATCAACTGGCCGCGGGCCAGCACGATCATGCGGTCGGCATAGGCAAACACCACGTCCATGCTGTGTTCCGTGAACAGCACCGACAGGTTGCGTTCCACCACCAGTTTCTTGGTCAGCGCCATCAGCGCATTGCGCTCGTTGGGCGCCATGCCCGCCGTCGGCTCGTCCATCAGCAGCAGCTTGGGCTGATTGGCCAATGCGATCGCCAGTTCGACCCGCTTCACGTCGCCATAAGCCAGCACGCCGCACGACCGCTCGGCCTGGCTGGCCATGTCGACCTGGGCCAGCAGCGCCATGGCCTCATCGCGATAGAACGACGCCGCAGGCCGCCACAGATGCGACAGCTTGCGCTCGAACGACATCAGGGCCATCTGCACGTTTTCGACCACCGTCATGGAACTGAAGGTAGCGGCGATCTGGAACGTTCGCCCCACACCCAGCCGCCAGATGTTGCGCGGCTTCATGCCGATCAGTTCCTGCCCATCGAGCAGGATCGATCCGCTGTTGGGTTTCAGCTGCCCGTTGACCATGTTGAAGCAGGTCGACTTGCCGGCGCCGTTGGGGCCCAGCAGCGCCAGCAACTGGCCGCGCGGCAGATCGAACGACACGTTGTCGGCGGCCTTCACACCGCCGAAGGACTTGGTCAGGTTCTTGACTTGGAGCAAGCTCATACCGCCTCCCGCAGCGCGGCTGGATCGGTGACGGTGACCGCGACCGGCTTGGTGCCGGGCGTGCCGCCGTCGTGTTTGTCGCCGCGTTGGAACACGGTGCGAAGGAAGCCGACGATGCCGAGCGGAAACGCCAGGACCAGGGCCAGCACGGCCAAGCCCAGAATGGCGCGCCAGTATTCGGTTTCACGGGCAATCGTGTCGTGCAGCCAGGTAAAGACCGAGGCGCCGACGATCGGACCGGCCAGCGTCTGCACGCCGCCCAGCAGCACCATCACCAGGCCGTCGATGGACCGGCTGACGCTGATCGCTTCGGGCGAAATGCTGCCCTTCGAGAACGCGAACAGCGAACCTGCCAGACCGCAGAACATGCCGGCCACCACGAACGCCATCCACTGCACCTGCTTGACGTCGATCCCGATCGAATCGGCGCGCAGCGGCGAATCGCGGCCCGCACGCATCGCATACCCGAAGGGCGAGAACAGCGCGCGGCGCAACAGCCAGACCCCGGCCACGCACAGCGCCAGTGTCAGGTAGTAATAGGCAACCGGCGACGACAGCCAGGCTGCGGGCCAGATGCCCACCAGGCCGTTACTGCCTCCCGTGAACGCATCCCACTGGTAGATGATGGACCAGACGATTTGCGCGAATGCCAGCGTCAGCATGGCCAGGTACACCCCGGACAACCGCACGCAGAACCAGCCGAAGATCAAGGCCCCCACCGCCGCCACCAGGGGCGCCAGCATCAGCGCCGCTTCCATCGGCAGGCCCACCGACTTGAACAGCAGCGCCGCGCCGTAGGCGCCCAGGCCGAAGTAGGCCGCATGCCCGAAGGAATGCATGCCGCCTGGGCCCATGATGAAGTGCAGGCTGGCGGCAAACAGCACGGCGACCAGGATTTCGACCAGCAACACGGTCAGGTACGGGAACGCGGCGGCCAGCAACGGCACGGCGACCAGGGCGGCAATGACGATGATGAACAGCGCGCGCACCGCCTTGCTGGTGGGGCGCAGCGGATCTTCGACACCCGACACATTGCGCGACAGCGCCAGCGGCTTGCCCAGCAAACCCCATGGGCGCACCACCAGAATGAAGGCCATGACCAGGAATTCGGCCACCAGCGTCAGCTTGGACAACGAGAACACCACGCCAAAGATTTCCACCTGGCCAATGGCGATGCACAGCGCCTTGATTTCGGCGATCAGCAAGGCGGCCAGGAAGGCGCCCGGGATCGACCCCATGCCGCCCACGACCACCACCACGAACGCGCTACCAATGGCTTCCAGGTCCATGGCCAGGTTGGCGGGCATGCGCGGACCCTGCAAGGCGCCACCCAGGCCGGCCAGGAAGGATCCCAGCGCAAATACCCCGGTGAACAGCCAGGCCTGGTTGATGCCCAGGGCGCCGACCATTTCACGGTCTTGCGTGGCCGCGCGGATCAGCTTGCCCCAGCGGGTGCGGGTCAGGGCCAGCCACAGAATGCCAAGCACCAGCGGGCCGATGCAGATCAGCGCGAGGTCATATTGCGGAACGCGGCGGCCCAGGATTTCGACCGAGCCGGTCAGACCAGGCGCGCGCGGACCGAACAGGTCCTCGGCGCCCCAGATATACAGAGCCACGTCCTTGAGCACCAGCACGACGGCAAAGGTGGCAAGGAGCTGGAAGAGTTCGGGCGCATGGTAGATGCGCCGCAACACCAGGATTTCGATCAGCGCGCCGATCAATGCGACCGCCAGCGCGGCCAGCACGACCGAGGCCCAGAAACCGAGGCCGGTGCCGCCCATCATGCCGACGATGGTGTACGCGATATAGATCCCGAACATGTAGAAGGAACCATGCGCGAAATTGACGATACGCGTCACGCCGAATATCAGCGACAGGCCCGCGGCGACCATGAACATGGCCGATGCGTCGGCCAGGCCGTTCAGCATTTGGACAAATAAGCTTGAGAAAGTCATGCGCGTGCCATCCAGCAAGAAGCAGGGGGCGCGCCGCGGTCACGAACCGATCGGACCGGGCGCCCCATTTACAGTGGAACCGCCCCGACTTCAGTCCGCAGGACGCAGTTTCTTCACTTCGGCATCGCTCAGCTGAACCGATGCGCCGTCGACGTACTTGTAGTCGACCATGATGCCCTTGCCGTCCTTGACGTCGGTGCGGCCCACATAGGCGCCCATCGTCGACTGGTTGTCTTGCGCGCGATAGGTGATGTTGCCCATCGGTGTCGGCACGACCAGGCCCTTGAACGCCTGCACCATCTTTTCGGTATCGCTGCTGCCGGCTTTCTTCAGGCCCGCGGCCAGCGACATTACCGAGCTGTAGCCCACCACCGAACCCAGACGTGGGTAGTCGTTGAACTTCTTGCGGAAGGCGTCAACGAACTTCTTGCTTTCGGGCGTGGTGATCGAATACCAGGGGTAGCCGGTCACGATCCAGTTCTTGGGCGCTTCGTCTTTCAGCGGATCCAGGTATTCGGGTTCGCCGGTCAGCAGCGACACCACCTGGCGGCCTTCGAACAGCCCGCGCGTGTTGCCTTCGCGCACGAAGCGGCCCAGGTCGGCGCCGAACAGCGTGTTGAAGATGGCGTCGGGCTTGGCATCGGCCAGCGCCTGCGTCACCGCGCCGGCATCGACCTTGCCCAGCGGCGTTGCCTGCTCGGCGACCCATTCGATGTCGGGCTGCGCGGCGGTCATCAGCTTCTTGAACGTGGCGACCGACGACTGGCCGTATTCATAGTTCGGGTAGACGACGGCCCAGCGTTTCTTCTTGAGCTTGAGCGCTTCCGGCACCAGCATCGCGACCTGCATGTACAGCGACGGACGCAGGCGATAGGTGTAGCGATTGCCGTTTTCCCACACGATCTTGTCGGTCAGGGGTTCCGATGCCAGGAAGAACACCTTGCGCTGCTTGGCAAAGTCGGTAATGGCCAGGCCCGTGTTCGACAGGAAGCCGCCGAACAGCACGTCCACCTTTTCCCGCGTGATCAGTTCTTCGGCCACGCGCACGGAATCGCCCGGGTTGCCGTTATCGTCGCGCGCAATGATTTCAAGCTTCTTGCCGTTGACGCCGCCGGCAGCGTTGATCTCTTCGATCGCCAGCTCGTAACCGCGCTTGTAGGGCTCGAGGAACGCGGGCTGTGCCTTGTAGCTGTTGATCTCGCCGATCTTGATGGTGCTCTGGGCATACGCGCCGGTTGCTGCGAACACGGACACCAGCGCGGCCGTGTGGCGCAGGAAACGAGTGGGTGCTGTCATGGCTTTTCCTAACGAAGTGTGAAGCATCACAAAATCTACGGGGAGTACTGCAAATTGCAAGGCGCCGGCCGACTGCATCGGCGCCCGGGTTCAAACCTTGGTTACAGGCACCGGCTAGCGTAATCCGTCCACGCCCTGGATGGCATCTTTTTCCAGCCCGCCCACGCGTGCCAGCGGACGTCCGCTATCGGTCACCACGACCGCCACCACGATTTCGTTCGCCCGCGGCGCATCGGCCACGCGGGCTTCCATCGCGTCGAAGTGGCTGCGTACATACGCGGCGTCCTTGTGGCCCAGCGGCACATCGATGGCGGTGCCCAGCGTGCCCAGCTTTTTCGCGGACGGCACCAGCGCGGCGCCCTTGCCCAACACGTCGCGCAGCGGCGCGCCGAGTTTGGGGTGCAGGATGGCTGCGGCGTGTTCGATCTCACCCGCTTCGCCGACGATGGCTGCCTTGCCATAACTTTCGGCCTGCCCGGGCGCAATGCCCAGCGCGGCCACGCATTTTTCACCCAGCAAGCGGCCCAGTTCGGCGCCGATCTCGACCAGGTCATCCAGATTGCCGCTGTATCGGCCCGCATACGGATTGGCGATCACGGCCATGGCCAGTGCGCGGCGGGTCGGCGGGCTGACCGCCTGCCCCATTTCGACCCGGATCTCATCGACCTGCACTACCAGTTTGCGAAGATTCATCATGGTGTCCTTGCTCGTTCCGATGACGTGGCGCGCGTTCAGCGCAACCCGTCCTTGCCCACGATCTGCGATACCGCCAGGCCACCGACCCGGGCGTGCACGCGCGCTCCCGTGGTCATGGCCAGCACAAAAACGACTTCGTCCGAAGCGGGCGCACCGGGCACCGACACTTCCATCGCATCGAAATGGCTGCGCACATAGCTGGCGTTGACGTGGCCCAATGGCACGTCAAGCCGGGTCGATGGCGCCCCGACCTTCTTGGCCGAGATCACGATGGCGTGGGTGGGCACGCCCTGGCCTTCCAGCAATTCACGCATCGCGTAGCCGCCAGGCACATGCCATACCGCACCGTGTTCCAGTTCGCCCGCGGCCCCGACGATCGCACCCTTGCCATAGCTTTCGATGGCGCTGGCATCGACCTGCATGGCCGCCAGCAGCCGCCGCGCCATATCCAGCCCCACCGGCTTGAGTGCGTCCATCATCGGCAGCAGGTCGGGTTCATAGCGGCCGGCAAACGGATTGGTCAGCACTGCCATGATCGCGCCGCGCACCAGGGGCGTCGCCGCGGGCGGGCCATACTCGTGGAAAATCGTTTCCACGTGGGTGAAGACTTCGCGGATCTCGATCATGCATTGTCCTGTGGGTCGAAAAAAACGGGTTGCGGCAGCGGTCATTGCCGAGCAGCACCACCCATGTGCAAACGCAGGCGCCACGCGCATCATTCGGGTGCGACAGCGCGCCCCATGCACCGCAATATCCCACATTTCATGTAGTACGCACTACATGGAAATCACTGATAAGAAACAATGCAAGGATAGTGCCAGGGCAACCTCGCGCGCGCCGATTCGTTCGGCATTCACTACATGAAATCAAATCGAATTCGGGGCCGTCGGAACACTCAGGCGGGAACGGCGGCGGCGTGCCGTTCACGCAGCGCCGCGCGAATGCGGCCGGGGGTAAATGGCGGTTGGCGCAAGCGCACGCCGGTAGCATCGAACAGGGCATTGGCGATCGCGGCGGCGCTGGGCACCGACGCCGATTCGCCCGCGCCCATGGGCGGTTCGTCCTGCCGGGGCATCAGCAGCACGTCGATCTCGGGCACATCCTTGAAACCCAGGATGGGATAGGCGCCCCACTCCCGGCTGATGACGCCAGCCTGGTCGAACTCGACTTCTTCAAGCAGCACGCGGCTGAGCGACTGGATGGCGTTGCCCTGCAACTGGTGGCGGACGCCAGCGGGGTTGACCATCATGCCGGTGTCCTGCCCGACGATCAGACGTTCGACCTTCACGCGTCCGGTGGCCGGGTCCACGGCAATCGCGATGGCCCAGGCGGACCACGCCGCGCCGAACCCCGGAAAGCGGCTGTGGATGTAGCGGGCGTAGGCGAATCCATGACCCCGCAACAGACCGTCGGCATCGGGCTCGCCGCGGCTACCGGTGCGACGGGTCGACCACTGCGCCCGGGCGGCCACGGCCCGCACCAGGTCCGCGGCGCGGGTGTCATCCAGATGCGCCAGGCGGAATTCCACCGGGTCGCGGCCCGCCGCTTCGGCAAGCTCATCAATGAAGGCATCGTGCGCGAACGAATTCGGCAAGGCGGACACGCCGCGCAGCCACGACGCCCGCACAATCGCCGGCATGTCACGGCATATGATCCGTTGCGATGGATACCGATACGGCGGGACCGCGGTGCGATCGCCCATCTGCAAGGCCCGCGGGCCCGCCGGCTCGGTGCCTGTCAGCAGCAAGGCCAGCAAGGGGGCATCGTTGGACGGATAGCTGGTTGCCAGTTCGTAGGCCGACAAGTTGCCCTGCGCATCGATCGCGCCTTTCACATCGACCAGTTGCGCCGCGCCCTTGGGCTCCCACGCGTGTTCCTGCTCGCGGCTCAGCTGCACGCGCACCGGCCGGCCCACGGCGCGCGACAGCAGCGCGGCGTCGGCCGCCACGTCATCGGCGCAGTTGCGGCCGTAGCAACCGGCGGCCTCGTGCCGGATCACTTCGATGCGATCTTCGGTCACGCCCAGCAGGCGGTGCAGATCGATCCGCAGCATGTGCGGGTTCTGGGTGCCGGACCACACGGTCAGGCCGTCGTCACGCACGTCGGCCACCGCGCATGACGGGCCGATCGACGCATGCAGCTGATACGGCCACACGTAGGTGGCCGACACGGTGGCAGCCGCGCCTGCGAACCGCGCGCCTATGTCGTCGCCATCTTTGAGCACGCGGTCGCTGGCGGGATTGGCCCGCAACGCGCGTTCCAGATTGTCGAGCGCCGGTGCGGCGGGAATGGGTTTCCAGTGGACAACCAGCCGGGTCGCGGCCTGGATGGCCTGCCATTCGGTGTTGGCGACGACGCCCACAAAGTCGCCTTGCGTAACCACGGCAATCACTCCGGGCATGCAGCGCACCGCGGCATCGTCCACACGCAGCAGGCTGTGCCCGATAAAGTCTCCGACATCTCTCCCCGGATACGGGGGACGCACGACCCGGCCATGCACCATGCCCGGCAGGCGGACGTCGTGCACGTACACATGCGTGCCCACGGCCTTGCCCGGAATATCGGTGCGCGGGGTGTCCTGGCCCACGATGCGGTAGGCCGACGGCGGCTTGAGCGCAAGCTCGTCCGCCAGTTTCAGATCGACGGCGTCGTCGCCCAGCAAGGTCCAGTAGTCGGCAGTGGCCGGAGCGCCCGGCGTTCCGGCATTGTTAGGGCCATACACCACGCCGTCTTCCACCCGCAGCGCATGCGCGTCAACGCCGAACTGCACTGCAGCCCGAGCCAGCAGGAAGGCACGCGCTTGCGCCGCGGCGCGGCGCAGTGGAATGGACGCGATCTGGATGGTGGCGCTGGCAATGGTCGGGCCCTGGTTCGGCACGGACTCGGTATGCCCGAGCACCATTTCCACCCGATTTACCGCCACGTCCAGTTCTTCGGCCACGATCTGGGCGAGCGACGTGCGAATACCTGTCCCGAGGTCGACGTGGCCATTGAAAGCCAGCACCCGTCCGCCGGGCAGGATCGCGATGAACACATCGGGATGCGACGGCACGTAATCCGACGCGGCGCCTGGCTGGCCCGGTGCGGGCTTGACGCCGGGCAACGGGTCGCGCACGACACGCAGCGCCGGCCGCGCGGCCAGCAGCGCCAGGTGGTCGGCGCGATGCTGCGGCAGGTCAGCCACGGAAGGCGCCCCCAGCCATCGGGCGGGCGTCGTGTCGAATTGCTGGCGCCGCGGCGTGTGTCATGCGGCCTCCGCCTTGGCCCAGGCATCGAGCACGCGGCCGTCCTGCACGACCGTGTCGCCGTCCAGGGACACCGTGCAATGCCGCATCGGGATGTCGATGTGGCAGGTGGTGCTGCGTTCCCCGCCGCCTTCGTTGTTCGGCCCCATCGAAAACAGGAAGTTGCCTTCGAAGGCGCGAGCGTCCATGCCTATCGTCGCTTCGCGGTCGTACTGCGCCAGCGTCGACCAGTAGGCCAGGGGCTGCAGGCCCCAGCCGATATGCGACATCGCATACGCTTCGGGATCCTTGAACGACGACATGTATTCCTTGAGCAGGTCGGCATGCATGCCGCCGCTGATGGACCGCACGTAGCCGTCCTTGACGACCAGTTCGATGGGGTCGCTGATGTAGCTTTTCATGGGCAGAAGGATGTCGCCGCGGTCCAGCACGATGCGGCCTTGCGTGCCGCCTTCGTTTGGAAACGTCAACGCAAAGCCGCTTGGCCAGTGGTCCCACCGGCCAGGCTCGTCCACGAAACCGTATTCGCGGATGGCCGGGAATTCACCCAATGCGCAGCGCAGGTCAGTGCCAGCCGGCGACGTGATGTGCATTTCCTTCGCGCTTTCAATGCGCGCCGCGGCGGCCATGACGCGTTCGCGGTCAGTCAGGCTGGGCAGGATGCGGCACAGCACCTCGGGCGGTTCGACCGCCAGCAGGATCTTGGTGCCGCTTTTCAGGATCTCGTGCTGCTCTGGCGAGAACAGCAACGTCATCAGATCCAGCACCAGGTCGCTTTCTTTCAGCGCCGCAATGGCCGCGCGGTTGCCCGTGAGAGGGGTCGTGCCGAGATACGACAGCGAGTCGCGGCTCAATGCCTTTTCGCCATTGACCGGCGGCAAGTCCAGGCAGTTGACGATCGCACCCAATGACGACACGGCGGCAATGGCGCCGCGCAGCGTCTGCGGATGGGTGGATGCGCCCGTCAGGATCGTGACGACCTGCCCGGCTTCCAGTTTCGACAGCGTCAGCACCTGGCGCCACGCTTCAAGCATCTGATGATCGCTAACCGCCATTGCCCTGACCCTTTCATGTTGGGGGATCGCGTGGACCCCGCTGCTGACAATATTTAATGTGTACGCTGCATTCTGGCATCGGAAGAAAGAACTGACAACAAGGGAATGCCCCGCTGTCAGGCATCATGGAATACCCGGATCAACGATAGCTTTCGGGTGCTTCAAGTTGGTGCCCGATGCACCATTATCCGCCCGTAAGCGTGCGTGAAAAACCCTGTTTACTGCGGCATTTTGAGTGTGTACACTGCATTCAAATCATCAAGGCGATGATGTCGCATGACGCCCCCGGGCCAGGAGATCCAAACGTGAAGAGCAAACCAAGAATCGCAATCATCGGTGCCGGTTTGGGTGGCACCGCCGGCGCGGCGCTGCTGGCCAAGGCAGGCTTCGACGTCAAGCTGTACGAGCAGGCCCCGGCCTTTGCCCGCATCGGCGCCGGCATACACCTCGGCCCCAACGTCATGAAGATCATGCGCCGGATCGGGATCGAAGATGAACTGAACCGCATGGGCTCGCACCCCGACTTCTGGTACAGCCGCCACTGGCAGACCGGCGACGAACTGGCGGCGATCCCGCTGGGCGACTACGCGCTGTCGCATTACGGCGCCAGCTACCTGACGGTCCACCGCGGCGACTTCCACGCCATGATGACCGCCGCCCTGCCGCCCGGCCTGCTCGCCTTCAACAAGAAGCTGACCGAAGTGAAAGATCTGGGCGACGTGGTCAAGCTCCACTTCACCGACGGCACGACCGAAGAGTGCGACATCGTCATTGGCGCCGACGGCGTCAACTCCAAGCTGCGCGATGCGCTGCTTGGCCCCGAACTGCCCAAGTACAGCGGCTACGTCGGCCACCGCGCCGTATTTCCCACGCCGATCGACAGCGGCCCGCTGCCCTACGACATGTGCGTCAAGTGGTGGTCCGACGACCGTCACATGATGGTGTACTACGTTACCGAAAAGCGCGACGAAATCTACTATGTGACCGGCGTGCCGGAAGCCGAGTGGGACATGACGAAAAGCTGGGTGCCAAGCAGCCAGGAAGAAATGCGCGAAGCCTTCGACGGCTGGCACCCCACGGTGCAATCGCTGATCAACGGCACCAAGGAAATTTCGAAGTGGCCACTGCTGGAACGCGATCCGCTGCCCCTGTGGAGCCGCGGCCGCATCGTGCTGCTGGGCGACGCCTGCCACCCCATGAAGCCGCACATGGCGCAAGGCGCGGCCATGGCAATCGAAGATGCCGCGATGCTGGTTCGCTGCTTCCAGGAAGTCGGCGCCGAAAACCACACGCTGGCCTTCAAGCTGTACGAAAAGAACCGGACCGAGCGTGCCAGCCGCGTGCAGAAGGTGTCGCATGACAACACCTGGCTGCGCACGAACGAGAATCCCGACTGGTGCTTTGGCTACGACGTCTTCAACGTGCCGCTGATCCAGCCCTGATCTATCGTTGTTGCCGGCAACGTTGTGATCGTCAACGTTGTGATCGTCAATCTTTTCTCTGACGTATAGTGCTGGGCTTATGGATAACGGGTACCGAAACTTCGTGTTGAACGTGAACGGCGCAGGCGTCGTCGTGCACGCGGACCCGGAAACGCCCCTGCTGTACGTGCTGCGCAATGATCTGGAACTGAACGGCCCGAAGTTTGGCTGTGGCCTGGGTCAATGCGGCGCCTGTACCGTGCTGGTGGACGGCGTGGCGGCGCGATCGTGCGTCATCCCGGTCAAACGGGTTGGCGCGCGGCAGGTCACCACGCTGGAAGGGCTCTGCCACAACGGCCAGCCCGGCAAGACACAACAAGCTTTTATCGATGCCCAGGCCGCGCAATGCGGCTATTGCCTCAACGGCATGATCATGACGGCCGAGGCGCTGCTGCGCCGCGACCCGCATCCTTCCGAACAGACGATTCGCGACGAACTGCACTACAACCTGTGCCGCTGCGGCACGCACGTCGAAATTCTTGCGGCCGTGACACGCGCCGCCCAGGCGGAATGACCATGGCCCAAGGCCTGCCCGCCCGCCCCGGTTCCGCTGACACCCGTGACCTGACGCCACCCGATCCGGGCACGACGCTGCACGGTGTCGTGCTGCGTCCGCCGCGCATGGACTGGGATGGGCAGCGGTACACCGGCATGACCTTGCGCCATGCCGACGACCGCGCCGTGCGCACGATCCCGGGTGTCTTCCCTGCCGTGGTCGACCGGCATTTTGCCGGCGTCGTGGCGGTCAGCGCCGTGCTGGCCGACCAGGGCGCGAGCCGGCTGGTGCTGGAGTGGAATGCGCCGCTGCGGGAACGCAAGCAAACGGCGGGAAAGACGGACGCGGCAGGTGAAGCAGGTGCTGGCCAGCGGGTGGCGGGGGCAGCGGCTGCTGGTACTGGTGTCGGTGTCGGTGTCGATGTCGGTGCGGATGCAGTTGCGCGTGCGGGCACCGCCGGGGCAGACACATTTTCTCGTGATTATGCGTGGCCGCAGCCTCAGGCGGCCGACGCGTGCTGGGCCGTGGCTTGGGTGCATACGCAGGGCGTATCGATCTGGGCGCCGGTGGTGGATGCCGGCGCGTTGCGTGTAGAAATCGCCGCCTTGCTCTCGCTTGCAGTCGATCAGGTGACGGTGTTGCCGACTGGGCAACCGGGGCATGCCGGGGCGTTCGATGCCGCGGCCGACGCGGTGCTGCTGTCACGCGCGGTGAACCGCCCGGTGCGCGTACGGTCAAGCATGCCTGCGGCGGCGGTCATGCCGACCCGGTTGACGGCAACGGTGCAGGCAGCTGCGTTGGCAACATCGACGTCGCCCACATCAACGTCGCCTACATCCCCGTTGCCAGCATCAACGTCGCCCCCATCCACGTTGCCAGCATCAACATCGTCCACACCCCCGTTGCCGACGCCTTCGTTGCCAACATCAACGTTGCCAACATCAACGTTGCCAACATCAACGTCGCGGATCACAACGTTGCAGATGACAACGGGTTCGCCGGTGGTGCGCAGGCCCAGCCTGGCCCGCTTGCTGACCAGCGGCGCAGCGGGCGGCATCGGGCCCAACGGCCACCTGGCTGGCAACGACTCAACCGGCAACGATTCAGCCGGCAACGCTTCAACCCGCAGCGCTTCAACCGGCAGCGAATCAACGGGCAGCGAATCAACCGGCAACGATCCAGCCAGCGACAGCGCGGCCAGCAACACCTCAACCATTGGCAACGCCTCTGCCACCCCCGCGCGAGCCCACACCGCGCACCCGGTGGTTCCCTACGACGCGGTCCCGGCCATCGACTGGCACCCGGACGCCAGCCTGGACAACTCAAGCACAGGCACCACCCCCGAGGGCCTGCCCGCCGCGCAGATCTTTGCGCTCGAATCCTTTATCGACGAACTGGCCGCGACGCAAGGCGTGGACCCGGTGGCCTTGCGGCTCACGCAGCTTGAGCAAGACCCGCGCGGAGAGGCCCTGGTGCGCAGCGTCGCCGAACGCGCAGGCTGGGTAGGCGGGTCCCGAGGCGCGCCCCACAGCACGTCTCCAGGCCCGACCCGAAGCGCACGCCAAAGCACGTCTCCAGGCACGTCTCCCGGCACATTCCCACGAGCGCCCCGAGGCACCGGCCGCGGCTTTGCCTACAGCAGCGTGATCGACGAGAGCAGCACTCCGCCCAGCCGCACCTGGTCGGCCTGGGTGGCCGACGTTGCCGTCGACCCTGCCAGCGGCAGCGTCGCCGTGACTCGGGTCGTGGTCGGTCACGACGTGGAACATCTCGCCCCCGGGCCGGTCAAGCACGCACAGGCTCCCATCGAACGGCAGATCGACGGCGTGACGCGCGCATTGCTTGCGCCCCCTGCCGGCTTTGACGACTGGGCAGGCCAGGCGCCCGCCTCCCGGTCCGGTGATAGCCCCACGTCAACAGCCGTGATGCCGTCCGCCGCAGGCACGACCGACATTGCCTGGGTCGCGCCGGGGGGCGATGTCGCCACGGCCCGCCCGCTGGCGTGGACCGCCGCTGCGGGCTTGCCCGCCGCCGCCGCCGTTGCCAATGCCATTTATGACGCCACTGGCGTGCGCCTGCGGCAACCGCCGTTCAATGGCGATGCCGTCCGACAGCAACTGCGGGGCGGCACCGCCGCGCCCGAACGGCGCATTGCCTATGCCTGGCTGGGCGGCATTGCCGCGGCAGCGGTCGGCCTGACCGTGGCCGCCCTGCCCTGGCGGCCCGCGATCGCCCCGGTGCAGGCGCCTGACCTGTCGGTGTACTCGGCCGAAGCCATTGAACGTGGACGGTTGGTCGCCGCGGCCAGCGACTGCGTGGTGTGCCACACCGCCCCCGGCGGCACGCCCAATGCTGGCGGACTGCATCTGGACACGCCGTTCGGGCAGATCGTCACCACCAACATCACGCCGGATGTCGAAACCGGCATAGGCAACTGGTCGTACGCGGCGTTTGAACGCGCCATGCGCCAGGGCATCCATCGCGACGGCCGGCATCTGTACCCGGCGTTTCCGTACACGTCATTCGCGAAGTTCTCCGAAGCCGACATGACGGCCTTGTACGCCTACATGATGTCGCAGCCCGCCGTGCGGTCCACACCCGCGCCCACGTCGCTGGCCTTCCCGTACAGCATCCGCCCGTTGATGGCAGGCTGGAACACCTTGTTCCATGACGACCAGCCCTACAAGCCCGACCCCACGCAAAGCCTGCAATGGAATCGCGGCGCCTACCTGGTTCAAGGCGCGGGCCACTGCGGCGCCTGCCACACGCCGCGCAATGCGCTGGGCGCCGAACAACGAGGCAAACCGGCATTCCTGGCGGGCGGCGAGGCCGAAGGGTGGGAAGCACCCGCCTTGAACAGCCTGTCGCGCGCGCCGATTCCCTGGAACGAAGGCGACTTTTTCCAGTATCTGAGCACCGGCTTTTCGCCGCGCCACGGGTCGGCGGCCGGCCCGATGGGACCGGTGATCCACGGACTGCAGCAACTGCCGTCGGTGGACGTGGCAGCCATGGCGCATTACCTGGCCAACCTGGATGGCGTGACCACGCACCAGGCCAGCGGGGCCCGCGAGGCCCTTGAAGCCAGCCAGGGCACGACGTCCCGGCCCGGCATCGCACCGGGGCTGGCCCCTGCGCAGGACCCAGCCCTGCATGCGTCGATGCACGCTGCGGAACTGGCGCGCATCGAAGCCGCCACCGCACCCCGCGCCAGGGTGTTCGATGCAGCGGGCGAACGGATCTTTGAAGGCGCCTGCGCGGTCTGCCACGAACCTCAGGCCGGACCGGCCCTGGCAGGCATCAAGCTGTCATTGGCCCTGAACACCAATCTGCACAGCGACCAGCCCGACAACGTCCTGCAGTCCATCCTGCAGGGCATCGACAGCCCGGCAAATGATGCGCTGGGCGACATGCCTGCATTCGGCAGCACACTGAACGACCGGCAGATCGTGGACGTCGTCCACTACTTGCGGGACCGGTTTGCGCCGGACCGCCCGGCCTGGCGCAACGTCGAAGAACGATTGACGTCCCTGCGCAAGCATTGATGCGTGCGCCCGGGCCGGCGGATCAGTCCGCCGTGTCCAGCCCCATCTTGCGCAGCAGGTAGATGATCGCCACCCGTTCGGCGGGGTTCAGATCCCCGAAGGTCAGTTCCGTGATCTCATCCGCAAAGGGCTCCATTTCCTGCACCAGCCCGGCGCCTTCCGGGGTCAGCGACACGACCACCTTGCGCCGGTCGCTCGGATCGTGGTCGACGGACAGCAGCCCCCGCGTCTTGAGCCGGTCGATCACCCCGCGAATCGTGGCCTGATCGATGGCCGTGATCTTGACGATATCGCTGAGCGAGCAGCCGCCCTTGTCGCGCACGGCGCACAGCGTGACGAACTGCGCGGCTGTCAGTTGCGAGTCGGGAATGATCTGCTGGAACAGGGCCATGTGCCGCTGATAGGCGCGGCGCAGCAGATGCCCGACCTGGTCTGAAAAAACATAGGCCGGTTCGGGGGGCGGCGCGACTGACGTCGCGCGCTTGCGGGAAGAAGGAGGCATCGGGGCGGCAACGAGAGAGCGACGTGCCGCCTGCGGCGGACTGCCGACAGGCAAGGAAAACGCGTGTACACATTATATCGGCACACATCGCGCCGACACAAGGAAAGCAGGCGCTTGATTGCGGGCTGACCAAGCCTGGCTGTGCATTGCGCGCCTTCAAGTCAACGCCGAAGCAGGCCGCAAAACGCGCACAAGATCGAGCGTCAACGCTGCATTCTGGTGCGCATTAGCGGATGCGGTGAGCGGCACCCCTCACGCCGAGGTGTCGATACAGACCTTGCGCAAGACTGCGTCGGTGATGAAGGCCTGCCAGTCCACCAGGGCGTCGTCGGTCATCAGGTTTTCACCCAAGAAGGAACTGAGCGTGTAGCGATTCGAGTTGTAGAAGTAGCCCAGCGACGCGATCATCAGATAGAGGTTGCGCACGCTGATGTCTTCACGGAACAGGCCTTGCGCCTGACCGGCCTCCAGCACCGGCTGCAGCATCGACAGGGTCGCGTCCGACATGCTTTTGACATTGACCGACTTCTTGACATGAATGCCGCGATGCAGGTTTTCGGACCCCAGCAGGGCCACGAATTCCGGATGGGTCAGGTAATAGCGCCAGGTGAAATCGACGATGCGGCTGAGCGCGGCCACCGGGTCCGAGGTGTCCAGCTGCAGGCGGCGTTCGGCCTCGTTGAACTGTTCGTACAGCGTTTCCAGCACTTCGACGAACAGCTTTTCCTTGCTGCCGAAGTAGTAATAGATCATCCGGTCATGCGACTTGGCGAGCTTCGAGATGCTGTCGACGCGGCCACCGGCAAAGCCGCTTTTCGCAAAGACCTTGATGGCCGCTTTCAGGATTTTCTGACGTGTCTGCTGGGCCTGCTGTGCGCGTACCCCCAGACCGCTCTGCGCGTTAGCCTTCATGGTTTCCGATCTTGGCGACGGTTGGATCAATGTGCGGGTGAGGGCCAAGGGCCCGACCGCTCTCCTTTGCGATCGCTGATTCTAGGGGATTTGCGGCGCAGCATCCATCACAACCATGCGCCATGCGCCCGCATCATCAGCGTACTGCGTGTCGCGGCGGCCGGCGCCTGCCCGCGTCGCGCAGCGACATGCCGGCCGTCTCGGCCAGGAACACCAGCGCAATCGCACCGATCACGCACGCGCCCATCATGTAATAGGCTGGAAAGAGTTCATCGCCCGTTGCGCGGATCAGTCCGCTGTTCAGCGCCGGGGCCGTGCCGCCGAACAACGACGTCGCCACGTTGTAGGCCAGCGCAAAGCCAGCGAACCGCACCCGCGTCGGGAACATGGCCGGAAAGGTGGCGGAAATGGTGGCCAGCTGGGGCACGTACAGCACGCCCAGCAGCGCAAAGCCGATGATCGCTCCGGTCATGCCGGTCGCCATCAACTGGTACAGCGGCACCACCAGCACGAACAGCCCGATCAGCGACGCCCACCACAAGGGCTTGCGCCCGACCCGATCGGACAGCGCACCGGCAAACGGCAGCAACACCATCATGAACAGCATGCCGACAATCGGCACCACCAGGGCTTCATTGGGCGAGAGCCCGAGCCGCCGCTGCAGATAGGTCGGCATGTAGCTCAACAAGGTGTAATTCACAACATTCAGTGCAATGACGAGTCCGCTCATCACCAGCAGTTCGCGCCAGTAGCCGGTGAACAGGTCCTTCAGTCCGCCTGAATGCGTGGGCGGCGCGGCATGCGCTGCGGCGTCGGCACTGGCTTCGCGAAACACCGGCGTGTCTTCCATCTTGGACCGCAGATACAGTCCGATCAGCCCCATCGGCGCCGCCACCAGGAAAGGAATTCGCCAGCCCCAGGCGTGCATGGCCTCGTCTCCCAAGGCCAGCGAAAATCCCAGCATGAGCAAGGCGCCTGCCGAAAACCCCGCCAACGTGCCGAACTCCAGGAAGCTGCCACACCAGCCGCGCTTGTTGTCGGGGGCGTATTCGGCCATGAAGGTGGCCGCGCCGCCGTATTCGCCGCCTGTCGAAAATCCCTGGATCATGCGCAGCACCACCAGCAAGGTGGGCGCCCAGAAGCCGATGCTGTCGTAAGAAGGAATGAGGCCCACGCACAAGGTCGCGCCCGACATCATCAGGATGGTCAGGGCCAGGACGGACTTGCGTCCCAGCCGGTCACCCAGGGGACCCCAGAACAATCCGCCCAGCGGCCTGACCAGGAAAGAGATCGCGAAGGTCGCCAGCGCAAACAGCGTGGCTTCATCGGTCGACCCGGGAAACAGCGCCGCCGACAGGTAGGTCACCCCGTAGGCGTAGATGCCGTAATCGAACCACTCGGTCGCGTTGCCCATCGCCGAGGCGCCGATCGCACGCCTCAAGGTCGAGGGGCTGACGGCCGCGGGGGTGTCGTTGCGGGACGAGTCGGTGCGATTGGCGATCCATGGCACTGGCGGGGTTCTCCTTGCGAAATCATTGGGACAGCCGGAATTGTAGGGGACGCCCCCGCATGATCCAAACCGACGTGTACTGATGATGTCCCGCCACCCATCGCGTCACACGCGTTCAGCCCCGGAACTGGAAGTCCTCGAAACGGTGCAAGGCCTCGTCGATCTGGCGCTGGTGCCGCGCCGCGCTGCCCTCGCCCACCCAGGTCCACTGCTGGATCTGCAGGCGACGCTGCGCGCGGTCTGCCTTGATGTCGATCGCGGCGACAATCTGGTCGCCCGCAAGCACCGGCAACGTGAAATAGCCGAAGATGCGTTTGTCCTTGGGCACATAGGCTTCGAACCGATGCAGATAGCCAAAGAGCCGGTCCAGCCGCTTGCGCTGGATGATCAGCGGATCGAACGGCGACAGGATATGCGTCGTGCCGGGGTCGACGGGGGGCAGCGGCGCGAGGTCCGCGGGACGCATCCAATGCGTGGCCGTGCGATCCCCTTCCAGCAGGACCGGCAGCAATTCGCCGCGGCGCACCCGGGTGTCGATCAGGGCGTGCACGGCCGGTTTGCGCGGCGCGTCCAGGCGGCAAACCGAGTCCAGGCTGACCAGCCCTTGCGCGCGCAATGCCCGGTCCAGCACATAGCCCGTACACTGAGCCGTCGTGGCCGCCCTGGGTGGCTGCGTCCACCCGAAATGCCGGGCCGTCAGCTCGTACCGCTTCAGCATGCCCGTGCGCTCGCTGATCGTCAGCGCGCCTGCAAAGAAGGCGGCCTGCAGGGCACGCCGGGACGGCTTGCGGCTACCCCACAGGTGGTCCTTCTCTTGCTCGACATCATCATCGATGTCACGCAGCGACAGTGCGCCGGTGTCGCGCACCCGGCGGACGATCTTGCGCACGTCCTCGGCCGGCGCCGTGCGGTAGGCGCTGCGGGGGGACAGCCGGTGCTGTTTCATTTCGGCAAGAAAGAACGGCATATCGCGGGTCGGCACATACGACAGCGCGTGCGTCCAATACTCGAAGACCGTCTTGTCTATCGTTTGCGCGCCATGCAGGTCGGCCCGCCGGTAGTCCGGAATGCGTGACCACAGGATGTGGTGATGGCACCGCTCAATCACCTGGATGGTGTCTATCTGGACATAGCCCAGACGTTCGACCGCGCGGCGCACGGCGTCGGCGCCGGACTCGCCCTGCATGCTGAACGGCGCGGAAACATCGAGCCGCTGGGCGCGCAGCCAGATGCGGCGGGCGTGGGAAAGGGATAGCGGGACAGCAGAGGACGGCATGACAAGGGCATCCGGAACAGGACGGTAGCCGGCCGCATTCTACGCCTTCGCCCGCACGCCCTGCCGCAGGGGATCCCTGGCGGCTGCAGCGCGCAAGGCGTCAGGTGCTCACCAGAGACGCCGCCCGATCAGCGGCGGGATCGCCTCCGCGGGCAACGCCGCGCTGATCAGATGTCCTTGCACCTCATCGCATCCAGCCAGCGCGGCCTGCGCCAGGTGGGCCGTGGATTCGACCCCCTCGGCCGTCACCGTCATGCCCAGCTCCGACCCCAGGCGCGTGCAGGCTTCCAGCACTGCGCGTGATGCCCGGCACGCGTCCGCGCGGGCGACGAAGCTGCGGTCCACCTTCAGCTCGGTAAAGGGGCCATTGGCCAACAGGTCAAGCGAGTTGTGGCCGGTTCCCACATCGTCGATGGCCAGGCCGAACCCGGCCAGCCGCAAGCCCGCCGCGGCGCGGTAGAACGCGTTCTTGTCGATGATAGGCGCGGTCTCGGTGATCTCGAGCGTGATCGCTTCGGGCTGGCTGCCCGCGCGGCGCACGACCTCGATCAGGCTTTCCACCGCGCGCGGCGCTTCGACCACGGTGGCCGGCACGTTCACCGACACGGCCGTGCAGGATCCCTGGCGCGCCCACCCGGACTGCTCGGCCGCGGCCAGGCCAAGCATGCGATGGGTCAGCTCGGTCATGCGTCCTTGCGCGGACACGGCCGCCATGAATGCATCAGGCGCCAGCAAGCCCAGCTCGGGATGGCGCAAGCGGGCCAGCGCTTCGACGCCGGTCAACCGGTTCGTCATCAGGGACATCTTGGGCTGATAGGCGACGCGCAGACAACCGGTGGACAGCAAGGCGGCCATGTCCAGGGGGCCATGCGCCCGGGTGCGTGGCGGGCAGGGCAAGGCCTGCGGCGGGGGCACCAAGGGCGCGCGCCGCTCGGCCAGGTCGTCGAGCGACGCGCGCAGCACCTCCACCAGCAGGCCTTCCCGCAAGGGGTGCGGCACGCAGTCATGGATGCGCAGATCGCGCGTCACGGCAAACTTCCGGGCGGTCCGCAGCAACGCCGCATCGGCATCGCCAGCCACCAGAATCCGGATATCGGCGCACAGGGCCGCGGCCTGATCGAGCAGCTGGATGCCGTTGAGCTGAGGCATGACCAGGTCGACGATCAGCAGATCGAACGCCCGGGTACGCATGAGCGCGAGCGCCTGGAAGCCATTGGCGGCGTCGTCGATGTGGCCCACCCCTGCGTCACGCAGTTCCAGCTTGATGCGTTCGCGATGGACGGTCTGGCTTTGAACAACCAGCACGCGAAGGCTGGCCAGTGCCTCGGTTTCCAGATAGGTATCGACGTCGAATTGCCACATGGCATGCCCTCGTTGGTTCATAGGATCCGGGTTCGTAGTGGGCTCAACTGTCGCGCAGCAACGCGGGCGCGTACATCGTAAAACGTCCATACCCGGGCCGCCCGCGGCCGGCGCGCTACGATGGAGGGCTCGCGGGCACCGGTTTTGCTCCTCTTGCCTGCTCCGCGTGTTCCTGCCCCCCGCATCCGTTTTTCCTCAAGCACCAATGATCCGCAAAAAACGCATTTCCCCCTCCCCCCCGGGCGGCACCCGCTATGCCGGCAGCCGGGTCTTCAAGGACGTTCTGGGCTTTACGCTGTTGCACTGGCGCCGGCAGCCGTGGCGCATCGCCCTGATCGCCGGGCTGGTGCTGCTGTCGGCACTGGCCGATGTCATGACGCCGCTGTATGCCGGACGCCTGGTCGACGCCGTCGCATCCGGCGCGGCCAGCGACGAGACCGCGTGGACCGCCGCCGTGACCGCTTTCTGGATGCTCGCGGCGTTGGGCCTGGGCGGGACGCTGTTCCGACAAGCTGTGTTCTTCAACATCATCAAGCTGACCTTGAAAATGATGAGCGACATCGCGGCCAACAGCTTCCATCGCATCCAGCGCTTTTCCACCAACTGGCATGCCAACAGCTTTGCCGGATCAACCGTGCGCAAGATCACCCGCGGCATGTGGGCCCTGGACCTGCTCAACGACACCTTGCTGGTCGCCCTCTTCCCGTCGATCATCATGTTGATCGGCGCAACCATCATGCTGGGGCTGCACTGGCCGCTGATGGGACTGGTCGTGGGCATCGGGTCGGTCTGTTTCGTCGGCATCATTGTGGCCATGTCGCTGGGATACGTTGCGCCGGCGGCCCGCCTGGCCAACGCGTGGGATACCCGCATGGGCGGCGCGCTGGCCGACGCCATCAGCTGCAATCCGGTGGTCAAGGCCTTTGGTGCAGAGGCTCGCGAAGAAACCCGGCTGGCGCGCGTCGTGGCCAAGTGGCGGCTGCGCACGCGGCGCACCTGGATCCGCGGCACGCTCAATGGCGGACTGCAAGGCGCGCTGCTGGTGTTGATGCAGGCCGCCATGCTGGGCACCGCCCTGCTCATGTGGTCGCGCAACCAGGCCAGCGTCGGCGACATCACCTTCGCGCTCACCATGTTCTTTGTGCTGAAAGGCTATCTGCGCGATGTCGGCATGCACATCCGCAACCTGCAGCGGTCGGTCAACGACATGGAAGAGCTGGTGTCGCTGGAAAGTCAGCCGCTGGGGGTCGAAGATCGGCCGGGTGCGGGCGACATCACCATCCGCGACGGCGAGATCCGCTTCAACGACGTGACGTTCCGCTATGGACCGCATGCCACGCCGCTGTATGAGCACTTTTCCATGCGTATCGCCCCCGGTGAACGCGTGGGCCTGGTGGGGCATTCAGGGTCGGGCAAGACCACCTTCATCAAGCTGATCCAGCGTCTGTACGACATCGACGCCGGCACCATCACCATCGACGGCCAGGACATTGCCGGGGTCAGGCAGATGTCCTTGCGCAGCCAGATCGCCATCGTGCAACAGGAACCGGTGCTGTTCCACCGGTCCTTGTCCGAGAACATTGCCTATGCGCGGCCCGGCGCCACGCAGGCCCAGATCGAAGCCGCGGCGCGGCAGGCCAGTGCGCACGACTTTATTTCGGCACTGCCTAAGGGGTACGACACACTGGTGGGTGAACGCGGCGTGAAGCTGTCGGGCGGCGAACGCCAGCGGGTGGCGATCGCGCGCGCCTTCCTGGCCGATGCGCCGATCCTGATTTTTGACGAGGCGACATCGAGCCTGGACAGCGAGAGCGAAGTGTTGATTCAGCAGGCCATGGAAAGGCTGATGGAAGGACGCACGACGCTGGTCGTTGCCCACCGCCTGTCGACGGTACGTGCACTGGATCGGCTGCTGGTGCTGGATCGCGGCAAGGTGATCGAGGAAGGCAGCCACGATCAGTTGATCCGCCGCGAAGGCGGGCTGTACCGCCGGCTGTTCGAGCGTCAGGCGCTGGAACTGACCAAGGGATTTGCCGGCGACGCCGTGGCGCTTTGACCGGTCATTGAAAGGCAGGGCTGTAAAAACTGCCAAGGACGGCACGGGCGATAGGGCCTCCTGGAAGTCCCATCGCCGGTCGCCGCCACCTTATTACTTGCGTTGCTTCAGGTGCTTTTCGACATCGGCCGCCATCGGCCCGACCGCGCTGACGGCCGCGCGCAACTCGTCAGGTGTCACGCCAAATTTCTTGGACCAGTCATGCAGTTCATAGTCCTCATGGACGTTGATGCGCAAACGGTCAGCTTGCCCTACGGCGCTTTTATCATCGGACATGGATGCCTCCTTTGGGTTAAGAACGCCGACTGAGCAGCAACTCCTGTGCCTTGGGCACGACCGCGTTGGCGGAATCCGCCAGGCTCGCCATGACAATGGTCGCGCGAGCCTTGCCCACGCCACTGATCGGCAGGAACACCAAGGCGTCGCCGCGGCTGCGTGTCATCGTCCACGGCACGATCGCGGCCCCGACACCCGCCTCCACCAAAGTCAGCACCGTGGGCAGCACGCTGTCCTGCACATAGCGCGGGCGCCGCCCGATGCTGGAAAACAGCCCCTGCAGCATCCGCCGGAAGTACGGCGACACGGCCTGCGAATAGCCGATCAGCGGCAGGTCGGCCACCTGCGTGAGGGCGACGCGCTTGCGGCGCGCCAGGGCATCATCCGCACGCAGCGCCAGCAGCAAGGGTTCATCGAACACTTCAATGACGTCGATGTCCGCATCCAGGGCCATCGGCCGCATCAACGCCACGTCGATACTCCGCAGCCTGAGCGCCGCGTCCATCTGGTTGGAGTTCATCTCGCGCAGTTCCAGGTCGACCGACGGATGCCGCTTGCGGAACTGATACAGCCGTTCGGCCAATGGCGAGCAGGCCGCCGTGGGCGTCAGCCCCACGGTCAGGGCGCCCCCTTCACCCCTTGCCGCCTGCCGCACGTCGCGCAACATGCGCGCAGACGCGTCCGCCATGCCGCGAACGTGGTCCAGCATGACCTGCCCCGCAGGTGTCAGCCGCACGCTGCGCGTCGTCCGGATGAACAGCGGTGCGCCCACGACGTCTTCGACCCGGCGGATCAGCTGACTGAAGGGCGGCTGCGTCATGAACAAGCGCGCTGCCGCGCGGCCAAAATGCAGCTCCTCAGCCGCCGCCAAAAATGCGGCCAGCAGCTTGCCGTCCAATGACACTATGTCGGGATTCGTCATAAACCACCCTTGATTAAGACATAGACGATAAAGAAGTGGCTGCCTAAGATCAATCCGTTGCGTGTCTACCGGATGGTTTCAGGGTGCCGATGTCTTCTTTTGCTTTGCCCCCGTCGTTACTGCAAGCCCTGGCCCGGGCAGCGGCGCAGGAGCCCGCCTTGCATGCGTGGGCCCACCTGGCGTCGCCCGAGGAGTTGGCCTCTTCGGGCCATGAGGCGAGCTTGTCCGGTGTCCATTCCGCGGCTGCCGGCGGCGCCGTTGCAGCAGGCACCTCGGGCGCCCTGTCCGGCTGGCCGATCGGCGTCAAGGACATCATCGATGTCGCCGGCATGTCGACCCGATGCGGATCCACGGCGTACGACGACACCCCACCCGCGCGCTTTGACGCCACCTGTGTGGCCCTGTTGCGGGCTGCCGGCGGCGTGCCAATCGGCAAGACCGTGACGACCGAGTTCGCCTATGTCACGCCCGGGCCCACACGCAATCCAATCAACCTTGCCCATACGCCGGGCGGATCGTCGAGCGGTTCGGCCGCCGCGGTTGCCGCCGGCCAGGTGCGACTGGCGCTGGGTACGCAGACCGGCGGATCCATGATCCGGCCCGCGGCTTACTGCGGCGTCGTCGGATTCAAGCCGACGCATGGCGTCGTGCCGCGCGGCGGCATGGTCGTCGCCTGCGAATCGCTCGACGTGATCGGTTGGTATACGCGCGACGTGAAGGACGCCGTCGCGGCAGCGAACGTGCTGCTGCCGTCTCACCCTGCGGCACATCCCGGTCGCGACGGTGAGCCATGCGACGCCATGACAAGCCGTCGACAACGGCCCGTCGCAGACTTGGCTGACCGACCCGCTGGAAACGCCGACCTGCCCGCCCACTGGCGGATCGCCTGCCTTCCGGGCCACCCGGGTCACCTCATCGACGACGACGCGCATGCCGCGCTGGTCGCAGCACGGGCCACCCTGCGCGAGAGCAGCGGATACGTCTGCGCCGATGCGGACGCCCGCTTTCCGGTCCAGCGCCTGCTGGATACCCATCACACGCTGATGCACTACGAATTCGCTCGCAGCCTGCTGCCCGTCGTGTCTCGCCATCGATCGCGCCTGAGCCCGCGACTGCTGGACGCGGTGGCACGCGGCCTGGCCCTGCCCGGCGACGCCTGGACCGCTGCCAGGCAGTTCCAGGCTCACGCCCGCGACAGCTGGGACACCTGGTTCGGCAACGCGGACCTGATCCTGACATCGAGCGTGACGGGCCCGGCACCGAAAGGCCTGACGCATACCGGAGACTCCGGCTTCAACAAGGGCTGGTCCGTGCTGGGCTGGCCGTGCATCCATCTGCCCACCGGCACATCGCGCGATGGCCTTCCGCTGGGCGTGATGCTGGTTGGCCGCCCGGGCGCTGACCACGCCTTGCTTGCCCATGCGGCGGTCATTCATCCCCTGATCGACACCCGGTCTACGCCTTTGTCGCCCCGCCTTGATCCCCTTCTGGAGAAGCTTGCATGACATCCCCCCGCCATCGCACCCCCGCGCGACGCGCCCTGTTCAGCCTGAGTTTCGGTGTCGACTTCCGTCGGCTGTTGCGGCCGGCCATCGCCGCGCGCACCTTGGCCCTGACCAGCCTGGCCATCCTGCCCTGGCTGAGCCCTGTTGCGGTTCACGCCGCCTATCCCGACCGCCCCATCACCATCACCGTGCCCACCGCGCCCGGCGGCACGGTCGACATCGTGGCGCGTGTGCTGGCCGAACAGTTTGCGAAGACTCTGGGACAACCGGTTGTCGTCAACAACAAAGCCGGTGCAGGCGGCGTCGTGGGCACGCAGGCCATGCTGCGCGAGGCGCCCGATGGCTACAACATCCTGGTCACCGCCAACAGCAATCAGCTGATCGTGCCCTGGGTGGTCAAGAGCGCGCGCTTCGATCCGATTCGCGACTTCGTGCCGATCGCGGCCGTGGGCGTTGTGCCGAACGTGTTGTGCGTGAACCCGAACTTTCTGGCCAAGGACCTGGCGTCTTTCCTGAAAGAAGTCAAAGCCCACCCTGACCGCTATCAATACGCATCGGCAGGCGCGGGCACGCTGAACCATCTGCTGGGCGAGATGATGAATGAACAAGGCGGACTGCGCCTGCAGCACATTCCGTACAAAGGCGTCGGCCCGGCCATGAGCGATGTCATGGGCAACCAGGTGCCCATGCTGTTCGCCAGCCTGCCGTCTGCGGTCGAGGCCGTGAAGTCCGGCCGCCTGCGCGCGATCGGCGTCAGCAGTGCGGCTCGCGTGCCGCTGCTGCCCGATGTGCCCGCCATCAGCGAAGCGCTGCCCGGCTTCAGTGGCGACCTGTGGGTGGCCGTGTATGCCCCCAAGGGCACGCCGCCTGCGATCGTTCAGACAGTGCACGAGGCGGTGCGGCACGCGATGGCGTCACCGGATCTTCAGCAACGTTTCGACAAGCTGGGCGTGACCGCGCTGCACGACGGCCCGGCGGAACTGGCCAAGCGGCAGGAAAAGGAATTCCAGCAATGGAAGACCGTCGTGCAGAACGCCAAGGTGTCAGCCGAGTAAGTGCTTAAGGTTGGAGCGCGGCGCTCCCCGGCAATCGTCAATGCACCCGCCGGAATATCGGCCGCAACAGATAGGCGCCCGCCATGCCGATAGCCGCCGCCACGGCCGGCACGATCGCTGCCGCTGACCACCCGAAGCGGTCGACCACCACGCCGACGGCCAATGGCCCAAGCACCTGTCCCACGTAGCTGCCCTGCATTGCCAGCCCGATCGCCACCGGGACAAGGGCGGCACTGGGGGACAGCATCGGCGCGCTGGCCACCACGGTCGACGGCAACATGCCACCCACGCACGAAAACACCACGCACAACACCAGCACGGCCGCATGCGACAGGTCGGCCGCAAAGATGGCGACGGCACACACACCCATCACGGCGCTGCTGAGCATGATCAAGGCCCACCGCGCTATCACGCCCCGCGACAGCAACTGCCCGGCGACCAGCGTCCCCACTGCATTGGTTGCCGCGGCAAAAGCAGTGAATGCGCCTGCCGTCGTCACCGTCATGCCAAGCCGGTCGATCAACAGCACCGGCAGGAAGCTGAACAACGCAAAGTACTGCAGGGTATAGGTCGCAAAGCACGCCGCCAGCAGGGCCGACCCCGCGTTCCTGATGGTGCGCGCCGCGCCACCCAGCACGTCGCGCATCGGCACCTTGCCAGCCGCCGACGCGTCGCCCGCCGACCTGCCGGGCACGACCAGCAACACGAACACCGCGGCCAGCGCCGCCAGCGCGGCAGTGGCCCACCACACGCCGCGCCATCCTTGAACAAAGCCGCCCACCGCCAGGACCAGCGCCATGCCGGTCGGCATGTACGAGGACCACAAGCTGAATGCCAGATCGCGGTCCTTGATGGCAATGACATTGCGCAGCATCGACGGCCCCGCAATGGTGATGAACACGAAGCCCAGGCCTTCCAGCGTGCGCATGGCCAGCAGCAGCGGATAGCCATGCGACGCCGCTGCCGTCGCGCTGCCGGCGGTGATGGCCACGAGCCCCGCCACCAGCAAGCGCCGCGCACCGAACCTGCCGACCAGCGAACCCACCGGAATGCCGCAGGCCACACCCAGCAAGGAAAAGATCGCCATGATCCAGCCGGCATCCGTCAGATCCAGCCCAAGGTCGGCACGCAGAGCAGGAATCGTGATGACGACCTTGCCCACCTGGAACGCAGCCACGATACCGCTGGCGACAATGGCCGACACGGCGAGCCAGTGGGTGCGAAGGGGGGGAGCCTGGGGGGCCGGGCTTACCGGGGTTGCCGGGCTTACCAGCGTTGCCGCTGCCGCTGCCTGCGCGCGGCGGGAATCAGGGGCGGCCAAGGTCATGGCTCCGCGGGTGCATCGGTGTCTCGCTTGTCAACGTGCGCTCTCGGTCGGTGGAGCGCTTCGACGCACACTATAGCGCCGGCGCCGCTGCCTGCGCTTTTGCTTGGCCCAACGACAAAACGCTTCCTGATGCACGCGGCATCAGGAAGCGCTTGGGGTCTTGCAGTAAACGGTTGCCCGTCAGCCGGGCGGACCCGGCGGCGGCGCGATCAGAAGTCGATCGATGCCGACAGCACGAAGGTACGCGGCGAGCCCACGGCCACATAGGTGCCCGTCGTCAGCCAGTAGTTCTTGTCGAACAGGTTTTCGATGTTGGCGCGGAACACGACGGACTTGCCCGAGATGATGGTGCGATAGCGTGCGCCGATGTCGAAGCGGGTCCAGCTGTCGAAGCGCTGCGTATTCGTCACGTTCAGGTTCGAGCCGCTGGTGTAGACGGCGCGGCCGTTGAGTGCCAGGCCTTGGACCCAAGGGGTGTCCCAATCGAGACCGGCGCTGGCGGTGACTGCGGGAACGCCTTGAACAGTGTTGCCGACGTTGGAAGCGGTGGTCGAGCTGGTGACTTCCGGTTCGGTAAACGCGATACCGGCGATCCCCCGAAGACCGCGCTGGATCTCACCGTAAGCTGACAACTCGAGGCCACGGTAACGCGTCTCTCCGGAATAGCCGAAGACCTGGTTGCCCACGGGTCCGGTTGCCTGGGACAGAGGACGAGTGATCTGATACAGCGAAGCACTCGTGGTGAGGCGGCCGAAATCAGCCTTGACACCGGCTTCCAGTTGCTTGGACTTGTACGGTGGCAGGACTTCGCCACGGTTCACGTATTGAGCGCCAACGATCTGGCCGCGGGTCAGCCCTGCGGTGTAATTGCCGTAGACCGAGACGTTCTGGATGGGCTTGAACACGATCCCGGCCAGGGGTGACACGGCGCTTGCCTTGTAGGGGTTCGTGCCAGTCGGGATGCTGTCTGTTCTTGCGGTCTGGTCACGCAGACCCAGCGTGACCAACAGGCGATCATTCGCAAACGACATCGTGTCGCTCACAGCCAGACTGTGCAGCGTCGTTTCAGACGACATGAGCGGATCCAGCCGTGTTGCCGTCACGGGCACGAGCGGGCTCGGGTTGTAGATATTCGATGGGAACCCGGCAAGCGCCAGCGATTCGTTGGTGCCCACCGTAAACGCGTTGCCACTCTTCTGCACCAGCTGCGAGAAGCCGGCGTTGATCGTGTGCTTGACGGGGCCGGTATTGACGCGCCACCGTACGCCGGCGTTCGCGCTGACAGTCTTTGAAATCGAATCGTAGAAGTTGTTGCGCACGCGGAAGTCACCAGCACTGTTCACAGCCGTGGTCGACTGCGGAAAAACCTGGTCGGCCATACCGTCGCGATAACCAATACCGCCATAAACCGACAACGCATCCGTCACGTCATAATCCAGGCGCGTAGCGATGACGTTTTCGCGCTGCACCAGAGCCGTACCGGGATACCAGTTGGCGCGAGCGTCCGGTGGCGATGGAATTGCCGTGATGGAGCTCAAACTGATCTGTGGGCGAAAGTTGTCGGTATCGTCGCGCTGCACATAAGCGTCCAACGACCACTTCAGGCGCGAACCCTGGTAGTCCAGTCCGAGCGCACCGAATTGCGTCTTCTGATCGCCGCCGTTGACCGTGCCCTCACCGCCCCGCACCAAGCCGTTAAATCGAATGCCCCAGGCGTTATCGATACCAAAGCGGCGGCCAATGTCGGCGCCCACCGCCAGGTTGGACTTGCTGGTGAACGTGGTGGTCAGTCGCGTCAGTGGCACGTCGCCAGCCCGCTTCGTCACTGCGTTGATGCTGCCGCCGACGCTGCCGCCCGGCGCGATACCGTTGATCAGGGTGGCAGGTCCTTTCAGGACTTCGACGCGTTCCACCAGCTGTGCCGGCACCCGGCTGGCGGTCAAACCGTACAAACCGTTGATCGCGACGTCGCCTGCGCCAACCGCCAGACCGCGAATCGTGAACGTGTCATCGAAGCCACCCGTACCCGTGGTCAGACGCACCGACGGATCGTTGATCACGATGTCCGCCAGCGTCCGAGCCTGCGCATCTTCCAGGGCTTGCGACGTGAAGTTGATCGTGCTGAACGGCTGGTTCATCACATCGTCCGATCCCAGCAATCCCAGGCTGCCGCCACGTGCCACCTGTCCACCGGGTGCCGGCGGCTGAAGGCCAGTGCCCGATGTGCCGACAACACTGACTTCACCCAACGCCGCCGGCTGAGCCGTCGTAGAAGGAGTCGTCGTCTGCGCCAGCGCACTGCCGGCAATCATCACGAAGCCGATACCCGCCAGATGGCGAACGATCGGACGCAGGACAGGGACAGCGCCGCGCGACGACGCGGAGCGGGAAAGGTGCGAGTGAGGCATCGAGGGGTCCAGAAGCACGGCGGACGTGGCCGTGCAGCAATGAAGGTGGGAGTTTCGTATCGGCGCTAATGATAACAATACTCACTTGTGTTTCTCTACTCATTTGACGGGAAGCTGAACGCTGTAGTGCATAAAGTTGTTCGATCAACACACTTTCCAGGCACCCCAGCCCACAACCACCCCGCAACCCGCCCTGCCCTCCAGCGGTAGAATCGATGCCCGTCACCCCTTCTGCTCGAGCCTTCCCATGCGCATTGCCACCTGGAACGTCAACTCCCTTACCGTACGGCTGCCGCAGGTCCTTGCCTGGCTGCAGGACAATCCGATGGAAGCGCTGTGCCTGCAAGAGCTGAAACAGGCGGACGAAAAGGTGCCGGTCGACGCGTTCCGCGAAGCGGGGTATCACGTCGCTTTCATTGGCCAGAAAACCTACAACGGCGTCGCCATCATCTCGAAGGCCGAGCCGCGCGACATCCAGCGCAACATCCCGGGCTTCGACGACGATCAGCAACGGGTGATCGCCGTCACGCTGGATTCGCCCCAGGGCGATGTGCGCATCATCTGTGCGTACTGCCCCAACGGCCAGGCGGTGGGCAGCGACAAGTACGAGTACAAGCTGAATTGGTACCGCGCCTTTACGGCCTTTGTGCGCGGCGAGATGGCCAAGTACCCACGCCTGGCCGTCCTGGGCGACTACAACATCGCACCCGATGACCGCGACGTGCACGACCCGGCCAAGTGGGAAGGCAGCGTGCTGGTGTCCGAGCCGGAACGCAGCGCGTTTCGCATGCTGCTGGGCCTGGGACTGTCGGACGCGTTCCGCCTGTTCGAGCAGGAACCGAAGATGTTCAGCTGGTGGGACTACCGGATGATGGGCTTTCGGCGCAACGCGGGTCTGCGCATTGATCACATCCTGCTGAGCGACCCGCTCAAGGCGGTGTGCAGCGCCTGCATCATCGACAAGGTGCCGCGCCGCAACGAACAGCCGTCGGACCACACGCCGGTGGTGGCAACGCTGGATCTGTAAGGGGAAGCGGGCGGCTCGGAAGCCCGCCCTTCCATTTCGAAACAGGAACGCTTCTCATTTCTGCTAAATTAGGAGGATGTCACGTGCGCCACGCGGCGCGCGACCGTCATCTACGGAGTCCTTCGTGCATCCTCCTTCCCTCCCCTCCGCCGTGCTGCCCCTGCGGCCTGGCACCCCGATGGAACAATGGAAACGGGCGATCGAGGCGGGCAACGACGCCTTTACCGGGTCCGACCCGGCGACCGCGCTTGGGCACTACCGTCTGGCGTTAAGGCTGGCGCAGACGCTGGTCGGCGACTGGCCCGATCATGACGCGGCACTGGCCGCGCTGGTCGTGTCCCATCACAACCTGGCGGATCTGCACCGGTTGAGCAACGCGCACGACGAGGCGATCACCCAGGTGTGCGATGCGCACGATGCCTTGCAGCGTCTGATGGCCAATCCGGACACCGATCTGGCGCTGCGCCAGGCCGCGCTGCGGCATTCCCGGCAGACCCTGCACGAACTGCTGCGATGCGCCCGCACAGCGCCAGTGCACCCGCGTCTGCAGGCCAGTCTGGCGCACGACCGCCAAGGGCTGACGGTGGTCGCGGCAGCCGAATTTCCTACCCATTGATCGACCTGCTGCGCTCGTGCTTTGGCCACCCCCGGCACGAACGTTGCGGCGCAGCCTGTCGAGCCACCCCCGCTCCTGTCATCACGACACCCGCACGACCTCACGTTTTTCCATTCTGTCCACGGAGATTCCACCATGCCCTATACCCTGCCAGCACTGCCGTACGCTTACGACGCCCTGGAGCCGCATATCGACGCCCAGACGATGGAAATCCATCACACCAAACACCACCAGACCTACATCAACAACGTCAACGCGGCGCTGGAAAACAATCCGCTGGGTGACCAGCCGGTCGAACAACTGGTCAAGTCGATCGACTCGCTGCCCGAGAACCTGAAGGGCGTCGTCCGCAACAACGGCGGCGGCCATGCCAACCACAGCCTGTTCTGGACGGTGATGTCGCCATCGGGTGGCGGTGCACCGACCGGCAGCGTGGCCGCGGCCATCGATTCGGACCTGGGCGGCTATGACGCCTTCAAGGATGCCTTCACCAAGGCCGCCTTGACGCGTTTCGGCAGCGGCTGGGCCTGGCTCAGCGTGACCCCTGCCGGCAAGCTGGTGGTGGAAAGCACCGGCAACCAGGACAGCCCGCTCATGACCGGCAACACGCCTATCCTGGGCCTCGACGTGTGGGAACACGCCTACTACCTGAAGTACCAGAACCGCCGTCCGGAATACATTTCGGCGTTCTACAACGTGGTGGATTGGCAGGAAGTGTCCCGCCGCTTCGACGCCGCCAAGGGCTGATCACGTGGCGACCAGCAGCCGCCCGGCGCCCCACGGCCTGCACCTGATGCGCAAGCGCATCGGGGCGGCCATCGCCCTTGCGGGCCTGGTCATCCTCCTGCACCGCGCGTGGACCACCACCGCGATGCAGGACCCCAGGGTCATGAACGCCCTGCTCGGCGGCCTGATGGCGGCCGGGGCCACCGCGCTGGGCGCGCTGCCGGTCCTGTTCTCGCAACGCATGTCGGACCGCGTGCAGGACAGCCTGTTCGGTTTTGGCGCGGGCGTCATGCTCGCGGCCAGTGCCTTTTCATTGGTGGTGCCGGGGATCGCGGCCGCAAAGGACCAGGGCGCCGGCCCCTGGGAAGCGGGCCTGATCGTCGGCGGCGCCATCCTGCTTGGCGCGCTGATGCTGTTGCTGATGGAGCGATGGCTGCCGCACGAACATTTCATCAAGGGCGTGGAGGGCCGCCAGGGCGACGCCACCCCGCAGGCCATCAAGCGGACATGGATGTTCGTGTTCGCGATCGCCTTGCACAACATTCCGGAAGGCCTCGCCATTGGCGTGGCCTTTGCCAGTACCGACCCGCTGCGCGCGGCTGCGCTGTCCACCGGCATTTCGATTCAGGATGTGCCGGAAGGGCTGGTGGTCGCGATCGCGCTCGCGTCGATTGGCTACCGCCGCGTGACGGCGGTCGTGCTGGCCATTCTGTCAGGTCTGGTCGAACCCATTGCCGCCGTGCTGGGCGCGTCGCTGCTCAGTTATTCCGCGGCGCTGCTGCCCTGGGGCCTGGGCCTTGCCGCGGGCGCCATGCTGTTCGTGATCAGCCATGAAATCATCCCCGAATCGCACCGCAAGGGGCATGAGGTCTATGCCACGGTGGGACTGATGATGGGGTTCGTGATCATGATGTTGCTGGACACGGCGCTGGGGTGATCCGCGGGCCGCAAAGCAAAAAAAGGAGACCCTGCAGGTCTCCTTTTTTATGACGCACACGAACTGAAGAGCCCCCTACTCCCCTTCGTCCAACCCCAGGTCCTGGATCTTGCGCGTGATCGTGTTGCGCCCGATGCCAAGCTTGAGCGCCGCTTCGATCCGCCGGCCGCGCGTGGCGCGCAGCGCGGTGGTGATCAGCATGCTTTCGAACTGGCGTGTGAGCGCCTGCATGATGTCCGGGTCGCCGCGCGACAGGCGCTGCTCCACGTCGACCTGCAGGCCGTTCAGCCACTGGGCCGTGCCGCGGTCGCCGGTGGGCAGGCCCATGGCGGCGGCGGCATCGGCCGGCGCGGTGCCGGGCAGATAGCTGGCCGCGCCAGGCACGGGGCCGCTGCTGCGGTCGGCCATGACGGGGCTGAAGGCCGACGAGCCGCTGTGGTCGAAGGCGGACTTGTCGGCGCGCAGCTGGCCACCGTCGGCCAGCACGGCGTCGCGGCTGACCTGGTCCATCAATTCGGGCGGCAGGTCCTGCACGTCCACGGTCTGCGCGGGCGCCATCACCGTAAGCCAGTGGCAGACGTTTTCCAGTTGCCGGACATTGCCGGGGAACGGGAAGCGGGCCAGTGCGGCCAGCGCGGCGGGCGTAAAGCGTTTGGTGTCGACGCCGAGGTCGCGTGCGCTGCGGGCCAGGAAGTGTTTCGCCAAAAGCGGAATGTCTTCGGACCGCTCGCGCAGGGGCGGCAGGCGCAGGCGGATCACGTTCAGACGGTGGAACAAGTCTTCGCGGAACAGGCCCTGCTTGACGCGTTCTTCCAGGTGCTGATGGGTCGCGGCGATCACACGCACGTTGGCGTGGACGGGGCTGTGGCCCCCTACCCGGTAGAAGCTGCCGTCGGACAGCACGCGCAGCAGACGGGTCTGCAACTCGGCCGGCATGTCGCCGATTTCGTCCAGGAACAGCGTGCCGCCATCGGCTTGTTCGAAGCGGCCGCGGCGCATGCTTTGCGCGCCGGTAAAGGCGCCGCGTTCATGGCCGAACAGTTCGGATTCGAGCAGGTCGCGCGGGATGGCGGCGGTGTTGATCGCCACGAAGGGGCCGGCGGCGCGTGCGCTGTGGCGATGCAGGGCGCGGGCAACGAGTTCCTTGCCGCTGCCCGATTCGCCCGTGATCATGACGGTCACCTGTGACTGCGACAGGCGGCCGATGGCGCGGAAGACTTCCTGCATGGCGGGCGCCTGGCCGAGGATCTCGGGCGTGCCCACCAGCGATTCGTCGGCCGACGCTTCTTCGCGCAGGCTTTCTTCGACCGCGCGGCGGATCAGTTCGCTGGCGGTGTCGACGTCGAAGGGTTTGGGAAGGTATTCGAAGGCGCCGCCCTGGAAGGCCGAGACGGCGCTTTCCAGGTCGGAGTACGCGGTCATGACGATCACCGGCAGCGCCGGGAAACGCCGCTTGACGGCCTGAAGCAGTTCGATGCCGCTGGCGCCTGGCATGCGGATGTCGGTGACGAGCACCTGGGGCACATCGTCGTTCAGGGCCTCGAGGGCTTCGCGGGCCGTGCCAAAGCTGCGGGTCGGAAGGTTTTCGCGCGCCAAGGCCTTTTCGAGCACCCAGCGGATCGAACGGTCATCATCTACGATCCAGATTGGTTTCATCGCTTGCTTCCGGGGAACGCTTCCAGGGGATAGTGCATCTGGCTCTCAATTCAGGGCAACGGCAACAACATCCGGAAATCGGTCATGCCGGGCCGGGTGTCGCATTCGAGCAGGCCTTCGTGCTGCTGCACGAATGTCTGTGCCAACGTCAGTCCAAGACCGCTGCCTCCTTCGCGTCCGGAGACCAGCGGGTGAAAGATCCGGTCCTGCAATTCCGACGGAATTCCCGGACCGTTATCCACCACATGCAATTCCAATGCCAGCTTGAAGCGTTGCTTGGCAAGAATGACTTGCCGGGCGACGCGCGTGCGCAAAATGATCTCGGCATCGCCTTCCGAAATGCGTTCGTGCAGCGCTTCGGCGGCGTTGCGAACGACGTTCAGCACGACCTGGATCAGCTGCGATTTGTCGCCACGAAATTCGGGCACCGAGGTGTCGTAGTCCCGCACGATGCGCAGGCCGCGCGGATACTCGGCCAGCACCAGCGACCGCACGCGTTCGCACACTTCGTGGATGTTGACGTCGCTGACGATGCGCGGCGCGCGATGCGGCACCAGCAGGCGATCCACCAGGGTCTGCAGCCGGTCGGCTTCCTGGATGATGACCTGCGTGTATTCGGTTAGGGACGCGTCGGCCAGCTCGGCTTCGAGCAACTGCGCGGCGCCGCGCAGCCCGCCTAGCGGGTTCTTGATTTCATGCGCAAGGTTGCGCAGCAGTTCGCGATTGGCCTGCGCCTGTTCAAGCAGGCGCTCTTCACGGTCGACCTTGAGCTGCTGTTCGACCTCGCGCAGTTCGACCAGCACGGGCCACGGGTGGCCCTGCAGCGCGACGACGGTGGCGGTGACCTGCACCGGTTCGCGGCCGATACGATCGATCGTCAGCATCTGCCGCTTGTCGGCAAATCGCTGCGAGATCGCTTCCTGGAATGACTTGTAGAGCTCGTCGCCGTCGCGAAAGAAATCGCACAGCGGCATGGCGTACAGCTGCCGCACCGACACCTCGAACAGGTCTTCGGCGGGCGCGTTGGCATGGCGTATCAGGCCGTCCTCATCGAGGATCAGCACGGCGCTGCCCAGCATTTCGAAAGCGGAAAAATCGGGACCGGGATGGCCCGACGGAGCGGTGGGGTCGAGGCTGTTCATACAATTGAAAACGGGGCGATTGCCCGCCCCGTTTCTCCCTAGTGACTCAAAGCCTGCTTACGAGGCGTAGTACATGTCGAACTCGATGGGATGCGTCGTCGTGCGCATGCGCGTGACGTCTTCCATCTTGAGCGCGATGTACGCGTCGATCATTTCCTTGCTGAACACGCCGCCACGAGTCAGGAACTCGTTGTCGTTGTCCAGGGCTTCCAGTGCTTGTTCCAGCGACGAGCAGACGGTCGGGATCTTCGCGTCTTCTTCCGGCGGCAGGTCGTACAGGTTCTTGTCGGCCGGATCGCCAGGGTGGATCTTGTTCATCACGCCGTCCAGGCCGGCCATCATCAGGGCCGAGAATGCCAGGTACGGGTTCGCCAGAGGATCCGGGAAGCGCGTTTCGATACGGCGGCCCTTCGGGTTCGCGACGTAAGGAATGCGGATCGAGGCCGAGCGGTTGCGTGCCGAGTAGGCCAGCTTGACCGGTGCTTCGTAGTGCGGGACCAGACGCTTGTACGAGTTCGTGCCTGGGTTCGTGATGGCGTTCAGCGCGCGAGCGTGCTTGATGATGCCGCCGATGTAGTACAGGGCGAATTCCGACAGGCCGGCGTAGCCATTGCCTGCGAACAGGTTCTGGCCATCCTTCCAGATCGACTGGTGCACGTGCATGCCCGAACCGTTGTCGCCAACGATAGGCTTAGGCATGAACGTGGCGGTCTTGCCGTAGGCGGCAGCGACGTTCCAGATCGTGTACTTCATGATCTGGTTCCAGTCGGCGCGCTGAACCAGCGTGCTGAACTTGGTACCGATTTCCAGCTGGCCTGGGCCGGCCACTTCGTGGTGATGCACTTCGACTGGCACGCCTTGCTGTTCGAGCAGCAGGCACATTTCCGAACGCAGGTCCTGGAACGAGTCGACCGGCGGCACGGGGAAGTAGCCACCCTTGACGGCCGGGCGATGGCCCATGTTGCCGCCTTCGTAGTCGATGCCGGTGGACCACGAGGCCTCTTCCGACTTGACCTTGACGAAGCAACCGGACATGTCGACATTCCAGGTCACGCCGTCGAACACGAAGAATTCAGGTTCCGGACCGAAGAAGGCGGTGTCGCCCACACCGGAGGACTTCAGATAGGCTTCAGCGCGCTTGGCGATCGAGCGCGGATCGCGGTCATAACCCTTCATGTCCGACGGTTCGATCACGTCGCAGGTCAGGATCAGGGTGGTTTCTTCGCGGAACGGGTCCAGGCGGGCGGTGCCGGGTTCGGGGATCAGCAGCATGTCGGAGGCTTCGATGCCCTTCCAACCAGCGATCGACGATCCGTCAAAGGCGTGCCCAGACTCGAACTTGTCTTCGTCCACCTGGTGGGCCGGCACCGAAACGTGCTGCTCTTTGCCGCGGGTGTCGGTGAAGCGGTAATCAACGAACTTGACCTCGTTATCCGCGATCAGTTTGAGGACGTCTTTGGGCGTTGCCATTAGGGCTCCTGATAGTCTCGTAGGGCTTGCCGCCCGGGAAACATTCCACGGTCGATCAAGCGAAATTGGTCGTGCATGCAGACCGAGCCTGCGACTCGATACTGGACAGTTGCGGTCGTACATAAGCACATTACATGCCAGTAACCGCTGGTAAATCGCGCCCCGGCAAGATGCAGGGCCGCGCCGAATTCTCGCACATTGCGGCGCGGCGGACATGCCGACGCAGCGCACCAATATAGGACATTCCGCAAAAATCTTGGCACACAGTCGGTGCGTTTTTGTGACGAACTCGAAAATGCACCGAGTCAGTGCGCGCAGGCTTCTGCCCGTTTTCGTGCAAGCGGTTTGTCAGGTTTCCGGATCGCCCAGAAACAGTTCCTGCAAGTCATTCAGGAAACGGGCGCCGAGCGGCGTGGCCTTGATACGTGTCGGGTCGGGATCGAGCAGTCCCTTGCGCACGGCCTCTGCGAGGGGACGGCTGATCACCTGCAGGCCGAGCCCGGTCCGCTCGGTAAAGCTGGCGGTCGGCACGCCGTCCGACAGCCGCAATGCGTTCAGCATGAATTCGAACGGCAGGTCGGCCGGCGGCACCACGCGTGACTCGGCAAGGTGCGTCGCGCCCTCTGTCGGCGCAAGCAGCTGCGCCATCCAGGTGTCCGGGCTGCGCACGCGCGCTTCACGCAGGATGCGATCGTGGAAGGACAGCTTGCCGTGCGCCCCCGGACCGATGCCCAGGTAGTCGCCAAATTCCCAGTAGTTCTGGTTGTGGAAGCAACGCGCGCCCGGTTTGGCGTAGGCCGACACCTCGTAGTGCTCGAAGCCCGCCGCCGTCATGCGCTCTTCGATCACGTCCTGCATCTCGAACGCCACATCGTCATCCGGCAGGATGGGCGGGTATTTGGCAAAGACCGTGTTCGGTTCCATCGTCAGGTGGTAGACCGACAGATGCGTGGTCCCGAACGACAAGGCGGTCTCCAGATCCTGGCGACAGGCGTCCGCCGTCTGGCCGGGCAACGCAAACATCAGGTCCAGATTGACGCGGGGAATGAAGCGCTGCGCGATCTCGATGGCCGCGCGGGCTTCGTTGCCGTCGTGGATGCGTCCCAGCGCCTTCAGGCTGGCATCGTCAAAACTCTGGATACCCAGCGAGATGCGGTTGACGCCGCTGGCCGCATAGGCCTGGAAACGCCCGGCTTCGACCGTGCCCGGGTTAGCTTCCAGGGTGATCTCGGCATCGGGCAGCAAGGGCAGGCGCGAGCGGATCATGGCGAGCATGGCGTCGACCGTTTCGGCCGACAGCATGCTGGGGGTGCCACCGCCGATGAAGATCGACACCACCTTCCGGCCCCACACCAGCGGCAGGCTTTGATCCAGGTCGGCGGCCAGCGCTTCCAGATAGCGCGCTTCGGGCAGCGTGTCAGGCGCGGCGTGGGAATTGAAGTCGCAATACGGGCATTTGCGTACGCACCACGGCACGTGCACGTACAGCGCCAGCGGCGGCAGGCTGGTCAGGATGGTCTGGCCAGGAACCGCGAAAGGCATGGCCAGCTTCGGCTTGGGCGCGGCCTGGTGGGCGACGCGAATCGGGATCGAGATGGGCATGGTCAGAAGGCGTCGAGCTTGTCCATCAGCACCGCCAGGGCCTGTGCGCGGTGGCTGACGCGGTTCTTTTCTTCGGACGTCAGTTCGGCGGCGGTCTTGCCGAGCTTGGGCAGCAGGAAGTGCGCGTCGTAGCCAAAGCCCCCTTCCCCACGTGGTTCAGCCACGATTTCGCCCCACCACAGGCCTTCGCCGATCAGCGGTTGCGGATCGTCGGCGCTGCGCACCAGGACCAGCGCGGCGTAGTAGTAGGCACGGCGGTCGGTCGCGTCTTTCAGGCGGTCGACGAGCAGTGCGTTGTTGGCAGCGTCGGACTTTTCGCCGCCATTGGCCATGGCGGCGAAGCGCGCCGAATACACGCCGGGCGCGCCACCCAGCGCGACCACACAGACGCCCGAGTCATCGGCCAACGCCGGCAGGCCGGTAATGCGGCTGGCGTGCCGCGCCTTGGCCAGCGCGTTTTCGATGAAGGTCACGTGCGGCTCTTCGGCCTCGGGCACGCCCAGGCTGCCCTGGTTGACCACGTCAAAGCCCTTCTGCGACAGCAGCCGGGAAAATTCACGGAGCTTGCCGGCGTTGTTGGAGGCGAGAACCAGTTTTGTCATGGGTGTCACGCCGCCGGCTTGGCTGCGGCCAGGGCCTGGCGCTGCAGGGTCACGATCTCGGCAATGCCGGCCTGCGCCAGGTCCAGCAACGCGTTCATGTCGCTGCGCGTGAACGGCGCGCCTTCGGCCGTGCCCTGCACTTCCACGAAATCGCCGCTGCCGGTCATGACGACATTCATGTCCGTCTCGCACTGTGAATCTTCGTCGTAATCCAGGTCCAGCACCGGTTCGCCCTTGTACATGCCCACCGACACGGCGGCCACATGATCGATGATCGGCGACTCGGTCAGCAGGCCCTGCGCGATCAGTACATTGACGGCGTCCTGCGCGGCCACGAAGGAACCGGTGATGCTCGCGCAACGCGTGCCGCCATCGGCCTGGATCACGTCGCAGTCCAGATGCAGGGTGCGCTCTCCCAGCTTTTTCATGTCGAAGACGGCGCGCACGCTGCGGCCGATCAAGCGCTGGATTTCCTGCGTGCGGCCCGTCTGCTTGCCCTTGGCGGCTTCACGCGAACCGCGGGTGTGCGTGGCGCGCGGCAGCATGCCGTATTCGGCGGTGACCCAGCCTTCGCCCTTGCCCTTCAAAAAAGGCGGCACCTTTTCTTCGATGCTGGCCGTGCAGATCACCTGCGTATTGCCGAACGTGACGAGCACCGAGCCTTCTGCATATCGGGTGAAGCCACGACGAATTTCCACGGCGCGCAGGGCGTTCGCGGCGCGTTCGGAAGGACGGCTCCAGGTCAGGATCGGCAGGTCGGTCATGGGGGAAAACTCCAGATAGGCAAAGGCGGCGGACGCGATGCGTCGGCAATCCGCCATTGTACGGGGCGCAGGCAGGCGGGTGGCAGGGCGGGCGGGCGTGACGGCGTGCAAGCGGCTCGGTGCGGGTCGGGATGCCGGTTCCGTCTGTCGGCTCTGGAGCGCCGGCCTGGCGTGCCGGCCTGGGGTGCCGGCTTCGGGTGCCGGCTCGGTGTGCCGGCTTGGCGGTGTCCGCCGTATCATGGCAGCTGGCCCCGACCACCCAGCTGCCGCATGGCCGGCACCGCTAGTCGGCCATGACTCTCTTTCAAGGCAGACGTTGATGATCCGCAGCATGACCGCATTTGGCGCCGCGCGCGCCGACACCGAGCAGGGTTCCCTGTCGCTGGAACTTCGTGGCGTCAACAGCCGCTTTCTGGACCTGCATTTCCGTATGCCCGACGAACTGCGGCACATCGAAGCGCCGCTGCGCGACCTGCTGACGCGGTCCATTGCCCGCGGCAAGATCGAAGTGCGCGCCGGCATCCAGCGCCGCGTCCGCAACGATCCCGACGCGCTCAACATGGCCGCGCTCGAACAGGCCGCCGCCCTCTTCCGCAAGGTCCAGGCCGTCGTCCCCGACGCCGCGCCACCCCGCCTGTCGGAACTGCTGGCCTGGCCCGGTGTGCAAGGCACCGAAGAATCCGAAGACACCTGGCGCGACGCCGCCATGACCGCCGCGCGCGAGGCCCTCGCCCAGCTGCACGCCGCCCGAGAACGTGAAGGCGAGCGCCTGGCCGGCATGATCCTCGACCGCGCCTTGCAGGTCGAAGACATCGTCAAACAGGTCGACGTGCGCATGCCGCAGCTCGTTGCCGACTACCGCGACAAACTCGCCCGCAAGCTGCGCGACAGCGTCGAGACCGCCTTCCCCGCGGGCTTCCAGGCCATCACCGGCGCAGAGCTGTCCGAACGGCTGGCGCACGAAGCCACGTTGTTCGGATTGCGCATCGACGTGGCCGAGGAACTGTCGCGGCTGCACTCGCACCTGGCCGAACTGCGTCAGCTGGTCGGTGGCAAAGCGGGTGGCAAGGCCGATAAAGGCAGCGCGGGGAAACGGCTGGATTTCCTGTTCCAGGAAATGAATCGGGAAGCGAATACGCTAGGGTCGAAGGCCGGTGGCCTGGAAGTGACGCGTGCCGCCATGGACCTGAAGCTGCTGATCGAGCAGATGCGGGAGCAGGCGCAGAATATCGAGTGAGGGCTTGGAGTAACGATGCGCAGTGACGGTTGACGAAGGTGACGCCACGGCGATGTCGCGCAACAAGACTTGCCGCAACCACCCGCAGCTCGTAAAATTCTGACTAGTCTAGTCAGAATCGTGGAGATTCGTATGCAAGCCTGGCAAATGCAAGAGGCGAAATCCCGGCTATCCGAAGTCGTCAAGGCTGCGGGTAGTCAGGGTCCGCAAGAAATTACGGTGCACGGACGGTCGGTTGCGGTGGTTTTGTCACGCTCGGATTTCGACAAGTTGTCCGGTACTGGAGAGTCCCTAGTCTCCTTCATGCGCAGATCTCCGCTTGCTGGTGATGACGAACTCGAGCTGGATCGCGATACCAGCCTGACCCGCGAGGACGGGCTGTGAGTTACCTCGTCGATACGAACGTCCTGTCGGAATTGCGTCGCAAACAACCCGACATCAACGTGATCGGCTGGATCGAGAAGCGCCCGCCTACGACGCTTTTCCTGTCCGCACTGACGCTGGGGGAGTTGCGAAAAGGCATCGAATTGATGCCTGACGGAGACCGTAAACGCAGTTACCTGGACTGGCTTGAAGTTGACCTTCCGCGGTTTTTCAGCAGCCGCGTGCTGGCTGTTGACGCAGAGGTAGCAGACGTTTGGGGACGGCTGACTGCCAAGGCCGGCCGCGCCGTTCCCGCGATTGACAGCCTGCTGGCGGCGACCGCCCTTGCACATGGGTTGGCGATGGTGACGCGCAATGAGCGCGATTTCCAGTATGCCGGGTTGGACGTTATCAACCCTTGGCACCCGTAAACGAGTCCAATCGCCGCACGTTTTGCGGCGATCATTGCTCATGCGGTGAATATCGGCTTTAATCACCGCATGGAACGCGGTGAATACCTCTATCTCTGGCAAGCCCCCGACTGGCCGCACTGGCGGTATCGGCTGTCCGAACTTGCGCAGCCGCTTGCCGAAGTCAGCCGGGCCCAGGGGGTGTTGCTGGGCCGGCTGGCGGATGCCGGCATCGCGCTGCGCGACGAAGCCAGCCTGGCTGCCCTGACGGATGACGTCGTCAAGACCAGCGAAATCGAAGGCGAAGTCCTGAGCGTGGCGTCCGTCCGTTCGTCCATCGCCCGGCGGCTGGGCCTGGATATCGGCGCGGTGGCGCCCGTGGACCGGCATGTCGAAGGCATCGTCGAAATGGTGCTGGATGCGACGTCGTCCAATGCAGCAACGCTGACTGCCGACCGACTGTCCGGCTGGCATGCCGCCCTGTTCCCGACCGGATATTCCGGCATGTCTCCCATCGCCGTCGGCCGCTGGCGCGACGATGCAACCGGGCCGATGCAGGTCGTCTCCGGTCCGGTCACCCGCAGTGTGGTGCACTTTCAAGCGCCGCCCGCAGACGCCCTGCCAGCAGAAGTGTCCCGGTTTCTGGCCTGGGCCAACGACACGACCGGCGAACCGGCGTTGCTCAAGGCAGGTCTGGCGCATCTGTGGTTCGTGACACTGCACCCCTTCGATGACGGCAACGGCCGCATCGCGCGCGCGGTGGGCGACCTGTTCCTGGCGCGGGCCGATGGGTCGGATCAGCGCTTCTACAGCCTGTCGGCGCAGATCCAGCGGGAACGCAAGGCCTACTACGACATTCTTGAGCGCACGCAAAAAGGCACGCTGGACGTCACGGAGTGGCTGGCCTGGTTCCTGGGCGCCCTGGGCCGCGCGATAGACAGCGCACAAGCGACGCTCGACAGCGTGCTCGCCAAGTCCCGCTTCTGGCAACGCTGGGCGGGCACGCCCCTGAATGCGCGCCAGGTCAAGCTGGTGAACCGGCTGCTCGATGGCTTTGACGGCAAGCTCACCAGCAGCAAGTGGGCGGCGGTCGGCAAGACCTCCACGGATACTGCGCTGCGTGACATCAGCCAGCTGCTGGCCCTGGGCGTGCTGAAGAAATCCGAAGGCGGCGGGCGCAGCACGGCGTACGAGCTTGCGGACGAATGACGACGTTTCGCGCTATGTTGCGCGTTGACTGCGGGGAAGACCCGCCAAGGAATGTAGCCTCATGCATTACACCCGTGCCCTCAGCATTGCCGACCTGGCTGACATTGCCCGCGACCGCTTGCCGCCCAGCCTGTATGGCTACGTGAGTGGCGGCAGCGAAGACCAGTCGTCGCTGGTGTCCAACCGGTTGGCGTACGACCGGTGGCGGTTCGTGACGCATTCGCTGGTGGACGTGTCGCAGCGGTCGCAGGCCGTAGAGATTTTTGGCACGCGTTATGACATGCCGCTGGGCATCGCGCCGATGGGCGTGACGGGCCTGTGCGCGTTCGAGGGCGATCTGGCGTTGGCGCGGGCCGCGGCACGGATGAAGGCGCCGTTCGTGTTGAGCGGCGCGTCGACGGTGCCGCTGGAACGGGTGATGCAGGCGGCGCCGGGTACCTGGTATCAGGCCTATATTCCGGCGCAGCAGGAAGTGATCGCGCCCCTGCTGGATCGGCTGCGGGCGGCACAGGTTGAGGTGCTGGTGGTGACGGTGGACGTGCCGATCGCGTCGACGCGCGAGAACGAATTGCGCAATGACTTCCGGCTGCCACTCAAGCTGACGCCGCGGCTCCTGGCGGGCGGCGCGATGCGGCCGCGGTGGCTGCTGCAGACGTTTGCGCAGACGCTGCTGCGCGGCGGCGTGCCGCGTTTTGAAAACTTCACGGCGACACGTGGGGCACGCATTATCGATGCGCCGACGGTGGACCATCGGGCCGGCCGGGCGTCGATGCGGTGGGAGACCATTGCGTGGATTCGCGAGCAATGGGCCGGGAAGCTGGTGATCAAGGGGCTGCTGCGCAGGGACGATGCGCGGCAAGCGGAGGCGTTGGGGTGCGATGGCGTGATCGTCTCGAATCACGGCGGGCGTCAGTTGGACGGCGCGGTGTCCACGCTGGATGCCCTGCCTGCGATCGTCGCGGCGGCGCCCGGACTGACGGTGATGCTGGACGGCGGGGTACGACGCGGCACCGACGTGCTGAAGGCAATGGCTTTGGGCGCGGCGTGTGTGTTCGTCGGCCGGCCAGCCATGTATGGGCTGGCGGCGGGTGGCGAAGACGGCGCCGTGCGCGCGCTGGAATTACTGCGCAAGGAGATCGATGTGGATCTGGCCTTGCTGGGGTGTCCTGACGTGGCGGGGCTGGGGCCCAAGTATCTGGTGCGTGAGGGCGATCTGCCGGGGATGTAAGGCGGCGGCACACGGCAGGCACCCCCTGTCCGACGCAAGACCCGCCGCTGGCTGCGCCCGACTTCCCGCTTACACGGGCGCCCTGTCGGCCACGGCGCCACTGCTCGCAAACGCCGGTGCGGCCGGAAATCCCCCCGACTTGCGCCGCTCCATGCTTTCGACGAAATGGCCCCACGGGCTCCAATCCTCGTCGTCCTGCGACGCGCGGATGCACACCTGGCTTTCATTCCACGCTTCTTCCAACCGGTCTGCAAAGCGCCACGCCAGCATTGACGGGTCGCGCATCCGGGCAATCGCGATCTGCGCGGCCATGTCGATACCCACGGTGTTGACGGCGTGGGTGAGCCGGTCGGGGCACGCTGCGGTCACGAAGTGGTAGGGCTGCAAGATGATTTCGATGAGCTGATCCAGGTGCGCGCGTTTGCGCGACGGATCGTCCAGCGACTGCAGCATGGCCGTCAGCCAGCCGGTTTCGGCGGCTTCGCTGACGACGCGTTGGCGGTCCAGCCAGTCACCCGCCGCCACATGGTCGGTCGGCTCACACACTGCCTGATGCAGGCCACCCACCCGGGTCCATCGGTCAAACGTGCGCTGCGCCTCGTCCGCCACGGCAAGCAGGTCTTGCGGGAACAGGATGGGGCGCAGGTCATCGGGCAGGCGGGATGAACCGCCCGACCCCACGTAGTCGGTGAACGACGCCGTCAAGGCGCGGTTGAACGCAAATAGCGCCGTGACGCAGTCGTCGGACTGGGCCTTGTCCGCAAAGTACGGCGCGGCCGACACCGCCAACCTGAGGGCGCCGATGCGCTGTCCCACGTCTTTGGACCGGTCGAACAGCAGGTGAAAGGGCTCGGCATCGACGTCGAGCGGGGTGGCTTCGGCGACGGCATCTTGCGTCATGGCCGACAGGCCACGTGCCTGCAGCATCAGTTCGCTCAGTTGGTCCAGGGTGCGGCGTGTGGTGGCGCCGAGCACGCTGTCGGTGTTCATGGCGGTCAGCCAGCGTTCGTGTTCGGCCCGCGACATGTCCTCGGTAGAGGATGCAGACCTTGGCAAGCCGGTAGCAGGGTCGATGCTGGGCGCAAGGTAGGCGCCCGCCGCAACCGGGATCCCGGCCGTGGCGCCGCCAGACCTGGCATCGCCAACTGACGACGGATCGGCGGCGTGCACCCCGACGGTTTCGGAGCGCGCGGCGTCATGGGCTTCCGACGAGCCCCGCGATCGATCCGCAATGGCCCATGCGATGGCATTCGCAGCCTTGATCAGACACATGCCAAGAATCAGGGCGACGAGCAGAGCAGTTATCCAGGACATGCTTGAGCCTTATGGCGAGGGAACGTGGTGGGCATTAATCGGAAAATCGTATAAACGTACGGAGGCAGGGGGCGATCGTGGGCGGCGCGCCATGCGGCGTGCCGGGCAGCGCGCGGACTGTCGGCCGCAAGGTCATGCCGCTCCGCCCTGCGCCGCCAGCTCGCTTTCCAGCCACGCCACGAACTGCCGCGCTTCGGGACCCGCGGTCGGCGACACGCAGTAGTAGTAGCGCTGCAGCGGCATCCTGAATGCGGGCAAGGGTGACACCAGCCGACCGGTGGCCAGGTCGTTGCCGACCAGAGACGCCGGACACAAGGCAATGCCCAGTCCATCGACAGCCGCCTGCAACACGAAGTGCAGATGGTCGAACTGCAGCGTGCCGGCAGGCTTGATGCGGGCCAGGCCCACAAAACGTTGCCAGTCGGGCCAGTCCTCTTTCCGCGTCTTGGCCGACAACAGCACATGGCGGCGAATGGCGTGGACGTCGGCAATTGGATGGGTCCGCAGCAAGGCCGGCGCGGCCACTACGTGCACATCGTCTTCCAGAAAGGGCTGCAGGGTCAGGTCCGCCGGCCAGCCTTTCAGGCCCCGGCGAATGGCGACGTCGAAGGTGTCGGCGGCCTTGTCGGGTGACAGGGTGCTGGTGATGACCTGCGGCTCGATCCCCGGGCATTGCTCGACAAAGGACGGCAGTCGCGGGATCAGCCAGCGCACCGCGAAGGACGGCCGCACGTTGATCCGCACGGCGCGTTCGGGTGGACGGGTGGTGAAGGCCTGCGCCGCGGCGCCGATCTGATCCAGCGCGCCCCCCACCTCGGCATAGAAGCGCTGCCCGGCGGCGGTCAGCACCACCTGCCGCGTCAGGCGTTCGAACAGCGAGACTCCCAGGTAGTCTTCCAGCGTCTTGACCTGCCGGCTGACCGCGCTGTGAGTGACGCACAATTCGTCGGCCGCGCGCGTGAAGCTGAGGTGACGGGCCGCGACGACGAAGGCGCGTATGGCGTTGAGAGGGGGCAGGCGCGCGGGCATGTGTGCAATATTCTCACGGGTCGGGCGCGGCAATGTCGTTTGTCAGCACCACTGTCGCGCGCGCACCATCTTTCCGATGATTCGCCTGTCCCCCCTTCCCGCCGACCGCCATTCACGCTATGCCGCCGTGGCGCTGGCGCTTGCCCTGCCCGCCGACGTGCTGCTGTACCTGCTGCTTCCCATGTACGCCGACGACTTCGGCATTTCGCTGGCGGAAGCCGGCGGCCTGCTGGCGGCGAACCGCCTGGTGCGCATTGCGGGGTACGGCGCGGTGGCGCGCTTCTACGCCAGGCATGGCGACCGGGTCACGTGCTCGATCGCGGTCGTCGTGGCGGCTTTTTGCGCGCTAGGCAATAGTGTCCTGTCCGGTTTTTGGCCGTTGCTGGTGGTGCGGCTGGGATGGGGGCTGTGCTATGCGGCGTTGAATCTGTCGACCCAGGCCCTGGCGACGGCCGATGTACACAACGCCGCCCGGCGCACGGGCGCGTCCCGGGCATGGATCGCGCTGGGTCCGGTCATCGCGTTGCCGGCCGGGGCCTTGATGACGCTGCATCACGGGCCGCGCCTGATCTTCGTGATCCTGGCGGGGGTGGCGCTGCTGGGCCTGCTGGCGACCCGCGCGCTACCCTCGGGCGCCCACGCGACACTGCACCCTGCCCGCCGGCGCATCCGCTGGCCAGACCGGCTGAACCTCTGGAGTTTTGTGGAAGGCCTGACGCTGGATGGCCTGTTCATTCTGGGCCTGGGCTTCCTGGGCAAGGATCTGCTGCCCGGCCAGGCGGTGCTGGTGGCGGGGTTGCTGCTGGCGCTGCGGTATCTGTCGGAAATGCTGCTGGGCCCGGTTGGCGGACGCCTGGCGGACCGGCATGGCGCGCTGCGTTTGCTGGTGGCCATGTCGCTGGCCACGTCGGGCGCGCTGCTTGCCTTTGGCGCCGGATGGCTGTGGAGCGCGGCGGCGGTGATCGTGGTGCTGCGCGCCTTGCAACTGCCGCTGGTGGCGCCGCTGGTCCTGGCGCGCTATCCGGGGCCGGCCCGCGTGCCCGCCCTGGCCTCGCAGGCGATCTGGCGCGACATCGGCGCGGGCGCCGGGCCGCTGATCGCGGGCCTGCTGCTGGCCCGGGTACCTGCCCTTGCGTTATATGGCGCGGCCGCCGTCGCGCTGGCGGTGGCGGCGCTGGCCTGCCGCACGGGGGCGTCGCGGCCGGCAGCGACGGGTGCTGGCTCAGGCTGAGCGGACGGCGGCATCGCCTGACGTAGCAACCCCTAAGCGTGGGATACCGCGACGTCGCGAGTCGCGCGTATCGTCTGCCTTGGCATCGCGTGCTGCAACATTGCCTCTACAGCTTCTGATTCAGCGTGATATCGGGCACCAGGCGCACCAGCGCCAAGGCCACTACGATCAATACGGCCAGCACCATCAGGCCCTGATGCACCGATCCCACCAGGGTCTGCCGGGCCGTTTCAATCAGGAAGTCGCCGGCCAGCGGCGCGTGCGCCAGTGCGGCTTGCGCGGCGGCGCGCCCCGGCACATCGACCAGGATCTGCGGATCGGCAAGGCGGGTCAGCCACGCTTTTTCGGTTGCCGTGACGCTTGTGATGCCTGCCATCAGCGCGCCCATCTTGGCCGCATAACCGTGGGTAATCAGCGCGCCCAGCGCGGCCGTTCCCAACATCCCGCCGATCATCCGCGTGGACTGCAGCAAGGCCGTGAAGATGCCCACCCGCGCGCGGCCCACGATCTGCTGACCGAAGACATTCAGGTTGTTCAGCAGAAAGCCGAGGCCCAGGCCACCACTGGCGAGCAAGGCCGACAGCACGATCGACGGCGTGTCCCGATCCGCAAAGACGAGGCCCGCGCTGCACGTCAACAGCAGCAGGTAGCCCGCCGTCAGGATGGAGACCGGCTTTTTCAGATTCACGATGATCTTGCTGTTGATGATGCTGCCGATGGCGATCGACACCGGCAAGGGCGTGACCGTCAGCCCGGCTTCGCGCGGCGACAGAAAGAAGCCGCCTTGCAATAACAGGGGGACGTAAAAGATCAACGAAAACATGGCTGCGCCGCAGATCACCGACAGCAGGAACATGACCAGATACTTGCGTTCGGCAAACAGTTCGAGCGGCAGGATGGGATGGGCGGCGCGCCGTTCGACAAGGACCAACGCGGCGCCGGCCAGTACGGTGCCCGCGATCAGCAGCAGGTTGTTGCGGCTCAGTCCCGCATTCGGCACGCTTTCCACGAACACCTGCAGACAGCAGAGGCTGATACCGAGCAGCACGACACCCAGCCAGTCCAGCTTGACTGGGCCCGTCGATGCGCGCGGGAATCGCGGCAGGAAACGCGCCACGCAATACAGACCGGCCAGCCCGATCGGCAGGTTGATCAAAAAGGTGGATCGCCAGCCCCATGCCTCGCTCAGGAAGCCGCCCAAAGAAGGCCCTGCCGCGGTTGCAATGCCGTAGGAGCCGGCCAGCACGACCTGCCACTTCAATCGCTCTTTGGGATTGGGGAACAGGTCAGCCAGCGACGCGAAGGCGGTCCCCACCATCATGCCGCCCGCGATGCCCTGGAAGGCGCGCGCCACGACCAGCGTCAGGATCGTCGGCGCCAGGCCGCACGCGATCGACGCCAGAATGAACAGCGCAATGGCCGTGACCACAAAGGGCTTGCGGCCGAAGAAGTCGCCCAGGCGGCCGAACACCGGCACGGATACTACCGACCCCAGCAGATAGGCGACCGCGATCCAGGCGTAGTAGTCGAAGCCGTTCAGTTCGGACACGATCGACGGCAAGGCGGTGCTGACGATGGTCTGGTCCAGCGCGATCAACATGTTGACCAGGCCGATGCCGATCATCGCGAACAGGGAATGCCGGAAGCTGCGGGGGGCGGGAACGGAAGACGGTGCTGCGGGCGGAGAGCCGGACATGGGAGGGCGATGACAGTAGCGGTGGAAGACAGGGTTTGTACCAATGATAGGACATTGACCCGGCTTAGGCGCGCTGGCGGCACCACCGCCCCCCTGACGCCCCTATCGCCACGCCGCTGTCATGTGTCCGGTCCATACTGCGCGCCACCCTCCCCGATTCCGGACCTGCCTGCCATGCGCCCTGCCCCCTCCCACGCCCCCGCACGCTTCCTGCCTGCCGCGCTGCTGCGCGCCACCTTGTCTGTCGCCCTGGTGGCGGCGCTTGCTGCCTGCGGCGGGAGCGATGACGACGACACCCCGGCGGCATCGCCGCGCTCGGTGGCGTCGCTGCGCCTGATCGGGGAACAGCGCATTGCCTTCAAGCAGACTGTGCAGGACACGCCTGCGGGCGGCCTGTCGGGCATCGATTACGACCCACGCATCCAACGCTGGATGGTCGTCAGCGATGACCGGTCCGACCTGGCCCCGGCACGCCTGTATGAGGCGCAGCTGAGCTATGACGACAAGGCTTTCACGCGCGTCGCGCTGACCAGCGCCGTCACGCTCAAGCAGCCGGACGGCAGCGTCTATCCAAGCGCCACGCAGTTTGCGCAACGCGGCGGCACGGTGCCGGATCCGGAAGCCATTCGATTCGACCCCAGCGATTCCAGCCTGTGGGTGACCAGCGAAGGCAACCGGTCGCTGGGCCTGGACCCACTGGTGCTGCATGTGTCGAATTCCGGTGCGGCCATCGGTCAGCTGACCACGCCGCCCCTGTTCAAAATGTCGCCCTCGCAGGAGCTGGGCAGCCGCAACAACGCCACCTATGAAGGGCTGACCTTTGCCCCCGACGGGCAATCCCTGTGGGTCGCCATGGAAGGTCCGGTCTATCAGGATGGCCCGTTGCCGTCGGCCACCGCCGGCGCCGTGTCACGCATCACCCGCCAGGACCGGACGGGCAAGGTGCTGTCGCAGTTCGCGTATCCGCTCGACGCCTTCCCCGCCGCCCCGGCTGCGGGCAAGAATGCGGACAACGGTGTCTCGGAAATCCTGGCGATCAACGACACGCAATTCCTGGTGCTGGAACGCGCCGGCATTGAAGGCGCGGATGGCGTCTACAGCATGTACTTGCGTCTGTATCGCATCGACGTGACGGGCGCGACCGACGTGCAATCCTTGAGCACGCTCAGGAACGCGCAGTACACACCGGTGCGCAAGACATTGGTTGTCGACTTCAACCGTCTTGGACTGCCCAGGATTGACAACCTGGAAGGCATGACCTGGGGTCCACGCCTGCCCAATGGCCGCGAGAGCCTGGTCATCGTTTCGGACGACAACTTTTCGGCCACGCAGGTCACGCAGTTCCTGGCGTTCGAAGTGGTGCCGAACTGAACATGCCGAACCCAGCCGCTTACCGCAGCCGGTAGAACGCGTCGGGCAGCGGCGCATCGGGCAGCACCGTCTCGCCGATCATCTCGCGCAGGGTGCGTTCGATGTTGACGGCCAACGCCGTCAGCGGCAGGTCATTGGGCTCTTCGCCAAACGGGTTTTCCAGCTCGCTGGCGATGGCGTCGAGCGCCATGAAGGCATACGCGATAAAGACGCTGATGACCGGCGTGGCCGCGCCGATGCTGTCGACCAGCCCCAGTGGCAACAAGGCGCAAAAGAAATAGACCGTCCGGTGCAACAGCACGTTGTAGGCATATGGCAGCGGCGTGGTCGCGATGCGCTCGCATCCGCCCACCACCGCACTCAGCCCATCCAGTTGACGTTGACAACCATCGAACAGGATGTCGCTGAGCCGCCCATCGCGGCGCCATGCCGCAAGCAGCCGCGACACGTCATCCAGCAGATGCACGGGCCGATACTGCCGCGCCAGCGCGCGCTCGGCATCGCCCGCAGGCAGCAGGCGATGCAGGACATCGGCCGGATCCGTGCTGCGCAGCTGATGTTTGAGCGAGTAGGTGAACGCGCAAAGCAGCGCCACCAGCCGCTGCGCATCGGGGTCGCCCGGGGCAGAGTCGAGTACTCCCACGGCTTGTCGGGTCAGGTTGCGCGTGCGGATCAGCAGTTCGCCCCACAGCTTGCGCGCTTCCCAATAGCGGTCATAACTGGCGTTGTTGCGGAAGCTGACAAAGATGGCCAAGGCAACACCGATCAGGCTGAACGGGGTGGGATTCAGGTGCAGCCAGGACGTGCCGCCAGACGAGTGGGCCCAGAGCACTGCCAGGGATATTGCGAGGATGACGCTCAACGGCAGCAGCACAGCCTTGAGCACGGAGCCGTTCCATACGAACAGCATCTTGAACCAGTTGAGTTTGGGACGGACGATCACGCGCTTCTCGAAGACATGCTTTGTAACGCGATTATCCGGCAATCGGCGGTGTAATGTCTTCCCTTGTCCCGATGACGCCGCCGCAGGAGATCACCATGCCCCGCGAATCCGACTCGACGCACGCTCCGTCCTCCCCTTCAGATCCCACGCCGCCTGACTTGCATGAGGAGGACGCGCTGGACGAAGCACTGGAAGAAACCTTTCCGGCCAGCGACCCGATTGCGATCTCACCCGACCGCGACCAACACGACAAGCCCGAAGGCCAGTCGGTGGTCGATGATCGGGGCAAGAATCCCTGACAGGGAAACGGTGAGCCGGCCGCAAGGCCCCCAAGGCGTCGAGCCCGCTTCACGCCCTCAGGCGTCCAGCCCGATATCCAGGGTGCGGGCGCTGTGGGTGATCCACCCGATCGCGATCAGGTCGACACCTGTTTCGGCAACGGAAGGCGCGGTGTCCGGCGTCACCCGTCCGGACGCTTCAAGGATCGCCCGGCCATTCGTCATCGCCACCGCCGTACGCAGGTCCTCAAGCGACATGTTGTCCAGCAGCACGACATCGACGCCCAGGGCCAGGGCATCTTCCAGCTGCGCCAGCGTATCGACTTCCAGCTCGATCTTGACCATGTGACCGATGCCGGCGCGCGCGCGGGTGACGGCCTCGCGCACGCTGCCTGCGATCGCCACGTGGTTGTCCTTGATCAGCACGGCGTCGTCCAGCCCGAAACGATGGTTGCTGCCGCCTCCTACCCGCACCGCGTACTTTTGCAAAGCACGCAAACCGGGCAGCGTCTTGCGGGTGCAGGTGACGCGTGCGCGCGTGTCGCGAATGGAGTCGGCAATCGATGCCGTGGCGGTGGCGACCCCGCTCAGGTGACACAGGAAGTTGAGTGCCGTGCGCTCCGCCGTCAGCATGGCGCGCGCCGACCCGTGCACGGTGGCAATCGTCGCCCCGGGCGCCAGCCGCGCGCCGTCGTGCAGCTGCGCATCAAACTGCACGTCCGGGTCGATCAACTGGAAGGCCAGGCGAGCCAGATCCAGTCCGGCCAGCACGCCCTCCTGCCGGGCGACCAGTCGCGTCTGCGCCCGTGCGTCGGACGGCACGATCGCATCCGTCGTCAGGTCGCCGGCGCGGCCCAGGTCTTCCAGCAGCGCTGCGCGGACGGCAGGCTCCAACAGAATGGACGGCAGCGTCGGCACCCCGCGGCCAGCGGAATGAAGCTCGGAGGTAACAGCAAAAGCAGGTTTTATGCTCATGGCGAGTATTTACCGGACAAAAAAAGGAGAGGTGCTTTTATGCTAATCGTGAGCATATCGACGCGTCAACATCGGCGTGCCAGGCGTTCCCAGGCGTTCCCAGGCGTTTTCGGGCGTCGCCAGCCGTTTTCGCGTGTTTCCAGGCGTTTTCGGGCGTCGTCCGACTTCGAGTCGTCCCCCCCGCCGCTGAGCACCAGACCGCTGCCCTCACCCCCCGCGCGTCAGCGGCAGCTTGCTTGCCGTCACCACCCGTTCCATCACCACATTCCCGCGAAACCGGAACAGCTTGGCTGGCCGGCCGGCCGTGCCCACCGCCAGGTGACCCGTCTCTTCCACCAGGTCCTGCTGTTCGATCAACCGGCGGAAATTCTGCTTGTGCAGCGCACGCCCTGCCAGGGCCTCGACCGTCTGCTGCAAGTGCAGCAGCGTAAATTCCGGCGGCATCAGTTCGAACACGACGGGCCGGTACTTGATCTTGGCTCGCAAGCGGGCCACTCCGGTCGCCAGGATGCGGCGGTGGTCGTGCAGCAGGCAATCGCCCGGCACCTTGCCGGTCGCATGCGGCACGCCGCGCCGCACGGCTTCGGGCACCAGGCCCGCTTCGAACAGCAATTCGTACCGCTGCAGCACCCCTTCTTCATTCCAGGGCTGCCCGTCCAGGCCGAACGCCAGCGCCGCACGCGAGGTCCGGCGTTCCGTCGTGGCCCGACCGCCACCGCGCGCGGCCCACGCGTTCAGGCCCGGCACGATCGAGTCCGCCACCACGGCCGGCTCGCCAGTGCGCCGGTCTTCCCAGGGAAAGTAGCGGTACCAGTCGTGCCAGCCGACCTGATCGATACGGTCGCCATCGGCTTCGCGCGTGAGTCCCAGGTAGCTGATGGAAATCACGGCCGCTTGCGTGAAGGCGTCGCCCGCCGCGCCCGCGTCGCCTGACTCCGCGGCCTCGGTCCGGTCGCGGTCCGCAAAGGTATAGAGCTGCTCGACATACCCCAGCGGATGATGCGTTTGCGCCTCGACCCAGGCGCGCAGGCCGGCCTGCAAGGACCGATGCATCATCTGGAACGGTCCGGATGGCAAGGCGCCGCCATCACGGGTCGTCAGCACCCGCGGCTGGCCATCGGTGACCGCGACCATCACGGCCACCAGCTCGGCGCTCAGACAGGCGCCGCCAGGGGCGGCGGCGTCGGCAGGAAGGTCGGGCGTCGAAGTCACGGCGGGCAAGCTCCATCGGAAATGACCGCGGGCCGCGGCACCGCCTGATTATAGGACGCGCTCATGAAGCGTTTACTGAACTTCTCACCAAAATCTCTCGGTCTGTGCCGCGCTACGTCTGGCTTTGGCGGTTACATCACCCGCGCGACAATCTCACGTTTGCCTTTAGAATTGCGCGGCCGCGTTCCCGTCCTGGCATCTGCTCGAGGTCCCCTACTTTTTATGCACGGCGTCAATTTCCAAGCGCTTTTCAATGCGTCGCCCAACGCCTACCTCTTGATGAACCGCCAGTTCGTCATTGTCGGCGCCAATCAGACTTACCTGCGCGTCACCGGCAGGACGCTGGAGGGTCTGGTCGGCCTGCGGATCTTTGACGCCTTTCCCAGCCGGGACGCCGCGGGCCAGCTCGATGCCAATGGGCTGGCGCTGCAGGATTCGCTGCGCCGCGCCGTCGATCTGCGCAAGCGTGATGAACTGCCCTATATCCATTACGCGATCGCACGCAGCACCGATGCCGGAGATGTGATCGAGGACCGGTACTGGAGCGCCACGCACACGCCGCTTTTCGACACCGAAGGCGAAGTCGAATACCTGTTGCAGCACACTGAAGACATTACCGAGATCCAGGTGATGCGCAAGGAACTGCGCGCGACGCGCATGGACCAGGAAGACGCGGACACCACGACGCCGGGCTCGGTGGAAAGCCGGGTGCTTCGCCGCGCCATGGTCGTGCAGGAAGCCAATCAGGTCCTGCAGGCCGAAGCGTCGCACCTGCGCCGGCTGTTTGAAGAAGCACCGGGTTTCATGTGCTTCCTGCAGGGCCCCAACCATGTCTACCAGATTGCCAACGCCGCCTACTTCAAGCTGATCGGACGCCACGATGTGCTGGGCAAGCCGATCCGCATGGCGCTGCCCGACCTGGCTGGCCAGGGCATGTTCGAAATGCTGGACAAGGCCTTTGCCGATGGCAAGGCATTCGTCGGCATCGACCTGCCCGTGCAGTTCAACCGCACCGGCGACGACCATCTGACGCAGCGCTACGTGGACGTGGTGTGCCAGCCCGTGATCGAACCGGACGGCAGCGTGTCGGGTATCTTCATCCAGGGCAGCGACGTGACGCAGCGCAAGCTGGCGCAAGAAGAACTGGTGCGGCATCGCGAGCATCTGGAACTGCTGGTGGAAGAGCGCACCGCGGAACTGGAAGCCAGTGAAGCCCAGCGCCGCCAGGCCCTGAAGATGGAAGCGGTTGGCCGGTTGACGGGCGGCATCGCGCATGACTTCAATAACGTGCTGCAGGTGATCGGCGGGAACCTGCAGTTGCTGCGCCAGTTCGTGGACACCGACGATCGCGCGTCGCGCCGGCTGGCGTCGGCCATGAGCGGCGTCGAACGCGGGGCCAAGCTGGCGTCGCAACTGCTGTCGTTCGCGCGCAAGCAGCCGCTGGAACCGGTCGTGCTCAATGCCGGCGTGCTGTTGAACAGCATGGACGACATCCTGCGGCGCGCGCTGGGCGAGACGATCGAGCTGGAAACCGTGATCGCCGGCGGGCTGTGGAATGTGCATGTCGATCGCAACCAGTTGGAAAACGCGCTGCTGAACCTGGCGATCAATGCGCGCGACGCCATGGATGGCGATGGCCGCATCACGCTTGAGACCAACAACGCGAGCCTCGACGACGCCTACGCGGCCGTGCACGAAGAAGTGACCCCCGGGCAATACGTGATGATCGCGGTATCAGACACCGGCAGCGGCATGACCGAAGACGTCATGGCGCGCGCCTTCGAACCCTTCTTCACGACCAAGCCCGATGGCAAGGGCTCGGGCCTGGGCCTGAGCATGGTCTATGGGTTCGTCAAGCAGAGCGGCGGGCATCTCAAGATCTATTCCGAGATCGGTCACGGGTCCACGATCAAGATGTACCTGCCTCGCGTGCACGCCGTGGAAGAAGTGTCGCGGCCCGCGTTCGAAGGCGCCGCGACGGGCGGCACCGAAACCGTGCTGGTCGTGGAAGACGATCCGGCCGTACGCGCGACCGCCGTCGACCTGCTGGTCGAACTGGGCTATCACGTCCTGAAGGCGCACGATGCGCAAAGCGCGCTGGCGGTCATCGACAGTGGCGTGCCGATCGACGTGCTGTTCACCGACGTGGTCATGCCCGGGCCGATCCGCAGCCCGGAACTGGCGCGGCGCGCCAAGCAGATGCAGCCGCGTATCGAAGTGCTGTTCACGTCCGGCTACACCGAAAACGCCATCGTCCACGGCGGCCGTCTGGACCCTGGCGTGGCGTTGCTGGGCAAGCCCTATCGCCGCGATGACCTGGCGCGCAAGCTGCGACATGTGCTGGCCGGTCGTGAGCACGTCGAGCAGGCTCAGGTGGCGTTGAACAACATGCCCGCCGTGCAGCGCCTGCCCGGCACGCCGGCGCGCGTGCTGGTGGTGGAAGACAATGCCGACGCACTGGCGGCCACCCTGGAAATCCTGGATTACCTGGGCTATCCGGCCGAAGGCGCCGCCACGGCGGATGCCGCCATGGACCTGCTGGCCGCGCAACGCTTCGACGTGCTGCTGGCCGATGTGGAACTGGCAGGGACGTCAGGCGTCGACCTGGCCGTCCGCGTGAGGCAGCAGTACGACTTGCAGGTGGTGTTCGCCAGCGGCTATCCGGCGCGCGAAACGCCGATTGCCGACGCGCCGTGGCTGCAGAAGCCGTTCACCATCGACGATATGTCGGCGCTGCTGATCCGCCTGTCGGCCGTGCCTCGGTAGCCTCGGGCACCCTGCCGACAACCCCGGGGTTCTCCGCATAGTTTTATTTACACAGGCCAAACGCAGGATGGTCGAATCAGGACACAATAGATGATCCGGATTCGACCAAGCCCCCTGCATGAGCGCCACTCCGCCCCACGTTGAACGCGCCTTGACGGGTTCGGCCGCCCGGCGCGCGCATCCTGGCAGGTGGCTGACCATCGCGGGCGGCGCGCTGATCGCCGCCATTCTGATTGCCGCGCTGTCTTTGGTGGTGAACCTGCAGCACCGGGTCATCGCCGGCAAGTCGCAGGAACTGGCCAACCTGGCGCTGGTGCTGGCGCAGGAAACCGAACGGGCCTTCCAGGCACTGGAAACCGTCCAGACCAGCCTGGTGGAACGGCTGCGCAACGAAGGCATCAACACCCCCGAAGCCTTCGATTTCCGGATTCGCGAACAGGACGTCTACGGACTGCTGCGCGACCGGCTCGATAACCTGCCGTATGTCGAAGCCCTGACGCTGATCAACCAGCAAGGCGATCTGGGCAACTTCAGCCGCTACCAGCCTACACCGCCCGTGAACGTGGCGGACCGCGACTACTACAAGACGCTCATGGCCGATCCGGACATGGAAAGCTACTTGAGCGCGCCGGTTGAAAACCGCGGCAGCGGCACCTGGACGATCTACCTTGCTCGCAAGTTCTCGTCCCGCGACGGCGAAGCCTTGGGACTGATACTGGGCGCCATGCGGCTGGACTACTTCGCTCGCTTCTACAGCACCATCAACGTCGGCAAGGGCGGCGCGATCAGCCTGTTCCGATCGGACGGCACGTTGCTGGTTCGCCAACCCGCCATTCCCGGTACCGTCGGCACCAGCACCGGTCCCACGGCCAGCGGCCAGGCGCTTGCGCTGTCAGCCGGCGGATCGGTCAGCCCGACCGCTGCCGCAGCGAGCGCCCCCGCCGCCACCCTTCCCAGCCCGATCGACGGCGAGCAGCGGCTCACGGCGATCCGCGCCCTGGAACGTTATCCGGTCACGGTTGCCGTCAGCACCACCCTGGCGTCGGTCGATGCGGCGTGGCGGCCCGAAGCCCTGGTCATCGGGATTGCCGCCGTTTTGCTGTGCCTGATCCTGGCCGCCTGCGTCATGCTCGGGCGGCGGCAATTGGACGCCCACCATGAACTGACCAGCGCCGCCAACCATATTGCCCGGCATGACGCGCTGACCGGCCTGCCCAACCGGGTGCTGTTTACCGAAAAGCTGCGCGGACTGGTGGGTGCGCCGCTGCCCAGGCCGGTCGCGTTGCTGCTGATCGATCTGGATTATTTCAAATCGGTGAATGACACCCTGGGCCATCCGGCCGGCGACGCCCTGCTTCGCGTGATCGCGGCCCGCCTGGTCGGCTGCGCCGGACCGCACGATCTGGTCACCCGCCTGGGCGGCGATGAATTCGCGATCATCCTGATGGACGCCAGCGCGCCCGGGGCGGCCGAACGCAAGGCACAGGCCGTTGTCGATGCGATTGCCGAACCGTGCAAGCTCGATGGCAACCAGGTCGTGACCAAGGCCAGCGTCGGCATCACGCTGGCGCCCGAACATGGCACCGACGCCGATCAGCTGCTCAAGAACGCCGACCTGGCCCTGTACCGCGCCAAGGCCGACGGCCGTGGCAGCTGGCGGGTATTCGAATGGTCCATGCAGCAGGCCGTGCAGGCCCGCCGCAATGTCGAAATGGCGCTGCGGGATGCGTTGTCGTCCGAAGGCTTTGAAGTCTTCTACCAGCCCGTGCTGGCCAACCAGAGCGGGGCGCTGTGCGGCTTCGAAGCCTTGCTGCGATGGAAGCATCCGGGCACGGGCGCCCCGCCCCCATCCGAATTCATTCCGATCGCCGAAGAAACGGGACTGATCGTGCCCATGGGCCGCTGGGTGCTGGAACAGGCCTGCCGTGCCGCGGCCACCTGGCCCGAGCCCATCCGCGTCGCCGTCAATGTGTCGGCCTGCCAATTCCTGAGCGGTGACCTGGTCAGTCATGTGCGCGATGCCCTGACGGCTGCCCGGCTGCCCGCGCACCGGCTGGAACTGGAAATGACCGAAACCGTGCTGTTGCGCGAAGATGTGCAGGTGCGCACGACGCTGGATCAGCTGCATCTGCTCGGGGTCAGCATCGCGCTTGACGACTTCGGCACCGGCTATTCGTCGCTCAGCTACCTGCGGCGCTTTCCGGCGGACCGCATCAAGATCGATATCTCGTTCGTGACCGACATTTGCGAAAACGAAGAGTCCGCGCGCATCGTGCGCGCCGTGGTCGACCTCGCGCGCAGCTTGGGCATGTCCACCACGGCCGAGGGCGTCGAAACGCTGGCACAGTGGAATCGGCTCAAGGCGGCGGGCTGCGACGAGATCCAGGGCTTCTACGTCGGGAGGCCAGGGCCGCTTGCGTCGACCTACGCGCACTTCGAGCCGGTCGCGCACTAACCCATCCCAAGTGCCGAATGCCGGGGGCCGAATCCCGAGTGCAGCTGCCATGCGCCAACTGCCTGTCAGGACTGACAGGCGAAGCGCAATTGCCCGAGACATTTCGACTATCCATGCAACAAGATGTTGCTACGGTTGAGCGGTTCAGATACATTTCGTCGGTGCCCGACTCACCCACCCTACAGCGGGCACATTCAGACGCAAGGTCATGCTCCAAGAATACGTGCCGGAAACACGTAGCTCCGCCTTTGCCAGACGGTAACCCTGTCAGATGGTCGTCTCTTCCGCTCTACCCAACGCGCTGCCCGTTGCGCCGTTCGCCCCGCCTCCGCACGTCTTTCCGTTGCTGCCCGATCGCCCTGGCCCCCGTCCGGCCGTGACCCCGCGCGTCCCGCCGACGGCGTGGCCGTGGCCCGCCGTCCCGCGCCTGCACTGCTGATTCCTTCCGCCGCTGTCCGACCCCTGCTGCCCAAGGCTGCGGGTGCCTGATCGCATGACGCCTCCCCCGGCACTGGAACCACGCGCCCGATGAGCCCCATGAACGACATCCCCGAACTGTACAAACGCTTCGACGGCAATGCAGGCGACTACCAGGAACTGCGCCGCGGCGACCTGGCGGCCGACGCGCAGCAACGCTGGCCGCTGGTGGCGGCAGTGGCGGCGGCCCCGGTCGTCATGCCGCCCAGCGTGTGCCGCGACGATGTGCCCAAGCACCAAACGCTGCAGAACGGGGGCCTGGCGGCGGAGCACAAAGCGTCAATGCACAGCATGGCGAAGCATGCCGTCGCGGCACCCTGCGCCCGCCTCAGCAGCGCAGGCGCCACACCCACCCTGCGCTGCCCCGCCCAGCCATCGCGGCGGGTACCGCTGCGGTCCCGGCTGGCCGCGGCATGGCGCACGTTCAGGAACGAAGGCCGTTCATGACCCCGTCCCGCCTGTCCCGTGGCGCGGCACGCGCCGGCAGAATCGTTGACGCTGCGCTGATCGAGCGCCTGTGGCGGCTGCGGCCGGTGCGCACGGCGCTCGCCCTGCTTGGCCTGGCCATGTTCACCCTCGCCGTCATCACGCCGCTGGACCTGAAGTCGCAATTGGTGTTTTCCGGCTTTGCCATCGTCGTGGCCCTGTTGCTGCGTCATGTGCCGGGACGCGGCGTCACGATTGCGATGGTGCTGCTGTCGATGACCGTGTCGCTGCGTTACCTGTACTGGCGCCTGACCGCCACCATCGGCTTTACCGAGACACTCGACATGCTGTTCGGCTACGGCTTGCTGCTGGCCGAAAGTTATGCGCTGGCCGTGCTGGTGCTGGGCTATATGCAGACCATCTGGCCGCTGCATCGCGAACCGGTGGCCCTGCCTCCCGATGCGTCGACCTGGCCCAGCATCGACGTGCTGATCCCGACCTTCAATGAACCGCTGGAGGTGGTCAAACAATCGGTCCTGACTTCGCTGTCGATCGACTGGCCACGCGACCGCATCCGGATCGTTGTGCTCGATGACGGCCGCCGCGTGGAATTCCGTGACTTCTGCGAACAGGTGGGCGTGGGCTACCTGACCCGCGACAACAACCGCCATGCCAAGGCCGGCAACCTGAACCACGCACTTGCCCATACCACCGGCGAATACGTGGCGATCTTCGACTGCGATCACATCCCGACGCGGTCCTTCCTGCAGATCTGCATGGGCTGGTTCCTGAAGGACCCCAAGCTGGCGATGCTGCAGACGCCCCACTTCTTTTTTTCGCCCGACCCCTTCGAAAAGAACCTGAATACCTTCCGCACGGTGCCCAACGAGGGTGAGCTGTTCTACGGCCTGGTGCAGGACGGCAACGATCTGTGGAACGCGGCATTCTTTTGCGGATCGTGCGCGATCCTGCGGCGCGGGCCGTTGATGGAAGTGGGCGGGATCGCAACCGAAACCGTGACCGAAGACGCGCACACCGCGCTCAAGCTGAACCGCCGCGGCTACAACACGGCGTATCTGGCCGTGCCGCAGGCAGCGGGGCTGGCCACGGAAAGCCTGTCGCGGCATATCGGCCAGCGCATCCGCTGGGCGCGCGGCATGGCGCAGATCTGCCGGGTCGACAACCCGCTGCGCGGCAAGGGGCTGACGCTGGTGCAGCGCTTCTGCTACCTGAACGCCATGCTGCATTTTTTCTATGGCCTGCCGCGGCTGGTGTTCCTGACCGCGCCGCTGGCGTTCCTGTTCTTTGACGCGCAGGTGTTCCAGGCGACCGCGCTGATGATCTCGGCCTACGGCTTGCCGCACCTGTTCCACGCCAACATCACCAATTCACGCATGCAAGGGCGATTTCGCCACTCGTTCTGGAACGAGGTCTATGAGTCGGTGCTGGCCTGGTACATCTTCCGCCCGGCAATGCTGGCCGTGCTCAATCCCAAGCTGGGCGCGTTCAACGTGACGGCCAAGGGCGGCACCATCGCAGGCACGTATTTCGACTGGGATATGGCGCGGCCCTACATCGTGCTGCTGTGCCTGAACGTGACCGGCATGGTGGTCGGCGTCGGCCTGCTGATCTTCGGCAGCAACGATGTGGACGGCATCTTCACGATCTGCATCAACCTGCTCTGGACGCTCTACAACATCATCATCACCAGCGCGAGCGTGGCGGTCGCGAAGGAAACGAAGCAGATCCGCACACAGCCGCGCGTGGCCGCGCAGCTGCCCGCAATGATCCGTTTTCCGAGCGGCAAGACCATCGCGTGCCGCACCAGCGACTATTCCGCCAATGGCCTGGGCATGACGATGCCCGAGCATTTTCCGCCGGTCGCGCATGGCACGGCGCTGCGTATCTCGCTGTTTCGCGGGCAGGAAGAACGCGACTTTCCGGCGACCGCCGTCTTCTCGCAAGGCAACCGGCTTGGCATCCGTTTTGACGACCTGACGATCCAGGAACAGATCGAACTGGCCGAGATGACGTTTGCCCGCGCCGATACCTGGGCGCGCGTGTGGGGCCAGGCCACGCCGGATACGCCCTGGTCCGCCTTCAAGTCCGTGACGCGTATCGGCATGGTCGGCATTTCCCAATTGCTGCGCGATGCGGCCGGCGTGATCCGTCACCGCCTGCGCCCCGCGCCTGCGGTCCCCCATTTCACGATTACCCCTCGAGGCACCGATGATTGACCGGCACTTTTTCGGGCAGCGCCACGCCCTGGTTCTGACTGCGCGGCCGGTGATGGCAGCAGGGTCCAGCGTATTGAGTCGCACGATGCGCGGCAGGTTGAGTCGCCCGATGCGCGGCGCGTGGTCCGGCGTGATCCGCGGCGTAGTTTGCGGCGTGCTGGTGGCCGGCGCGATGGCGCCGGCGTTCGCGGCCAGCGATGACCGCCTGCCCGATGGATCGCGCCGCTATCAGCTCAGCCTGAAGCAGTTGGGCGCCGCCGGCACCCTGACGCTGCGCGGCGTGGAAGGCAGCAATACGGTGCCCTTCAGCGTGCGCACCGACGAGGTCGTGTCGGCCGCGCGGCTGCGCCTGAACTATGCCTACTCGCCGGCGCTGCTGGCGGACCTGTCGCACATCAATGTGCTGGTCAATGGCGAGGTAGCGGCCAGCCTGCCCGTGCCGAAGGACGCGGCCGGCACGCGCCAGGAACGCGTCATCGACATTCCCACGCGGCTGATTACGGAATTCAATCGGCTCAGTCTGCAGTTGATCGGCCACTACACGATGCAGTGCGAAAACCCGCTGCATTCCAGCCTGTGGGCCAACATCAGCAATGACAGCACACTGGAATTGACGGTGGCGCCGCTGCAGTTGAAGAATGATCTGGCCCTGCTGCCGGTTCCCTTGTTTGACCGGCGCGATGCACGCCGGCTGACGCTGCCCATCGTGCTGCCCGCGTCGCCCGACAACGCCAGCCTGGAAGCCGCGGGCACGCTGGCGTCGTGGTTTGGCGCAATGGCGGGATATCGGGGCGCGGTGTTCCCGGCCAGCCTGGGACAGATTCCGCAGCGGGGCCACGCGGTCGTGCTGTTGAACGGCGGCAGCCTGCCCGGCATCGACCTGCCGCCCCTGGCCGGCCCGACCGTGGCGATCGTTGCCAATCCCAACGATCCGGCCAGCAAGCTGCTGCTGGTCATGGGCCGCGACAGCACCCAGCTCAAGACCGCCGCCAAAGCCGTTGCGATCGGCAACCAGGCCTTGTCGGGCGCGTTGGCGACGATTACCGATCTGAAGGCGCTGGCGCCGCGCGAACCCTATGACGCACCGCGCTGGCTGCGCACCGATCGCCCCATCAAGCTGGGCGAGCTGGCCAGCGCCCAGGCGCTGAACGTGAGCGGCTATACGCCCGATGCCATCCGCATTCCACTGGCCGCACCGCCCGACCTGTTTGCGTGGCGCGAGCGCGGCGTGCCCGTGCAGCTGAACTACCGTTACACGCCACGTCCGGCGCGCGACAAGTCCACCTTGAATGTGGCGGTGGACAACGCGTTCGTCAGTGCACTGCCTATCCTGGCCACCGACGTGATCGAGAACGCCGCGACCGGCACGGCCGTGACCGATGGCACCCTGGCCGCCACGGGCAAGGTGCATGTGCCGCTGGCCATGATCACCCCGCAATCGCAACTGCAGCTGAATTACTTTTACGACTACACAAAAAAGAACGAGTGCGAAGACGTTCTTATCGACAACATGCGCGGCGCGATTGCCGAAGATTCGACCATCGACCTGACCGGCTTTCCGCACTTCATTGCCATGCCCAACCTGAACGTGTTCCGCAACAGCGGCTTTCCGTTCACGCGGCTGGCCGATCTGTCGGAAACGGGCGTGGTACTGGCAGGCAATGCCGGCCAATCCGAGATCAGCGCCTACCTGACCTTGCTTGGCAGCATGGGCGCATCGACCGGCTACCCCGCCACCGACGTCACGGTGGTGCGCGCCGATCAGGTCGACAGCGTGTCGAACAAGGACCTGCTGGTGATCGGCGCGGGGCGTGACCAGGCCTTGCTCAAGACCTGGGCGTCCTCTTTGCCTTTTGGCCTGGATGGCAGCAAGCGCTACACCGTGTCCGATCTGGTCTACCGCGTAATGGGCTGGTTCGGCAGCAGCTTGCGCGCGGGCGAGCGCGATGCGCGGATCGACATGGCCGTAGCCAGCGACAGCACCGATGCCGTGTTTGCCGGCTTCGAATCCCCGATCACCAGCGGCCGCAGCGTCGTGATGGTATCGAGCAATCGGCCCGACGGTCTGTTCGATGCCGTCAATGCCCTGATCACGCCGGATGCGGATCCGCAGAACCAGGTTCGCGGCAGCCTGGCCGTGGTGCGCGGCGCCAAGGTGGACAGCCTGGTCGATCAGACGACCTATCACGTGGGCCGACTGCCGCCAGTGATGGGACTGCAGTGGTACCTGAGCCAGAACCCGCTGACGCTGGGGCTGTTCGTGCTGGCGGGGATAGGCCTGCTGGCTTGCCTGGCCTACCTGGCCCTGCGTTCGGTGGCCCGCCGCCGCCTTGACGGAAACTGAGATGCGCGCTCGCCACACCACCGTGGTTGTCGGCCTGCTGGCTGCCCTGGCGCAGCCGCCAGGCACGGCGCGGGCGCAGGCCCAGGCTCAGGCTCAGGCCCAGACCCAGGCCCAAGCCCAGACCCAGATCCAATCCCAGGCGATCCGCCAGTTGATCGAGCAGGGGCAATACTGGGCGTCGCGGGGCGATGATCAGCGCGCGGCCGAGGCGTGGGGACGCGCGCTGCGCAGCGACCCGGATCAGCCCGACGCCCTGTATGGCCTGGCGATGATCGAGCTGGGCAACAAGCGGATGACCGAGGGCCAGGCGCTGTTGGGTCAGCTCAAACGCATGCATCCCGACAGCCCGCTGGCCGCCCGCCTGGAACAGGAAATCACGCTGCGCGGCGGCGATGCGCCCCGGCAGATCGACAAGGCCCGTGAACTGGCGCAGGCCGGCGACGCGGACGGCGCGGTGGCGCAGTACCGGTCCGCCCTGGCGGGCAAGGCGCCGCACGGTCCGATGGCGCTCGAGTACTACCAGACGCTGGGCTACACCGAGCAAGGCTGGGACGACGCGCGCCGCGGCCTGGATCAGCTCGCCAGACAGTCCCCCGACGATTACCCGGTCAAGCTCGCGCTGGCCCAGTTGCTGATCAACCGTGAATCCACTCGCGCGGCAGGCATCCGTCAGTTGCAGCAGTTATCGACGCGGCCCGATGTGGGCGGCGTGGCGACCGAAAGCTTGCGCCAGGCCTTGAGCTGGGCGGGCACGCCGCCCCGGGCCGGTGTCTCGACCCGCACCCGCCCCACTTCGACCGCGCCGCGGGTCGCCACCCACGCGGCACGGGACCGCGTCACCGCCGGCTTGCAGGCGATCGAGAGCAATGACCTGGTGCTGGCCGAAAGCCATCTGCAAGCCGTGCTTGCCACACAACCCAATGACGCCGATGCCCTGGGTGGCATGGGCGTGATCCGACTGCGCCAGGAACATTTCGTGGAAGCACGCGACCTGCTGCAGAAAGCCAAGCGACAGGCGCCTGGCGCGCGGTGGGGGCAGGTACTGGACACGGCCACCTATTGGGCCCTGGTGCAGCAAGGCGCGGCCGCCAATCAAGCCGGCGACACCACGGAAGCGTCCCGCCTGCTGACCCAGGCCATCAAGCTGGATGCAAAAGAGACGACAGCCGACACCCTGCTGGGCAACGTGCAGGCGCAGCAAGGATTGTGGGCGGCGGCCGAAGCGACCTTCCGGTCGGTGCTGGCCCGCCGCGCGAGCGACCCCGACGCCACGCGAGGCCTCATCAACGTCCTGAGCCAGAACGGCAAGACCGACGACGCCTTGCGCCTGGCCGAACGTCTGCCGCCCGAGCAACAGAACCAGCTGGGCAGCCTGGGCAAGCTGCGCGCGCGCAAGGCGCTGGAGGTGGCCAAGGCTGCCGGTGAACGGGGCGACGACGATGCCGCGCGCACGGCGTTGCAGGAAGCGCTGCTGTTCGACCCGAGCGACCCCTGGCTGCGCCTGACCCTGGCGCGCCTGTACCTGAAGCAGGGTGCGACCGACGAAGCGCGCGGGCTGGTCGACGGCCTGCTGGTCTCGCATCCCGACCTGCCCGATGCGCTGTATGCCAGTGCCCTGGTCGATGCCGACACCCGTGAATGGCGGCGCGCATCGGCCACTCTGGAACGGATTCCCCCGGCCAGCCGCAACGCCGCGATGACGGCCCTGCAGCGTCGCGTGAACGTGTATCTGCTGACCGGCGACGCGTCGGCGCTCGGGCAGCAACGCCGCCTGCAGGAGGCGTATGCCCAGCTGGCGCAGGCGGAATCGATGGCAGGCAACGACAACGAATTGATGGGCGCCGTGGCATCGTCCTATGCCGACCTGGGCGACGCCGGGCGCGCCGTGAGCGTCATGCGGCAGTGGATGGCACGCAGCGTGAATCGCGACATCAACCTGCAGTTGAACTACGCCGGTTTGCTGCTGCGGACCCGGCAGGATGTCGAGCTGGCCGGCATTCTGCGGCAGTTGCAGACGCAGAAAATGACCCGCAGCCAGTTGCAGTCCTTTCAGGACATCCGCAACGTCTACACGATCCGGCAGGCCGACCTGTTGCGCGGACGCGGCGATCTGGTCGGCGCCTATGACGTGATCAAGCCGGTGCTGGCCGCGCGGCCCGATGATGCCGCGGCGCTGGCCGCGCTGGCGCGCATGTATGCCGATTCGGGCGATGCGGCCAGGGCGCAAGACCTGTACACCCGCCTGCTGCGCGATACGCCTGACAGCATCGAAGCGTTGCTGGGGTCCGCATCCGCAGCAGCAGTGGCCAAGGACACGGCCCTGGCCGACACGATGCTAGATCGTGCGCTGAAGGTTGCGCCTGCCAGTCAGGACGTCCTGGCCACGGCTGCCCGGATCTACACGTCGCAGGGACGCACGGCCAAGGCCGAACAGATGTTGAAGGCGGCGATCGCCTTGCAGGCGCCGCAGGGGGTGCAAGGGCAAGGGGTGCAAGGGCAGCCTGCCGTTGCCGACCTTGCCGCCCCTGCCGCGTTGATCGACGACAACCCCTTCATCAAGCCGGGCACCCTGCGGCCGCACGCCGGGGCCGCGCCTGCCTACCCGGCTGCGGCCGGCAACGATGGCGGGTCGACACATGCCATGTCCGGTGTTGCCGCCCTGCCCCTGCCTGCCATCCGGCTGTCCACCGATGCTGCCGTTGCGGGTCGCCTGCCATCGCGGGCCGCTGCCGACAGTGTGGGGACAGTCATGTCCCGTCCCTTGTTGGCCGACACGGCCGCGCCACCCGCCGCGCCACCCGCCGGCCCGCTCGTTGGCAGCGTGCCGCAAGACCGCATCGTCGCGCCCATTGCGCCCCTGCCGATTGACGCGCGGGCGGGCAGCCGCAGCCTGCAGGACGAGCTGGCCGAGATCCAGCAAATCCGCAGTCCGGGAGCCAACGTGGGCATCGGTGCGCGCACCCGCAAGGGCGAAGACGGCATGAGCCGGCTGTCGGACGTGAAGGCACCCGTGGAGATCTCCTTTCCGGTCGGTGACGGCAAGGCCTCGATCCGCGTCACGCCGGTCAGCGTATCCGCCGGGTCGCTCGGCACCGACTACGCCTCGGCCAGCCGCTTTGGTGGCGGACCGGTCGCCGCCGCCGCGCAGGTTGCCGGCACCGTGGGCACGGCCGGCTCGCAACGCCAGACCGGCACCGGTCTTGCCGTGGGCTATGCCAAAGGGATGGTTGACGCCGACGTCGGCACGACGCCACTCGGTTTCGAACACAGCCGGCTGGTCGGCGGCGTGTCGCTGCGGGGCGCCGTGTCGGACCGCGTGTCCCAGCAGCTGGACGTGTCGCGCCGCGCCGTCACCGACAGCGTGCTGTCGTTTGCGGGCACACGCGACGACCGTACCGGCCAGAGCTGGGGCGGCGTCACCGCCACGGGCGCGCGCTACCTGATCGGCGCGGACAGCGGCGGCACGGGCGTGTACGGCAACATCGGCTATGCCAGCCTGAACGGCACGAATGTGAAATCCAACTCGCGGCTGGAAGGCGGCGTGGGCGTCTACACCCATGTCATCAACACGCCCGGGCAGCGCCTGACCACCGGCCTGAACCTGACCGCGCTGGCCTTCGACAAGAACCTGCGCCATTTCACCTATGGCCATGGCGGCTACTTCAGCCCGCAGCAATTCGTATCGTTGAGCGTGCCGCTGACCTGGGCGCAGACCCAGGACCGCCTCAGCTACCAGCTGGGCGGATCCCTGGGCATCCAGCACTTTCGCGAAGACGGCGCCGACTACTTCCCCGGCGACGCCGCCGCACAATCGGCGGCCGCTGCCGCTGCCACGACCGCGGGATCCGGCAACGCCACCTACGCAGGCCAGAGCAAGACCGGCCTGGGCTACACGCTGGCCGCCGCCATGGAATACCGCTTGACCCCGCAGCTGGTAGCCGGCGGCAACCTGGGGCTGGACAACGCAGCGGACTACCGGCACTTCGTCGGCAAGGTCTATCTGCGCTATCGCATGCAAGGGTTGGCGCGTCCGCTGCCGCTGCCTGTTGCCCCCTTCCGTTCGCCGTACGGCGATTGATTTTCCTTAGACGTCTTTGTATTTGCACCAGGAGCCATCATGGGTCTACTTCTTGCCGGACTGTCCGTTCTCATCATCGGTGACAGCCACCTTGCGACCCCCAACTATCTGATCAGCACCCTGCACGACGATTTGTCCAGGCGCGGCGCGGTGGTGCACACCCTTGGCATCTGCGGCACGAATGCAGGCGACTGGCTCAAAGTCACGCCCGGCACCTGCGGCGGCGCGGAACGGATCGGCGCGGGCAAGGTGACGCTGCTGGGCAGCAAGGCGGCCACCCGCCCGGTGGCGCAACTGATCGAGCAGGAAAAACCCGGGCTGGTGGTGGTCGTGATGGGCGACACCATGGCCGCCTATGACAAGCCCAATTTTCCGAAGACGTGGGCATGGCAGCAGGTGACGGGCCTGACCGGCGCCATTGCGGCGACCGGCACCCGGTGCGTGTGGGTCGGCCCGGCCTGGGGCAGCGAAGGCGGCAAGTACGGCAAGACCTATGCGCGTGCCGAACTGATGTCGGCCTTCCTGGCGGCCAATGCCGCGCCGTGCAGCTATGTGGATTCGCTCAAGCTGTCCACCAAGGGGCAATGGGCGACGATCGATGGGCAGCACCTGACCACGACCGGCTACCAGCAATGGGGCGCCGCGATCGGCAAGGCCATCTCCACCCTGCCGGCGGCGAAATGATGCACGGCCGCTGCTTGCCGGTCGTGACGGCCCTGCTGATCGGCGCCATGGCTTCCGCCCACGCGGCAGAGATTGCGCTGTATGACACCGGCCCGGCAGAAGACGCGGCCTTTGTGCGCTTCGTGAATGCGGGTTCCATGCCGGTAGAGGTGGCCGCATCCGGCAGCAAGGCCAGGCTGGCACTGACCGATACCAGGCCCGCGTCGGACTATCTGCCGGTGCGCGGCGGGAGCGCGATCAAGGGGGCGATGACGACTGGCGCGACATCCGCAGCCATCGACCTGAAGGTTGCGCCGGGGGAGTTCGTGACCGTGATCGGCGTGCCGGCAAGCACCGCGTCGGCGTTGCTGGCGGCGTCGGGCAGGACGTCGACTTCGGCCGCAAGCAAAGGCCCGGGCCCCGTCTCCGCACCCCTCACCCTCCAGATCCTGCGCGACTCCCCCGACGACTTCAATGCCCTGAAGTCCGCCCTGGCTTTCTACAGCGCCGCGCCCGCATGCGCCAAGGCCGGCCTGCAGGTCGCCGGCAAAGGCGTCGACCTGTTCCGCGACGTTGCGCCAGCCTCGATCGCACGCCGTCTGATCAACCCGGTCGCGTTGTCGGTGCAGCTGGTCTGCCACGGCAAGCCGACCGGCGCGGTGTTGTCCCTGGGCACCCTCGCCGCCGGCCAGCGGTACAGCGTGTTCGCGGTGCCGGCCGCGCCCGCCGACGGCGGCGCGCGGCTGATTGCGGCCACCGACGTCGTCGCGCGCTAGCCCTCAGTCCCTACCGGTCACCCGCATGGTCTTTGCCTCGCTTGAATTCCTGACGCTGTTCCTGCCGGCGTTTCTGATCGTCCATACGCTATCGCCGGCGCGGTGGCGCAACGCCGTGCTGCTGGTGGCCAGCTGGATTTTCTATGGCTGGTGGAGCCCCATCCTGCTGGTGCTGTTCATCTGCCTGACCCTGGTGGGATGGGTCGGTGGCCTCGCCATTGACCGCAGCGGCACGGACCGGCAGCGCATGCGTACGCTTATCGTATTTATCGGGGTCAACCTGGGCATCCTGTGCTGGTACAAGTACGCCAACATCGTGGTCGAGACGATCGACTCGGTCCGCGGCTGGACCGGCGCCCTGCCCCTCGAATGGGAACGTGTCGTGCTGCCCATCGGGCTGTCCTTCATCGTGCTGCAGTCCATCTCGTACCTGATCGATGTGCAGCGACGCGATGTGGACGCCGATCGCAGCCTCATCCAGTTCGGCGCCTACCAGGCCATGTTCGTGCACCTGATCGCCGGGCCCATCATCCGCTACGAATGGGTGCGCCACGAACTGCGTGCACGCAAGGTGGACTGGGCGCAATTTGCGTCGGGCGCGCGCCGCTTCATGATCGGCATGAGCATGAAGGTGCTGGTCGCCGACACCCTGGCGCCGCTGGTGGACCTGGCCTTTGCGTTGCCCGCACCGTCGCTGGCCGACGCGTGGCTGGGATGCCTGGCATACAGCCTGCAATTGTTTTTCGACTTTGCCGGCTACAGCGCGATGGCCATCGGCCTGGGGCAAATGCTGGGCTTTCACTTTCCCGAAAACTTCAACCATCCCTACCTGGCGCGCAGCATCCAGGACTTCTGGCGGCGGTGGCATCTGTCGTTGTCGACCTGGCTGCGCGACTATCTGTACATCCCGCTGGGCGGCAATCGGCTCGGCGCCTTGCGCACCTACGTCAACCTGCTGCTGACCATGTCGATCGCGGGCCTCTGGCACGGCGGCGACAACTGGAATTTCCTGCTGTGGGGCATGGCGCACGGCCTGGCGCTGACGGGTGCGCGGCTCTGGGCCGACGCGCACCTGCCCGCCGTGCCGGCCTTGCTGTCGAGGGTGTTGACCCTGGCTTTCGTGATGCTGGCCTGGACCCTTTTCCGCGCGCACGACTTTGCTGCGGCACTGGCCATGTATCGCGGACAGTTCGGCATGAATGGCCTTGCGCTGACCAGCGCGCTGGCGTTCGCAATGCGGCCCGCGCATGGGCTGGCGATCCTGCTTGGCATCGCAGGGGTGATGGCGCCCGCCCTGGCGCAGGCCCGGGTCCGCGTGCCGCCGCGTGTCCTTGCCAGGGTTGACGCCGCCTGGCCTGTTGCAGGCTTCGTGCTGTCTTTTGGCCTGATCACCAGCCGCGGCGCGGTTCCCTTCCTCTACTTTCAATTCTGATGTCGTTCCGTTGATGCGCGCTTCTTCTTCCCGCCGTGGTGGGTCCGCATGGGCCGGCGTCGGCTTCGTCGTGTTCCTGGCAGGCGCCGCCTTGTCGAACGCGATCGGTGTCATCGTCAACGATGTGCCGGTCACGCGGCAGCCGATCACCCTGCCCGCGTTGCTGGACGGCCGCGTCAGCCAGGACATGGCCCGGCAGATGGCCGAGACGCCCTTGCCGTCGATGGCAGCCCGGATCGAGCGCGCGGCCAGCTGGGTGGCGATCGGAGACCTGGGCCCCCGCGTGCGCCAGGGCTGCCCGGGCTGGCTGTTCCTGTCGGATGAAATGGCCGTGCATGCGGATGGCGGGGCCCATGCCGCGGCGCGCTTGCAGACGGTCGCCCGGGTCGCGCAGCGGTTGCGGGCGCAGGGCATCGACCTGATGGTCGTGGTGGTGCCGGACAAGAGCCGGATCGCCGAACGCCATCTGTGCGGGCAGGCGCGCGCGCCCGAGTTCGAAGGGCGCGCCCGCCAGTGGGTCGACCGGCTCAACGCGGCCGGGGTGCCCGCCATGGATCTGACCGACGCGATGGACCTGCCGCATACCGACACTTTTCTGCGCACCGACACGCATTGGAACGAAACCGGCGCCCATGCCGCAGCCGCCGCACTGACGGCGCGCCTGCTGGCCTGGCACGACGCGCCGGCCCGGCTGGGACCGCGTGTGCAGGTCACGCGCACCGTGTCCAGCCCCGAGCCGCGCCCGGGCGACCTGGTGCGCCTGGCCGGCATCGACGGCCTGCCGTTGGCCTGGCAGCCCCCGCAGGACACCGTGGCGCAATCCACGTTTGTGGTGGCAGCCGATACGGCCACGACCGACGAAGCCGCCCTGTTCGGCGATGACGCGCTGCCATCCGTGGCGCTGATCGGCACGTCGTTCTCGCGCACGTCGAATTTCGTGGGCTTCCTGCAGATGGGGCTGCAGGCCCGGGTGGCCAACGCCGCGCGGGATGGCGGCGAGTTCGCCGGTGCGGCGGCGGCCTACTTCACCAGTCCGGCCTTCAGGCAGACGCCACCGAAACTGGTGGTGTGGGAAATTCCGGAGCGGTCCTTGCAGCGGCCGCTGGCGGACGATCCGGTATTGGACTAGCGGCGATCGGCACACCGCCCGCCCCCCGTCCCCTCCCTACCCGAACTGCGCACCCAACCCGGCCGTCACGAACGCCGTCAGGTGCTTGACCATGTACCGGTACTGCACCGCGTTGGTGTCGGTGACGGCGCCGTGCTGATGCACCCACCGCGCCACCACGTGCAGGATCTGGTCCTGCAACATGCGCATCCGCAGCAGGTAGCAACTGTCAGGCATGTTGGGCGCAAGCGATCGCGCCATCTGCTCCAGGCGGATCATGGCCGAAAAGCAGGCCGGGTCCACCACCGCCTCATATGTCCATTTGGGATTGAGCATCGCCTGGCTGGCCACCAGCACATGCTGCGCGCCCCACGGGGCATCGGCCACCGTGTCGCATAACTCGGCGATGCAGGCGTGCGTCAATTCGTGCAGGTCATGCGCCAGCCCCGACGCTTCCAGTCGGTCCAGCCGGGCATGCCGGCCGCGGTCGATGTCACGCAGACGCCGTTCCAGCACCGCCACCACCAGGCTTTCCCGCGACCCGAAGTGGTAATGCGCCGCCGACAGGTTCTTCTGGCCGCTGGCCCGCACGATCTCCCGCATCGACACATGATCGATACCGCGCTCGGCGAACAGGGCTTCGGCCGCGTCCATCAGCAAGGTGGGGGTATCCGGAGCGGAATCAGGGATCAAGGAGCAAAGGGTTCCAGAACGGAGGGAATCAAAGACGCGCATCAAGGACCCGTGCAGCACGACACTGCGCCGCCAGCCGGACGGCATGCAGGCCACGCACGCGGCCTTCCTAATTCACGCGTCTTAACGTGACGGCATCGCGGGCACACGATCCGCGACACGTTCGTGGAGCAAAAACAGGGCCAGCAGCCACCCGCCTTGCAGCGCTCACATCGGCCCGCCAACCCAGGAAAACCGGGCGTTCGTGGTGCATGAGCCCGTCCGGCTGCGCCATGGCGGTGCGCCACGAGCGCCCGTTTTCAGGCACGCCGCCAAAGCGCGTACTGGCGGCGCGAGTGGCATGGAATCTGCTTTGGCTAATTCACGCGAATTAGGTCGCCGATCGTTGACAACGTCAACCACCAGCGACACTGACCGCATCGACTCCAGGCACTCCCTCTGTCCCTTCAAGGAACCACCATGTCCCGTTCGCCTGCTTCCCGTCCCGTGGCCCGCCCTGTTGCCCAGACCCTTCCTTCCGTCTTCACCGCGCAGCGCCTGTTCGCCGCCGTGATCGTTGCAGCCGCCGCGGCCACCGCCTTCGCGCCGCAAGCGCGCGCCGCCGACAAGGTCGCCATGCTGTTGCCCGGATCGATCAATGATCAGAGCTGGAACGCCGCCGGATTCGGTGCGGTGGGCAAGCTCAAGGCGGCGGGCGACGATGTGGCGTTTTCGGAAAACGTGGCGCCCGCCGACCGTATCGAAGCCATGAAGGACTACGCGCGCCGGGGGTACACGTCCATCATCGGACACTCGGGCAGCTTCCTGTCGGCCGCGCAACGCGTCGGTCCGGAATTTGAAAAGGTCACGTTCATCATCGGGTCGGGCGGTGCGGGCGCGGGCAAGAACGTGGTCTCGGTCGACTACGACAACGCGCAGATGGGCTACATGATGGGCGTGCTGGCGGCGCGTCTGTCCAAGAGCAACAAGGTGGGCTCGGTCAACGGGCTGGAAGGTCTGCCCAACGTGGTCCAGCAGGTGGGCGGCTTCCGCCAGGGCGTCAAAAGCGTCAAGCCCACGGCCGAAGTCAAGGTCATCTACATCAAGGACATGGAAGACGCCGCGATGGCGAAAGAAGCCGCGCTGGCCCTGATTTCGGGCGGCGCCGACTTCGTGTTTGGCAAATTGAATGCGGGCCAGAACGGCATCGTGCAGGCCGCCAAGGAAAAGAAGGTCTACACCAGCGGCCGCTCGTTCGCGCATGCGGAAATGGCGCCCGACCAGGTCGTCACCACCATCGTCGAAAAGTGGCCCGACATGTACCTGGCCGCCACGCGCGACGCATCCGCTGGCAAGCTCAAGCCCGGCCTGACCATGTACGGCTATGAAGCCGCGGGCGGCCCGGGCGCCGAGCTGATGTTTGCCAAGGACACCCCATACGGCAAGGGCGTGCCCAAGGACGTCGTGGCCGAACTGGAAGCCATCAAGAAGAAGTTCGCATCGGGCGCGCTCAAGCTCGACGTGAAGAAGGAAGACGCGCGCGGCGGCGTCTGATCCGCCGGCCCGGTCCTCTCATTTTTTTCATTTCGCGAGCACGCAAACCATGTCGACCATGCTGGAGATGCGCGGCATCTCCAAGACCTACGGCGCGGTGCGCGCCAATCGCGACATCGACCTGACCGTCCAGCGGGGCGAGATCGTCGGGCTGCTGGGCGAGAACGGATCGGGCAAAAGCACGCTGATGAAGATCCTGTTCGGCATGGTGCGGCCCGATGCGGGCGGCATCGTGTACCAGGGTCGCGAACTGGCCGTGGGCTCGCCCAAGGGCGCGCTCGAAGCGGGCATCGCCATGATCCACCAGCATTTCACACTGGTGGAAGCCATGACGGTGACCGACAACCTGATGCTCGGCATGCAAGGCGGGGGTGCGTGGCTGGCCCCGGCCGCCATGGCGCAACGCATCCGTGAAGCCGGCCAGCGCTACGGCCTGGCCATCGATCCCGACGCACGGGTCGAATCACTGGCCCTGGGCGAAAAGCAGCGCGTCGAGATCCTGAAGGCGATCTTGCGCGGCGCGGATCTGCTCATTCTGGACGAGCCGACGTCCATCCTGTCGCCGCCCGAAATCGCGCAACTGCTGGACTTTCTCAAGCGGTTTCGCGCCGAAGGGCGAGCCGTCATTTTCATTACCCACAAGCTGGGCGAGGTGCTGGAAGTGGCCGATCAGGTGGTGGTGCTGCGGGACGGCCAGGTGGTCGGCGCGCAGTCCACACAAGGCGCGACACGGCAATCCCTGGCGCGCCTGATGGTGGGCCGCGACCCTGCGCCGGCTGCGGCGCGGGTCGATACGCCACCGGGGCGCGAACGCCTGCGGGTGGAAGGCTTGGGCGCGCGCGACGCCAGTGGCGTGCAACGGCTCAAGGACGTGAGCTTCACGCTGCGGGCGGGCGAAGTGCTGGCCATTGCAGGCATCGACGGCAACGGCCAGGGCGAACTGGCCGACACGCTGGCCGGCATCACCCGCGCCAGCGGCGGCGCCGTGTTCCTGGACGGCGTGGACATTACGCGTGGAAACGCGCGTTCGCGGCTGGCCGCCGGCATTGCCTATCTGCCGGCCGACCGGTCGGGCACCAGCCTGGTCCAGGCCATGAGCCTGGAAGACAACCTGATGCTGCGTGATGCCGACCAGGCGCCCTACTCGCGCGCCGGCGTGATCGATCGACGCACGGCGCGGCGCATCGCCAAGGAACGGCTTGCGCAATTCAATGTGCGCGCGGCGTCGTCGATCGTGGCGGCCCGCACGTTGTCGGGCGGCAATCAGCAGAAGGTCGCACTGGCCCGCGAAATCGGCCGCGCCCCGGACATCCTGATCGCGTTCCAGCCCACCTGGGGACTGGACCCGGATTCGACGCGCTTCGTGATCCAGCGCGTGCTGGCGCTGCGCGATGCCGGCGGGGCCGTCATCTACATTTCGTCCGAGCTTGAAGAAGTGCTGGCCGTGGGCGACCGCATTGCGGTGCTGTCCGAAGGCAGCCTGGTGGACATGCTGGACCGCAAGGACGCGGATATCGAACGACTTGGCCTGGCGCTTGCCGGCAGCGCCAGCAAGAAGGTGGCATGAGCACACTCGTTTCTCCCTCGCCCCGCCCATTGGGCGCGGCCCGTTTCCTGGGCGCCGCGCGCCGCGCCCAGCCCCTGCTGCGCGCGGTAGCGTCCATCGTGCTGGCGCTCGTCATCACGTCCATGCTGATCCTGATGGCCGGCAAGAATCCGATCGAAGCCTATGGCCATATGGTCATGGGCGCCTTCGGATCGTGGGACCGGATCATTGTCGGTCTCAACAAGACCACGCCCTATCTGTTGTGCGCCGTGGGCATCGCCCTGTGCTTTCGCGGACAGGTCATCAACATTGGCGCCGAAGGGCAACTGGCGATCGGCGGCATTGGCGCCGCCGTAGTGGCGCTGACCTGGGGCACGCTCCCGGCCTGGGCCTTGATTCCCCTGTGCCTGGCGGCGGGCGCGCTGGGCGGCGCGGGCTGGGCAGGCATCGCGGCCACCATCCGCATTTCACGTGGTGTGCATGAAGTGCTGGTCACGCTGCTGATGAATTTTGTTGCCTTGCTGATCGTGGCCGAAGTGCTGCATGGCGAAATGGGCGAAGTCGGCGCGGGCTTTCCCCAGACGCCGCTGTTCGAAAGCGCGGCATGGCTGCCCAAGCTGATATCCGGCACCGACCTGCACATCGGCATTTTGCTGGCGGTGCTGGCGGCACTGGCGGCCAGCTTCCTGCTTTGGCGAACCACGCTCGGTTTTCGCTGGCGGCTGGTGGGCGCCAGTCCGTCGGCGGCGCGGTACGCCGGCGTGTCGGCCGGCCGCGCGGTGTTCGGACTCATGGCCTCGGCTGGTGCCCTCGCCGGACTTGCAGGCGCGATCGAATGCCTGGGGGTGCACTACCGCCTGATCGAAGGGTTTTCGGCGGGCTTCGGGTTCAACGCCGTGGCCATCGCCTTGATGGGGGCGCTCAATCCCTTGTACGTGCTGCCGGCCGCGCTGTTCTTCGGCTTTCTTGAAACGGGGGCCTTGGCCATGCAACGCCAGATCGGCGTGCCATCGTCCCTGGTGCTGGTGATCCAGGGCCTGACCATGGTGTTCGTGCTGTGCGCCATTGGCCGGTCCGACGCGGAGAAGATCTGATGGACGCGCTGTTCATGACCGACTTTCTGGCGGCCAGCATCCGCATCGCCACGCCGCTTGCGTTGGCTGCCCTGGGCGGCATCCTGTCGGAACGCAGCGGCACGTTTGCCGTGGGGCTGGAAGGCCAGATGCTGACCGGCGCCTTTTTTGGTGTGATCGGCACCTTCCTGCTCGGGCATATTGGCTGGGGCCTGGTGGCCGCGGCGCTGGGCGGCATGGGCCTGGCCCTGCTGGTGGCCACCGCGACCGTGCGCTTTCATACCGAACACATGGTGACCGGCATTGCGTCGAACATCCTGGCGCTGGGGCTGACCAGCTTCATGCTGCGCGCCCTGGTCGGCCAGGGACAGGCGCCGGTGATCCGCATCCCGACGCTGGAAGCGTGGTCCGTGCCCTATCTGTCGGACCTGCCGGTGGTTGGCCCCTTGCTGTTCACGCAGCCGCCGCTGACCTACTTCACGGTGCTGGCCATCGTGCCGGTGTCGCTGTTCCTGTTCCGCACGCGTGCCGGTCTGACCCTGCGCGCGGTGGGCGAAAACCCGCAAGCCGCGTTTGCAGCGGGCGCGCGGCCCGACCGGGTGAGGATGGCGGCCATTGTGGCGGGCGGCGCCTTTGCCGGACTGGCGGGCGCCGTCCTGTCCTTGCAGCAGGTGGGCACCTTTACCGACGGCATGACCAGTGGCCGCGGGTACCTGGTGCTGGCCGCGATCATCGTCGGCCGGTGGATGCCGCTGGGCACCCTGGCCGCCTGCCTGGTGTTCGGCGCGGCCGAGGCGCTGTCGCTGCGTGTGCAGGCGTTCAGTCTGCCGGTGTCGTCGTATGTGATCCAGATGCTGCCTTACCTGGCGGCCCTGGCCGTGCTGGCCGGCCTGGGGCGGTCGGCCCGGCTGCCCGCGGCGATCGGCAAGCCGTTCCGGCAGGGGTGATGGCGGCCGCGCAGAGGGTGCGCCCTCGACACCGGGCCGGCCGCCGGATGGGCCTGCTGCCGACGAGATCAGCTGCCTAACCTTCGGCGCCGCTCCGCATCATCCATGCCCAGCACTTCTGCCAGCACCTGCGCCGTGTGCTCGCCCAGCCGGGGCGGTGCATGGCGGTATTCCACTGGCGTCTCTGAAAAGCGCAACGGGCTCGCTGTGACCGGTGCGGTGGTGCCCGCCGGGTGCGGCATGTCCACACGCAGCCCCCGCGCCTTGACCTGCGGATCGTCGAACACCTGGCTGATGTCGTTGATCGGTCCGCATGGCACGCCCACCGCTTCGAGCCGGGCCAGCCAATCGTCCCGCCTGCCCTGCTTCATGATGTCGGTCAGCAGCCCGACCAGCACATCGCGATTGATCACGCGCCGCCGGTTGTCGATGAAACGTTCGTCTTCCGCCAGCTCCGGCGCACCGATCGCGCGGCAATAGGCGCGGTACTGACTATCGTTGCCAGTCGCAACGATCAGGTGCCCGTCGGACGCGGCAAAGACCTGGTACGGCACCACGTTCTGGTGCGCATTGCCTGCCCGCTGCGGCGCCACGCCGCTGGTAAAGAAGTTCGAGTTCTGATTGGCCAGCAAAGCCACATGGCAATCGAGCAGCGAGATGTCCAGGTGCTGGCCCAAGCCGCTGCGGCCGCGTTCGGTCAGGGCCGCCAGGATCGCCACGCTGGCATACATGCCGGTGACGATGTCGGTTACGGCCACGCCGGCCTTTTGCGGGCCGGCGCCCGGCAGGCCATCGCGCTCGCCAGTGATGCTCATGAGGCCGCCCATGCCCTGGATCATGAAGTCGTATCCGGGGCGCGTGGCGTAGGGGCCGTCCTGCCCGAAGCCGGTGATGGAGCAATACACCAGTGCAGGATTGAGCGCGTTCAAACTTGCATAGTCGAGGCCATAGCGGGCCAGTCCGCCCACCTTGAAGTTTTCGACCACCACATCGCAATGGCAGGCCAGTTCGCGCAGCACCTGCGCGCCTTCTGGCGTGGCCATGTCGATCTCGATCGACCGTTTGTTGCGGTTGGTGCTCAGGTAGTAGGCGGCCTCGGTGGTGTCTTCCCCGTCGGCATCCTTCATGTACGGCGGGCCCCAGCCGCGGGTGTCGTCCCCCGCGCCAGGCCGTTCCACCTTGATCACGTCGGCGCCCAGGTCAGCCAGGTTCTGCGTGCACCAGGGGCCGGCCAGGATGCGGCTCAGGTCCAGGACACGAATGCCATCGAGCGGCGCGCGGCGGGCGGTCATGCGGCCTCCTGCGCGGCGGATCCGGTGGCGGTCAGGTCGAACGCCGCCGTCCCATGACTGAGCGCGACCACGTCGCGTTCGGCCACGCGCGCCCGGAAGCGCACCACGCCCGGCCCGTCGTCCCACAGGTCGAACACCAGCGTTTCGCCGGGATAGACCGGCGACGAAAAGCGGGCGTCCAGCTGGCGCAGCCGGCTGGCGTCGTAATCGCAGCGTTCCCGCACAACGGCGTGCGCGGCCATGCCGAACGACGCCAGGCCATGCAGGATGGGACGCGGATAGCCCGCGGCCTGCGCAACCGCCGGGTCCACGTGCAAGGGATTGGGGTCGGCGCTCAGGCGGTAGATCAGCGCGGCGCGCGGCGATACCGGCAGGCTGGCCGATGCATCGGCCGGGCGGTCCGGCGTGGCGGCAAGCGGCGGCGGCGGGGCATCGCCCTCGCCAAAGCCGCCGTCCCCGCGGCAGAAGGTGGATTGCGTCAGCGTCGCCAGGCAGACGCCGTCGGTGTTCAACACGTTGCGTTCGACAACCACAATGGCTCCCTTGTCGGCACCCTTGTCGATGACATGGGTGATGCGGCTTCGGCCCACCACCTCGCCTTCGGGTGGAAGGGGCGCATGGATGCGCAGGCGCTGTTCGCCATGTACCAGCCGCACCCAGTCGATACCGGCACGCGGATCACGCATCCAGAAGCCAGGATAGCCCAGCACCACGCTCATGGTCGGGAATGCGGCCAGGCCGTCTTCGTACACATAGTGCAGTTGGCGGGTGTCGGACGGATCTTCGCCCAGGCCGATGCCCAGGGCATACAACATCGTGTCTTTTGCCGCATACCGCTGCGGCACGTCGGGAAATTCCCAGTGTTTCAGGGTCGCGTAATCCAGGGGCATGATGGGCTCAGATGGGGTCCCAGTCGATGACGTCGGGCGATCGTTCAAGGGCATAAAACTGTTTGCGCATGGACGGGATCGCGACATCGGCGATCGATTCGGGCGTCCAGCCTTCGCTCAGGTGCACCGACCGGATCGGGCGCGGCTGGCTGAACAGCATGATCTCGTTGGCGCGCACCGCGAACAGCTGCGCGGTCACGTCTTTCGCGGCATCACTGGCCAGGTACACGGCCAGCGGTGCGACCTTGCCCGGCTCCATCTTCTTGAGCTTTTCCACCCGCGCCTGGGCTTCGGGCGTATCCGACGGGATCGAGCTGGTCATGCGGCTCCACGCAAACGGCGCAATGCAGTTGGACCGCACGTTGTAGCGGGACATGTCCAGCGCGATCGATTTGGACAGCGCGACCACGCCCAGCTTGGCGGCCGCGTAATTGGCCTGGCCAAGGTTGCCGATCAGCCCCGACGTGGACGTCATGTGCACGAAGGCGCCCGACTCCTGCTCGCGAAAGAACGGTGCGGCGGCCCGGCTGACAAAGAAGGCGCCATGCAGGTGCACGTCGATCACCTGACGCCATTCTTCTTCATTCATCTTGTGGAAGACGCGGTCCCGCAGGTTGCCCGCATTGTTGACGATCGCATCGATCCGCCCGAAGTGGTCGATGGCGGTCTGCACGATCTGGTTGGCGCCTTGCGACGAGGCCACGCTGTCGGTGTTGGCGACCGCCTCGCCGCCGGACGCGCGGATCTCGGCCACCACCTGTTGCGCGGGGCCGTCACCGCCGCCTTCTCCTGCCAGCGATACGCCGATGTCGTTGACGATGACCCGCGCACCCGATGCCGCCATCGCCAGCGCCACACTGCGGCCGATGCCACCGCCCGCCCCCGTCACCACCACCACTTTTCCTGCAACGATATCGCTCATGGACTGCGTCTCCTGTCTGACCACGTTTTGACGCATGGTAGATTCAACGGCAGACATTCAAGCATTCAAGAATAAGAATGCCCCCCTTTTGCGTGGTGGAACATGAGACATGACCTGACCGACCTGCGGCTGTTTGTGAACGTCGGCGAAACCCGGAATCTGACGCGCGCCGCCGAGCGCACCTTCCTGTCGCTGCCCGCCGCCAGCGCCCGGATCAAGAACATGGAAGAAGGCTTCAAGGCGCGCTTGCTGGTGCGGCTTGCCACGGGGGTGTCGCTGACGCCCGCCGGCGAAGTGCTGCTGCACCACGCCCGCGCCATTTTCAGCCAGCTGGAATGCCTGAACGCCGACCTGCAGCCCTACACGCGGGGCGTGAAGGGCCGGCTGCGCCTGCTGGCCAACACCACCGCGACCAATTCCTTCCTGGCCGACGCGCTGTCCACCTTCCTGCCGGAACACCCGGATGTCGATATCGAGCTGACCGAAAAATCGTCGGTCGACATCGTGCTGGCATTGCGCGCGGGCGCCGGGGACCTGGGCATCGTGTCGGGCACCATCAGCAGCGACGGGCTGGATGTGTACCCGCTGTTCCGCGATGAACTGGCCGTGGTGACCTCACTCACGCATCCCTTGGCATCGGAACCCCGCGTGCAGTTTGCGGATCTGCTCGATCACTATCAGTTCGTCGGCATCCATCCGGACAGCGCCATCCAGACCTTCCTGGAAGACATTGCGTCGGGGCTGGGCAAACGCGTGAATCAGCGGGTGCACGTGGGCAGCTTCGAAGCCGTATGCCGCATGGTCGAAGCCGGCGCTGGCATTGCCATCGTGCCCCGCGCGTGCGCCGCGCGCTACAGCCGCCCGCAGGCCCTGAAGGTGGTGCCGCTTGCCGACGAATGGGCCCTGCGCGACCGCCTGCTGTGCCGCCAGCGCGGCCGCGACCTGCCCCGCTTTGCCGAAGATTTCATCCAGCACATCATGCGGGCGACCCAGGACGATCCGTCGCCACTCTGAGCCGCCAGCCGCGCGAAAAATCGCTCGGTGCACCTAGGGTCTTCCCGCTGCGGGATGACGCGGGGTTGGCCGCAAACGACGAGGGGCTTCGGCAGATGTGAATCCGCCCCCCGCGCCTGATTCGTAAATAATGGCCCAGGCCGACGCACGGGATCGTGCGCCGCAGCCACCATAACAACGACATCAGGAGACACCACATGGTCCATCGGGAACGGCGCCGTTTCGTCGCAGGCTTGGGCGCCACACTTGGCGCAGCGATGGGAGGCGGCATGCTGCCAGGCATGGCCCACGCGGCCAGCGACGCCTGGCCCGGACGCCCGGTCACCTTCATCGTGCCCTTCCCGCCAGGCGGTCCGGTCGACGTCACCGCGCGTTTTACCGCGCAGCCGCTGGGGGTCAAATGGGGCGTGCCGGCCATCGTGGACAACCGCGCTGGCGCGGGCGGGATCGTTGGCGCGCAATTGGCGGCCCGGGCAGAACCCGATGGTCACACCTTCTTCTTTTCGTCCATTCACCATGCCGTCCGGCCCACGTCGGCCAACACGCCCGGCTACGACTACGTCAAGGATTTCGTACCCGTCGGCATGGCGGCGGTGTTCCCCATCGTGCTGGTCGTGCATCCGTCACTGCCAATCAAGTCGGTGGCCGAACTGATTGCCTATGCCAAGGCCAATCCCGGCAAGCTGTCGTATGGGTCGTCGGGCAATGGCGGCGGCACGCATCTGGCCGGGGAATTGTTCAACAGCATGACGGGCGCCAAGCTGCAGCACATTCCCTACCGCGGCAGTGCGCCGGCCATGCAGGACTTGCTGGGTGGACAGGTGCAGATCATGTTTGCCGATGGCCCGTCGGCCGTGCCGCACATCAAGGCGGGCAAGATCCGCGCGCTGGGCGTGGGCAATCCGGAACGTTCGGCGCTGGCGCCCGACGTGCCGACCATTGCCGAATCCGGCTTGCCCGGCTACGAAGCGTATTCCTGGAGTGGCCTGGTCGCGCCCGCGCGCACGCCGGCCGCGATCGTGGCGCGGGTCAACGCCGATCTGGTCAGTGTGCTGACGGATCCGGCCACCGCCAAAGCCATGCTGGCGGCGGGCGCGGAACCCAAGCCCGGATCGCCGGAAGCGTTCAGGACCTTCATTCAGACCGAGATCACCAAGTGGCAGAAGGTGATCCGCGAAGCCAACATCACGCTGGACTGACAACGCGGGCGGCCCCGCAGCTGCGCACACCGCGCGCGAGCGGGTGCCCGCCCCTTCTACCTGTCGCGCACGCGCGCCCTTGCCTCGTCATATTCGCGACACCACTGCGCGACCAGCGCTTCCACCGGCAACACTTCCTGCGCCGCGCCCACGCCCTGCCCCGCGCTCCACACATCGCGCCAGGCCTTGGGCCGGGCGTCCTTGTCGAGATTGACGGGCGCGGCGGCACCGGCTTCCAGCGCCGCCGGGTCGATGCCCGCCGCGACGATGCTGGGCAGCAGGTAGTTGGCCGGCACACCCGAAAAGTAGGCGGTATTGACCACGTCGGCCGCCTGCGCGCCCAGCACCATGTCGCGATACGCATCGGACGCCAGCGACTCATTCGTCGCGATGAAGGGTGTGCCGACATAGGCATAGTCGCAGCCCAGCACCTGCGCGGCCAGCACGTCCTTGCCGTGGCTCAAGCACCCCGACAACGCGATCGGCCCGTCATGGAAGGCCCGCACTTCGTTGACGAACGCAACCGGATTCAGCCGCCCCGCATGGCCGCCCGCGCCGGCCGCCACCAGGATCAATCCATCGGCCCCGGCCGCCAGCGCGCGGCGCGCATGGCGCACCTGCGTGACGTCGTGAAAGACCTTGCCGCCGTAGGCATGCACCGCCCTGACCACGGCATCGGGGGCATGCAGGGACGTGATCACCAGCGGCACCTGGCGGCGCGCCAGGATCTCCAGGTCACCTTCCCATCGCGGATTGGATGGATGCACGATCAGGTTCACGCCATAGGGCGCGACCACCGCCCCGGGATGCGCGTCGCGATACGCGGCCAGGCCCGCTTCGATCCGGGTCAGCCAGTCTTCCAGCACGGGCTGCGGGCGGGCGTTCAATGACGGGAAGGTCCCGACGATACCCGCAGTGCACTGAGCAATGACCAGGTCGGGTCCCGATACGAGGAACATGGGCGCAGCGATCACCGGCAGCCGCAGGATGCCCGGGAAGGGGGACGACGCCCCCGTGCCAAACGTGGATGCCGTCATCGTCATTCCGCCTGAATGTTTGCCGCCTTGATCACGTCACCCCACAAGGCGTATTCGCGATCGATGCGGCGTTTGAGCTCCGCCGAATCCCCGACGTTCAAGGTGTACCCGCCGTCGATCATCGACTTGCGAAACGCCGGGTCCTGGCCGACTTCCTTCAGCGCCGTCTTGAGCCGGTCTTCCACCGCGGCCGGCAACTTCGTGGGGCCGACCAGTGCGTACCAGCCTGTCACCTCGTAGTCGGGCACGCCCGCTTCGATCATGGTGGGCATGTCCGGCATGCCCGCGTTTCGAGTGCGTGACGTGACCGCCAGGGGCCGCGCCTTGCCGCTCTGAATGTACGGAATGGCGGTGCTGGTGATGTCGAACATGAAGGTGATCTTGCCGCCCACCATGTCCAGCATGGCCGGGGCATTGCCGCGATACGGGACGTGCAGCATCGGCGCGCGCGTTTCTTTCTTCAGCAGTTCCGCCGACAGGTGATTGGACGCGCCCACCCCCGCCGACCCGAAGGAAACCTTGTCGGGGTACTGCTTGGAATAGGCGACCAGTTCCTGCACGCTTTTGACCGGCACATCCGGCCCCACCATCAACACGTTGGTGTAATCGACCACCAGTCCGATCAAGGAAAAATCGGTGCGGGGATCGAACAGCTTGCTGCGCTGGACCTGAGGCGAGATCGTCAGCGTCGGGCTGGCGGCAAAGCCCAGCACATAGCCATCGGGGGCGGTCTTGGCCGTGGCGTCGGACGCGATCATGCCGCTGGCGCCCGCGCGGTTTTCCACCACCACCGTCTGGCCCAGCCGGTCGCCCAGGTACTTGGCGAACACGCGCGCGGTCGTATCCACGGGGCCGCCCGGGGCGTAGCCCACCAGCAGACGGATCGGGCGATCGGGGTAGGTGTTGGCATGCGCGGCAGGTACGGTCGCCAGCAGCACGGCTGCGGCCAGGCCGAACCGGGTCCGGAAAAGTGGGGTCATTAGGGAGTCTCCGTCGTTGTTATGGTCGTCGTGATGACGTTGTGGTCGCGCGGGAAATCAATGCGGAAAACAGAAGCGGACAAGAGAAGCGACAACTGAAGCAGTCAGGCAGGTCACGCCGGCGTTCGCGCCGGAACACGTTCGCGCAGCGGCTGCTTCAGGATCTTGCCGCTGACCGTGGTGGGCAGTGTGTCGATGGCGATCAGGCGCGCGGGCCGTTTGTAGGGCGCCAGCCGGTCGCGCAAGAAGTCGCGCAGGCTGGGCAGGTCGACCTCCGCACCTGGCAAGGCTTCGATAAAGGCCACCACTTCTTCGTTGCGGTCAGCCTCTTCGACGCCGATCACGGCCGACGCCCGCACGCCCGGAAAGGCGTTGATGACGCTTTCCACTTCCAGCGGATAGACATTGAAGCCCGACCGGATGATCAGGTCCTTGGTCCGGCCTGCGATGAACAGCGCGCCACTGTCGTCGATGTAGCCGACGTCGCCGGTGTCGAGCCAGCCGCCCGGGTGCAAGGTGGCCGCGGTCAGTCCGGGATTGCGGTAGTAGCCCAGCATGACGCCGGGCCCGTGGATGAAGATGTCGCCGGTCACGCCACCCTTGCGCGACGGCTCGTCCAGCGGGCCGATGTGCACGGTCACGCCTTCGACCGGGTGGCCGGCTGACGCGTCATCGCGCGGTGCGTCGATATCGGTGATGCACATCGACCCGGCGTATTCGGTGATGCCATAGCCGTGATGCATGGGCAGGCCAAAGGCGTCCTGCACCCTGACCTTCAGGGTCGGGTCCAGTGCGGCGCCGCCCGTGTACAGGTAGCGCAGCTTGGGCGCTTCGATCTTGCCCGGCGGCGCCACGGCCATCAGGCGCGAGAACATCGTGGGCACGCCCTGCAAGATGGAGATGCCAGGGTGGACCAATGCCGCAAAGACGTCCGCCGCGTCGAAGCGGCTGCGCACGACCAGGCTCGCGCCGGCATAGACCGACGCCATCAACACGGTGGCGATGCCGAAGATGTGCGAGAACGGCAGCGCCGCGTAACCGATGTCGTCGGGCGTCAGCCGGCGCGACGCACTGGAGATGCGGCCGAAGTGGATCAGCCCTTCATGCGGCACCATCACGCCCTTGGGCGCGCCGGTGGTGCCGGACGTGTAGATGATGCAGGCGACACGGTCGGCGGGAATGTCGCCGCCTGCCTGGCTCGTGCCAGCGGGGGGAGCCGCAACCGCCTGCCCGTGCGCCGCCGCTTCTGCGCCGGTCACACCGACGCGGCATCCCGCGGACCACACCGCCGGATCCGCCGCCCTTGCCTCGTCCGCATCCGCGTGCCCCGCCGCCGCTGCGGACACCTGCGTGGTGTACAGCACCAGCACCGGACTGGCGTGCTCACGTATCGCGCCCAGTTCGCGCGGGCTCAGTCGTGCATTCACACTGACGGGCCAGGCATGGATGACACTGCACGCAAACAACGCGACCACCATGTCGCTGCAGTTTTCACCCACCACCATGACGCGATCGCCCGCGCCGACACCCTGCGCTTGCAGCCACGTCGCCGCTGCCTGCGCGCGCTGCCACAGCCCGCCATAGGTCAGTGCACCGCCCCCCTCCTCATATAGCGCGATCGCCTCGGGGCGTTCATGGGCCTGGTGCGACAGCACGTCGTGAATGCAGTGAAAGGTCAACGCAGAAGACATGGGCAGACAACCGAAAAAAAAGATGAGACGTGCGCGTCGTTCAAAATCGAGCGTCGTCAAAAATGAGCAAGGGGAGCGCAGCGCATGCATCGCGACACGCCGTCACGAGGCTGGCTGCCAGCTGCTACAGCGCGGCCGCTGTCCCAAGAATCGCGGTGGACTGGCTGGACAGCGTTCCGCCGTTGCCGTGCACCAGCGCCACCTCGGCGCCGTCGACCTGCCGCGCACCGCACTCGCCGCGCAGCTGGCGCACCGCCTCGATCATGATGAAGACGCCATACATGCCCGGGTGGATGCAGCACAGGCCCCCGCCGTTGGTGTTGACGGGCAGGCGTCCGCCCGGCCCGATGGCGCCGCCGCGAACGAACTCGCCGGCCTCGCCCTTCTTGCAGAATCCCAGGTCTTCCAGGAACAGCAGCGTGTTGATCGTGAAGGCGTCGTACATTTCGGCCACGTCCACATCGGCGGCGGACATGCCCGCCATCCGGAATGCCGCGGCGCCGGACTGCGTGGCGGCCGTCACCGTCAGGTCTTCCATGGACGAGATCTGGCGGTTCCACACGGCCGTGGCGTTGCCAAGCACATAGACCGGCGGTCGGGCCAGATCCCTTGCGCGGTCGGCGCGCGTCAGAACAAACGCGCCCGCGCCATCGGTCACCAGGCAGCAATCGCGCACGCTAAGCGGATCGGAAATCATGCGCGCCGACAGGATCTCGTCCAGCGTGGTCGGCGTGCGTTGCTGCGCTTCGGGGTTGAGCTGCGCCCACTTATTGGCGGCCAGGGCCACCTCGGCCAGGTCCTCGCGCCGGGTGCCGTACTGATGCATGTGCCGCGCGGCCGCCAGGGCGTAGGAACTGAGCGGATTGAGCGGCTCGTACGGCGCCTCGTAGGGCTGCGGATCGAAGGACTTGCGCACCCGCGCGATCTCGGCGCGGTTGAGGCTGGACGTGCGCTGCGTGCTGCCATAGCACACCAGCACCGCATTGCACTGGCCCGTGGCCAAGGCATGCATGGCCGGCAGCAGATGGGCGACGAAGCTCGACCCGCCCAGCATGGTGCTGTCGATGAACGTGGGCCGGATGCCCAGGTGTTCGATCACCGGCATGACCCACATCGGCGCGGTCACGCTCGCGGTGCAGATACCGTCGATGTCCTGCAGCGTCAGCCCTGCATCGCTGACCGCGCGGTGCGCCGCCTGCATCAGGATTTCCATTTCGGTAAAGCCGGTGGCCTGGCCCAGGCCGGCGTGGCCCACGCCCACTACCGCCACCGCGCCGCGCAAGGCCTCCAGGCTCATCGTCGTTCCCTGCGTCGTCATGCCGCCACCCCATCGCCGGACGGGATGGCCTGCGCCACGTCCGCCGGCACGAATACCACCTTACCGCCGTCTTCCGCCATCAGCACCCTGGCCTGCACCGCCATGCCTATCTTGACGTCGGCTGGCGCGATGCCATCGACCCGCGACATCATGCGCACGCCTTCGGCCAGGTCCAGCAAGGCCACGTTGCGGTCGCCGCCGTCTTGCGGGCGGCCGCGCACCACTGTCGTGGAATAGACCGTGGCCGCCCCTGACGGCGCAAACCAGTCCAGCCGGTCGCTGCCGCAATGCGGGCAGACCATGCGCGGGTAGAACACCGATCGGTCGCAGGCGCCGCAGCGCTGGATCAGGAACTGTCCCTGGTCCAGCGCACGGCGATAGTGCAGGTCCGCACCGACCGCGTCGGCGGACGGCGTGCCGGACTCGTCAGGCAAAGGGGGCGCCATGCTGTCTCCTTGTGTCGTGTAGCGTTGTGTGTCGCTTATCGTTCTGTGTGGCTTACGTTGGGATGCAGTGTGGCCGCGCGCCCGTACGGCTGACCATTCTTCATTCCCGAACAAGGGGTTCCAATGCCATGAAGCGCGCACGCAGGCCAAGGCGCGGTATGGTTATCGGTGAGGAGACACGACCATGAACCTGACCTGGACCGACGACGAAAGGCGCTTCCGTGACGAGGTGCGCACCTTCGTACAGACCCACCTGCCCACCGACATTCGCGACAAGTCGCTGCGCCAGCAGCGGCTCGAGAAAGACGATTACCTGCGCTGGCATCACATCCTGAACGACCACGGCTGGGGCGCCCCCACCTGGCCCAAGGAACACGGCGGCACCGGCTGGAACCCGCTGCAACGCCTGATCTTCGAGGTGGAATCATTCCGGGCCGGCGCGCCGCGCCTGCTGCCCTTCGGCCTGACCATGCTCGGCCCCGTGCTGATGAAATTTGGCAGCGCCGAGCAGCAGGCCCGTTTGCTGCCCCGCATCGTCCGGCTCGACGACTGGTGGTGCCAGGGATATTCCGAACCGGGATCGGGGTCGGACCTGGCGTCGCTCAGCACCAAGGCCGTCCGGGACGGCGACCACTATGTCGTCAATGGGCAGAAGACCTGGACCACCCTGGCCCACTATGCCGACTGGATCTTCTGCCTGGTCCGCACGGATCCCGAGGCCAAACCGCAGCGCGGCATTTCGGTGCTGTTGATCGACATGCGATCCCCCGGCGTGACGGTGCGCCCGATCCGCACGCTGGATGGCGGGCATGATGTGAACGAGGTCTGGCTGGACAACGTGCGGGTGCCGGTCGGCAACCTGGTCGGCGAAGAGAACGCGGGCTGGACCTACGCCAAGTATCTGCTGGGCCACGAACGCACCGGCATTGCAGGCCTGGGCCACTGCCGCCGCGAGCTCGACGCGATCAAGGCGCTGCTGGCGGGCGGCACGGACGACGGCGCGCCCCTGGCCCAGGATCCGCGCTGGCGCGATCGCGTGTCGCGTCTGGAGATCGATATCCTGGCGCTGGAGATGCTGTTGCTGCGCGTGGCGGCTGAAAACGAGGGCATGCCCGGTCCGGAAACGTCCATGCTCAAGATCCGCGGATCGGAGATCCAGCAGGATCTGGCCATGCTGCGGATGGAACTGGCAGGCCCCGACGCCTGGCCCTACGACCCGTCGTGGCTCGAAGCGGACACCGATGCCGATGTGCCCGGACCCGATGGCGCCGCCCGGACCAGCGCGGCCTATGTGGACATGCGCAAGACGTCCATCTACGGCGGCACGACCGAGGTGCAGAAGAACATCATCGCCCGCATGCTGCTGGGCGGCTGATCCCCTTCACGAACCGGACAGAACAATCATGGACTTTGTACTGAGCGAAGAACAACGCATGCTGGCCGACAGCCTGCGCCGCCGCGTGGGCGAATTCTGGACGCTGTCGCGTCGCCGGCGTGCCCGCACCGACGCCGCCCTGGACGCCAGCGCCTGGTCCGCGCTGGCGGACCTGGGCGTGCTGGGCCTGACGATTTCCCCGGATCACGACGGCTTTGGCGAAGACCCCGCCAGCCTGTTGCCGGTGCATGTGGAACTGGGCCGCGGCCTGGTGGCCGAACCCGTCATCCCAAGCGCGGTCATCGCCGCCACGGTGCTGGCCCGGTCGGGCAACGAGGATGCGCAGGCGCAGTGGCTGCCCGCGATTGCCAGCGGGGAAGCCATCCTGACCCTGGCCTACCTGGAGCCCGGCCGCCGCTACGCCGTGCGGCCGGCCAGCACGCAGGCCACCCGAGGTGCCTCGGGCTGGGTGCTCGACGGCGAAAAATCGGCGGTCTGGCATGGCGGCGCGGCCACGGCCTGGATCGTGTCGGCGGCCGATGAAGCGGGCGCTACCCTGCTGCTGATGGTCCCGCGCGACGCCGCCGGGGTGACGGTACTGGATACGCCTACCCTGGACGCCACCCGCGCAGCCCGCCTGACGTTCACCGGCGTACAGCTGGACGACAGCGCCGTGCTTGCCCGGGGTGACGCCGCCGATGCGGCGATCGAAGCCGGCCTGCACTGGGGCATCGCGGCCCTGTGCGCCCAGGCCGCCGGCGCCATGGAGCAATTGCTGGCCATGACGGTGGACTACCTTCGCACCCGCAAGCAGTTCAACCAGCCACTGGCCGCCTTCCAGGCCCTGCAGCACAAGCTGGCCGACATGGCGATCGCCAAGGAATTGGCCCTGTCGATGGCCTATGTGGCCGTGGCCGCCCTGACCGAGCCCGACGCCGCCGAGCGCCGCCGCCGCATTTCCCCCGCCAAGATCGAGGCCGCCCGCGCAGGCAGGCTGGTCGGGCAACTGGCCGTGCAACTGCATGGCGGCATGGGCATGACAGACGAACTGGAGGTGGGCGACTATTTCAAGCGGCTGACGGCCGTGGACGTGGTGCTGGGCGATACCGCCTACCACTATGCGCAGATGGCCGCCCTGCCCCTGAATGTGTCGGACCTGGAGCGCGCGGCATGACGACGACATTGCCCTCCGTCGACACCTTGCAGGTCACCTACACCGCAGGCGTCGCCCGCATCACCTTGAACCGGCCCGACCGCCTCAACAGCCTGACCACGCAGATGTTTGCGGACCTGGCTGCGGTCCTCACCTACCTGGAAGCCCGATCCGACCTGCGCGGCGTCGTACTGACCGGGGCGGGCCGGGGCTTTTGCGCCGGCCAGGACCAGCAGGAACGCCCGCCCTTGCCCGATGGCCAGCGCCGCGACCTGGGCATCGGCCTGGACCAGAATTACCGGCCGTTGATCCTGCGGCTGCGCGCGCTGCCCGTGCCGGTGGTGTGTGTGGTCAACGGTGTCGCGGCGGGCGCCGGGCTCAGCCTGGCCCTGGCTTGCGATGTGGTGATCGCCGTCGAATCGGCCCGCTTCATCCAGGCCTTCGAGAAGATCGGCCTGATGCCCGATGCAGGCGCCACCTGGTTCCTGCCCCGCTTGATTGGCCAGGGCCGGGCCATGGGGTGGACGCTATCGGGCGAGGCGCTGTCTGCGCAGAAAGCCGAACACTGGGGGCTGATCTGGCAGTGCATTCCCGATGCGCTGCTGGAAGACACACTGGCATCCACCGCCGCGCGGCTAGCCGCCGGCCCGACCCGCGCCCATGCCGCAGCCAAACGCGCCTTGCTGGCCTCGTCCGACCAGACGCTCGGCCAGCAATTCGACCTGGAACGCGACCTGCAACGGGAACTGGGGTATTCCGCGGACTATCTGGAGGGGATTACGGCGTTCGCGCAGAAACGCAAGCCGGTCTTCGCGGGCAACTGAGCGTCAAGACGGCTCAGGTCGTCTTGAACAGCACCACGATCCGGCTGAACGGCACCGTCCGGTCCACCGTGATCGCGTTCTTGCCGCGGCCCGCATAGGTGTTGACCAGCCGCATTCCCAGCCCCGTACCCTGTGGCTTGGGGAAGGCGTCCGGGAATCCCGCGCCGTCGTCTTCCACCGTCAGCTTCAGGCCGTCGCCGCTTTCTTCCAGGAAGACCCGCACTTCGCCCTTGCCGTATTTCAGGGCGTTGGTGACGAGTTCGGCGGTGACCAGCCCCAGCGGCGCCAGCCGCCGCGCCGGCACGGTAATGGTGGGCGAGGCGAACACGATCTGACGGTCGGACGACAGCACCTGCAGATCGCCGATCAGCCCGCTCAGGTAGGCGCCCGCGTTGGTCGCCTCCACACCGCTTTCTTCGTACAGCCGCTGGTGCACCGACCCCACGGTCATGACCCGGGTCGCCGCCACCTGCAAGTGGGCCGACACGGTCGCGTCACCGCTCAGGTCACCCTGCAGCGCCAGCAGGGTCTGCACCAGCTGCAGGCTGTTGCGCACCCGATGATGCACTTCCTTCATCATCAGTTCAGAGCTGTACAGCTTGTTTTCCTGCATCGAGACCAGCGCGTTCAGCTGTTCTTCGTGCGCATGCCGTTCCGTCACGTCCCGCGCCACCGACACGACCCGCGCAATGGCGTCATGGTCATCGCGAATGGGCGAAATGGACACATCCCACCACTTGGCCACCCCGGTTTCGGTCGGGCACATGCCCTCGAAGCGGCTGGCGACGCCTTCCAGTGCCTGGTGGAAGGCGGCCTGCGCCTTTTCTACGTCGTCGGCGTCCCAGAACGACAGGTAGGAACGGCCCTTGACCGCCTCGAAATCGGCGATTTCAAGCTGCGTCACGCCGTACCGGTTCATGAATTCCAGGGCACCGTCGGCGGTCGCCACCATGATGCAGTCCGTGCTGGCGTTCAGGACCGTCTCGGAAAAATGGTCGTAGCGGTGTTTTTCGTCCGCTTCGGCCACGACACGCTCGCGTGTCATGGAGATGACGTTCGCCACGGCTTCCAGGAAAACCAGATCGGTTTCCGAGAAATCCTCGTCGTCGGGACTGTCGGCTTCCAGCACGCCGTACGATTCGGGCACGCCGCGGATCGGCACGTTGACGGCGCGTTTGATGCCGTAGCGGGCCAGCAATTCGGGGGTGCGGAAGCGGTGTTCGCCGCCCAGATGGTTCGAAATGACGGGGCGGCCGCTGACATACGCGTGCCCGGCGGGACTGGCGTCGTCGGCGGACAGCACTGCCGTGCCGATTTCATCCTGGGCCCAGCCGGTGCCCGCTTCCAGCAGCAAGGTGCCAGTGTCGTGGCGGTAGCGCAGCACCTTGACGAAGCGCGCGTTCAGGCCCAGGGCGACGACGCGGCAGGCCTCGTCGATCACCCGCCGGATGTCCCGGGTTTTCAGCGCCCCGATCGCGAAGTCGACGGCGAGTTCGTGCTGCCGCTTCAACCGTACGCTGGAGTTGCTGAGGGCCGCGGCGGCGACTTCCTGGGGGGGCTGCTGGGACATTCACTACCTCGATACCGTCGCCGCTAGAGGTAGGGGCATCCGGAACAGTTCGGAATCATAACCGCGAGGACGCCCGCTTAAGCGCAGCAGGCCGTGCGTTGCGGCGAAATCGACACGGATTTGCGCGACGCACGGCCTGCTGACACCAGGCTGAATCCCCTGTTCCGGCTTTCTGAACCGCCCGCTACACCGCGATCGCCCGCATCAGGGCGTCCACATCGCCCGGGACGGACGTGCGTCCTTCGGCCACCACCCTGCCCCGTTCCAGGGCGTAGAAGCGGTCGCACAGGGTCAGCGCACGCGACACGTTCTGTTCGACCAGCAGAATCGACTGGCCCTGTTCCTTGACTTGGCGCATGACCGAAAACAGCTCGTCGACCACCATGGGCGCCAGGCCTTCGGTGGGTTCGTCGATCAGCAGCAGGCGCGGCTTGCCCAGCAGCACGCGGGCCACCGCCAGCATTTGCTGTTCGCCCCCCGACAGCGTGGTGCCGGCCTGCGCCCGCCGTTCGGCCAGCCTGGGAAAACGGGCGTAGATGTCGTTCAGACGCGACTGTTCCTCGGCGCGCTTGAGCCGGGGGCCCTGCATGAAGCCCATCTCCAGGTTTTCCTGGGTGCTGAGGCCGGGAAAGATCCGCCGGTCTTCGGGCACCAGGCCGACGCCTAGCCGGCACACCTTGTCGGCCGACAGGCCGGACAGGCGCTGGCCGTCGAACTGGATATCGCCCCCGGTCAGTGGCAGCCATCCGGCCACCGCCTTGATGGTGGTTGTCTTGCCCACCCCGTTGCGGCCGAACAGGCCGACCACTTCGCCCGGCCCCACCCGGATGCTCAGGCCTTGCAGCACATGACCCAGGCCGTAATGCACGTGCACGTCGTTCAATTCAAGCATGGGTCGCCTCCGCAGTTGGGGTCGTGGCGGCTTCGCCAAAATACGCGGCCTGCACGCGGGGGTCGGCGCGCACCGTGCGCGGCGGGCCCTCGGCCAGTTTCCGGCCCTGGGTCAGCACTACCACATGGTCGGACACGTCCATGACCAGCCCCACGTCGTGCTCGACCAGCACGATGGACACGCCGCCGGCCAGCCGCTTGATCAGGGCCGCGGTGTCGGCCGTATCGGCATGCGACATGCCCTGCGTGGGCTCGTCCAGCAGCAACAGGCGCGGCCGGCAGGCCAGCGCGACCGCGATTTCAAGCCGCCGCTGCTCGCCGTGGGACAGGGCCCCGGCCAGGTCATTGGCCCTGGCCTGCAATGCGAATTCTTCCAGCAGTTCATCGGCCCGGGCCAGGGCGAGATGGGACGCCGCCAGCGGACGCAAGGCCAGCCAGCCGCTTTCCAGCACCTGCGCCGCCAGCCGCAAGTTTTCACGCACGGTCAGATCCACGAACAGATTGGTGATCTGGAAGGACCGCGCCAGGCCCGCGCGCAGCAGCTTGTGCGGACTCCAGCCGGTCACGTCGACACCATCGAACAGCACCGTGCCCGCAGTGGGACGCAAGGCGCCGCTGATCAGGTTGAACAGCGTGCTCTTGCCGGCGCCGTTGGGTCCGATAAGCGATGTGATGCCGCCGCGGACCACCTGCATGCTGACGTCGTCCACCGCCCGCAATGCGCCAAACCGGACGCTCAGTCCGCGCACATCCAGCAGAGGTTGGGACGACGCCGCCGTTGGGCTCAGGGTCATTTTTTCTTCCTTAACGCGCCCACCAGCCCCGATGGGAAAAAGATGACGGCGGCCATGAACAGCAGACCGATCACAATCAAATGATGTTCGGTATACGTGCCCACCACCGACTTGAGGCCAAACAGGATCACGCTGCCATACAGGGCGCCGATCAGTGTGCCGACGCCACCCAGCACCACGGTAATGACGGCATTGCCCGAGGTCTGGAAGTACAGCAGTTCGGGCGACGCAAAGCCGCGCAGCATGGGGTACAGCGCACCGGCGACTGACGCAATGGTCGCCGCCAGCACGAAGGCCGCCAGCTTGTAGCGCCAGGGGTCGAAGCCGAGGAAGGACAGGCGCAAGGGGTTCGCCCGCAGCGCCTGCATGTTGCGTCCGAAGGGGGTGTCGAGCAGGTAGGCCAGCAAGGCGTACATCAGCATGATCACGACCAGCACCACCAGAAAGAAGCTGAGCGGATCGGACGCCGACACCGAATACGGCCCCACGCCGATGCGCACCACCGGCACACCCATCAAGCCGTCGGACGCGCCCAGTGCCTGCACGTTGTAGACCGCCTTGGCGGCGATCTGCGCCAGCCCGAACATGATCAGCGCAAAGTACACGCCGCGGGCCCGGATGGCGATCACGCCCGATACCAGCCCCACGGCGGCGCCCGCCACCGTGGCAATGGCAAGCACGCTCCAGAACGACAGCCCCGCATCGCGCAGCAACAAGCCCGACAGGTACGCACCGAAACCGAAGAACAAGGCCTGGCCCAGCGACAACAGACCGGCAATGCCCAGCAGCAGGTCCACCGCCATGGCCAGCCCGCCAAAGATCAGGGCTTCGGTCGCCAGGCGCAGATAGAAGGTGTCACCCGTCCACCAGGCGGCCAATGCCGCCAGCAGCGCGAGCACGACAAAGGCGGTGGCCAGCCCCGCGCGCCGTCGCGGCGCAGGAATCGTTGGATCAACCATGACCGAGCCTCCCGAACAAGCCTTGCGGACGGAACATCAGCACCAGCACCATGATCCCGAACACCAGCGGGTCGGACCACACCGGCGAGATATACAGGCTGGACAAGGCCTGCACCTGCGTCAGCAGCAGGCCCGCCACGATGGCGCCCTTGATGCTGCCCAGGCCCCCCACGATCACCACCGAAAACGCCATCAGGATGAAGTCCTTGCCCATGGTCGGAAACACCGAATACACCGGCGCCAGCAGCACCCCGGCCAAGCCGGCCAGGGCCACGCCGAACGCAAACGTGCCGGCATACACCCGCAGCACCGGAACGCCCAGCGACGCCGACATGTGCCGGTCATACGCCGCGGCGCGCACGATGGCGCCCAGCCGGGTCCGATACACCACCCACCACACGCCGGCCACGATCACCAGGCCCACCGCCATCAGGAACAGGCGGTAGGTCGGGAACATCATGCCCAGCAGTTCGGTGGCGCCCTGGATGGGCGATTCAGGCTTGAGCGGGTTCGGGCCGTAGATCAGCTTGAACACGTCTTCCAGCACGATCGCCATGCCGAAGGTCAGCAGCAAGGTCAGGATGTGCCGATCCTTGTGATGGAACACCCGCTGGATCAGCAGGCGTTCGGTCGCGTATCCCACCGGCAGCATCACCAGCGGCACCAGGACCAGCACGATCCAGAAGCTCAGCCCGGTCAGCAGCAAGGACGTGCCCAGGTACGCGCCGAGCGCATAGAACTCGCCGTGCGCCATGTTGATGACGTCAAGCAGACCGAAGATGATGGTCAGGCCCAGCGCCATCAGAATGACGGCCACCCCAAGCGACAGGCCGTTGACGACCTGCGGCGCATAGACGAACTGCAGACTTTCGAGCCAGGCGCTCATGTCGATTCCTTGATCATGACGGCGGTTCGGCTCACCAGCGCTTGCAGGTGCTGGGGCCAATGGCCTTGTCGCCCTGCACCTTGCTGATGATGGTGAAGTCGCCATTGGCGATCCGGACGGCGTACATGTCCTGGATGGCCTGGTGGTCGGCCGCGCGCATGGTCTTTTCGCCCTGCGGCGTGGTCCATTTCAGGCCTTCCATGGCGGTCCGCACCTTGGCGGTTTCGGTGGACTTGGCCTTTTCGACAGCGGCCTTGTAGAAGTACAGGACGCCATACGAATCGGCGCCGTACAGGTCCGGCGCAATCTTGTTGGCCTTCACGAAGTCGGCCACGAAACGTTTGTTCTGCGGGTTGTCGATCTCGGGCGTGTAGCCCACGCCGGTCACGAAGCCTTCGGCGTTCTTGCCGATGGCCTTGATGTTCTGCGCCGTGATGGCGCCCGACACGCCGATCATCGTGATGTTCTTGTTGATGCCGTATTCGGCCAGCTGGCTGAACAGACGCACCGTGTCGTTGCCCGCGGTGGACGTGTAGAACACCTGCGGACGCGCCGCGCGGATCTGCCCGAAGTAGCTCGAGTAGTCCTTGCTGTCCAGCGGCGCGAACAGTTCCCCATTGGCCTTGATGCCGCGCTGCGTGGCGGCATCCTTGAACGCGGCCACCGTGCTGCGGCCCATTTCATAATCGGGGCCAAGCAGGAACAGCGACGCCCCCGGCTTGTCTTTGGCCAGCCATTCGGCCAGCGCCACCGACTGCTGCCCGGCCTTGGCGTTCACGCGAAACACATTGGGCGAACACTTGTCGCCGGTGATCGCATCCGAAAAGGACACCGTGGTCGCAATCAACTTATCGTTGCGTTCCGCAACCTGTCCCACCGCCAGGGTCGATCCCGAATTCACGGTGCCGGTCAGGAAATCCACCTTGGACTGCTGGAAGAGCTTTTCGGCCTTCTGCACCGCGACCTGCGGATTGGCTTCTTCGTCTTCATACAGCAATTCGACCTTGCGGCCCATGATGCCGCCGCCCGCATTGATCTCGGTCAGCGCAAGTTCCAGCCCCATCTTTACCTGCGCGCCGATCGGGGCATAGGTGCCCGACAGCGGCGTGACGACACCAATGCGCAGCGGGCCGGTTTGCGCCTGGACCGCCGGCGCAACCGCGCCCAGCAAGCCTGCGGACCAGAGTGCGGCGACGGCGGTTCTTTGTAGCGTCTTCATGGCAAGTCTCCTGAATCGACCCGGTGTCCGGGCTCATGTCGTGGGTGGGCAGCAAGGCAGGCCCCGGTTCAACTGCCCTTGAATGCCGGTTTGCGTTTGCCGTGAAAGGCTTCGACCCCTTCCCGGAAATCGTCGGAACTGCGCAGTCGCGAATAGCAATGGCCTTCCAGTTCGATCGCGATCGACAGGGGCGCATCTTCGGTGTCGTTCAGCAGTTTCTTGGCCGTGCGCTGCGCCAGCGGCGAAAAGGCGCGCAGTTCTTCGACCAGCGCGTCGGTGGCCTTTTCCAGGTCGGCATCGGCCACGCAGTCCACCGCAATGCCCCAGTCGTAGGCCTGCGGTCCGGGAATGCGGCGCGACCGCATCACGATGTCCTTGGTGCGGCCCACGCCAACCATCTTCTGCAGCCGAGCCGACCCGCCCGATCCCGGGATCTGTCCCAGCTTCTGTTCGGGCAGCGCGTACAAGGTGGTGTCGGTCACGATCCGGAAGTCGCAGGCCAGTGAAATTTCGAAGCCCACGCCAAAGCAGTAGCCGCGATTGGCCGCGATCACCGGCTTGCTGCAGCGGAACGGCGCCGCCACATTCCAGGCCAGCGCCGATACCTTTTCGGGCGTGGCTTCCATGAAGCCCTTGATGTCGCCGCCGCTGGAAAAATGTTCGCCGGTGCTGCGCAGCACGATCACGCGCACGCGCGGGTCGGCATCCAGCGCTTCGAAGACCAGGCGCAACTGATCGCGCTGCGGCATGGTGATGACGTTGAGCGGCGCGCGGTCGAGCACGATGTCGGCACGTTCGCGCGCGGCATCCACCTCCACCCGAAAGCCTGAAAGATCGTCCAGCAGCGACTGCGCGGGGTGTGTGAGGTCAGACACTGTCTTGCTCCTTGGAAAGGGATGGTTCCGGTTCATAGTCGCCGGCCACCAGGCAACGCCGCAGCACTTTGCCGACGGGCGACTTGGGTATGGCCTGCACGAACACATAGTCGCGAGGCCGTTTGAAATTGACGAGGTCGGACGTGCGGCACCACGCGTCCAAAAGGGCGGCATCGACCGGGGCTGCGGTGTGGCTGCCTTGGCTGCCCGTACCCGCCGTCGCATGCCGTTTGACGAAGGCCACGACCCGCTGTCCCCAGCGTTCATCGGGCAGGCCTGCAACCGCAACTTCATCGACACCAGGGTGCAGAGACAGGACCGATTCAATGTCGACCGGCGAAATGTTTTCACCGCCCGAGATGATCATGTCGTCGACGCGGCCGGTCACGAACAGGTCGCCATCGGCGTCCACATACCCCGTGTCGCCGGTGAAGTACCAGCCGCCTTTGAGCGACTTGGCATCCGCATCGGGACGGTTCCAGTAACCATCGAAAGCCTCGTCGCCCGCCAGATCGGCAATGATCTGCCCTTCCTGCCCGGCCGCGATGCGCGGGTGGGGCGTGGTGGCGTCCAGAGGCACGACGCCGATCCGCGTGTTGATGCCCGCGCGTCCCGCGCAGCCCGGCTTGGCGACGGCATCCTGATTGATCGTGCAGGTATAGACCTCGGACGATCCGTAGTGATTGACGAACAACTCGGGCTTGAAGGCGGCGTCAATGCGCTTGAGCAAGGCATCGTGCATGGGCGCGCCGGCAAAGCCGATCTTGGTCACCGACGTCACGTCGGTCTGCGCAAAGGTCGGGTGCGCCAGCATGTCGTGGTACAGGGTCGGGACCAGGTACAGGTTGGTGATGCGTTCGCTGGCGATCAGCCGCAGCACCGCGGCGGAGTCATAACGCGGCACGCACACGAACAGGCCATCCACCATCGCCATCGCCAGCAAGGACCGCACGCCCATGGTGTGATACAGCGGCATGACGCCCAGGGTGCGCTCGCCGCGCCGGTAGCTGTTCTGCGCCACGTGCGCCAGCGCGGCCGCGCGTTCCTGGCGATGGCGGCGCGGCACGCCCTTGGGTTTGCCGGTCGTGCCCGACGTGTACAGCATGAGCGAGATGTCTTCCGGCCCGCCGGACAGCGGCGGGTTGTCGCGGTCCAGGGGCGGCGCCGTCAGCAGATCGCTGAAGGACGTGGTGGCGCCGGTGGGCAGTGCTTGCGGCGTGGATGCCTCGCCCACCCCGATCCGCGCCATCTGCTGCGCCCTTTCCGACCCCGCCACCGCGTCGGCGCTGACCGCTTCGAACACGATGGCTCTGGCCCCCGAATCCACCGCGCAGTATTCGACTTCATCCGGCTTGGCGCGCCAGTTCAGCGGCGTGGCCACCACCCCCAGAAACTGGCAGGCCCAGTGCAGCGTAGCCATCTCCCAGCGGTTTTGCAGCACCAACAGCAGATGGTCGCCCCGCCCCAGTCCCAGTGCGGCCAGCCCACCCGCGACATGGCACACCTTGTCAAACCACTGCGCGTAAGTCAGCCGGATGTCGCCATCGACGATCGCCAGCGCAACGGGACTGCGCTCGACGCTTTGGAGGAATGTGCGGCCCAGATCAAGCATGGTTGCCCTCGTGTTCGGCAGGCGCGTTGGCACGCCGCGATGACGCGACATCCAGCACGGCCATCACAATGTTGGTGTAGCCGGTGCAGCGGCACAGATGGCCCGACAGCATCTCGCGCACTTCGGTTTCGGACGGGTCCGGGCGGCGTTCAAGAAAGTCGCTGCACGACATCAGGATCCCCGCCGTGCAGAAACCGCATTGCAAGGCGTGATGCCGCTTGAAGGCCTGCTGCAGGTCGCCGAGCGTGGGGGCCTTGGCCGATGGGGCGGCGGATCCAATGACGGCCGGCGGCGCGCCCGCCTCGACCCGGGCCAGTCCCTCCACCGTATCGATGCGGCTGCCCTCGGCCTGCGCGGCCAGCATCATGCAGGCACGCACCGCCACGCCATCGACCCGCACTGTGCAGGCGCCGCACACGCCGTGCTCGCAGCCCACATGCGTACCCGTCGCGCCCAATTCATGCCGCAAGAAGTCCGCCAGTGACGTGCGGTTGTCGCACCCGCCACTGCGCGGCCGCCCATTCAGCTGGATCGAAATCGTCGTCCGGCTGCGTTGCTCAAGTGCTTTCATGCGCTTGCCTCCTCAATCACACGGCGTCCAAGGCGGCGCACCAGGTGCCGCCGATACTGCGCACTGGCATGCTGATCGTCCTGGGCCTCCAGGCTCCATGCAAAGTCGTTGAGGGCGTCATCCAGTGCCGAACCTGACAGCCGCTCAATATTGAGCAGACGTGGACGATCCGACACGCCGCCCACCGCCAGCCGGATACCGTCGGCATCCACGCAGGCCGCCAGCGCCGCGATGGCAAAGTCGCCGTGGCGCTGCGCCATCTCGGCAAAGGCGTAGCCCGTGCCGGCGCGGTGCACCGGGTAGCTCACGTCTTCCACCAGTTCGTCGGGCCGGCGCGCGGTCATCAACATGCCCTGGGCAAAGTCATCGGCCGACAGATCGCGGCGCCCCTGGCGCGACCGCAGGCCCACGCGCCCGCCCAGTGCCAGGAGCACCACAGGCAGTTCCGCACTCGGGTCGGCATGCGCGATCGACCCGCACACGGTGCCGCGATTGCGGATCTGGAAATGCGAGATATACGGAAAGGCGCGCTTGAGCAACGGCACTTCGTCGCCGAGCGTCGGCCGCCATTCCACGCTGGCTTGGGTGGCCGACGCACCGATCACCAGCGCATCGTTGACGATCCGCGCATAGGCCAGCGGCGCGATGCGCGAGATGTCCACGACCACCTTGGGTTGCGCAAGACGCATGTTCAGCGCGGCCATCAAGGACTGCCCGCCGGCCAGGATGCGGGCATCGTCGCCATGCTGGTCCAGCAGTTCCAGCACTTCGTCGACGGTGTCGCAGCGGTAGTAATCGTAAAGACCGGGCTTCATGACACGTCTCCACCAAACAGGCGGCCAACCATGCGACGCCAGAACGAGGGACCGTCCGCCATCGACGCCGATGCGGCCTGACCCGGCCCCGGATTGGCACTGTGGATTCCGCGGCCCGACGCGGCAGTCGTGCCGTCGGCAACCCGCGCATCGAACGATGCGCCGACCTGGGTGCCAGACCGACTTTCCGCCTGTTTGCCCAATTGTTCGAACAATTGCTTCAGCACGATCTTGGCCGCGCCTTCCAGCATCCGGCCGCCGACCGCCGCGACCTTGCCGCTGACATCGGCGTGGTAGTCGTAGCTCAATCGCGTTCCGGCGCCCGACGGCGTCAGCTCCACGCTGCCGCTGCCGCTGGCCGTTCCCAATGACGACGTTCCGGCCCCGGCCAGCCGCAGCCGATGCGGCGGGTCGAGTTCAGACAGGCTGATCTCGGCCGCATACCGGGCCTTGACCATGCCGACACCCAAGGTCACATCGGCGCGGTACTGGTTCTCGCCGGTGCTTTCCAGGGCGTGGCATCCCGGGATCACCTTGGCCAGGGCAACCGGATCCAGCAGCACCGCGAAAATTGCTTCGGGCGTCGCGGCCAGTTCCACACTGCCCTGCGCGCTGAGTCCTTTGCCTGCCTTGCCCTTGCCTGCGTTGGCATGGTCCCCTGCCCGGGTGCCGGTCGCCAGATTCATCGCACCGCCGCCCACCCCGGCCGCCACCGCAGCGGGCGCGCCGTTCGACGCGTGGACCGCTGCGCCGGCCCCGTGCACCGTGTCGGCATCCCGACGCGCAGACCCGCCCGGGCTCCCGGCACGCGGCGGCGTTTCATCCATGCCCATCAACGCCATCACCTTCGACGGCGTCAGCGGCAGCACGACATTGGCCACGCCCAGCGCATCGGCCACGGCATTGGCGATGCATACCGGCGTGCTCATGTTGTTGCCCTCCCCCAGCCCCTTCGCGCCCAAGGGCGTGAAGGGTGATGGCGTCGACATGTGCACGATGACCGGCTCGGGCACTTCGCATGCCGTCGGCACCAGGTAATCCGCAAAGGTCCCGGACTGGAAACTGCCGTCGCCGCCATAGGCGAACTCTTCCATCAATGCCGCGCCCAGCCCCTGTGCAAAAGCCCCGCGGATCTGCCCGTCGGCCAGGGCCGGGTTCAGCAAGGTGCCGGCGTCATGACAGGTCACGTAGCGATCGATGCGCACCCGGCCGGTGTCGGGATCCACTTCCACGGCGCAGATGTCGAACGCAAAACCGTAGGCCGCCGATGTGTTGACCCGGTCGTCATCGGTCGGCGCTTCAAGCTGTTCAGGCGTCCAGAACACTGTCTCGCGCAGCCCCACTTCCACGCCGTGCGGAAGCAGTGCGGGGGCCCAATGCGGACCCGCGGCCAGCCGCGCGAACGGCAGCGTGCGCTCGGGCGTGGGCCCTGCAAACACCTGCCCGCCGGCAAAGCACACGGCGGCCGGTTCGCACGCCAGCAAGGGCGCGGCAATCGATGCCAGCTTGTCACGCAGCTTGACCGCCGCCAGGTGCAGCGTGCCCGCGACCGCGCCGGCAAAGCGGCTGGAATAGTTGCCCGCCGCCACCGACCACGCATCTTTCTGGCTGTCGAATTCGGCATTGACGGTAATGTCGGCAGGCCGCAATCCGAACACGTCGGCCACCACCTGCGCGGCCGCCGTGCGATGCCCCTGCCCTTGCGGCGTCGAGTCGATCAGTGCGGTCACGCCGCCCAGCAGATCGATGGACACCGTGGCCGACGCGATCGCCCCGTTCTTGGGACCCGCCTTGGCGCGCTGTTCCGGCGTCAACGCCGTCGAGATATAGCCCATGTTGGAAATCGACGGCTCGACAATCGCCGCATATCCGATGCCATACAGCCGCCCTGCCCGCCGCGCCGTGTCACGCCGCTCGATCAGTTCGGCCAGCCCGCCCTGGTCCGCCGCCAAGGACAGTCCCAGGGGATAGTTGCCGGAATCCAGCAGCGCGCCTGCCGCCGCGCGATACGGAAACGCATCGGGCTGAATGAAGTTGCGGCGATACACGTCCAGCGGATCCAGCCCCAGCTCCACGGCGATCCGCTGCATCAGGCGTTCCAGCGCGAAATACACCTGCGGCCCGCCAAAGCCGCGCACCAGTCCGGCGGGCGTTTTGTTGGTCATTACGACACGATTGCGCACCCGCAGATTGGGGATCGTGTAGGCCCCGGTCAGGCAGCCATGCATGCGATAGAAGGTGGCCGGCTCCGGCGCACGCAGGTAGCCGCCCACGTCATCGAACTGATCAAAGTCCAGCGCCAGGATGCGGCCATCGTCTTCCACGGCTGCCTGGATCGTCGACACGCGGCCCGTGGCCGACGTGGCCGCCACCAGATGCTCCAGCCGGTCTTCCACCCACTTGACCGGGGCCCCTGCCTTGCGGGCCGCCAGGCACATCATCACGATGTACGGGAATACGCCCTGCTTGACGCCGAAGCTGCCGCCCGAATCGGGCGGCGTGCGCAAGCGCAGGCGCGCCGCCGGAATCTGCAGCGCCAGCGCCATCACGGTGTGCAACGAAAACGGCCCCTGGAAATTCGACGTGGCCTCATAGCCTTCATCGCCTGGCATGAACTCGGCCAGCACCACGTAGCACTCGATGGGCGTGCAGGAATTGCGGGGGTATTGGACGGTCAGCCCGACCCGATGCGGCGCCGTTGCGAAGGTGCCGTCCGGATCACCGTAGGAAAAGTGGCGGTCGCTAGGAACATTGCTGCCCACAGCCGGATGCAGCAGGGCTGCGTCGGCCGCGATGGCGTCTTCCACGTCCACCACCGCCGGCAAGGCCTCGTAAGTGACGACGATGGCATCCAGCGCGTCTTCGGCCAGCGCCCGCGTCTCAGCCATCACCACGGCCACCGGTTCGCCCACGTAGCGCACGGTGTCCACGGCCAGGCAGTAATGTTCCATGGGGCTTTTGACGCCGACCACGAAAGGCCGGGTCCACGCCTTGACGTCCGCGCCGGTCAATACGGCGCGCACGCCGGGCCAGGCCAGCGCCGGTGCGGCATCGACCGCCAGCACCCGGGCATGGGCGTGGGGCGAACGCAGCACGGCGGCGTGCAAGGTGCCGGGCCGGGCGCCCAGGTCGTCGGCAAAGCGGCCGCGGCCTGTCAGCAGCGCGTCGTCTTCAACGCGGGGCATCCTTTGACCGACGTGGGCGTGCGCGCCCGCGTCCTGTTCTGCTTTCACGTCTCTCTGTCCCGCCGACGGTCGCCTCAGCGGCGCCATCGGTCTTCATGTCGATGGACGCAGTCTAGGCAGCAGGAGGACGAAAGGCCTTACCGAGGAATCCGGCCACTTACCCTTGAGTCTGTTTTTCGTAATGCTGCACCACGCGCCGGAAGTCCGTCGGCGCGCTGCCGATGTGCTGGCGGAAGAACCGCGTGAAGTGGCTCGGCGCCGAAAAGCCCAGTCGCGACGAGATGTCGGCCAGCGGCTGGCGCGTGTGCGTCAGGTCGGTGATCGCCGCTTCCATGCGCAGCACGTTGCTGTAGACATTGGGCGTCAGGCGCGTGCAGCGCCGGAACAGCGTAAAGAAATGCGCGCGCGATAACCCGCTGTGCATCGCCACGCGGTCCATGTCAAATTCGGCGCCCAGGTTCTGGCGCATGTAGCCAATGGCCTTGCGGATGCGCGGATCGCCGCCGATGGCGCTTTGCGCATGCAGCAAATGGCGCATGTTGCGCCATTCCGAAAACGGATCGATCACCGCGATCATCAGGTCGAACAGCACGGTTTCAAGCCGCTCGGCCGGAATGTCGTCGGCGTACAGCATTTCCATGGCCAGGTCGTCGGCCAGCTTGCGGATCCGCGCCGAAATCTCGACACAGGGATTGGGAAAGAACTGCGGATGCGCCGCGACTGACAGATGCCGCTGGATTTCCCCCAGCCACGCCGGCTCGACATACAGCGCAAGGATCACCGTGGGCGGCGCCAGGGCGCCGGGGTGTTCATACGAATGCGACTCCCAGGCGTTGACGAGCACCGCGGTGTCGTCGGTCAGCGGCGTGATCCGGTCCCGCACCCGGAAGGCCGTGTCGGCGCCGCTTGCCTTGATCAGCACATGGCAATGATGGTGCGCATGCGTGACGAGCGGCTTGTCCATGTCGAGCAATGCGACACGGCCGAACCTGCCCTGGAATATCCTGATAGCCGTCGACACACCGTCTCCTTATCGACTTCGATGACCCGGGCCTGTCGATCATTATTGTTGTGCCCGAAGCTATCTTACACGCCGATGTCAACGGATCGGCACCGCCTTCATGGCTGGCTGAAGCGGTGCTGGTTGGCGCTCAGGTAGGCGTCGCGCGACGGCAGGAGGTGCTCGCGGCACAGGGTGACCAGGGCATCCCGGTCCCCTGCCTTCAGGGCCGCGATCATCTGCCAGTGTTCGCGGCAGGCCTTTTGCCGGTAGTCGGGCGACACCAGCGAACTGAAGCGGATCGGGTGGGTCTGCCGCGCATATTCGGCGATCGCCCGCTGCAGCACGACGTTGCCGGTCAGCCCAAACAGGGCCTGGTGGAAACGCACGTTGGCGCGAAACACACGCCGCGGATCGTTGGCCTGCACCGCGGCGTCGTGCGCTTCCTGGATCTCGATCAGTTCGTTCAAGGCATCCGGATCGGGCGACTGCGGAATCAGGCTGGCCGCCTGCGTTTCCAGCAAGGCCCGCAACTGATACAGCTCGGACACTTCCTTGGGCGTGAACGACCGCACCAGGGATCCGATATTGCGCCGCCGCTCGGTCAGGCCCAGGCGATCCAACATGGCCAGCACCTCGCGCACCACATGCCGCTTGATGCCGAAACGATGCATCAGATCGTCTTCGATCAATCGTTCGCGCGGGTTGAGGACGCCCAGCACGATGTCTTCTTCCAACGCGGCAACGACCCGCGCCACCGGGTCGGCTGTCGTGTCGTCAAGAATGACCGCATCGGGTGCGTGAAGCAGGGCTGTGTCCATGGCAGGGGCTGTGCAGACAGGCAAGATCGGGCCGTCAGATTACTTGGTTCGTGGGACGGTACCGGTCATGGTCGCAGCGCGCAAGAAATCGAAGTCGACCCCTTCGTCGGCCTGCGTCACCGTGGTCAGGAACAGCTTGCGATAACCACGGTCCGCCGTCGGTTCGACCACCGGCGCCACGCGCGCCCGTTCGGCCAATTCTTCGGCCGACACCAGCAGCGCGATCTCGCGATTCTTGACGCTCAGGCGAATGCGGTCGCCATTCTGCACATAGGCCAGCGGGCCGCCCACGGCCGCTTCCGGCGTGACGTGCAGCACGATGGTGCCGGCCGCCGTGCCGCTCATCCGGCCATCGGAAATGCGGACCATGTCTTTCACGCCAGCGCGCGCCAGCTTCATCGGGATCGGAATGTAGCCGGCCTCGGGCATGCCCGGTGCGCCCTTGGGGCCGATGCGCTTGAGCACCAGCACGTCGTCGGCGTTCACATCCAGATCCGGATCATCCAGGCGGGTGACCATGTCTTCGGCGTCTTCGAACACCACCGCGCGGCCTTCGTGTTCCATCAATTCAGGCGCGGCGGCCGACTGCTTGATGATCGCGCCGCCCGGGGCCAGATTGCCACGCAGCACGGCAATGCCGCCCTGCGGGTAGATCGGGTTGTTGAACGGACGGACCACGTCCTGCTTGAACGGCGCACTGGCGGCGTCGAGCTCTTCGCCCAGCGTGCGGCCCGTGACGGTCATCGCGTTCAGATGCAGCAGCGGCTTCAGTTCGCGCAGCAGCGTGATCATGCCACCGGCCTTGTGGAAGTCTTCCATGTAATGCTGGCCCGACGGCTTCAGGTCCACCAGCACAGGCGTTTCGGCGCCAAAGCGGTCCAGCGCTTCCAGGTCCACTTCAAAGCCCATGCGGCCCGCAATCGCGGTCAGGTGGATGATGCCGTTGGTCGAACCGCCAATCGCGAGCAGCACCCGCATGGCGTTTTCAAACGCTTCGGCCGTCAGCACCTTGTCGATGGTCAGGCGGTCCTTGCTCATTTGCACGGCCAGCGTACCGGTCTGCTCGGCGATACGGATACGGTCGGCCGTCACGGCGGGGGCCGACGCACCGCCCGGCACCATCATGCCCAGCGCTTCGGCAATACACGCCATCGTGCTGGCCGTGCCCATGACGGAACAGGTGCCCACACTGGCCACCAGCTGATTGTTGACGTCCGCAATTTCCTGGTCATCGATCTGGTCCGCGCGGTAGTAGGCCCAGTAGCGGCGGCAGTCGGTGCAGGCGCCAACCCGTTCCGACCGGTGCGAACCCGTCAGCATCGCGCCCGTGACCAGCTGGATCGCCGGGATGCCGGCCGACGCCGCGCCCATCAACTGCGCGGGCACCGTCTTGTCGCAACCGCCGATCAGCACCACCGCGTCCATCGGCTGGGCGCGGACCATTTCTTCGGTGTCCATCGACATCAGGTTGCGCAGATACATGCTGGTCGGCGCGGAAAAGCTTTCGTGGATCGAGATCGTCGGAAAGTCCATGGGCAGACCGCCTGCCAGCATGATGCCGCGCTTGACCGCTTCGATCAGCTGCGGCGCATTGCCGTGACAGGGGTTATAGGCACTGCCCGTGTTGACGATGCCGATGACCGGCCGCGTCAGGGCGCTGTCGGTGTAGCCCGCGCCCTTGATGAAAGCCTTGCGCAGGAACAGCGAAAAGCCGCGGTCCCCGTAATTGGTGAGCCCCTTCGACATACCTTCCTGGGACATCTCGGGGGTCGTGGAGTGGCCATTGGAGGGGGTAGTGCCAGGCTTTTTAGGCTGTGAAGTCATGTCGATTTAATTATCAATAATATTCTTGACGATGATGCTACCCGCTTCTATAGTCGGTCACAAGAGGGGCCTGACCCCTTACTTATAAAAATGCCTGGAGATCGACGCGTGAAGCTCTGTACATCCTCCCCCCGTGCCCTCAATCCCCTGCGTCGCCACCTGTTGCTCGCGCTTGCGGTGGCTGGCGTAGCCGGCGCTCCCCTTCTTGCCCACGCTGCGGACGACTATCCCAGCAAGCCCATTCGCCTGGTCGTGCCCTATCCCCCAGGGGGCGCCACCGACGTGATCGGCCGTGTCATTGCGCAGAAGCTGTCGGCCGCGCTGAATCAACAAGTGGTCGTTGACAACCGTGCCGGCGCCACCGGCAACATCGGCGCCGCGGCCGTCGCCACCGCGGCACCCGACGGCTACACGTTGCTGATGGGCGCGCTGACCAGCCATGCCATCAACGCAACCCTGTTCGCCAAGACGGTCAGCTACGACCTGGAAAAAAGCTTTACGCCAGTCGGCATCGTCGGCTCCGTGCCGCTGGTGTTCGTCGTCAACCCGACCGTCAAGGCACAGAACCTGACCGAGCTCATCGCCCTGGCCAAGAAGCAGCCCGGCTCGCTGACCTTCGCATCGTCAGGCAGCGGATCGCCGCAGCACCTGGCCGGTGAAATGTTCAAGAAGATGGCCGGCATCGACATGCTGCACGTCCCGTACAAGGGCAGCGGCCCCGCCATGACCGACCTGGTCGGCGGACAAGTCCTGAGCATGATCGAAACCGCCCCGGCTGCGCAGGGCTTCATCGCGTCCGGCAAACTGCGCGCCCTGGCCGTCGCATCGAAAGACCGCGTCAGCACGATGCCCGACGTCCCGACCGCCGCCGAAGCCGGCCTGAAAGGCTTTGAAGTCAGCTCCATGTTCGGCATCCTGGCCCCCGCCGGCACGCCCAAAGCCGTGGTCGACAAGCTGACCTCGGAAATGAAAAAAGCCTTGAGCACGCAAGACGCCAAAGACGCCCTGCTGCAACAAGGCGTCATCGCCAACTACGCCGCCCCCCCCGAAGCCGCCACCGCCATCAAAACCGAAGTCGCCAAATGGGCCAAGGTCATCACTGACGCCAACGTCAAAGCCGACTGACGCCCCGCAGCAGATAAACCGCAGCAGCAAGACAATCGGCCCCGAAGCATCACTGCCTCGGGGCCGAATCTTATCGATCACAGGAATCGGTAGCCCAGAGCGACCAAGCGCCACCCGCAGCATTACAGCTCCCCCCTCCAGGGCACAGCGGATCTGGCTCCGCCAGTCCGCCAGTGCCGCCCCCTTGGGGGGAGGCGCGAAGCGCCTAGGGGGGGCTAAAGTATTCTGCCGAACCACCACATCGACAGCAACGCGGCCACCATCGTCAGCATCGCGCCCAGCGCCACGAACAACGCTGACACTTCCATCGGCTCTTCCTTGTCGTACGCCAGGCGCATCGCCAGCGACTGATAGATCGTCTTCAGTTCCTTGGCGTTATCCGCGCGGAAATATTCGCCGCCACTGGCCGACGCAATCTTCTTCAACGCCTCGTCATCCAGCCGAACCCGCATCGACCATCCGTCCACGCTCAGTGTCGCGCCCTCGTTCGTCCCGACGCCGACGGTATAGATCCGCACGCCATGCGACGCGGCCACATCCACGATCTTCATGGGATCCGGCCCGGTATTGCTCTGGCCATCCGACAGCAACACGATCGCCACCGACCGGTTGGATCCCGGCGTGGCGGGCGGCGCTTCGGGATCGATCTTGGGCGGCACGGCGCCGTAGGTCGGACGGCCGCTGATCAGCCCTTCCACATCCAGGTCGGCCGCCGGCAGCAGGGCCGCCAGCGAAATGATCAGCCCACTGCCCAATGCCGTGCCGCGCTGGATCTGCAGGTTGTCGATGGCCGCCGTGGCGTCTTCCCGCAGCCGTGTCGGCGACTGCACCAGCGCCGCCGCACCCGCAACCGCGACGATGCCCAGACGCACGTTGTGAGGCTGATCATCAATGAAGGCCTTGGCGGCGGTTTGCGAAGCGACCATGCGGCTCGGCTTGACGTCGTCGGCCCGCATGCTGCCCGACATATCCATGGCCAGCACCACGGTTTCGAGCCGCGACGGCAGCTTGACCACTGCCTGCGGCCGCGTAACCGCGAACAGCATGGCGCACAGTCCCAGCAGCAGGATGACAGCAGGCAGGTGCCGGCGCATGCGGCTGTCGCCCACGGCCGCCCCCACCAGGTCCAGGCTGGGATAGCTGGCCGCCACGCGCCGCCGCCGCGCAAGCAGGCGCACGTACAGCAGCACCAGCACCGGCACCAGCAGATACAGCCACAGCATGCGCGGCCACAGCAGGGTCAGGTGCCCGAAGTGATCCATGTTCATCTTGCTACCCTTGCCTTTGCCTTTGCTCTTGCCTTTGCTCTTGCCTTCGCCTTGGCGCTTGCCATCACCGGCCGGCGCGCCGCGCCAGCGGATTGACGCCCGATGCCAGCTGCCCGCGCCGTTTGCGCTGGCGAATGAAATGCAGCAGCGCCGAATCCAGCTTGTCCATCGTGCTCAGTTCCAGGCAGTCCACGCCCGCATTGCTCAGCGCATCGCGCAGGTCCGCTTCCCGCTTGGCAGCCGCTTCCATGAAGCGCTTCCGAAAGCCCGGATCATGCGTGTCCACGAACAGCTGCTCGCCCGTTTCCGCGTCCTGCATCATGACCATGCCCAGGTCCGGCAGCTCAAGCTCCAACGGGTCGTACAGCCGCACCGCCACCACTTCGTGACGCTGCGCCAATTGCGCCAGCGCCTTGGTCCAGCCCGGTTGACTGATGAAGTCGGACACCACGAACACCACCGACCGCCGCTTGATGGCCGACTGCGCCTGCGTCAGCAATTCCTGAAGATCGGTCTGCCGCTGCGCGGTGGCCGCCTTGGACTTGAGCATGCTGTCCAGCACATGCAGCACGTGCCGCCGGCCAGACCGGGCCGGAATGGTCTGCATCCCGTCGGCGGAATACAGCACGGCGCCGATGCGGTTGCCGTTACGCGTCAGCAATCGCGCCAGCACGCCCACGAATCCGGCCGACATGCCGCGCTTGCGCACTGCCTGCGACCCAAAATCCAACGATCCGCTCAAGTCCAGCAGGAACCACCCCGCCACCTCGCGATCTTCCTGAAACTCGCGCACATACGGCGTCTGCAGACGCGCCGTCACGTTCCAGTCGATGTAGCGCACGTCATCTTGCGGCTGATACTCGCGCAGTTCGGCCAGGTCCAGGCCGTAGCCGCGAAACAGGGTGCGGTAATCGCCTTGCAGCAGCCCGTCCAGCCGCCGCACCACCGTCCATTCCAGACGCTGCAGCAGCTGCTCCGGATTGGGCAGGCCGGCGCTGGCCGACGACGGCGAAGGAGCCGGGGTGGCGGCTGCCTCGCCCGCGGCGCGCGCCGCCTTACGCTGTCGCTTCAACCCGAACATGTGTGTCCAATGGCCGGTCAGGCGCAGGAATGGCTTTCAGGATGCGCATGATCAACTGATCGGCGGTCAGGCCGTCGGACAGCGCTTCGTAGGACAGCACCAGGCGATGCCGCAGCACGTCGGGCACCAAGTCGATCAGATCTTCAGGCAGCACATAGCTGCGGCCGCGCAGAAAGGCCAGCGCGCGGCTGCCTTCAATCAGGTTGATGGTGGCGCGCGGGCTGGCGCCGAACGTCATGTAGCGGGCCATGTCGCCCAAACCATAACGGTCGGGCCGGCGCGTGGCCGATACCACCTTGACGGCGTATTGCATGATGCCAGGGTCCACATACACCCGGCGGCACTCGGCCTGGATGTCGCGCAATTGTTCGATCGACGCGACCGCCGCCACTTGTGTCGCCACTCCCGTCACGCGCGACGCGATCACGAACTCTTCTTCTTCGCTCGGATAGTCGATCAGCACTTTCATCATGAAGCGGTCGACCTGCGCTTCGGGCAGCGGATAGGTGCCCTCGGTTTCGATCGGATTCTGCGTGGCCATGACCAGGAAGGGCGATGGCACCTTGTGCGTTTCGCCCGCGATCGTCACCTGCCGCTCCTGCATGACTTCGAGCAGGGCCGACTGCACCTTGGCGGGCGCGCGGTTGATTTCGTCCGCCAGCAGCAGGTTGGTGAACACCGGCCCCAGCACGGTGCTGAATTCGCCGCTTTTCTGGTTGTACATGCGCGTGCCGATCAGGTCGGCCGGCAACAGGTCAGGCGTGAACTGGATGCGCTTGAACGATCCGCGCACCGTGCGCGCCAGGGTGTTCACAGTCAGCGTCTTGGCCAGCCCCGGCACCCCTTCGACCAGCAGGTGCCCCTGCGCCAGGATCGCCACCATCACGCGTTCCAGGAAGTGGTCCTGCCCCACCACCACACGCTTGACTTCGTACAGCACCTTCTCCATCAACGAAGCGGTGTCCAGTCCCTGCGTTGCCTTGTCTTCCATAAGCCGATTCCCTGAGCGATGACTATGAATGAATGCGTGAATGACGGGTGGCGTGCACGAACGCGTGCGCAACGCCCGATCAGAACGGCGGAATCCCCACTGCGCTGCCTGCCGATTCGATGGTGGTCGCGAACCCGATGCCGATGAAGGTATGCGCTTCGGTCGGGTTCAGGATGGCGGTGACGATGCCGACCACTTCGCCATCCATCGACACCAGCGGACCGCCGGAATTGCCCGGGTTGGCCGCCGCGTCGAACTGGATCAGCTTGGTCAATTCCTGCTTGCCCTGGGGGGATACAAAGGCGCGGTCCAGGCCCGATACGACGCCCGACGATACCGACGGGCCGATGCCGAACGGGAATCCGACAGCAACCACTTCGTCACCCGGACGCAGGTTGGCGGTGCTGCCCAGCGTTGCAGGCGGAAGGTCATCGGGCGTGGACTTGGCCTTAATGACGGCCAGGTCCTTGTCGGGCTGGACGCCGACCACTGTGGCTTCGGACTCGAAGCCGTCAAAAAAGGTAACGACCAGACGCTTGGATCCGGCGATCACATGGAAATTGGTCAGGATCGTGCCGTCTTCCACCACCACGACCCCAGACCCGACACTGCCGCGGTCTTCGTCGGGCGTCTCCTCCTTGCCGGACGGTGCACCGGGCTTGGCGCCCCGTTCGCCGTCGCGCGGCGCGCCGGGCTTACCCGCGTCGGCCTGGCGGTTGGGCGGCTTGCCGCCATCATTGCGTGGTTTTTCCTGCGGCGACGGCACGGTGTCGGCCTTGGGTACGGCGCCCTGTGGCTTGGTCTCGGTGGGGACGGTATCGGGATACCCGCGCACCCGCACCACCGACCGGCGCACCGCTTCGGCCGCACGCGCAGGGCGTGAGGGCAATGACTGCGTTTCGAGCGTGTGCAGCACCGCGGCGTTGATGTCTTCCTGCGTCAGCGGGGCCTGGCCACCCGGCGCGGCCCGCAGCAACAGGGCCAGCACGCCCGCGCAAAGCAGGCCGGCGAAAAACATCGCGGCCTTGTCGTGGCGGCGCAGGAAAGCGCGGGTGCGGGAGGGGGGACGTGAGTCGGTGGGGGATGCAGAAGCAGGAGGGGATGACGCGGAGGAAGGCGGCGCTGCCGAGGGCATGGCCTGCGCACTCGGGGCCGATGTCGGCCGACTCGTGCTGCTGTAGAGTGGTGCTCGCTTCATCCTCTGACCCTCAAGATTCGCATCGGCCTGGCAGGAACCAAGTTAACACTTTCACTCCGGATTTGGTACATCCGTCTTTACCAGCGACAGGGTTCATGTGCATACTGGGGCTGACGATTTCCTCCGTCTTGCAGCCCGACGAACAAGGAGCATCCATGCGGTTTTTATGGCCTGACCTGCTCTGGTCATTGCTCCTCGTTCCCCTCTTGGTCGCGGCCTATATCGCCGTGCTGCGGCGGCGAAAAAAAGCGGTGCTCCGTTACTCCAGCATGCTGCTCGTCCGGGACGCACTCGGGCCTGCGCAGCGCTTCCGCCGGCACATTCCTCCCCTGCTTTTTTTGTTAGCGATGATTTCAGCGCTGTTCGCCGCGGCCCGGCCCAGCGCCACGGTCGTGCTCCCGGCGGAATACCTGACCCTGGTGCTGGCGATGGATGTGTCGCGCAGCATGCAGGCCAGCGACGTCGAGCCGACCCGGATGTTCGCCGCGCAAGGGGCCGCCAAACAATTTATTGACGAGCTTCCCTCCAGCGTGCGGCTGGGTATCGTGTCGTTCGCCGGCACGGCTGCCGTGGTGCAGACCCCGACCGAAAGCCGGCCCGACATGATCGCGGCCATTGAACGCTTCCAGCTTCAGCGTGGCACGGCCACGGGCAGCGGCCTGATCCTGGCGCTGGCCATGCTGTTCCCGCAAGACGGGATCGATCTGGAATCCGAAGTCTTCCGCAGCAATTCCCGGTATGGCTCGCGCGCCCTGCCCCCTGCTGGCGCAAAGCCCGAAGCGCCCGTGCAAAAGCGTGCGCCGGTCATGCCGGCGTCGTATACGGGGGGCGCAATCATCCTTCTGAGCGACGGCCGCCGCACGACCGGGCCGGATCCCCTGGACGCCGCCAAGATGGCGGCCGAACGCGGCGTGCGGGTCTATACCGTCGGCTTCGGCACGAACCAGGGCGCCATGATTGGCGATGAAGGCTGGTCCTTCTATGCGCGGCTGGACGAACCCACCTTGAAAGCGGTCGCACAGATGACCGGCGGTGAATATTTCCAGGCCAGTTCCGCGGCAGACCTGCGCAAGATCTACGAAGGCCTGAACCTGAAGTTTTCGATGGAAAAGCGCGAGACCGAAATCAGCGCGCTATTTGCCGCCATGGCCGCCCTGCTGACCGTGCTGGCGGCTGGACTGTCGGTGCTGTGGTTCCGGCGGCAGTGATGGATCGACCCGGATCCATCACGCCCCGCTGCCCAAAGCGGGATCAGCCGGCCTGCGGATCCAGGTGCTTCGCCAGAAACGCTTCCATGGCCGTGTAGAACTCGAACTGGTTCTCTTCGTTGTGGAAGCCATGGCCTTCGTTGTCCTTCACCATGTATTCCACCTCGACGCCCCTGCCCCGCAGCGCCGCCACGATCTGATCGCTTTCATCCTTGTTGACGCGCGGATCCTGCGCGCCCTGGGCCACGAACAGCGGCGTCGTGATCTTGTCCACAAAGAACACGGGTGACCCTTCGCGGAGCAACGCCTCGTCCTTTTCCGGATGGCCGACCATCTCGTGCATGGAGTCCAGGAAAGGCTTCCAGTAAGGCGGAATGGTGTTCATGAAGGTGAACAGGTTGGCCACGCCAACATAGTCGACCGCCGCAGCGTACAGATCCGGCGTGAACGCAATGCCGGCCAGGGTCGCATAGCCGCCATAACTTGCGCCATAGATGGCGACCCGCTTGGGATCCGCCACGCCCGACTTCACCAGCCAGTGCACGCCGTCGGTAATGTCGTGCTGCATGGTCTTGCCCCACTGCTTGAACGACGCTTCCCAGAACGCGCGGCCAAAGCCGGTCGATCCACGGAAATTGATCTGCAGAACGGCGTAGCCCCGATTGGCCAGGAACTGGATTTCCGGGTTGAAGCCCCACACGTCGCGCGCCCATGGCCCGCCGTGCGGATTCACGATCACCGGCAGATTCTCGGTCGGCACACCCACCGGCAGGGTCAGGTAGCCTCGGATGGTCAGGCCATCGCGCGCCGCGAATTCGATGGGCTTCATGACCGCCATGTCGTCTTCGGCGAGGTGCGGCTGGATCACGCTCAGCAGGGTCAGCTTGCGCGACTCGCTGTCGTACAGGTAGCGCGCTCCCTGCGTCCGATCGTTGTAGGTCGCAACGATAAAGCGGGTCTCGTCGCGGGTGGCGCTCTGCAGGGCGATTTCATACCCCGGCAACTGCTGCGCCAGATCGTCGTAGACCGCGGCCAATACCGGGTCCAGCACCTTGTGCTCGCTCTTCCACGTCGTGTAGTGGATCTCGGTCAGCACCTTGCGGCGATGGGAATAGGCCAGCCCCGACACATCCACATCGGGGTGCTCAAACAGCAGCGCGCCTTCTTGCGCCGTTTGCGGATCGAATTCAAAGATGGCCGCCTTGTCGCGCCCCCGGTTGGACGACACGTACAGCCGGCGATTGTCGAACGTAAAGAACAGCGGCGACACCGACTCCTTGAAGTCGGTGGTCAGCAGCGCCTTGAACTCGTCGGTTTCCTGGTCGCGGTACAGCAGCGTGTTGTTGACGCCATCGGTAGTGATCGCCAGGCGCAGCTTGCCGTCGTGATCGGTCCCCCAGCCGGTGATGTTGCCCGGGTTGGCCGCCACCAGCTCGGCCTCGCCCGTCGCGACGTCGACACGGAACACGTCGAATACCTGGCTGTCCCGGTGGTTGTGCGACAGCAGCAGATGCGCGTCGTCATCTTCCAGGTCGTCCACCAGTTGCGCCCGCACGCCTTCAAACGGAGTCAGGTCGCGAGGCGCTGCCCCGCCCGCGATCGGCACCGACAGCACATGGAAGTTCTCGTCGCCGCCGAAGTCCTTGACGTACAGCACATGCTCGCTGCCCTTCCAGAAATAGCCGCCCACGTCGCGCGCGGTTTCGGACGTCAGGGCCCGCGGTTCACCCGACAGCGTGCCATCGGCAGCCAGCGGCTGCACGAACACATTCTGGCGTCCGGCATGCGGCGCCAGGAAGGCCAGATGCTTGCCGTCGGGCGAAATGCGGTATTGCGACCGTTCGGGCTTGCGAAAGAAATCCCTGACGTCGTAACGCTTGGCGGGGGCGGTTCGGGCAGGGGAAGTCGTCATGGGCAAGCACCTTGGAAAGTGAGCAAAGAAGGTTCGATACTGTAGCCCGCCGATAGGTTCCGGCATCCATCCCAGCATGCCGGCTCATGCTGCACTGCACACAAATGGAAAAACTTGAGTCCGTGCCCTGGGGCGGGCTTGCTTGTTAGGATGAATCACTTCTCAACCGTACCCAGAGAGGTGACATGGACGCGATCCTTCCCGACAACGTCTTGGCCCTGGCTCGCCCCTGGCTGCTGTTCGGTGCGGCCATCGTCGTGGCGCTGATCGCGGCGTTCCTGATCCACCGCACGCTAATTGCCGTGCTGCGCCGCCTGGCTCGCCGCAAGCCCTTCACCACCGCCATGACACAGTATGCGTACCGCGCCAGCCAGGTCGTGCTGATGCTGTTCGCGGTCCGCATGGTGCTCAGTGGCACGCCCGAGACCTTTCCCTTCCTGGTGGGCGCATCCTACGTGGTGTCCGTGGCGCTGATCCTGGCCATGACCTGGCTGGTGCACCGATGCGTGCATGCGATCAGCGCCACCGTCGTCAGCCTGAATCCGTATGACGTGGTCGACAACCTGAAGGCCCGGCGCATCCTGACGCAAACGCGTGTCTTGACGCGCAGCGCGCATTTCATCATTGCGCTGCTGGGCCTGTCGTTCGTCTTGCTGACTCTGCCCGGCGCCCGCCAGTTCGGCGCCAGTCTGCTGGCGTCAGCCGGTGTGGCAGGCCTGGTTGCCGGTATTGCCGCACGCCCCGTGCTCGGCAACTTCATTGCCGGCCTGCAGATCGCCTTTACCCAACCCATCCGCATCGACGATGTGCTGATCGTCCAGGGCGAATGGGGCCGGGTCGAAGAGATCACCGGTGCGTTCGTGGTGGTGCGCATCTGGGACGAACGCCGGCTGATCGTCCCGCTGCAATGGTTCATCGAAAACCCGTTCGAAAACTGGACGCACACCTCGTCCACCATCCTGGGCACCGTCTTCCTGTGGCTGGATTTCAGTGTGCCGCTGGACAAGGTGCGTGCCGAATTCGAACGCGTCTGCCAAGCCAATGAATTGTGGGACAAACGCGTGTGCGTGATGCACGTGGTCGACACGACCGACCGCGCGATGCAGATCCGTCTGCTGGTCAGCGCGATCGATTCGGGAACTGCGTTCGAGCTGCGTTGCCAGATACGGGAAGCCATGCTGAGCTTTGTGGCGGCGCAGTACCCCGAAGGCCTGCCCCGGGTGCGTGCGGAAATGTCGGGCGAACTGTCGCGCCCCGATGTCGAGAGCAACAGCCGGATTGCCGATGCTTACAGTGCGCCGATCCCCAAGGGCAGCAAGTTCGCGTAGAGTGAAAAAGGCCATCTGCGCACCTTTTGTCTTGTCTGGAGTTTCGACCATGTACCCCTCAACGACCCCGATCACCGCCGCACGCGTGCCCTCGCCCGCAGCCTTTGCGCGACGCTGCGTGGCGACGCTGGTGCTGGGCGTGGCCGCCTTTGCCGTCACGCCCCTGGTCCACGCCCAGGCCCCGGACCCCATGGAACCGCCTGCCGCGATCATCGAAAAGGCCGCGACCAACGTGCTGGCCCGCATCCGGTCCGACAACGAATTGAAGTCGGGTTCGCCAGCGAAAGTGAACCAGGCCGTCGACGAACTGATCCTGCCGTACGTGGATTTCGAGAAGACCACCCGCCTGGCCGTGGGCCGCTACTGGCGCCAGGCTACGCCGGACCAGCAGCAGCAACTGGTCAAGGAATTCCGCAACATGCTGGTGCGCACGTACAGCGGCGCGGTGTCGAGCATCTCGCCGCAGGCCAAGGTCGAAATGCGCCCTTTCCGCGCCGATGCCGCCGCGACCGACGTGGTGGTGCGGACGCTGGTCAGCGATGAAGATCGCGACGCCGTGCCGGTGGACTACCGCATGGAAAAGACGCCGCAGGGCTGGAAGATCTATGACCTGAATGTGCTGGGCGTCTGGTTCATCGAAAACTACCGGAATCAGTTTTCGCCCGTGGTGGCGCAAAGCGGGATCGACGGGCTGATCACGACCCTGCGCAGTCGCAACGAACAGATGAAGGTCGCGCCGTAGTCATCTGGCCCTGGCCAGTTTGGTATCCTTACGCCTTTGCCAGCTGCTGTCATGCCCCTAAGAGCCGGAAACGTATTCATGGTCGTCGCCCCAAGCGGCGCAGGCAAGTCCAGCCTGGTCAACGCGCTGCTTGAACGCAGCCCCGAGATCCGGTTGTCCATTTCCTGCACGACCCGGGCGCCCCGCCCCAAAGAAACCGACGGGAAGGAATACCACTTCGTTTCCGTGGCTGCGTTCGAAAAGATGCAGCGCGAAGACGACCTGCTGGAATGGGCCGAAGTGCATGGCAACTTCTATGGCACCCCGCGTGACTGGATCATGCGCCAGACCGAGGCGGGCCAGGACGTGCTGCTGGAGATCGACTGGCAGGGCGCCCGCCAGGTGCGGTCCAAGTACCCCGAAGCGATCGGCATTTTCATCCTGCCGCCATCAATCGAGGCGCTGGAAGCCCGGCTGCACAACCGTGGCCAGGATGCCCCCCAGGTGATCGCACGGCGCCTGCTGGCGGCCGGCGGCGAGTTCGCGCACGCCCCCGAGTCCGAATATGTTATTATTAATCAAGACTTTAACGCAGCCCTGGCGGAACTGAACACCATCGTTTCCGCCGCCCGGCTGCGTTTTCGTTCTCAGGCGGCGCGCCACGCCCAGCTGTTTTCCGAGCTCGGCATTCCGCACACTCCGGCGCCCGTCTAGCCGCGCCGCGCTAGCCAGCGCTCATGCACTATCTGCACTGACTTTCTCTGGGACCCTCATGGCACGTATTACGGTCGAAGACTGCTTGAAACAAATTCCGAACCGGTTCAAATTGACCCTGGTCGCCACCTATCGTGCACGTCAACTCGCGCAGGGCCATGCGGCCAAGCTCGACACCAAGGACAAGCCAACCGTGACCGCGCTGCGTGAAATCGCCGCCGGCCAGACCGGTCTGGAAATGCTCAAGAAGGTCCCCACCTAAGTAGTCAGCCTGTATCCAGTCCGCGTGGTGGAACCCGGGGCGCCTTCGTCGCAAGACGCCCCGGGCGACAGTTTCCACCCGATCGGACGATGCCAATTTCCAGTGCGCCCACAAGGTGTCCGGTTGGGTATCGCACTGGGCAGGGTCGGTCGTCACCGCCCCTGCTGACTTTCTTGCGACGACTATGGGATTTACTGTCACTTCCTCACGTTCAGGGTCCACGCCCGAGCCCTCGTCTGCAGTTTCCCCCGCTTCGAACGGCCACTCGCCGCTCGCGCCTTCCGCCACGCCTGCTTCGTACCATGCCCCCGCCGCCGGGGTATCGCTGGCTCCCCTTACCGAAACCATCTCGCTGTACCTGAGTCCGGAAGACGTTCGCCGCGTCCGCGACGCCTATCGTTTTTCCGACGAATCGCACTTGGGCCAGTTCCGCGCGAGCGGCGAAGCCTATATCTCGCACCCGATCGCGGTGACCGAGATTTGCGCGGGCTGGAAGCTCGATGCCGACGCGCTCATGGCCGCGTTGTTGCACGATGTGATGGAAGACCAGGGGGTCAAGAAGCAGGAACTGATCGAACGCTTCGGGATGGACGTTGCCGATCTGGTTGACGGCCTGTCCAAGCTGGACCGGCTGGAGTTTGCCAGCAAGGCCGAGCAGCAGGCGGAAAGCTTCCGCAAGATGCTGCTGGCCATGGCGCGCGACGTCCGGGTGATCCTGATCAAGCTGGCCGACCGCCTGCACAACATGCGTACGCTGGGCGCCGTGGCGCCCGAAAAGCGCCGCCGGGTGGCTCGCGAAACGCTGGACATCTATTCGCCGATCGCGCACCGCCTCGGCCTGAACATCATTTACCGCGAGCTGCAGGAACTGTGCTTCCAGGCGATCTATCCGCATCGCTACGAAGTGCTGCAACGCGCGGTGCTGTCGGCCCGGGGCAATCGCCGCGAGCTGGTCAGCAAGATCCAGGAAACGGTTCGCGCCGCCCTGCCCGCCGCCGGCATCGAAGCCGACGTGCTGGGCCGCGAAAAGAACCTGTTCGGCATCTACAACAAGATGACCGAACAGAAAAAGTCGTTTTCCGAAGTGCTCGACATCTATGGCTTCCGGGTGGTGGTCAATTCCCAACCCGAGTGCTATCTGACGCTGGGCACGCTGCACCAGCTGTTCCGCCCGGTGCCCGGCAAGTTCAAGGACTACATCGCCATTCCGAAAGTGAACGGCTATCAGTCCCTGCACACGACCGTGGTCGGCCCGTACGGCACGCCGGTGGAATTCCAGGTGCGCACGCGCGACATGAATCAGGTGGCCGAAAGCGGCGTGGCGGCGCACTGGCTGTACAAGTCCAGCGACGTCAGCCTGAACGACCTGCAAAAGCGCACCCACCAGTGGCTGCAGTCGCTACTGGACATCCAGCGGCAGACCGGCGACAGCAGCGAATTCCTCGAACACGTCAAGGTCGACCTGTTCCCCGACGCGGTGTATGTGTTCACCCCGCGCGGCAAGATCATTTCGCTGCCCCGCGGCGCGACGCCCATCGACTTTTCCTACCTGATCCACACCGACGTCGGCAACCAGACGGTGGCCGCCAAGGTGAATGGCGAGTTCGTGCCGCTGCGCACGGAATTGAAAAGCGGCGACGCGGTCGAGATCGTCACTTCCGAATCGTCGCGGCCCAACGCACAGTGGCTCAATTTCGTGCGGACCGGCAAGGCCCGTTCCGAAATCCGCCACTACCTTCGCACGGTCAAGTACGAAGAATCCGCCGCCTTTGGCGAACGCCTGCTGGCGTCGGCGCTCAAGTCCATCGGCCTGCCGATGCCCGAGCCAACCGACCCGGTGTGGGACAAGCTGGCCCGGGGTAGCGGCGCCCGGTCCCGGGACGAGATCCTGGCCGACATCGGCCTGGGCAAACGTCTGGCTGCCGTGGTGGCTCGCCGCTTCATGCCTGAAGGCGATCCGATCGCCACGTCCGCCGCCCAGGTGGACGAAGCGACCGACCCGGCCGCCACGCCCATCCGCATCCAGGGCAATGAAGGGCTGGCGGTGCAACTGGCGCCGTGCTGCACGCCGATCCCGGGCGATTCCATCGTCGCGTATGTGCGTCTGGGCCACGGCCTGGTCGTGCACACCGAAGACTGCCCCAACGCCCGCCGCCAGCGCGCACGCGAGCCGGAACGCTGGCTGGACGTGGCCTGGGACGACCAGACGTCCAAGCACTTCACGGCGCGTATCGACGTGGTGTTGCGGCAGGAACGCGGGGTGTTGGGACGGGTCGCAGCCGAGATCTCGGCGGCCGACGCCAACATCACCCACGTGTCGATGCAGGACGAAGCGTCCAGCACGGTGGCCGTGCACTTTACCGTGCAGGTCGAAAGCCGCCAGCACCTGGCGCAGGTGATCCGTTATCTGCGGCGCGTTCCGCAAGTCCAGCGGATCATCCGGATCAAGGGCTGACCGGAAATCGCTCGGTCGCAAGTGAAAAAGGCTGCGTGACGGGTTGACCGTACGCAGCCTTTTTCATGGTGGAGTGATGCTGCTTGAGTGATGCGGCTTGAGTGATGCCGCCGGCCACGCACCAGTTGGTATCGGCCCCGGCCAGCCCCACGCTCAGCTGGCGTCGGCCACTGGCTCCGGATAGCTGACTTCCAGGATATCCAGTTCGTCGATCCCGGCAGGCGTGCGCAGCACGACCGTGTCGCCGATCTTGGCCTTGGTCAGCGCGCGGGCCACCGGCGAAATCCAGCTGATCTTGCCCTGCAAGGGTTCCGCTTCATCCACGCCCACGATGGTGACGGTGTGGGTCTCGCCTTCCTTGTCCGCATACGTGACGGTGGCGCCAAAAAACACGTGATCCCGGTTGGGCTGCGAAGCGCTGTCGACAACCTCGGCAATATCCAGCCGTTTGGTCAGGAAACGCATGCGCCGGTCGATCTCGCGCAGCCGTTTCTTGCCATACAGGTAGTCGCCGTTTTCGGACCGGTCGCCGTTGGACGCCGCCCAGGACACGATCTGCACCACCGATGGCCGATCCACCGTCATCAGGTGAGTCAGTTCGTCGCGCAGCCGCGCATAGCCTTCCGGGGTGATGTAGTTTCGGACACCGGCGGGCAAGGCAACGGCTTCGGGCAGCTCGTCGTCTTCGTCGGCATCGGATTCTTTGACAAACGCTTTATTCATAGGACTTGCGGACCTGCAGGGGACGAGCGTTCAGGAACGCCCAAACCGAGAGGCTAGCACGGACCGTCCCACTCACGCGCCTTGCGGCTCCACAGGCCGGTCCACGGCGTCAACTGCCTGCGCCACGACACCGTCCAGGGCTTCGCGGCGGGCGATGGCAATCCGGCGCACCAGCCATACCGCGCGCTCGAACAGCCGTGTCGCCATCAGCAGTTCCTGCGCCTCGGCGTCGTCGTGCGCGTCCGACGCCATGACCTGCCGGCGCAGGCGCTCGAACAAGGCGCCGCGGTCGCCGGTCAGCTGGATCAGGGTGTCCAGGTCGTGCGTATCGACGGGATCTGATGCGTGGCCCGACTGGGTCCGGTCACCCGGCGGGACGGCCGCGATCGGCGGCATCGCATCCACGCGGACGTCGACGCGAACCGTGTCAGCCAGCAGGCCGACCTGCGTGCGCAGGGCCTCGCAGAGATTGAACAGCAACTGCGGCCGCTCCTGTCCCCACGCGTCGACGATGCCCCCGAACTCGGCCAGGGTGTCCTGCAGCGCCTGCAGGCTGTCCAGATTGGATTGCTCTTGCGCAGCACGTGTCAGGTCCTCGCGGGCCAGCCCCTGGCTCACCACGGTCAACAGAAAGGCGGACGTTTGTGCGGCGACGTTGCGGTGGCCTGCCAGCAGATGCCGTCGCGCGGCGGCAGCTCCGGCGGTCTGCACGTTCGTCTGCGCGCCTTCCTGATCCAGATCGGGCAACAGATCGGGCAATGCCGCCGTCAGCCGTTCCGCCTCCAGACGCGCCAGCTCCAGGGCGTTGATCGGATCTTCGGCGGCACGGTAATAAATGAAATGCGGCTGGCTGGCCTGTTCGACCGGATCGGCAGGCGTCAGGCGCGCCGTCACCCGGATCGCGGCATCGCGCCACAGCGTGACCGGCAATGCCCCGACGCACTGCATGGCCAGGAACAGCACGGCCAGCAGCGATGACGCATGTTCCGGGGCAACGGTGACGCCCGTTGCCGACCGGGCCGACAGGGCCAGCCAGACGGCGGCCACCAGGATAGAACCGCCGGTCTTGACCATGACGTGGACCAGACACAGCTGCCGCCCGCTCCCCTTGAGTCCGCTGCCCGACACCAGCACCGCCGCCCCGCTGCCCAGGTTGGCGCCGGTCATGATCCAGAACGCCGCGTCAAACGTCATGAAGCCGGTATGCAACGAGGCCACTGCCAGGATGGTGGCGGTGGACGCCGACTGGGTGATCAGCGCAATCACGATCCCGATCACCAGCGCGATCGGTGACGACAGCCCGTTGCCCAGCAGGGTGCGCCAGTCGTCCAGCGTCAACGCGTCGGGCGCGTGCTTGATCAGGTCCAGGCCCATGAACAGCAGCGCCAGCCCCAATCCGGCCCAGATCCAGTCGCGGCGCAGCGCGTGGGTATCCAGCTTGAAGTGAATCGACAGGCCCGCCGCCGCCACCAGGTACAGCACGACCAGGCGGATATCCAGCGTGGCCAGGAACACCAGCAGCGCCGTGCCGGCATTGGCCCCGGCCACGACGGGGGCGGCCTGGTTGACCGACAGCACGCGGCCGTGAACCAGGTTGGCGGTGATCAGCGTGACCGCATTGCTCGACTGGGTGATGGCCCCGGCAAGCACCCCGGCCAACAGGCCGCTCCACCGTGATGCCGTCGCCATACGCAGCGCGGACCGCACGCGGTGGCCCATGGCCTGTCGCAGATGCTGTCCAATCAGGCGCAGGCCGATGAACAGGAGCCCGAGGCCGGATAGGAGTTCTGCAACGGTGAGCATGGAAGACGCGGTCGCCTGACGGAGAAATGTCGGCGAAGTCTATGACAAGGATGTGACCGTTCCATGACGGAACCCGAACGCGTCCCGCATCAGGCCCACATCAGCCCGCATCAGGCCCCCATCAGGCCCAGTCGTGCCAGACCGGCTTCAGGGTGTCCGGCAGCGGCGGCAGGCTGCCGAGGTCCACCCGGCTTTCGGTCGGACCATGAAAGTCCGACCCGCGCGACGCCAGGAAGCCGTAGGACGTGGCCACCTGGGCGTATTCGCGGTATTGGTCCGGGGTGTGGCTGCCGGTGATCACTTCGATGCCAACGCCGCCCAGCCCCAGGAACTCTTCAAACAAGGCGTGGAACTGCACGGGCGTGTAATCGTAGCGGCCCGGATGGGCAATGACCGCCATGCCGCCCGCGCCGCGGATCCAGCTGACCGCGTCGGCCAGCGACGCCCAGCGCATGGGCGCGTAGCCGGGCTTGCCGTCGATCAGGAACCGCTGGAACACCTCGCGCACGTCCTGGCACACGCCCTGCTCCACGATGTAGCGCGCAAAGTGGGTGCGACCGATCAGGTCGGGGTTGCCGGCATGGCTCAACGCGCCTTCGAATGCGCCCGGTATGCCCACGGCCGCCAGTTGGTCGGCCATTTCGCGGCCTCGACGTTCCCGCCCCGAACGTGTGGCGCGCAGCCCGGCATCCAACACCGGGTTGGTCGGGTCCACCTGCAAACCGACGATGTGTACCGTTTCGTTCGCCCAGGTCACCGAGATTTCAACCCCGGGCACGAACCCGATCCCAAGGTCAGCCGCAGCGGCGGCAGCGTCCGCCAGGCCAGCAATCTCGTCATGATCGGTCAGCGCCAGCACGTCCACACCATTCGCATGGGCGCGCGCCACCAGGTCCTGGGGCGACAACATGCCGTCCGATACACGGGAATGGCAGTGCAGATCGAAGTTTTGCTGGGGGGCCATACGTCAATTGTAAGTCCGCCCTGCTGTCAGCGGCTATTCAGGTCCAGGAATTCTGCTACCAGTTGCGCCACCGCCTCGGGCTGGTCGTGATGCAGCATGTGACTGGCGTTGGCCACCGTGGCCTGGCGCAAGTGGCGCACGGCTTCCAGCCGGGACCGATAGTCCGGCAAGGCCGTCATACGCCGCAGGATATCGCTGTCGTCGGCTTCGACCCACAGCACCGGCGCCTGGCTCGCGCGCCAGCAGGCCTGGACCTCGTCCACCCGGTAGGCGACGCGGTTCAGGATCTTGTGCGCCGGGTCGGCCAGCAGCACCCACCGCCCATTCACTTCTTTGGCCCAGTGATGCGCCAGGAACGCCGCGCGATCGGGCGTCAGCCTTGGATTGGTCTTGCGCAGCCGTTCGGCCACGGCGTCCGCACTGGCGTAATCCTGCAGCTTTGCGCCTTCCACCAGCTGGTCCAGCCAGGATGCCAGCCGTGCGGGAACGTCCTGGGCCTGGGTGCCAGGCAAGCCCAGGCCTTCCAGGTTGACCACGGCGCTGATCCGCTCCGGCCGCACGCCTGCGTATAGCATGGCGATATTGCCGCCCATGCTGTGCCCGACCAGGGGCACCGGCGCATCGGGCGACAGGTGCCGCAGCAGCGCGTCCAGGTCGCCCAGGTAATCGCTGAATTCATAACAATCGACGCCGGTGGGCCCGGTCAGGCCGAAGCCCCGCCAGTCCGGCGCAACGATATGCCAGCGGTCGGCCAGATGGTCGGCAACGAATTGGAAAGAGGCGGCAACATCCATCCACCCATGCAAGGCCAGCAGCAGGGGCGCACCGGGCTTGCCCCAGTGCCGCAAATGGTGCGGGACACCGCGTACGACCAGGGTTTCGGAACGGGATGGCAGACGGGGTACGTACATGATTACTTACCAGAATTAGCAACGTGGACGGGCGCTATCCCTCACCCTTCGGGGACACGTGACGCAGCCTGGCGCAGGGCAGACCCTGAAGTCCGCAAAGACATTGCGGATGTCCGTCAGGTCAACGATCATTGCGTTATAAGCGAAGGCTGGCTGAACCACGCACGCCGATCCGACCGAGATCTTGAATCGCCAGCGGAGGGTTATGGAAGACCAGTATCAGGCACTCTACACCACGTTCAGATGGTGGGTTCCTCAGCGTTTCAACATCGCCGACGCGTGCTGCCGCCGATGGACGGCCACCAGTGCCGACGCGCGCCGTATCGCTTTGTATGCGGAAAACATGCACGGCGAACGCGAGGTCTGGACGTTTGCCCGGCTGCATGAATATGCCAACCGGCTGTCGAACGGCCTGCGCCGCATGGGCGTGCAACGCGGCGACCGTGTCGCCATCGCCCTGCCCCAGCGGCCCGAAGCGGCCGTCGCCCATATTGCCGTGTACCAGCTTGGCGCCATCACGGTGCCCTTGTCGACGCGCCTGCCCGGTGATGTGGTCGAACAGCGCCTGCGCGACAGCGAGTCGCGGATCGTCCTGGTGGACGGCATGGCGGCCGACACCGTGCTGCCCGCCGCCGATCGCTGCCCGCTGCTGCGTCAGGCCATCGGCATCGATCTGGACGACGAACGCGTGCTGTCCTGGCGCACGCTGATCGCGCGGCAGGAAAGCGTGTTCGACATGCATCCCACCAGCGCCAACGACCCCGCCATCCTGCTGTACAAGACCGGCACGACCGGTCCGGCGCGCGGCGTCGTGCTGTCTCACGGGTCCCTGATCGGCAACCTGCCCGGCGTCGTGGCATCGCAGGACTGGTTTCCCGAACCCACCGACGTGCTCTGGACGGGGTCCGAATGGGGCGGCGGCCATGGCCTGTTCGACGGCCTGCTCCCTGCCCTGTACTTTGGGCAGCCGCTGGTCGCCAGCCGCCATGCCAGCACGCCTGAACAGGTGTTCGAACTGCTGGAACGCTATCAAGTCACCAACGCCAGCTTGCAGCCTGCCGCCTTGCGCGGCCTGCTGGACGCCGTGCCCGACGCTGCGACCCGCTACAAGCTGTCGCTGCGCGCCATGGCCGTGGGCGGATCCCATCTGGACGCTGCGCTTGCGGCCCGATGCGAACGCGAACTGGGCGTGACGCCCAACGAAACCTACGGCCAGGCCGAAGTGCGCGCCATCATCGGCCACAGCCGGCACAAGTGGCCGACCCGCCCCGGCAGCATGGGCCGGCCCTATCCGGGCCACCAGGTCGCCATCGCCACGCCGCAGGGTCATCCGGCGCCCCCGGGCACGGTTGGCGAGATCGTGGTCAACCGGTACGACATCCAGGGCCATGCCGATCCCGCCTTGTTCCTGGGCTACTGGCGCGGCGAAGAAGCCGGCCGGCCGGTCAGCGGCACCTGGCATCACACGGGCGACCTGGCGCGCGTCGATGAAGACGGCTATTTCTGGTACGCCGGGCGTATCGAAGACGTTTTCCCGGCTGACGGCGGGCACACGGTCGTGCCGGACGAGGTCGAAGCCGTGCTGCGCGGCTGTCCGGGCGTGGAAGACGTGGCGATCGTGCCGGGGCGCGCATCCAAGGTGAAGGCCTATGTGGTGCGGCGCAGGGCCGGCCGGGACGCTACGGAACTGGATGCAGCACAGGGCGACGACGACAGGTTCGCGCGCGAGCTTCGCGACTACGCCCGACAGCACCTGCCTGCCTGGCAAGTGCCGGCCGACGTGGAAGTCATGCCGGCTTTGCCGATGACGGTGAACGGGACGGTGCGGCGGATGGCGCTGCGGTTTCGCGAGGAGGAATCCGCGCGGAAGCGGCTGCCTGCTCAAGCGCCACCAGCTCCGGCTCCGTGAATCCGGCTTCCCGGCGCGCCGGGAAGTTGAACGGACCCCGCAGCACCGGCACCACATAGGCTTCGCTCAGGATTGGGTAGTGCACGACCGGGTCCAGCCCGGCGGCGTCGCACAAATGGCGGTACCACCGGTTGCCGATGGCCACGTGGCCGATTTCGTCCCGCAGAATGATGTCCAGGATCCCCGCGGCCTTGTGGTCGCCGGCGTGGGCCAGCCGCGCGCGGATTGCCGGGCTGGCGTCCAGGCCCCGCGCTTCCAGGGTCCGCGGCACCAGCGCCATACGCGCCAGGGGGTCACCCTTGGTCTTTTCGGCCATCTGCCACAGGCCGTCGTGGGCCGGAAAGTCGCCATACGCCACGCCATGTGCCGCCATGTGGTCGGTCAACAACGTGAAATGCAGGGCCTCTTCGCTCGCCACCTTCAACCAATCCTGATAGAACCCTTGTGGCAGGCCAGAAAAGCGCCATATAGCATCCAGGGCCAGGTTGATCGCGTTGAATTCGATATGCGCCAGCGCATGCATGAGCGCGGCGCGGGCCTCGGGCGTGGCCATGCCCCGCGTGGGGACATCGCGCGGCGCCACCTGGACGGGCCTGTCGGGCCGGCCGGGTACCCCCGCGGGTTCGGGCAGGTCCGCTTCCGGATCCGCCAGCAGCCCCAGCGCGGGCAGTTCCCGCGTCCTGGCGGCCTTTTCCACTGGGTCCGTCAGGCACACCAGTTCGCAGGCGCGACGGCGGAGTTCTCTCGTTTCTGTCATGCGCCGATTGTAGGCTGGGCCGGTACAATCTTGCCGGTAACCAGACGTGTACCACCCGCCAGGCCACGAGCCACGGCGTTCAGGAGCAGCATTTTTGTCCGACCATCTCAAAAAGTACCTGTTCGAAGGCAACACGGTACGCGCCGAAGTCGTTGCCATCCGCGACACCTGGCAGGAAATCCAGGCCCGCCATGACTACCCGCCTGCCGTGCAGAAGCTGCTGGGCGAACTGGTCGCGGCCGCCGCCCTGCTGGCCGCCAACATCAAGTTCAATGGCACCGTGGTCCTGCAGCTGCAAGGCGACGGCCCCATCGGCCTGATCGTGGTGGAATGCCATGCTGACCTGGGCATGCGCGCCACCGTCAAGATTCGCGAAGGCTATGAAGTGCCCGAGGATGGCACCCTGCAGACGCTGCTGAGCCCGGGCGGCAACGGCCGTTTCTCGGTCGTGCTGGACCCGCAGGACCGGCACGCCGGCCAGCAGCCCTACCAGGGGATCGTGGCCATGCAGGGCGACACCGTGGCCGAAGTGCTCGAGCACTACATGGCGACGTCCGAACAGCTGCAGACGCGCATGTGGCTGGCGGCCGACGCCAACTGTACCGCCGGGTTGCTTCTGCAGAAGCTGCCTGACCAGGGCGGCCACAGTGTCAAGCCTGAGGGTGACGCCCCCTCTACCGAAGGCGCGGCGGATGCCGACAAGGAAGCGGACCTGGCCGATACCTGGGACCGTGCCCAGCATCTGGCCGAGACGATCAAGCCGGAAGAACTGCTGACCGTCACGCCCGACACCATCATCCGCCGCCTGTACTGGCAGGAAACGATGACGGCGTTCGAACCGCTGCCCGTCCAGTACCGCTGCACCTGCTCGCGCGAGAAAGTCGCGAACGTGCTGCTGCGCCTGGGCCAGGCCGAAGTCGATGACATCATCGAAGAACAAGGCCGTGTCGAGGTCAAGTGCGACTACTGCGTCAAGGCGTTTGAATTTGACCCGGTCGATGTCGCGGAATTGTTTGCGACTGAATCGACGGCGCTGCGGCACCAGAGCGACTCCCGGCATTGATGCTGGCTAGCGGTAAGCAGTGAAAAAGCGCGGGCCGAGTCCCGCGCTTTTTTTGTCCGGCGCAACATTCCGAATGGCGGGCGCATTGGCGTCCGCACAGACTATCGGGATGCCGCTGATCCTTCGCCCCCCGCTCATCGGGTCTGTCAATCGCCCGCCTCGTCGCCCCAGGCGGCGCGGCATGGCGATCATCGAGTTCCTGCTGGTGGCCCTGCCCCTGTTCCTGCTGGGCGTCGGCGTGATCGAAGTGACACGATGGGCAGTGGCGCGCCAGGCGATCAGTTACGCGCTTTTCGAAGCTGCGCGGACCGGTGCGATCACCGGCGGCGATTCGCTCGCCATCCAGCTGGCGTTCGAACGCGCGTAGATCCCCTTGCTGGGCCAGGGCGAAACGGATCTTGCGTTGGGGCACGACGCGGTCCGAACCCGGCTGGCGGGCTTTCAAAAAAGGTGGGGTGTCGATGGCTATCGGTTGGTGCGCGTTCTGCCACAACCCGAGTCGCGCGCGGTCGGCGTCCGCCCGGACGAAAGCATTTTGGTGCTGGATCTGACCTACCTGCACGCGCCGCTGTTTCCGGGCATCCAGCAGGTACTCAAACGAGTCGTCCTGCCGTCAGGCAACGATGGCTACACGGACGCGGCTCGGCAAGCCGGCCTCGTCGTGATTCGACGGGATATGGCGATGCCCATACACAAGAAATGATTTGCAGCCCGCTGGGCCGCTACAGTCAGCGCGAATTAAGTGGCTGTGAGGCAGCCGCAGGCCGGGCAGCCGGTGCAGGCGCACCCGCCGTCGCACCGGAACCCGTCGCCGCGGCGCCAGGCGCAGGCGCCTGGGCGTTGGCAGACGATGCGTCCACGATCTGCACAAAGGCTTCACCTTCGCGGATCATGCCAAGTTCGAACCGTGCACGCTCTTCGATGGCGTCCGTACCGCTTTTCAAGTCGCGGACTTCGGCATCCAGGGCGATATTGCGCGTTTCGAGCTTGGCGTTCACCTCGTGCTGGGCGGCCAGCAGCCGCTCCAGTTCCCAGGTGCGCATCCACCCCCCCTTGCCGAGCCACAACGGGTACTGGATAGCGACCAGCAGCAAGGCGATGATCAGGGTGAGCAGACGCATGGACGGCGGCTTTTAACGGAGGTTGTAGAAAGCCGAACGACCTGGGTAGTGCGCCACGTCGCCCAGATCTTCTTCGATCCGCAGCAACTGGTTGTACTTGGCCATACGATCCGAACGCGACATCGAGCCGGTCTTGATCTGCAGGGCGTTGGTACCCACCGCGATGTCGGCGATGGTCGAGTCTTCGGTTTCGCCCGAACGGTGCGACACGACGGCGGTGTAGCCGGCGCGCTTGGCCATTTCGATGGCGGCGAACGTTTCCGTCAGCGTGCCGATCTGGTTGATCTTGATCAGGATCGAGTTGGCGATGCCCTGGTCGATACCTTGCTTCAGGATCTTGGTGTTGGTGACGAACAGGTCGTCGCCCACCAGCTGCACGCGCTTGCCGAGCTGTTCGGTCTGGTACTTCCAGCCCGCCCAGTCGCCTTCCGCCATGCCGTCTTCGATCGAGATGATCGGGTACTTGTCGCACCAGGTGGCCAGAAGATGCGTGAATTCCTGCGGGGTCAGCGCGGCCTTCTCGCCTTCCAGGTGGTACTTGCCGTCACGGAAGAACTCGCTGGCGGCGCAGTCCAGGCCCAGGGCGATCTGCGTGCCGGGCTCGTAGCCGGCCTTTTCGATGGCCTGCAGCACCAGCTGGATCGCGGCTTCGTGGTTTTCGACGTTGGGGGCAAAGCCGCCTTCGTCACCCACGGCCGTCGACATACCCTTGTCGTTGATCAGCTTCTTGAGCGCGTGGAACACTTCGGCGCCCATACGAATGGCTTCGCGGAACGACGGTGCGCCCACCGGCAGAATCATGAATTCCTGCAGGTCGAGGTTGTTGTTGGCGTGCGCGCCACCGTTGATCACGTTCATCATCGGGACGGGCATGCTCATGGCGCCGCTGCCACCGAAGTAGCGATACAGCGGCAGGCTGCATTCTTCGGCGGCGGCCTTGGCCACGGCCATCGACACGGCCAGCATCGAGTTGGCGCCCAGGCGTTCCTTGTTTTCGGTGCCGTCCAGGTCGATCAGGGTACGGTCCAGGAAGGCCTGTTCCTGTGCGTCGAGGCCCATCAGGGCTTCGGCGATTTCGGTATTCACGTTCTCGACAGCGCGCAGCACGCCCTTGCCAAGATAGCGGCTCTTGTCGCCGTCGCGCAGTTCGATCGCTTCACGCGATCCGGTCGATGCGCCCGATGGCACGGACGCGCGGCCCATGGCCCCCGACTCGAGCAGGACGTCGCATTCGACGGTGGGATTACCGCGGGAGTCAATGACTTCGCGGCCGATGATGTCTACGATTGCGCTCATGATGTGTCTCGTGGTGGTTTACTGAAAATCGCTTTCGATGAAGCCATGGCGTTTTGCCACCTGGTCCAGCTCGATCAACGAGCCCAGGAGGTCGGCCATGCGCCCCAGCGGTACCGCATTCGGACCATCGGATTTCGCATGCGCGGGATCGGGATGGGTTTCCATGAACAGGCCGGACACGCCCACTGCAACGGCAGCGCGCGCCAGCACCGGCACGAATTCGCGCTGGCCGCCCGATGTCGACCCCTGCCCGCCCGGCAACTGCACCGAATGAGTGGCGTCGAACACGACCGGGCAGCCGGTCTCGCGCATGATGGCGAGCGAACGCATGTCGGAAACTAGGTTGTTGTAGCCAAACGAAGCGCCGCGTTCACAGACAAGAATGTTGCTGCCGTCGCCGCCGGCTTCGATCGCGGCCTCGCGGGCCTTGTCGACAACATTGACCATGTCGTGCGGCGCCAGGAACTGGCCTTTCTTGATGTTCACCGGCTTGAGCGACGCCGCGCAGGCGCGGATGAAGTCGGTCTGGCGGCACAAAAACGCCGGCGTCTGCAGCATGTCGACCACGGCCGATACCGGACCGACCTGTTCGATGTCATGCACGTCGGTCAGCACCGGCAGTCCCAGCTGCGACTTCACCTCGGACAGCACGCGCAGGCCAAAGTCCATGCCCAGGCCCCGGAAGGTCTTGCTGGAGCTGCGGTTGGCCTTGTCGAACGAACTTTTGTAGATGAACGGGATGCCCAGGCGCGTCGTGATTTCCTTGAGCGTGCCGGCGGTATCGATCGCCATCTGCTCGGATTCGATCACGCACGGGCCGGCGATCAGGAAGAACGGGTGCTGCAAGCCGACGTCGAAGCCGCAGAACGAATGGGTTCGGGTCATCGCGTCGAGCTGGCTCATACGTTTTCCTTGGTCGTGGTCTTCTGTTTGCGGTCGAGCGCGGCGCGCACATACGCCGAGAACAGCGGATGCCCGTTACGCGGCGTGGACGTGAACTCGGGGTGGAACTGCACCCCCACGAACCACGGATGGGCCGGCAGCTCCATCATTTCGGGCAGGTTTTCAGTCGGCGTGCGCGCGCTGATCACCATGCCAGCCGTTTCCAGCTTCGGAACATACACGTTGTTCACTTCGTAGCGGTGACGATGGCGCTCGTTCACTTCATCGCCATAGATGCGCTGTGCCAGCGTACCTGGCTTGACCGGCACGCGTTGCGCGCCCTTGCGCATCGTGCCGCCCATGTCGGACGCGGCGGTGCGCTGTTCGGTGCGCCCTTCACGGTCCATCCATTCGGTGATCAGAGCGACCACGGGGTGCGGCGTGTCGGGCTCGAATTCGGTGCTGTTGGCGTCGCTCAGGCCAGCCACGTGGCGGGCGTATTCGATCACGGCCAGCTGCATGCCCAGGCAGATGCCCAGGTAGGGCACGTTGTTTTCACGCGCGTAGCGGATTGCCTGGATCTTGCCTTCGGTTCCGCGGCGGCCGAAGCCCCCCGGCACCAGGATGGCGTCGTACTTGGCCATCGCGCCCACGCCTTCGGTCTCGATCACTTCGGAGTCGAGGTATTCGACCGTGACCTTGGTGCGTGCATGGATGCCGGCGTGCGCCAGGGCTTCCGTCAACGACTTGTACGATTCGGTCAGGTCGACATACTTGCCGACCATGGCGATCGTGATTTCGTTTTCGGGATTTTCCTTGGCTTCGATCAGCTTGTCCCACACCGTCAGGTCAGCGGGCTTGGCGGTGATGTTGAGCGTTTCGCAGACCAGATCGTCCAGGCCCTGCTTGTGCAGCATGGCCGGGATCTTGTAGATCGAGTCGGCATCCCATACCGAGATGACCGCGTCGAGCTGCACGTTCGAGAACAACGAGATCTTGGCGCGTTCGTCGTCGGGAATCGGACGATCGGCGCGGCACAGCAGCGCCGTCGGGTAGATCCCGATTTCGCGCAGTTTCTGCACCGAGTGCTGGGTAGGCTTGGTCTTGAGTTCGCCTGCGGAGGCGATGAACGGCACCAGCGTCAGGTGAATGAACGCGGCGCTGTTGCGGCCCAGGCGCAGGCTCATCTGGCGCACGGCTTCCAGGAACGGCAGCGATTCGATGTCGCCCACCGTGCCGCCGATCTCGACGATCGCGACGTCGGTCTGGCCGTCCCACGCGGCGGCTGCGCCCCGTGCGATGTAGTCCTGGATTTCGTTGGTGATGTGCGGGATGACCTGCACGGTCTTGCCCAGATAATCGCCGCGGCGCTCTTTGCGCAGCACGGATTCATAGATCTGGCCGGTGGTGAAGTTGTTCACCTTCCGCATGCGGGTGCTGATGAAGCGCTCGTAGTGGCCCAGGTCCAGGTCGGTTTCGGCGCCGTCTTCGGTGACGAACACTTCGCCGTGCTGGAAGGGGCTCATGGTGCCGGGATCCACATTGATGTAGGGATCCAGCTTGAGCATGGTGACTTTGAGGCCGCGCGATTCAAGGATCGCTGCCAGGGATGCCGCGGCGATGCCCTTGCCAAGGGAAGACACCACGCCACCGGTAACAAATACGTACTTGGTCATTGCCAATTGCACCCGGTTTTTGCCGAGCGCTTGCGGGAAATCGGAATTATAGCGGGTATGCGCAAGGCCTGCCGGACTGTGTGCAGTAACCGTTGGAGACAGCCCAACAGCTCAGCCAGACCGCGCTGCGGCTAATACAGCGCGAGCGAGTCCAGGGCCAGTTCACGGGCTTCAGTGCGACCAGAGTCTATGCGATCCGGTGTAAAGCGCGCGCCGTCAAAACGCCCTACGGCATCCTGCGTATCGCCACGGCGATAGTCGATGTAGGACTGTTCGGCGCGCCCTTCGCGGGTGAACACCGTCAGTTGTGTCAGGGTGGTCAGCAGCCAGCCCCGCCTGTCGTCGGACGGACGGAACACCAGCTCGGCCTGCGTGGTGGTGTCGTCGGCGGCAGATGCGCTACGGTCCACCACGATGATCGCCCCGCCCTGGATACGGACGTCAAGATTGCGATCGGGCGGCAGATCGGCGCCGCAGGTACGACAGGGCAGCACAAAGCCCCAGCCGGTCGCCTCGAATCCGTTGGGCCGGCGCAGCCCCACCAGCATGGCCCGGCGGCCCTGCCGGTTTTCGTAGACCTGGACCACGCCTGGATAGGCGCCGCCCAGATCGCCGGTGACTTCATTCGCAAGGGTAAAGCCATCGGGAACAAAGGCTTGCGCCGATGACGCTACGGCCGGAATGGCAAGCGCGGGCGGCAGCAAGGGCCCTGGCGCTTCGGCCCGAACACCCCCGGTGCCGAACACCGCGGCCGAGGCCACGAGCAAGGCCGCGATGCGGCCCGCACCCTTCCGTCTGTCAGGCCGCAACCGTCACCGCCGAGGTGTCGAGCGTGACGCCCGTCAGTTCCTGCACCTGCGCCACGGTCACGCCCGGGGCGGTCTCGATCAGCTTCAAGCCGTCCGGCGTCACGTCGATCACGGCCAGGTCCGTAATGATGCGATCCACGACGCCCAGGCCGGTCAACGGCAAGGTGCATTCGCCCAGGATCTTCATGTCGGTCGTGCCGTCTTTCTTTTTGGCCACGTGTTCCATCAGGACCACGACCCGGCCCACGCCCGCCACCAGGTCCATGGCGCCGCCCATGCCCTTGATCATCTTGCCCGGAATCATCCAGTTCGCCAGATCGCCCTTGCCGGACACCTGCATGGCGCCCAGGATGGCCAGGTTGATCTTGCCGCCACGGATCATCGCGAACGAGTCGGCCGACGAAAAGATCGACGAGCCCGGCAGGGTCGTCACGGTCTGCTTGCCGGCATTGATCATGTCGGGATCGACCTCGCTTTCCAGCGGGAAGGGGCCGATACCCAGGAGGCCGTTTTCGGACTGCAGCCAGACTTCCAGTCCGGCCGGCACTTGGTTCGCAACCAGGGTCGGCAGGCCGATACCCAGGTTCACATAAAAGCCGTCCTGCAGTTCCTGCGCAGCGCGAGCCGCCATTTGTTCACGGTTCCAAGCCATGGTCGTCTCCTTATGCCGGGCGCGTGGTGCGCTGTTCGATGCGTTTTTCGGGGGTCGCATTCAACACGATGCGATGGATGAAGATGCCGGGCAGATGAATCTGGTCGGGATCGAGTTCACCCACTTCCACGATCTTTTCAACTTCCGCCACGGTGATCTTGCCAGCCATGGCCACGTTCGGGTTGAAGTTGCGCGCGGTCTTGTTGAAGATCAGGTTGCCGCTCTTGTCGGCCACCATCGCCTTGACCAGCGACACGTCCGGCACCAGCGAACGTTCCATGACGTAGGTCTGACCGTCGAATTCGCGGGTTTCCTTGCCTTCGGCGATCATCGTGCCCACGCCGGTTGCCGTAAAGAAGGCCGGGATGCCCGAGCCGCCCGCGCGCAGCTTTTCCGCCAGCGTGCCTTGCGGCGTGAATTCGATTTCCAGTTCGCCGGCCAGGTATTGCCGTTCGAATTCCTTGTTTTCGCCCACGTACGAGGCGATCATCTTGCGAATCTGCCGGGTGGCCAGCAGCTTGCCCAGACCGACGTTGTCGATGCCCGCATTGTTGCTGATGCAGGTCAGCTGGCTGGCGCCGGAGTCGCGCAGCGCGTCAATCAGCGCCTCGGGGATCCCGCACAGGCCAAAACCGCCCACCGCGATGGTCTGGCCATCGCGCACGATGTCGAGCAGCGCGTCTCTGGCGCTCGCATAGACTTTATTCATTGATCTTTTCCTCGTTGACTGCTGGTTTCAGCGTGATCGTACGTGAACGCCTAAAATACAATCCGAGAATAATACTTCCAACCTATTGGTGACGGAACCGCCATCCGCCCTGCGGCCCGTCGCCCGCCCACGCGGAGCACTTTCCTCATGCAAGAGATTGAACGCGAGTCGATGGAATACGACGTCGTCATCGTTGGCGGCGGCCCTGCCGGACTTTCCACCGCGATTCGCCTGAAACAACTGGCCGCCGAGACCGGCCGCGAAATCGGTGTCTGTGTGCTGGAAAAAGGCGGCGAGATCGGCGCCCACATTCTGTCCGGTGCGGTGATGGATCCCCGCGCGCTGACCGAACTGATTCCCGACTGGAAAGAAAAAGGCGCCCCCTTGACGGTGCCCGTGACCGAAGACCGCTTCCTGTTCCTGTCGGACACCGGCGCAAAAGCCACCCCGTCGTGGATGCTGCCGCCCTGTTTCCATAACGACGGCAACTACATCGTCAGCCTGGGCAAGGTCACGCGCTGGCTGGGCGAACAGGCCGAAGGCCTGGGCGTCGATATCTTCCCGGGCTTTGCCGCCGCCGAAATCCTGTACAACGACGATGGGTCGATCAAGGGCGTGGCCACCGGCAACATGGGCGTGGGCCGCGACGGCGAGCCGACTGACCAGTTTCAGCCTGGCATGGAACTCCATGCGCGCTACACCATCTTTTCGGAAGGCTCGCGCGGTCACCTGGGCCGTCAGCTGATGGAACGGTTCAAGCTGAACGACGGCAAGGATCCGCAAAGCTACGGTATCGGCATCAAGGAACTGTGGGAGATCGATCCGGCCAAGCACAAGCCCGGCCTGGTGATCCACACCGCCGGCTGGCCGCTGGAAAGCGATACCTATGGCGGATCGTTCCTGTATCACCAGGAAGACAACAAGGTCGCCATCGGCCTGATCGTGGGCCTGGATTACGCCAATCCTTATCTGTCGCCATTCGAAGAGTTCCAGCGCTTCAAGACGCATCCGACCATCCGTGCCTTCCTGGAAGGCGGCAAGCGCATTTCGTATGGCGCACGGTCGATCACGGCAGGCGGGCTCTTGTCCTTGCCCAAGCTGGTGTTCCCGGGCGGCGCCATGGTCGGTTGCGAAGCGGGCTTCATGAACGCATCGCGCATCAAGGGCAGCCATGCCGCCATCAAGTCCGGCATGCTGGCCGCGCAGGCTGCGTTCGACGCCGTGGTGGCCGACCGCCGCCATGACGAACTGACCGCCTACCCCGCCGCATTCGAAGCGTCGTGGCTGTTCGAAGAACTGAACAAGGCGCGCAACTTCAAGCAGTGGTTCAAGAAGGGCCGCACGGTGGCGACGCTGATGACGGGCATCGAACAGCTGGTGTTCCGCGGCAACATGCCCTGGACCATCCACCGTACCAAGCCCGACCACGTGTACCTGAAGCCAGCCAGTGAATGCACGCCCATCGTGTATCCCAAGCCGGACGGCAAGCTGACCTTTGATCGCCTGGGGTCGGTGTTCATCTCGAACACCAATCACGAGGAAGACGAGCCGGTCCACCTGACGCTGAAGGATCCGACCGTGCCGACGCGGATCAATCTGCCGACCTACGCCGGGCCCGAAGGACGCTACTGCCCCGCAGGCGTGTACGAGTACGTGAAGGACGACGCCGGCGCCGACAAGCTGCAGATCAACGCGCAGAACTGCGTGCACTGCAAGACCTGCGACATCAAGGATCCGACGCAGAACATTGTGTGGGTCACGCCGCAAGGTGGCGAAGGGCCGGTGTATACGGAGATGTGATGGCGCGGGATGTGAAGCCGTGAAGAAAAAGCCACCCTGCGGTAAGCAAGGTGGCTTTTTTTTGACCCAGGTTGGCGGACGTCGCCTAGCCTGCCCAGGGCCGCGTGGCCACCAGCAGCCCGCCATCGGCGTCGATGCGGGCGGCATCGACGGCAAAGCACTGCTGCACGAACGTCCGGGTCAGCACATCGCGCGGCGTGCCGTCGGCAACCACGGCGCCGTCCAACAGCGCCACCACCCGGTCCCCATATTGCCCGGCCAGATTCATGTCGTGCATCGTGATGACGACACCTGTGCCGGTGCGATGGGCGAAGTCGCGAACGACCGTGCAGACTGCGTGTTGGTGATGCGGGTCCAGGCTAGCGCAGGGCTCGTCCAGCAGCAACAGATTGCGGGTCGGCTCCGTGCCGGTTTGCGCCGCACGTCCGCCTTCCGGCCAGATCTGCGCCAGCACCCGGGCCAGGTGGACCCTGGCCTGCTCGCCGCCCGAGAGCTGGGTCATCGACCGATGGGCCAGATGGTCCACGCCTGCAGCCGCAGCGGCTTCATTGACAATGCGGGTCAGCGTGGCGTGCGATCCGGTCCGCGCCAGGCAACCTAGTTTGATGACTTCCTGCACCGTGAACGGCAGGCTGAGCCCTGCCCGTTGGGGCAAGACGGCCCGGCGCTGTGCGAGGGTCTTCCGATGCCATGACGCCAAAGGCTTGCCGTCGAAGTCGATGCGGCCGGATGCAGGGGCAAGGTCGCCTGACACGGCGGCCAGGAGGGTCGATTTACCGGCGCCGTTGGGGCCGATCAGCATGACCAGTTCGCCGGGGGCGACCGTCAGCGACACGTCGCGCAGCACGGCATGGTCTGCCCCGCCGCGTTGGCGGCGATGGACGGTCAGCGCGTCGACGCGCAGCACCGGCGCTTGGACTGATGTCATCGCTCAGCCCTCCATCATCCGGCCCTTGCCGCGCAGCAACAGGACCAGAAAAAACGGAGCACCGATCAGCGCGGTCAGCACACCGATAGGCATCTCCGCAGGCGCAACCAGCGTGCGTGCGACCACGTCGGCGCCGACCGTCAAGGCTGCGCCAAGCAAGGCCGAGCCGGGCATCACCACGCGTGCGTCCGGCCCGGCGATCAGGCGAATGCAATGCGGCGCGACCAGTCCGATAAAGCCGATCATGCCGCAGAACGCCACGGCCAAGCCAACCGCCAGCGCACTGAAAATGATGGACAGGGTCTTGAGTCGGTCGACATGAACGCCCAGGTGGCGCGCTTCGGCTTCGCCCAGCGCCATGGCATTCAAACCGACCCGCAGCCGCCACATGCCGAACACGGCAATCACGCCGCCCGCACTGACCACGCCCGCCACCGGCCACGACGCCGCCGCCAGGCTGCCCAGGTTCCAGAACGTCATGCTGCGCAACTGTTCGTCGGTGGCGACATAACTCGCCAAGCCGATCAATGCGAATGCGATCGCGTTGAGCGCAATGCCCGCCAGCAGCATGGCCGCGACGGATACGCCCAGTGACGTCCGGCCGATGCGGTACACCAGCAAGGTGGTGACGACGCCGCCCGCAAAGGCCGCCAGCGGATACAGCGCCAGCCCGAGCTGCGTGGTCAGCCCAGGCCACCACAGATTGCCGAAGACGATCGTCAGCGCGACGGCCAGCGCCGCGCCGCTCGACACGCCAATGAGCCCGGGGTCCGCCAGGGGATTACGGAACAGACTTTGCATGGTCGCGCCGGCCATCCCCAGCAACGCGCCGATGCCTGCGCCCAGCACCACGCGGGGCAGCCGGATCGTCCACAGCACGCCCATCTGCTGCGCGTCGAAGCCGCTATCGGACACGCCAAGCTTGCTCAGGAAAATAGCCACGACCTGCGACGGCGAGATGGGGTACGCGCCCCGCCCTGCCGCCAAGACCAGAAGGACGATCAACAGCACGGCGAGCACGCCAAACAGGGCAGGCGCCGGCAGCCTGCCTGCACCGCGGGAGCGGGCAGGCGTGGGGCTCGTGGGCGGCGCGGGCGGGGTTGAAGCGATCGCCATCAACGAGGCGATGCCGCGAAACCAGCCGGAGAGGGCGCCGCAGAAGCACTTGGAGAAGGCGCCACGGATGACGCCGTCGATTGCGCTGCCGGTCGTCCTTCCAGCCGCCTCGACGTTGGCGCCGCGCCCTGCCCTGGCCCACGTATCGCCTGCAGCAGCCCCTGATGCAGCGCCTCGACCGCCTCAGGCAGCCGCGGACCAAAGCCCAGCAGCAGCACGATGTCAAAACTGCGAATCGCCCCGCTGCGCCCCGCCGGCGTCAGCGCGACACCCGGCAGCGCCTTCAGTGCATCGGTATCACCGGGCTTCAGCACGCCGTCGTACGTGCCGATGATGACGTCCGGTGCGGCTTGGGCAAGCGCTTCGGCCGACAAGGGCTTGTAGCTGTCGAACGCATCGCCGAACGCATTGCGTGCCCCCGCCAGACGCAAGATGGCATCGGCCCCGGTGCCTCGGCCGGCGGCCACCACCGTGGGCCCATGCCGCATCAGAAACGCGACCGACGCGATCTTGCCGGACCGGGTGCGCAGCGGCTTGCCGTCCACCTGCGCCATCACATCCGCCCACCGCGCAGCCAATGACACCGACAGCTTTTCGCCTTCATCGAGCCGGCCCGTGGCGCTGGCCACCTGACCGATGCGTTGCAACAGACCTTCGAACGAATACGCGCCATCCACGCGCACCACCGTCACGCCCGCCGCCGCCACCTGCGCCAGCACGGCCGGCGGCCCGGCATCCTGACTGGCCAGCAGCACCTGCGGCGCCAAGGACATGACCCCTTCGGCCGTCAAGGTCCGTTGATAGCCCACCTTGGGCAAGGCCTGCGCCACCGCCGGGTACAGACTGCTGGTATCCACGCCGACGAGTTGCGCCTGCGCCCCGAGGGCGTACACGATCTCGGTCGTGCCCGCGCCGACGGACACCAGGCGCGGACGTGCGGAGGGTGCGGTGGCAGGTTCCGGGGACGTTGATGAAGCTGACGTTGATGCCGCTGACGTTGACGAAGCTGACGTGGCAGCCTGCGCCGCCGAAACCCGTAGCAGTCCCGCTGCCCCCAGCGCCTGCAGAACGCGTGAAACCCATGTGATGCCAGGCACGCTCAGAGGCAACGCAGACGCCATCCGCAACACACGGCGACGTCCGGCGGCAACGCCCAGGGCGGGCACACAAAGCGCCGTCTCTGTTCCACTGACGTCATCCCGTGCATCGCGAGTCGACGGCCCATCCTGGTTGAAGCCGCGCACGGCAAGGACGCGCGTCGCTTCGTCGACATCGCGCGCGGCAAGGTCGCGCCTCCCCACAGGCAACGTTGCATGTTGGGCAGGATGTGTCTCCGTATCCACTCCACCCGCGCGCCCCTTGTCCCGTCGCATCCTTTGCCCCTTACGCCGCAAGACCGAAACTGCGTCGCAGCAGTTCGGCAAAGCGATGGAACGCCTGGCGGGCGCCTTCCACGACACGGTCTTCGTCATCTGCCGACAACGCGTTGTGGTCGAGCACCTGCACAAACCGTTTCCACGCCGCCCCCCTCCCCCCTTCCGGCGCGGCCAGGTTCCGGGCGCCGACGGTTTCGCTCAGTCCCAATCGCGCCGCCGCTTCCTTGAACAGAAACGCCGCACCGAGCTTGGATCCTTCGGACACATACAGCCAGCCCAGGCCCTCTTCCATCGCCAGCCGCGCCGCCGCCGGCGCATCGGCGTCGTCCGGCACGACAACCGCCAGGTCCTGCAGGTCCATCGCCGCCGCCGCCAGACGCGGCCGCGACGGCAGATCCGGAATCATCGCCTGCAGGCGCGCGTCGTCATACAGCGACTCGATATCTCGCTGGAACAGATACTGGGTCAGCACGAAACGGCCGTAATTCTCGCGGTTGTCGAATGGCTGGGTCGACATCACCAGTTGATCGAGCATGTCGTGCAGCCTGGCGGTTTCCGCCTTGAGCCGCTGCGACAGCGTGAGCGGGGTCTCGGCAACGCTGCCGGGCGACGCATCGGTACTAAGGGGGGACGACATGGAAGGACTCTGCATGGATGAATTCAAAATCGTTTGCTGACACTGGAGCGCGCGTCGTCTCGGCCCAAGGTGACCCGCGGCCGCGCGCTCAAGCCAGGGAATGCGTGGACAAGGTCCGCATCGCACTCTGGAAGTATTGGGAGAATACCTCGTCACCGAGCAAGGCCCTCTAGTCGCCCCGCCCGTCTGTGGCCCTACGTGGACCCGCTCTGACACGCGCTGCCTGCATCGCAATGATACGCATTCGCGCAACCAACGTCATCGGCGACGGCGCGCCTTCCCCACTCCCCACGCAAAAGACTAGTGACTGCAATACACGGTATCGGATGCCCGCCCGGAGCGTCCGGGCGTTTATGATCATCCATAGCCAAAACTTCCGGGCGCTGCACCGTACACGCCCGACTTCCTTACCCAAGATTGTGTGGAGAACCCCCATGACTGAACGCATCGCCCGCCACGGCCTCCAGGTAGCCTCGCTGCTGGATCGTTTCATCGAACAGGAAGCCCTCAAGGATTCCGGCCTGGACAGCGACACCTTCTGGCAGGGCTTCTCCCGCCTCGTTCACGACCTGGCGCCCAAGAATCGCGCGCTGCTGAAGGAACGTGACCGTCTGCAAGCCGAGATCGACACCTGGCACCAGGCCCACCCGGGTCCGATCACCGACATGCCGGCGTATCGCAGCTTCCTGGAAAGCATCGGCTACCTGCAGGCGCGGCCGGCAACCGTCAAGGCCAGCACCAAGAACGTCGACACCGAAATCGCCGAACAGGCCGGTCCGCAGCTGGTGGTGCCGGTGTCGAACCAGCGTTACGCGCTGAACGCGGCCAACGCCCGCTGGGGCAGCCTGTACGACGCCCTGTACGGCACCGACGCCCTGCCCGACACCGACGGCGCCGAACGCGGCGCGGGCTACAACCCCAAGCGCGGCCAGGCGGTCATCACCCGCGCCCGCGCCTTCCTGGACCAGGCCGCGCCGCTGGCGAGTGGCTCGCACGTGGACGCAACGTCGTACACCGTGGTCGATGGCGCCCTGCAAGTCGACCTGGGCGGCAAGACCACCGGCCTGCAAGACCCGTCGCTGTTCCGTGGCTACCAGGGCGATGCGTCGGCCCCGACCGCGCTGCTGCTGCGCCATAACGGCCTGCACTTCGAGATCCAGATCGACAAGACCGACTCGATCGGCAGCACCGACAAGGCCGGCGTGAAGGACGTGCTGATGGAAGCCGCCCTGACGACCATCATGGACTTTGAAGATTCGATCGCTGCGGTCGACACCGAAGACAAGGTGCACGTGTACCGCAACTGGCTGGGCCTGAACCTGGGCACGCTGACCGAAGAAGTGAGCAAGGGCGGCAAGAGCTTCACCCGCCGCCTGAACGACGATCGCACCTATACCGGCGCCGACGGCAAGGAACTCACGCTGCATGGCCGCTCGCTGATGTTCGTGCGTCACGTCGGCCACCTGATGACCAACCCGGCGATTCTGGACAAGGACGGCCTGGAAATCCCCGAAGGCATCATGGACGGCGTGGTCGCCACCCTGGCCTCCCTGCCTGACCTCAAGCGCAAGCAAAACTCGCGCGCCGGATCCTTCTATGTCGTGAAGCCCAAGATGCACGGCCCCGCCGAGGTCGGCTTCGCAAATGAGTTGTTCGACCGCATCGAAGACCTGCTCGGCCTGCCGCGTCACACCATGAAAATGGGCATCATGGACGAAGAACGCCGCACCAGCGTCAACCTGAAAGCGTGCATTGCCGCCGCCAGCGAACGTGTGGCCTTCATCAACACGGGCTTCCTGGACCGCACGGGCGACGAAATGCACACCGCGATGGAAGCCGGCCCCATGATGCGCAAGGGCGACATGAAAGCGTCCTCCTGGATTGCCGCCTACGAGCGCAGCAACGTGCTGATCGGCCTGGACGCCGGCCTGCGTGGCCGCGCCCAGATCGGCAAAGGCATGTGGGCCATGCCCGACCTGATGGCCGCCATGCTCGAACAAAAGATCGCGCACCCCAAGGCCGGCGCCAACACCGCCTGGGTCCCCTCACCCACCGCCGCCACCCTGCACGCGCTGCATTACCACCAAGTGGACGTGCAAGCCGTTCAGCAGGACCTGGAAAAGACAAAGCTGGCCGATGTGGACGACCAATTGCTGGAGGGCCTGCTTACCGTGCCGATCGGCGACCCAAGCAAGTGGTCCGCCGCCGACATCAAGCAGGAACTGGAAAACAACGCGCAAGGCATCCTGGGCTACGTGGTCCGCTGGATCGCCCAGGGCGTCGGCTGCTCCAAGGTGCCTGATATCCACAACGTCGGCCTGATGGAAGACCGCGCCACCCTGCGCATCTCCAGCCAACACATCGCCAACTGGCTGCGCCACGGCATCACGACCGACGCGGACGTGAAGGACGTGATGAAGCGCATGGCCAAGGTGGTGGACCAGCAGAACGCCAACGATCCGATCTATGAGCCGATGTCGGGCAATGAAGAGACGTCGCTGGCATTCAAGGCGGCGAGCGCGCTGGTGTTTGAAGGGTTGGCGCAGCCGAATGGGTATACGGAACCGTTGCTGCATCGCTTCCGGTTGGAGCAGAAGGCGGCTCGGGGGTAACGATCAAGACAGGGCGGTAACGCCCTGGCCCCACACACGGGGCCTTGAATAAAAAAACGCCGCAGGGGCTTGGCCACTGCGGCGTTTTTGTCGTTGGCGCACGATCGTTCGACCGGCGATCGGCGGCCTTTAGCTACCTTTGACCGGCACCTGATCCCCGCGCCCTTCGCGAAACTTCTCAACAAAGAACGCCGAGATGATCGTCTTCACATCGGTGACGATGCCTGCGGCGATCCACGACAGCAGCTCTTCCAGCGTGGCCGTAAACACCTCGACGAACTCGTTCTCGTCCAGCTTCTGCTCACCCGCCTCAATGCCTTCCGCCATGAACAGAATGATGCGTTCATCGCAGTAGGCAATGGCGTTGTGGATGGTGGTCAGCTCGGTCCACTTGCCGCCGTGGTACCCCGTCTCTTCCAGCAGCTCGCGTTGCGCGGTTGCCAGGGGCGCCTCACCCTTGTCGATCTTGCCAGCCGGGAATTCGACGAAGGCGCGGTGCATGGGATAGCGGTACTGCCTGACCAAAACCAGGCGGCCGTCCGGCAGCACGGGCACGATGGCGGCAGCGCCCGGGTGGTGGAAGTGTTCGCGCGTGGACGTGGCCCCGTTGGGCAGCCGGGCGGTATCGCGCCAAACGTCCAGCAGTTTGCCCTTGAAGACGGATTCGCTGGTCAGCGTCGCTTCCTTCATGCGGGCCGACGCGGCGTCCAGGTCTTTGCGAAGTTCGTCTGCGGTCATGCCACCCTCTTTCTCATCAAGTACCGGTGTACGAAGCCGGGAAATGCCAGCACCAGGAACAGCACGAAGGTAATGGCGTAGAACTGCCATCCTTGCGGAAAGACGTTGCCCAGGCTGGCTTCGAAGCCGCGCCCGATCAGGCCGATCAGCAGGTACAGGACGACCAGTTCGACAAAGCGCAGCCAGAACGGCTTAGCAACGATCGCGCCTGCGCGGCGAAAGGGCAGCACGGCAAACAGGCGTTCAGTCAGGAAGGGAAGATTCGCGCCGACGAGCGCAAGGAACACAAGAACGTAGATGGCGAGCGTTTGTTTCAAGAGCGTGCACCACCTTGCAGGGAAGCCTCGCGGGACGCGCATCGCGGTGGACGCGGCCCCGGCTCAGGCGGGCCTTGATAAGCATCAGGCTCCGGGAAAACAACCCCGGAGCCTGAACCTCAGAACTATCAGAACTCTAGAACTTGGGCACCTCAGCACTTCAGCACCTCAGCACCTCAAGCCCCCCGAGGTTCAAATCCTCAGAACTTCAGCGACGTGGAAATCGCCTGCACACAGAGCGCCATCAGCGGTGCGGGCAACACGCCCAGCACCAGCATCAGCGCACCGTTGACCGACAGCACCGACTTGAAGCCGATCGATGCCACGATGGGCGAGTTGTCGGTCGGCTCGTCGAAGTACATGGTCTTGACTACGCGCAGGTAGTAGTAGCCCCCAATGAGCGAGAACACGACTGCGGTGATGGCGAGGCCCACGTGGCCGATACCGACCAGCGACTGCAGGATCGACAGCTTGGCGTAGAAGCCCACGGTCGGCGGCACGCCGGCCAGCGAGAACATCAGCAGCAGCATGATCAGGGCGTACCAGGGATTGCGGCGGTTCAGGCCGGCCAGATCCTTGATGTCGTCGCATTCAAAGCCAGCGCGCGACAGCAGCATGATGATGCCGAACGAACCCAGCGTGGTCAGCACATAGATCACCACGTAGAACATGGCCGAGCTGTACGCGTTGTTGGCGTTGGCGGCGTTGCCGTCGACGATGCCCGACATCAGGCCCAGCAGCACGAAGCCCATGTGCGAGATGGTTGAGTACGCCAGCATCCGCTTCAGGCTGGTCTGCGCAATAGCGGCCAGGTTGCCGATCGCCAGCGACGCGACAGCCATGATGGCCAGCATCGGCTGCCAGCTGGCCCACAGATCGCCCAGACCTTCGACCAGCAGACGCAGGATGATGACAAACGCGGCAAGCTTCGGGCCACCGCCCAGCAGCAGCGTGACGGGGGTCGGTGCGCCTTGATAGACGTCGGGCACCCACATGTGGAACGGAACCACACCCAGCTTGAAGGCCAGACCCGCGACCAGGAACACCAGGCCGAAGACCATGATCATGCGGTCCTGATTCTGGTCGGCCACCGCGCGGGCAATGCCGTCCAGCGTCAGGGTGCCGGTCGAACCATAGATCATCGACATGCCGTACAACAGGAAACCCGATGCAAGCGCGCCCAGCACGAAGTACTTCATGGCGGCTTCGGTCGACACGGGGTGTTCGCGGCGCAGGGCGACCAGCGCGTAGAACGACAGCGACATCAGTTCCAGGCCCAGGTAGATCGTCAGCATGTTGCCGGCCGAGATCATGATCATCTGGCCCAGCAGCGCCAGCAGCGACAGCACATACAGTTCGCCGCCGCGCAGCATGCCGCGCAGGTGCGCATAGCTGCGGCCATAGATCAGGGTCACGCCCACGGCGATGTACGAGAACACCTTGAGCACGTGGCCGATGCCGTCCGCGACATACAGGGAGCCGAACGCCGTCCCCTGCACGCCGGAGATCAGCTCCGACAGGCTCAACCAGGTCAACGCCGCAAGGGTCGTCAACGACAGGTAGTGCGTGAGTTTGCGCTCCTCGTCTTTGCTGAATGCGTCGATCAGCAAAATCGTAGACGTCAGCACCAGGAGAAGAATCTCCGGCAAGACGAGGGGCAGGTTCAGATTGGCAAAGTCCATTGCGTTAAGCGTCCCGCGACTTACAGTTTTGAAACAGCGACATGCTTGAGCAGCGCATCGACCGAGACGTGCATCACATCGGTGAAGGGTGCCGGATAGATACCCATGTACAGCACGGCGATGGCCATGATCGCCAGGATCGCGAATTCACGACGGTTCAGGTCGGTCAGGGCCCGCACGTGGTCATTGGCGATGGGGCCGTAGATCACGCGCTTCACCATCCACAGCGAGTACGACGCGCCAAGGATCAGTGCGGTGGCAGCCAGCAGGCCGATCCAAAAGTTGTATTCGACCGCGCCCAGGATTACGAAGAACTCGCCCACGAAACCGCTGGTGGCCGGCAGGCCGCTGTTGGCCATCGAGAACAGCACGAAGAACACGGCAAAACGCGGCATCACGTTGACCACACCACCGTAATCGGCGATCTGGCGCGAGTGCATGCGGTCATAGAGCACACCGATACACAGGAACATGGCGCCCGAGACGAAGCCGTGCGAGATCATCTGGATGATCGCGCCTTCGGTACCGGCGGTGTTGAACATGAAGAAGCCCAGGGTCACGAAACCCATGTGGGCGACCGACGAGTACGCCACCAGTTTCTTCATGTCGGACTGCACCAGTGCGACCAGGCCGATGTAGATCACGGCGATCAGCGACAGGACGATCATGAATCCCGACAGGCTGTGCGACGCATCGGGCACGATGGGCAGCGACAGGCGCAGGAAACCATAGGCACCCAGCTTCAGCATGATCGCGGCCAGCACCACCGAACCGCCGGTAGGCGCTTCCACGTGGGCGTCGGGCAGCCAGGTGTGCACCGGCCACATCGGCACCTTGACGGCGAACGCCATCAGGAAGGCGAAGAAGATCAGGATCTGTTCGGTGTAGCCCAGGGGCAGCTTCTGCCACGTCTGGATGTCGAACGAGCCGCCCGATGCATGCCAGAGGTAGATGAAGGCCACCAGCATGAGCAGCGAGCCCATGAACGTGTACAGGAAGAACTTGATGGCTGCGTACACGCGGTTCGGACCGCCCCACACGCCCACGATGATGAACATCGGGATCAGCGTGGCTTCGAAGAAGATGTAGAACAGCAGACCGTCCAGCGCGACGAACACGCCGATCATCAAGCCCGACAGGAACAGGAAGGCGCCCATGTACTGCGCCACGCGGTCGGTGATGACCTCCCACCCTGCCAGCACCACGATGACCGTGATGAAGGCCGTCAATGGCACAAGCCACAACGAGATACCGTCGATGCCCAGGTGATAGTAGATGCCGAACTGCGCGACCCATGCGGTGTTCTCGACGAACTGCATGTCGGCGGTGCCGGCGTTGAAGCCCGCGATCAGCGGAATCGTGACGATCAGCCCGGCGATCGAGCCGATCAGCGCCAGGACGCGCGAGACGTTCGGATTGTGTTCACGGCCAGTGGCCAGGACCAGCAGCCCGAATACGATCGGCGTGAAGATCGCAAGCGTGAGCCACGGAAGAGAAGATTGAGCCATGTCGCTTGCCATCAATTATTCATCAACACAAAGAACGTCACGAGCGCCATGATGCCGATGATCATGGCAAAGGCGTAGTGATAGATATAGCCGGACTGCAGGTGGCGGACCACCGAGGCGATCCAGCCCACCGACCGCGCGCTGCCGTTGACGATCAGGCCGTCGATCAGCTGGCGGTCGCCGAACTTCCAGAAGCCATTGCCGATCACGCGGGCGCCACGGGCAAAGACGACTTCGTTGAACTTGTCCATGTAGTACTTGTTGTCCAGCAAGGTGTAAATGGCGCCGCTACGTGCCTTGATCGCCGCCGGAACGGCCGGGTTCACAAGGTAGAAGTACCAGGCCACCACCACACCGGCCACGGCCAGCCAGAACGGCGCCGTCGTGAAGGCGTGCATGCCATACGCGGCCCAGCCGTGGAAGTGCTCGGCCAGGTGCGCCATGACGTGGTGGTCGGGCGACACGTAGATCACATTCTTGAAGAAGTCGCCGAACAGCAGCGGGCCGATCGCGATCGCGCCGATGATGACCGACGGGATGGCCAGCAGCACCAGCGGCACCCAAACCACGGCGGGCGACTCGTGCGGCACGCCGCCGTGACCGTGGTGGTCGTCGTGGCCGTGCACATCGTGCGCATGGTCGTCGTGCGGAATGGCTTGCGAGTCGTGCGATCCGTGCGCCGCGTGCGGCGCATGCGTCGTGGCATGTGCAGCCGCGTGGTCGTCATGACCATGCGCATCCGCATGATGGCCGCCGTCCGTCGCGAAACGTTCCTTGCCGTGGAAGACCAGGAAGTACATGCGGAACGAGTAGAACGCCGTCACGAACACGCCGATCAACGTGGCCCAGTACGCGAAGCCCGCGCCCGGAATCGTCGACAGCTTGGCCGCTTCGATAATGTTTTCTTTCGAGTAGAAGCCTGCAAAGAACGGCGTGCCGATCAGTGCGAGCGAGCCCAGCAGCGACGTGATCCAGGTGATCGGCATGTACTTGCGCAGACCGCCCATCTTGCGCATGTCCTGTTCGTGGTGCATGCCGATGATGACCGAACCGGCCGCCAGGAACAGCAGGGCCTTGAAGAACGCGTGCGTCATCAGGTGGAAGATGGCGACCGAGTAGGCCGACGCGCCCAGCGCCACGGTCATGTAGCCGAGCTGCGACAGCGTCGAATACGCGACCACGCGCTTGATGTCGTTCTGGATGATGCCCAGGAAGCCCATGAACAGCGCGGTGATGGCGCCGATCACGATGATGAAGGACAGCGCGGCGGGCGACAGTTCGAACAGCGGCGAGAAACGCGACACCATGAAGATGCCCGCGGTCACCATCGTTGCGGCGTGGATCAGTGCGGAGATCGGGGTCGGGCCTTCCATCGAGTCAGGCAGCCAGACGTGCAGCGGAAACTGCGCCGACTTGCCCATGGCGCCGATGAACAGGCTGATACACGCGACCGACAGCAGCATCCAGTCGGTGCCCGGGAAGGTCATGCCGGCCAGCTTGGTCGACTGCGAGAACACCTCGGCGTAGTTCATCGAACCGGCGTAGCCGAACAGCAGGCCGATACCCAGGATGAAGCCGAAGTCGCCGACACGGTTGACCAGGAAGGCCTTCATGTTCGCGAAGATCGCGGTCGGACGGGTGTACCAGAAGCCGATCAGCAGGTACGAAACCAGGCCCACTGCTTCCCAGCCGAAGAAGAGCTGCAGCATGTTGTTGGACATGACCAGCATCAGCATCGAGAAGGTGAACAGCGAGATGTACGAGAAGAATCGGGCATAGCCCGGGTCTTCCTTCATGTAGCCGATGGTGTAGATGTGCACCATGAGCGACACGGAGGTGACGACCACCATCATCATGGCCGACAGGGTGTCGATCATGAATCCGATTTCGAGCTTGATGCCGCCAATCGCGCCCCAGGTGTACAGGGTGCCATTGAAGGTGTAGCCCGCCAGCGCGTCTTGCAACGCGATGACCGCACCAATGGCGGATATCAGGACACCCAGAATGGTGACGGTATGCGCCCCTGCCCTTCCAAGCCAGCGTCCGAGGAAGCCGGTGCCGAACAAGCCGGCCAGGAGGGACCCGATCAACGGGGCGAAAGCGATAATGAGATAGAGCTTAGGAACGCTCGACATGTCTTGGTTTTCTCGTTTACTGGACCGTCAGCCCTTGAGCCGGTCAAGTTCATCAACGTTGATCGTGTTCAGGTTGCGGAACAACACAACAAGAATCGCAAGGCCGATGGCCGATTCAGCGGCTGCCACCGTCAATATGAAGAAGACGAATACCTGACCGCTGATGTCGCCCATCCAGGTGGAAAAGGCGACGAAGTTCATATTGACCGCCAGCAGCATCAACTCGATCGCCATCAGCAGCACGATGATGTTCTTGCGATTCAGGAAGATGCCGACGATGCTGATGGCGAACAGGATCGCCCCCAACACCAGGAAGTGGCCCAGGGTGAGCGTCATGCTTTGGCTCCATTCGAATCGGATGCAGTGTCCAGGGGCGTCGGCTCCGGCTGCTCGGTCTGCGACGTCATCTTGACGATGCGCACGCGATCCTTGGCGCGAACCCGGATCTGGTCGGACGAGCGCGTGACCTTGACGTCGGAGCGGCGGCGCAGCGTGAGCGAGATCGCCGACACCATGCCCACCAGCAGCAGCACGGCGGCGACTTCGACTGCGAACACGTAGTCCGTGTACATCGCGATGCCGATGGCGCGCGTGTTGTTGAAGTCGGCGGCGACAGGCGCCGGGCCGGCTTCGGGCACCCAGTAGGCACGCGCCAGCACGAACGACATTTCCACCACCATGATGGCGCCGACCGACAGGCCCACCGGCAGGTAGGACTTGAAGCCTTCGCGCATCTTGCTGGTGTCGATGTCGAGCATCATCACCACGAACAGGAACAGCACCATGACCGCGCCGACATACACCAGCACCAGCAGGATGGACAGGAATTCGGCCTTCAGCAGCATCCAGATCATGGCGGCCGTGAAGAACGCCAGCACCAGGTGCATCGCGGCCGTGACGGGGCTGCGCGTCGTGATGATCCGCAAGGCGGCCAGCACGAGGATCGCGGCAAACAGATAGAACAGAATGGCGGTCATAGTTTGAATGTCAGGTGCCGGCCCGAAGGGACGGTATGAAGGGCGGAGTCGACAGGCACGCGTTTCACCGGTACTTCGCGTCCTGGGCACGGCGTTGCGCGATCTCCGATTCGTACCGGTCGCCCACCGCCAGCAGCATTTCCTTGGTGAAGTACAGGTCGCCGCGCTTTTCCCCGTGGTACTCGTGGATGTGCGTTTCGACGATGGAGTCCACCGGGCAGCTTTCTTCACAGAAGCCACAGAAAATGCATTTGGTCAGATCGATGTCGTAGCGGTTGGTACGGCGGGTGCCGTCGTCGCGCACTTCAGATTCGATCGTGATGGCGAGCGCGGGGCACACGGCCTCGCACAGCTTGCAGGCGATGCAGCGTTCTTCGCCGTTCGGGTAGCGGCGCAGCGCGTGCAAACCACGGAAGCGGCCCGACATCGGCGTCTTTTCTTCCGGGTACTGCACGGTGATCTTCCGGGCAAACATGTACTTGCCCGTCAGCCGCATGCCCTTGAACAACTCGGTCAGCAGCAGGCTGCCGAGAAAATCCTTGATTGCGTTCATGATTCTGTCCTACCTATTTGATTGCTCGGCCGAAACCGGCATCACTTCCAGATGTTCCAAGGCGTCTGCATCCAGACCGCAATCACCAGGAGCCACACCAGCGTCAGCGGGATGAAGATCTTCCAGCCCAGACGCATGATCTGGTCGTAGCGATAGCGCGGGAACGACGCACGGAACCACACAAACAGCGACACCACGAAGAATGTCTTGAAGAACAGCCAGACCCAGCCCGGGATCCAGGTGAACGGCGCGAAGTCCAGCGGCGACGCCCATCCGCCCAGGAACATGACCGACGCCAGGCACGACAGCAGGATCATGTTGGCGTATTCACCCAGGAAGAACAGCGCGAACGCCATCCCCGAGTATTCGACCATGTGGCCCGCAACGATTTCCGACTCGCCTTCCACCACGTCGAACGGGTGGCGGTTGGTTTCGGCCACGGCCGAGATCACGTAGATCACGAACAGCGGCAGCAGCGGCAACCAGTTCCACGACAGGAAGCTCAGGCCCTTGTCGGCAAACCAGCCGGCGTTTTGCTTCAGGACGATGTCGCTCATGTTCAGGCTGCCCGACACCAGCAGCACCGTCACGAGCACGAAGCCGATCGCCAGTTCGTACGACACCATCTGTGCCGAGGCACGCAGCGCGCCCAGGAAGGCGTACTTGGAGTTCGATGCCCAGCCGGCGATGATCACGCCGTACACACCCAATGAGGTGATGGCCATGACATACAGCAGACCGGCGTTGACGTTGGCCAGCACGGTTTCCGGACCGAACGGGATCACGGCCCAGCCGGCCAGTGCCGGCATCAGGACCATGACCGGTGCGATCACATACAGCACCTTGTTGGCGCTGCTGGGAACGATCACTTCTTTCGTCAGCAGCTTGAGCACGTCGGCGAACGGCTGGAGCAGACCGAGCGGACCCACGCGGTTCGGACCCACGCGCACGTGCATCCAGCCGATCATCTTGCGTTCCCACAAGGTGAGGTAGGCCACACCGATGATGACCGGCAGCAGGATGCAGACGATCAGCACCAGATTCCACACCACCGACCAGGCGCCTGCACCGATGAGTCCGGTTCCCCAGGCCTGAAGGGAGTTAGTCCACGACATCAGGCACGCTCCACGCTGATTTGTTCAAACGCGCCACCCAGTGCCACGGTCGTTGCGTGGGCGGCCGAAATACGGACGGCCCCATCGGCAACCGTGTCGTCTTGTTGAATGAAAAGCTCGATGACACCGGACGGCGACGTGACGCGGACGCGGTCGCCCGCGACCATGCCCAGGCGTTCTAACGTTGCCGAGTGCGCCCGGGCATCGGGCGCATCGGACGCCGGATGGGCCTGCAGGCCTTCGGCGCGGCGCGCGATGGCGTCGGTGCGGTAGATCGGCACGTCGGCAACACGTTCCAGGGCGCCGGCGGCCACCGCGGTACCGGCCTTGCCCAGCGACACGCCGACGTTCAGCGTGTTCGACAGGCGCGAGGCGATGTCGCCCGACAGCACGCTGTCGCGCACCGATTCCGAGGTTTCGTCGTCGAAGTTCGCCAGCTGCAGGGCGTTGCCCAGCACGCGCAGCACCTTCCAGCCCGGACGCGTCATGCCGCGCGGGCGGACCGTGCCCTTGAAGCCCTGGACGCGCCCTTCGGCGTTGACGAACGTACCGGACGTTTCCGTGAACGGCGCGACCGGCAGGATCACGTTGGCCCATTCCTTGGCGTCGGACACGAACGGCGTCAGTGCGACGTTGAAGCTGGCCGACTTCAGTGCAGCCAGTGCGGCCGGACCGTTGTCGCAGTCGAACGTCGGTTCGGCGTGCAGGACCACATAGGCCTTGAGCGGCTCGGCGATCATGGCGGCGGCGGTCTTGCCACCCTGCTGCGGCACGGCTTCGGCCAGATAGCCGCCCACCGAGTTGCCGCCTTCGGTCAGCACGCCCAGCTTGGCGCCCGTCGTGGTGGCGATGAACTGCGCATTGGCCGCAATGGCGAGTGCATCAGGATGCTGGATCGCCAGGTTGCCCAGCAGCACGGCAGAGTTGGTACCCGTGCGCAGCAGCTCGGCAATGCGGGTCGAGGCGTCGTCGGCTTCGACCTGACCGAGTTCAGCCGGCACAGCCACTTCCTTGGCGCCTGCCACCGCAACCGCCAGTTTGGCGAGCACGCCAGCCAGTTCGCTCGGCTTGACGGTGATGCGCTGCGTGACGGGCAGCAGCGGATCGTCGCCGGACACGTCGATCAGCACGACACGCGTGCCGGCCTTGGCGGCCTGACGCAGACGCTGGGCGATCAGCGGATGATCCTTGCGCAGGAACGAACCGATGACGACGACACGGTCCAGCGTGGCCAGGTCGGCCAGCGGCATGCCGAGCCACGGTGCGCCCGTGCGGGCAGCGTCGACGTCCGTTGCGGTATGACGCAGGCGGAAGTCGATGTTGTCGGAACCCAGGCCGCGCACCAGGCGGGCCAGCAAAGCAAATTCTTCGGTCGTGGCGTACGGTGCCGACAGCGCGCCGATCTGGTCGGCGCCGGCGCTGGCCTGCACCTGCTTCAGACCAGCAGCAGCGAAGTCCAGGGCTTCGGCCCAGTCGGCTTCCTTCCAGACGCCGTCGTTGCCGCGGATCAGCGGTGTGGTCGCGCGATCGTCGCTGTTCAGGCCTTCGTACGAGAAACGGTCACGGTCGCTGATCCAGCACTCGTTGACGTCTTCGTTTTCGAGCGGCACGACACGCATGACGCGGTCGTTCTTGACCTGGACGATCAGGTTCGCGCCGACGCTGTCGTGCGGGCTGACCGACTTGCGGCGCGACAGCTCCCAGGTACGGGCGCTGTAGCGGAACGGACGCGACGTCAGGGCGCCCACCGGGCACACGTCGATCATGTTGCCCGACAGTTCGGATTCGACCGCGCGGCCCACGAACGAGGTGATCTCGGCGTGTTCGCTGCGGTTCAACATGCCCAGTTCCATCACGCCGGCAATTTCCTGGCCGAAGCGGACGCAACGCGTGCAGTGGATGCAGCGCGCCATTTCCTCGGCCGATACCAGTGGGCCCAGGCTTTTATGGAACACCACCCGCTTTTCTTCGCTATAGCGCGAAGCCGAGCTGCCGTAGCCGACGGCCAGGTCCTGCAACTGGCATTCGCCGCCCTGATCGCAGATCGGGCAGTCGAGCGGGTGATTGATGAGCAGGAACTCCATCACGCCCTTTTGGGCATTGATGGCCTTCTCGGATTGTGTGTGCACGACCATGCCGTTGCTGACCGGTGTCGCACAGGCAGGCAGCGGCTTGGGCGCCTTCTCGACATCAACCAAACACATGCGGCAATTGGCCGCGATCGACAACTTCTTGTGATAGCAGAAGTGCGGCACGTAAAGGCCGACTTTCTGGGCGGCATGCATGACCATGCTGCCCTCCGCCACCTCCACCTTGTTGCCGTCGATCGTGATTTCAACCATCTTCTTTCCGTATGTCCCGTCAAGGGCCAGTCGTGATCATTTATTGAAAACCTTGCGGTCGCGCGCCCTGCTTCGCCGTTCGGCTACAGGTAGTGCGGCACCACGCAATGTTTGTGTTCGATATGGTGGACGAACTCGTCGCGGTAGTGCTTCAGGAAGCCCCGCACCGGCATCGCCGCGGCATCACCCAGCGCACAGATCGTGCGGCCCATGATGTTGCCCGCGACCGAGTCCAGCAGGTCGATGTCTTCCGGACGGCCCTTGCCGTTTTCGATACGGTTCACCACGCGGTACATCCAGCCCGTGCCTTCACGGCAAGGGGTGCACTGACCGCAGCTTTCCTCGTGATAGAAGTACGAGAGGCGCAGCAGCGACTTGACCATGCAACGGGTCTCGTCCATGACGATCAGCGCGCCCGAACCCAGCATCGATCCCGCCTTGGCGATCGAGTCGTAGTCCATCGTGCAGTCCATCATCAGGTGCGCAGGCAGCACCGGCGCGCTCGACCCGCCAGGGATCACGGCCTTGAGCTTGCGCCCGCCGCGAACGCCACCGGCCAGCTCCAGCAGCTTCGAAAAAGGCGTCCCCATGGGGATCTCGAAGTTGCCTGGACGCTCCACGTCGCCCGACACCGAAAACAGCTTGGTGCCGCCGTTGTTCGGCTTGCCCACGTTCAGATAGGCTTCGCCGCCGTTGCGGATGATCCACGGCACCGCCGCGAACGTTTCGGTGTTGTTGATCGTGGTCGGCTTGCCGTACATGCCGAAGCTGGCCGGGAACGGCGGCTTGAAGCGCGGCTGGCCTTTCTTGCCTTCCAGCGATTCGAGCAGCGCGGTTTCTTCGCCGCAGATGTACGCGCCATATCCGTGGAAGGCGTGCAACTGGAAGCTGAAACCCGAACCCAGGATCTTGTCGCCCAGGAAACCGGCCGCGCGGGCTTCTTCCAGGGCTTCTTCGAACCGGTCATAGACCTCGAAGATTTCGCCGTGGATGTAGTTGTAGCCCACGGTGATGCCCATTGCGTAGGCGGCAATGGCCATGCCTTCGATCACGATGTGCGGGTTGTAGCGCAGGATGTCGCGGTCCTTGAAGGTACCCGGCTCGCCTTCGTCCGAATTGCAGACGAGGTACTTCTGGCCCGGGAACGTCCGGGGCATGAAGCTCCACTTCAGGCCGGTCGGGAAACCCGCACCGCCCCGGCCGCGCAGGGCCGACGACTTGACCTCGGCAATGACCTGCTCGGGCGTCATGCCCGACGTCAGGATCTTGCGCAGGGCTTCATAGCCGCCACGCTGCACGTAGTCGTCAATGCGCCAGTTATTGCCATCCAGACCCGCCATGATCTGGGGGTCGATGTGGCGGTCGTGGAACGCCGTACTGATAGGCAGAATTTCGGTCGTGCTCATTGGGCACCTCCTGCAGTCGCGTCCGAACGCAGCTCGGCCACCAGGGCTTCCAGGCGATCGTCGGACATCTGAATGCACATACGCTTGTTGTTCACCAGCAGCACTGGAGAATCGCCGCACGCACCCATGCACTCGCCTTCAACCAGGGTGAATACCCCGTCGGCGGTGGTTTCGCGGTAGTCGATGCCCAGCTTGTCTTTCAGGAAATGCGCGGCGCGTTCGCCGTCACGCAAGGCACAGGGCAGATTGGTGCAGACGGAAATCTTGTACTTGCCGGTCGGCTTGAGGTTGTACATGTTGTAGAAGGTCGCGACTTCCTGCACGGCAATCGGCGCCATGTCCAGGTAGATCGCGATTTCTTCCATCACCTCGGGCGACAGCCAGCCCTTCTCGTCCTGCGCGATAGCAAGCGCAGCCATGACGGCGGACTGTTTCTGGTCGGCCGGGAACTTGGTCAGTTCGCGGTCGATCTTCTTGAAGGCCTGTTCGGAAAGCAGCATGGTGTGATCCGGTATTGACTCGGTAGTGTCGTGAATTAGCGATCGATCTCGCCGAACACGATGTCCTGCGTGCCGATGATGGTGACGGCGTCGGCGATCATGTGACCGCGCGCCATTTCATCCAGGGCCTGCAGGTGGGCAAAGCCCGGTGCACGAATCTTGAGCCGATAAGGTTTGTTGGCGCCGTCGGACACCAGGTAGATGCCGAACTCGCCCTTCGGGTGTTCGACCGCCGAATAGGCTTCGCCCGGCGGCACATGGAAGCCTTCGGTAAATAGCTTGAAGTGATGGATCAGCTCTTCCATGCTGGTCTTCATCTCGGCACGCGATGGCGGCGCCACCTTGTGGTTCGAGGTGATGACCGGACCCGGGTTGTTCCGCAGCCATTCCACGCATTGTTTGATGATGCGGTTGGACTGGCGCATTTCTTCGACGCGGACCAGGTAGCGGTCGTAGCAGTCGCCGTTGACGCCCACCGGAATGTCGAACTGCATCAGGTCGTAGACTTCGTAGGGCTGCGTCTTGCGCAGGTCCCACTCGACGCCCGAACCCCGCAGCATGGGGCCGGTAAAGCCCAGCGCCTTGGCACGGTCGGCCGTCACGATGCCCACGTCGACCAGACGCTGTTTCCAGATCCGGTTGTCGGTCAGCAGCGTTTCGTATTCGTCGATATAGCCCGGGAAGCGGTTGGTGAACGACTCGATGAAGTCCAGGAGCGACCCCGACCGTTCGTCGTTCATCGCCCGCACTTCCTTGGCGCTGCGGTACTTGCTGTCGCGGAACTGCGGCATGGCGTCGGGCAGGTCGCGGTACACGCCGCCCGGACGGTAGTAGGCCGCGTGCATACGCGCGCCCGAGACCGCTTCGTAGCAGTCCATCAGGTCTTCGCGTTCACGGAAGGTGTACAGGAACACAGCCATCGCGCCCACGTCCAGCGCGTGCGAGCCCAGCGACATCAGGTGATTCAGGATGCGCGTGATCTCGTCGAACATGACGCGGATGTACTGCGCGCGCAGCGGCACTTCCAGACCCAGCAGCTTTTCGATCGCCATGACGTAGGCGTGCTCGTTGCACATCATCGACACGTAGTCGAGACGATCCATGTAGGGCAGCGCCTGCAGGAAGGTCTTGTGCTCGGCCAGCTTTTCGGTCGCGCGATGCAGCAGGCCGATGTGCGGGTCGGCACGCTGGATGACTTCGCCGTCGAGCTCGAGCACCAGGCGCAGCACGCCGTGCGCAGCCGGGTGCTGGGGGCCGAAGTTCAGCGTGTAATTCTTGATTTCTGCCATGATTTACCGTCCTGCTCCGTAGCCGTCTTCGCGGATCACACGCGGGATGATCAAACGCGGTTCGATGGTCACGGGCTGATAGATGACCCGGCGTTGTTCCGGGTCGTAGCGCATTTCAACGTTGCCGGTCACCGGGAAGTCCTTGCGGAACGGATGGCCGATGAAACCATAGTCGGTCAGGATCCGGCGCAGGTCGGGATGGCCTTCGAACAGGATGCCGAAGAAGTCGAACGCTTCTCGCTCGTACCAGTTCACGCCAGGCCAGACGTCGACCAGCGACGCCACCACCGGCAGGTCCGGATCGTCGGCAAAGGTGCGCACGCGCAGGCGCCAGTTGTTCTTGTAGGACAACAAGTGCAGCACCACGCCGAAGCGCGGACCTTCATTGACGTCGTTGCCGTACGCCGAATAATCCACGCCGCACAGGTCGACGCAGCTTTCGAAACCCAGGTCGGGGTTGTCGCGCAGGGTCAGGCACACCTGCATGTATTGCGCAGGCGGCACTTCGAGCGTCAGCTCGCCCAGGGCAGCGCTGACACGGACCGTGTCGCCGAACAGGCTCAGCAGGCGTTGATTCAGGGTTTCAAGCTTGGTCATGAAGCGTCCGAGCGAAAGATGGCAGCCCGCCCGGTGGTGGGGCGGACAAGGTCAAACGAAACAGGGGCGACACGCATCGTCCGGTCAACGGGCGATCGTGTTCGTGCGGCGGATCTTGTTCTGCAGCTGGAGAAGCCCGTAGATCAAGGCCTCGGCCGTAGGCGGGCAGCCCGGCACGTAGACGTCGACTGGCACGATGCGATCGCAGCCGCGGACCACCGAGTACGAATAGTGGTAGTAGCCGCCGCCGTTGGCACAGGAGCCCATCGACAGCACCCAGCGCGGTTCGGGCATCTGGTCGTACACCTTGCGCAGTGCCGGACCCATCTTGTTGCACAGCGTGCCGGCCACGATCATCAGGTCGGCCTGACGCGGGCTGGGGCGAAAGATGATCCCGAACCGGTCGAGGTCATATCGCGCCGCGCCGGCGTGCATCATTTCGACCGCGCAACAGGCGAGGCCGAATGTCATGGGCCAGAGCGAACCTGTCTTGGCCCAGTTGATGACCTTATCCGCCGTGGTGGTGATAAAGCCTTCGTTCAGAATTCCGTCGATTGCCATTGCTAAAACCCAGTGTCCTTCGGTATGCCGACGGGATCATTCCCAGTCGAGCGCGCCTTTTTTCCACTCGTAGATGAAGCCCACCACGAGGATGGCGAGAAAAACCATCACCGTTCCGAATCCGAGCAATCCAACTTGGTTGTTGGCCATGGCCCAGGGGAAGAGGAAGGCGATTTCCAGATCGAACAAGATGAACAGGATCGCCACGAGGTAGTAGCGAACGTCGAACTTCATGCGCGCGTCTTCGAAAGCTTCGAAGCCGCATTCATAGGGAGACAGCTTTTCCGCGTCGGGCCGGTTGGGGCCGATGGTCGACCCCAGGAACAGCAACGCAAACCCGACGACACAGCCCATGACGATGAACAGCAGGACGGGAAGATAACTCTCGAGTTCCATCAGGAGACCTGTTTGCTGGACCGCGTGGCCAGAGGGGCCGGCGCGATCGGTAATTGGCAGGAATACACGTTATGACTGGCCAACAGGCCGGGCAGGCGGTGCGGTAAAACAGGGCAAGGGCACTACAGGACTACACGAGACGGCAGCCACCGTCGCAACACGTAGCGCGGGTTACCAGGATACATACAAGGGTGAATGTTTGCGGACGCAATGGGCGGGACGACTACCCCACAACTATCTTTACGGATATCCCATTACGCCGACAGTCGCGGCCTGTCGGTACTGCTGGCTAGGGAACCACAACGCGGATCCAGCTCGGTCGTTGTTGCGTGGTCTCTATCGCTTCGTCTTTATTGCTTCGTCTTGATTTCTTCGTTTTATTCTGGCGCGGGCCTGATGGCATGCAGCCAAAAATTAACGTTTACCCGACCAAGAGTATAGCGCAATCCGGCGGCCGACCCAAAGCCGGAAACCACTCGGGTTACGAGGAGAACCCACCGCCAATTCCCCTTACGCGACCCTGAACAAACGCAGCTGCTCATCCACTTCGCGGGCCGCGTCGCGCATGCGCTGGGCGCAGCCGGCGGTTGCTTCAGCCGCAGCGCCGTTATGGCCCGCCATGGCGGCGACCGTGTCGACGTTGGCAGCCACTTCGCCGTTCGCGTCGGCCTGCTGGCGCACCAGCACATGAATACCCGCCACGGTCACGGCGGCCTGTTCGGCCCCGGTGCGCAGCAACTGCATGAAACCGCCCGCCTGCCCGGCCAGTTCACGGCTGGCGCCGACTTCGGCCACGACCGCCTGCATCACGGCAATCGCCGACTGCGTGTCGGCGGCCACCTGTTCGACCGTTGCGGAAATGATGCGGCTCGACTGTCCGCTTTGCTCGGCCAGGCGGTGCACCTCGTTTGCAACCACGGCAAATCCGCGCCCTTCATCGCCGGCGCGGGCGGCCTCGATCGCGGCGTTCAGCGCCAGCAAGTGGGTCTGCCGGGCAATGTCGGAAATCAGCCCGGACACGTCCCGGATGGTCTTGCCATGGGCATCCAGGGCCGCCAGGGTGTCGGCGGCATGGCCGACCCGATCAGTGACCTCCTGCATGCGACTGCCGATTCGGGCGATCAGTTCCCTGCCCTCTTCCGCCTGACCGCTGGCCAGGCGTGACGTATCGGCCGCCCGGTCCACCGACGCGTCCACTTCGGCCAGGACGGCGGTCAGTCCGCCTACCGCGCCGGCCATGCTGCCGGCCGACGCGGTCTGCTGGCGTGATCGCTCTGCCACCGCGTCGGCGGCCCGGGTCACTTCCTGAGCCGAGGCCTGCATGCCCTGCGACAGGCTTTGCACCGCCCCCAGTGCATGGCGAAGGCGATCGAGCAAGGTATTGAGCGCCCGCGCCATGTCGTCGATTTCGTCGTTGCCGCGCACCGGTGCGCGGCGCGTGACGTCCAGATCGGCCGCGACGGCCATCAGCACCGACCGCAACTGGGCAATGGAGCCGCTGATGGCGCGTGACGAATGCCAGGCCCAGGCAAGCAGACAGGCGGCGGCCACCGCGCCGATCACCGCGATTAACAGGCGGACCCGCAGGCTGGTGGCATCCAGCCCCGCCGCTTCCTGCGCGGCCCCGGCGGCAAGCACGTCGGCCAGCGTGCGCATGGCGGCCTGGGCCTGGTCATAGGCAGGTTCCTGGGCCGAATAGGCCGCCTGGTATTTGATGAACAGGAACGCCTGGTCGGCCGCTGACGCCACCGACGTAAGCTGCGTCAGCAGGTCGGTCAGCGCGGCATCGCGGGCCGCCCACGCCGCGAAAGTGGTATCGAAGGCATCCAGGGCAGCCTGTTCATCCTCGGTATGCGGCAGTCCCGCCAATGTCTGGCGCGCGGCGTCGACGGCCTGCCAGTTGCGCGCCTTGGACTGCAGCATGCGCGTCCACTCATTTTGGGCCTCGACCGAAAACTCGGCGGCCCATTGCAGCGGTTCCAGCGTATGGCGGGCGACCTGCACCTGGCCTTCCCGCATCGCGCCCAGCGCCACGAGCGCGGGAATCCGTTGAACGGCCAGGCTGTTCACGGTGCGGGTCAACTGGTGCAAGCCGAACAGACTGGCTGCCACGACAACCAGCAAGGCGAACATGGCGGCGGAGCCGAGGATGAACAAGCGATACCTGATGGTCATGACGGCGTGATGACTTTACAAAGCAGAAATGGAAACGGCGACATGCGTAAAGCCCTGTCGCCGTGGTGCCGTCGCTATATCGGGTTTATACGTAGATAACTTGAATGAAGCTTTTGTTGCAGCAGGCACGACCCATGCAGCGGAGAGCCGTGCAGCGCTCGGGCCCCTGCCGGCCCGGGCCGCCTTTCGGAGACCGTCATGACATTCGAACGAGTTGGAACCCTGCATAACGCGACGGGGGAATGCCCGGTATGGCATCCCGGCGAACAGGCGTTGTACTGGACCGATATCCCTTCACGATGCCTGTGGCGCTGGGATGCGGCCAGCGGCCAGACACGCAGCTGGACCCTGCCCGAAATGGCCGGGTGCATTGCGGCCACGGGCGACGACGCCTGGCTGCTGGCTGCGCAGACCGGACTGTTTGCCGCCCCGCACCTGGCCCCCGACGCCGATGCGGCCACGTTGCACCGGGTCGCCGACGTCAACCACGCCGCGCCCGGCATGCGCTTCAACGACGGCCGCACCGACCGCCAGGGGCGCTTCTGGTGCAGCACGATGGTCATGGACGCCGACGCCCGATCCAACGCCGGCAAGCTGTACCGTTATGACCTGGACGGACTGTCGACGCCGGTGCTTGACGACTTGATGATCCCGAACGGCCTGGCCTTCAGTCCCGACGGCCATCGCATGTATCTGTCGGACTCGCATCCCGACCGTGGGGCGGTGTGGGTGTTCGATTACGACAGCGACGATGGAGTGCCGTCCAACCGCCGTCTGTTCACCGACCTGCATCCGCGCACCGGCCGGCCCGATGGCGCCGCCGTGGATTGTGATGGGGCGTACTGGACGTGCGCCAATGGGGAAGGCGTGCTGCTGCGGTTCACGCCCGATGGCGTCCTGGATCGCACGATCGACCTGCCGATGCGCGAGCCCACCATGTGCGCCTTTGGCGGCTCCGACATGCGCACCCTGTTCGTCACGTCCGCCAGACCCCAGGACGGCGACATGACCAAAGACCCGCTGGGCGGCGCCGTCATCGCCCTGCAGGTCGGTGCACGGGGACTGGCTGATACCCCTTTTCCGGGCATCGGGTCCGCACGTCACGCCTAGTCACCGGATCGCAGACCACGGACATGCGCGCCGCCGCCCGGATGGCGTAAGGTAGCGGGCTCTGCGCCCTATCTTGAGCTGTCATGCCCGAACACCGCCGCCGCGGCATTTACGAACGTTTCGAATCCTTCATCGACCCCTTCCGGCCCGCGTCGGAAGGCATGCCGCCCAAGTCCGTCGTCCGCTTCTACTGGCACTACCTGGTGCAGGTATGGCCGCTGTTTGTCGTGCTGATGGTCGTGGGGCTGGCAGTGGCCCTGGTGGAAGTGGCCCTGTTCGGATTTCTGGGCCGGATCGTGGACCTGGCGCAGGCGTCAACAGGGCGCGAATTCTTTACCGAGCATCGCAACGAACTGCTGTGGATGGCGTTTGTCGCCATGATCATCCGGCCGGTCGTGACGGGTCTCCATGATCTGCTGGTGCACCAGACCATCAGCCCGGGCCTGACCACCATGATCCGATGGCAGAACCATCGGTATGTGCTGAAACAGGGCCTGTCCTTCTTCCACAACGACTTTGCCGGCCGGATTGCCAACCGCATCCTGCAGACGGGCAATGCGCTGCGTGACTCGGCGGTGCAAGCGGTCGACGCCTTGTGGCACGTGGCGATCTACGCCGTCACCTCGCTGGTGCTGTTTGCCGAAGCGGACTGGCGGCTGACCCTGCCGCTGCTGTTCTGGATTGTCGGCTTCACCCTGGCGATGATCTATTTCGTTCCGCGCGTGAAAGAACGATCGGTGATTTCGTCCGAATCCCGCTCGCAGCTGATGGGGCGGATCGTTGACGGCTACACCAATATCGGCACGCTCAAGCTGTTCGCGCACAGCCATCACGAAGAAGAACACGCCCGCGAAGCCATGGCCGACCAGACGCACAAGGCGCAACTGGCGGGCCGCGTCATCACGTCGATGGACACGGTGATCACGGCGCTCAATGGCATCCTGATCACCGGCACGACCGGCCTGGCCTTGTGGCTGTGGAGCGAAGACCGCATTTCGCTGGGTGCAATTACGCTGGCGACCGGGCTGGTGATCCGCATCAACAACATGTCGAGCTGGATCATGTGGGTGATCAACGGCATCTTCGAAAACATCGGCAACGTGCAGGACGGCATCAACACCATCGCGCGGCCGCAAACGCTGGTGGATGCGCCGGATGCGACGACGCTCAAGGTCAACCAGGGACGGGTGCAGTTCGAGGACATCCACTTCCACTACGGCAAGACGTCCGGCGTGATCGGCGGCCTGAGCCTGGACATTGCGGCCGGCGAAAAGATCGGGCTGATCGGCCCGTCGGGCGCGGGCAAGTCGACCCTGGTCAACGTGCTGCTGCGGCTGTACGACCTGCAAGGCGGCCGCATCCTGATCGACGGCCAGGACATCGCCAAGGTCACGCAGGAAAGCCTGCGGTCACAGATCGGCGTGGTCGCGCAGGACACATCCCTGCTGCACCGATCGATCCGCGAAAACCTGTTGTACGGCCGGCCGAATGCTACCGACGGCGACATCATCAAGGCCATGCGGCAGGCGCGCGCCGACGAATTTATCCATCGCCTGACCGACAACAAAGGCAATACCGGCCTGGACGCCTATGTGGGTGAACGCGGGATCAAGCTGTCGGGCGGCCAGCGCCAGCGGATCGCGATTGCACGCGTGCTGCTGAAGGACGCGCCTATCCTGGTGCTGGATGAAGCCACGTCAGCGCTCGATTCCGAAGTCGAAGCCGCCATCCAGGAAAGCCTGGACACGCTGATGGAAGGCAAGACGGTGATCGCGATCGCCCACCGCCTGTCCACCATTGCCCGGATGGATCGGTTGGTGGTGATGGAACAAGGCAAGGTGGTGGAGGTCGGCACGCATGCCGAGCTGATCGCCAAGGGCGGACTGTACGCCCGGCTGTGGCAGCACCAGACCGGCGGCTTCATGGGCGTGGATTGAGGTAAATCCGGGGTGCGACTCGTTCCATGGGTCGCTCCACGCCGCTATATTCACCATTCAGTTAATTGGACGAGTCGAGATGACGGTCTTGCGCTCCGCTGTCGACGCGCCCGCGCCCCCGGCAAAGCCAGCGGGCTTCCAGGCGCCATCATCCTTATTCCCTTGGTGAAACCCCTAGCCGTCGGAAGCCGTGCGATCGGTTGACAGGCGCCCCATTGCCGCCCACAATTCACTCAATGGTTAATTAAGCCGGACACCTACCGGCACCGCAGGCGTCGCACCGCTCGCAGCAGGCCGGCGCTCCCTTTCGACAAGAGAAGACATCCAGACATGACCACCAGACAACTCGGCATCATCATGCACGGCGTTACCGGCCGCATGGGTATGAATCAGCACCTGATCCGCTCGATCGTTGCGATTCGCAACCAGGGCGGCGTCACGCTCTCGAACGGCGACAAGGTCATGCCCGACCCGATCCTGATCGGCCGCAACGAAGAAAAGATCGCCGCGCTGGCGCGCCGCCATGGCATCGAACGCTGGGGCACCGATCTGGATGCCGCACTGGCCAACAAGAATGACACCATCTTCTTCGACGCTGGCACGACCCAGATGCGCCCTACCCTGCTCGCCAAGGCCATCCGCGCCGGCAAGCACGTGTATTGCGAAAAGCCCATCGCCACCAACCTGAACGAGGCCGTGGAAGTCTGCCGCATGGCGCAGGAATCGGGGCTCAAGCACGGCGCGGTCCAGGACAAGCTGTTCCTGCCAGGCCTGCGCAAGCTCGACATGCTTCGCCGCAGCGGCTTCTTCGGCCAGATGCTGTCGGTACGCATCGAGTTCGGTTACTGGGTGTTCGAAGGCGATCTGCAGCCCATCCAGCGCCCATCGTGGAACTACCGCAAGGAAGACGGCGGCGGCGTGATCCTGGACATGATCTGCCACTGGCGCTATGTGCTGGACAACCTGTTCGGCGAAGTGCAATCCGTGTCGTGCCTGGGCGCGACCCACATCCCGAAACGCTGGGACGAAGAAGGCAAGCCCTACACGGCCACGGCCGATGACGCTGCCTATGCAACGCTGGAACTGAAGGGCCACAACGGCGAACCGGTCGTTGCACAGATCAACAGTTCGTGGACGACCCGCGTGCGCCGCGATGACCTGGTCACCTTCCATGTGGACGGCACGCTCGGATCGGCCGTGGCCGGCCTGACGGACTGCCGCATCCAGTCGCGAGTCACCACGCCGCGTCCGGTGTGGAATCCCGACCAGAAGCAGGAAATGGACTTCTTTGACCAATGGCAGGAAGTGCCCGACACCGAACCGTTCGACAACGGTTTCAAGATCCAGTGGGAACACTTCATTCGCCACGTGGTGGAAGACGCACCCTACCGCTGGACCCTGCCCGAAGGCGCCAAGGGCGTGCAACTGGTCGAAGCCGCGCTGGAAAGCTGGAAAGACCGCCGCTGGGTCGACGTGCCCTCGCTCGGACTGTGAGCCGGATCATGGCGACCACCCTCACCCTTCCCGACCTGCATGGGCGGTTGACGCCCTACACCCTGCGCGACGCCGAACCCATCCGCGCGTCGGCGCCCACCGCGCCCTTCAATCGAATCGCCTATTCGGCTGCGCACGTAGTGGCCGACCCGCTGGCCGCCATCGATCCTTTCCTTGAAAGCCGCATCGATTGGGACGCGACGATTGCCTATCGCCAGCGGCTGTGGTCGCTGGGCCTGGGCGTGGCCGAAGCCATGGACACCGCGCAGCGCGGCATGGGCCTGGACTGGCCGACGTCGCTGGAACTGATCCGGCGGTCGCTCGACGCAGCCAGGGACGTGCCCGGCGCGCTCGTGGCATCGGGCTGCGGCACCGACCACCTGGCGCCGGAAGACGCCAAGTCCGTCGACGATGTCATCCGTGCCTATGAAACGCAGATGGAAGCGATCGAATCTCTGGGTGGCAAGCTGATCGTCATGGCCAGCCGCGCGCTGGCACGGGTCGCCACCGGACCGGCGGATTATGAACGGGTCTACGACCGCATCCTGTCACAGGCGAAGCAGCCGGTCGTGCTGCACTGGCTGGGCAGCATGTTCGATCCGGCCCTGGCCGGCTACTGGGGCACCGATGATCTGGACGCCGCCATGGACACGGCGCTTGGCATCATTGCCGCGCATCCGGACAAGGTGGACGGCATCAAGATTTCCCTGCTCGACAAAGACAAGGAAATCGCCATGCGGCGCCGCCTGCTGCCCGGCGTGCGCATGTACACCGGTGACGATTTCAACTATGCCGAATTGATTGCGGGTGACAACGAAGGAGCGTCGCCCAACCACGGTCAGAGCGATGCGCTGCTCGGCATTTTCGATGCCATCGCTCCTGCCGCCAGCGCCGCGTTGCAAGCCCTGGCCGTGGGCGACACCGACCGCTTCCACGCAATCCTGGCGCCTACCGTGCCGCTGTCTCGCCACATCTTCAAGGCCCCTACCCGTTACTACAAGACGGGCGTGGTCTTCATGGCCTGGCTGGGCGGGCATCAGCGCCATTTCACGATGGTGGGTGGCCAGCAAAGCGCGCGGTCCCTGCCGCACTTTGCCGAACTGTTCCGCCTGGCCGACGCCGCCGGTTTGCTGGAACGGCCGGACCTGGCGGTGCACCGGATGAAGCTGCTGCTGGCCCAGCACGGCGTCGAATAACGAACGAGCGATCGGAGTCAGCATGAGACAACTCGACAGCTACGCGCACATTCTGCCGCGCGCCTATTTCGACCGCATGGCCGACATGGCCAAGGACAAGGGCGCGATCAAACGCTGGCTGACCATCCCGGTGCTGTATGACCTGGATGCCCGGCTGAAGATGATGGACGGACACCCCGACTATCAGCAGATCCTGACGCTGTCGAACCCGCCGATCGAACTCGTTGCCGGGCCGGATCAGTCGCCTGAGATGGCAAGGCTGGCCAACGACGAAATGGCCAAGATTCGCGATGCGCATCCGGACAAATTCCCGGCGTTCGTTGCGTCCCTGCCGATGAACAATGTGCCTGCCGCGCTGGAAGAAATGGACCGCGCGATCAACGTGCTGGGCGCGCGCGGCATCCAGGTGTTTACCAACGTCAATGGCCGGCCACTGGATGATCCGGAATTCTGGCCGATCTTTGAACGCGCGGTGTCGCATCACGACGTGCCTGTCTGGATGCATCCTGTGCGCGGCGCCAACATGTCCGACTACCTGACCGAGACCAAGTCGAAGTTCGAAATCTGGTGGACGTTCGGGTGGCCCTATGAAACCAGCGCCGCCATGACACGCATGGTGTTCTCGGGATTCTTCGACAAGCTGCCAACCCTGAAGGTGATCACGCACCACATGGGCGCCATGATTCCGTTCTTTGACGGGCGGGTCGGGCCTGGGCTGGACCAGTTCGGCAGCCGCACGTCCGATGAAGACTACGAAGGACTGCTCAAGTCAATGCCAAAGCGGCCGATCGACTACTTCAAGATGTTCTATGCCGACACGGCGCTGGCGGGCGGTAGCGCCGGCATCCGCTGCGGCCTGGAATTCTTCAGTGCCGACCATGTGCTGTTTGCGACCGATTGCCCCTTCGATCCGGAGGGGGGACCGATGTTCCTGCGCACGATTCCCGAAGCGATCGACAGCCTGGATTTGTCGGAAGACGACCGGGAAGGGATCTATTTCAAGAACGCGCTGCGCATGTTGAAGATGCCCTGCGACTGCTGACGGTTTTGCCCCGCTGATTTGCCCCGCTGTCTTGCCAAGGACGCTTCCGACAGAGAAGCGCCGCCCTCCAGGAGACGTTGATGAACCCGAGACTCACGATGGTAGCCGTGGCAATCGCCGCGCTGCCCATGACCACGCATGCGCAGGCCTATCCCAACCATACCGTCCGCATCATCGTGCCCTATTCCCCCGGGGGTACGGTCGACCTGGTCGCGCGGGTGCTGGCGCAGCGGCTGACCGAACAGATGGGGCAGACCTTCATGGTGGAAAACCGGGCAGGCGCCAGCGGCGCGATCGGCAGCGAGGCCGTGGCACGCGCCACGCCGGACGGCTACACCCTGCTCGTCCAATCGCCCACCCTGATCGCCAATCCGCTGTTGATCAAGGCGACGCCTTACCAGGTGAGCCGCGACTTCACGCCGATCTCGCTGTTGGGCGAAGTGCCGATGGTGCTGGCCGCCTATCCCGGCGTGCCGGCATCAAACCTGAAAGAGTTCGTCGCGCTGGCTAAAGCAGCGCCGTCCAAGTATGCGTTCGGCACGTCCGCCTTGGGCTCGCCCATGCACATCGCCCAGGAAGCCATCAAGTTCGAAAGCAAGATCGACATTCCCATCGTCGCCTACAAAGGCACTGCCGGCGCGTTGAACGACGTGCTGGGAGGACAGATCAGTGCACTGATCGATGCGATTCCGTCGTCGTATCCGCATATCGAAAGCGGCAAGCTCAAGGCGCTGGCCGTCACCACCCGCGCGCGAGTCGCCAGCCTGCCCAATGTGCCGACGGTGGCGGAATCGGGCTTGCCGGACTTCGACATGTCGAGCTGGTATGGCCTGTGGGCGCCGGCAGGCATTCCGGCCGATGTCACCCGCAAGCTGTCCACCGAAGTCGCCAAGGCCATGCGGTCGTCCCAGGTGGAAGAGCGCCTGAAGCCGCAGGGCTTCATTGCCAACGGCAGCACGCCGCAGGAGTTTTCCGGCTTTATCGATAAGCAGACCACCATCTATGCACGGGTCATCAAGGAAGCGAACATCCGCGTGGACTGAAGGATGCGCTTGCTGATCTTGATTGCCGCTCAATATTGAACAACACGCTTTTACCGGATTCACCCCATGCGCAATTTTTCCGACAGCCATGAATGGCTTTCCATCAACACCGCCACCCTGCGCCGGCAGGAAGGCCGCGAGGTGCCACTGCTGGACATCCTGGACCAATGCGCCAAGCAAGGCGTGCGGGCCATTTCACCCTGGCGCGACCAGGTGGCGGCAGCGGGACTGGCGGCCACGTCGCGCGCCGTCCGTTCCCATGGCATGGCCTTGTCGGGCTATTGCCGGGGCGGCATGTTCACGTACACCGACGCCCCAGGCCACCTGGCGGCGCGATCCGACAACCGGCGGGCCGTCGATGAAGCCGCCGAATTGAACGCGGCTTGCCTGGTGCTGGTGGTGGGCGGGCTGCCGGGCGCACTGGCCGGCAAGGCGGCCTACACCGACATCACGCGCGCCCGCGCGCAGGTCGAAGAAGGCATCGCCGAACTGCTGGAGTACGCCAAGGGCGCGCACATGCCCGTCGCCATCGAACCCCTGCACCCCATGTATGCGGCCGACCGCGCCTGCGTCAACACGATGGAACAGGCCCTGGATATCTGCGATCGCCTGGACCCGGGCAAGACGGGTGCGCTGGGCGTGGCGGTCGATGTCTATCACGTGTGGTGGGACCCGAAGCTGCGCGAACAGATCGCCCGTGCCGGCAAGTCGCGTCTGCTGGCCTTTCACGTGTGTGACTGGATGACGCCCACCACCGACTTGTTGAATGACCGCGGCATGCCGGGCGACGGTGTCATTGATATTCCGTTGATCCGCGGCTGGGTCGAAGCGCAGGGATTCGCGGGCTACAGCGAAGTCGAGATCTTTTCGCAAGACAACTGGTGGAAGCGTCCGGGCGCCGAGACCCTGGCCACCTGCATCGAACGGCATCGCAGCGCGGTTTGACGACGGGTCCGGCATGGCCGGGTTGTATAATCGCGGCCATTCCGGAGCTTGATTTGACCCTCTCGTCGCGCATGTCCACCCGTCCCTTCCCGTCGTCCGCGGCACGCTGATGACCAGCGACGTCACGGCAGACCCCCGTCAGCGATCGCGCGACGCCGATCGCACCCAGGCAGAAATCCTGCTGGCCGCCCGCGATGAATTTGCCGAATACGGCCTGGGCGGCGCGCGCGTCGACCGCATCGCCGAACGCGCCAAGGTCAACAAACGGCTGATCTACTACTACTTCCAGAACAAGGAAGCCTTGTTCCTGGCCGTGCTGGAAGCCGCCTACGACGACATCCGCGCCGCCGAGCGCAAGCTCCACCTGGAACACCTGTCGCCGGCCGACGCGGTGCGCAAGCTGACCGAATTCACGTGGGAGTATTACCTCGCCCACCCCGAATTCATCACGCTGCTCAATAGCGAAAACCTGCACCGCGCGCGGCATCTGGCGCAGTCCGACAACGTGCAGAACGTCAACTCGCCCCTGATCGAAACGTTGGCCGGCATCCTGGAACGGGGCCGTGCGGCAGGCGTGTTCCGGGGCGGTGTGGACCCCGTGCAGCTGTATGTGTCCATCGCGGCCCTGTCCTATTTCTACCTGTCGAACAACCACACCCTGTCGTCCGCCTTCGGCCGCGACCTGCTGTCCGCGAAGGCCAAGGCCGAACGCATCTCGCACATCAACGAAGTGATCATGGGGTATATCCTGCGGGATTGATGCCAAGGACGCGCAATGATCGATCACCTCGACCACCTGGTGCTGACCTGCACCGACCCCGACGCCACCATCGCGTTCTACACCGGCGTGCTCGGCATGCAGCTTGAAACGTTCCGCGGCGGCCGCCAGGCTTTCCGCTTCGGCAATCAGAAGATCAACCTGCACGTCCGTGGCAGCGAGTTCGAACCCAAGGCGCATTTGCCCGTGCCCGGCGCGCTGGACCTCTGCTTTATTGCCGACCGCCCGCTGGACGACGTGATCGCCGCCCTGAACGCGGCCGGTGCGACCATTATTGATGGCCCGGTCGAACGCACCGGCGCCACGTCCCGCATCCGGTCGGTGTATCTGCGCGATCCGGACCTGAATCTGATCGAGATTTCGGAACTGATGGCGTGATTTGTACGCCCCCGGTTGAAGGATTGTCCAAAACGGGATATCTTGGCGACAGATAGATGATTCGGGGCCTTCAAGGCGTCTATCTGCCCCCTGCGTGCAGGGTCCAGCCGTGCTGGTATCAAGAGCTCCCGCCATGAAGCCTCGTTTACGGGGCTTCATTCGTTTCAGCTTTGGGTTTTCCAACCCCCGGACGGTCGCGGATCCCTGACGGAATCGCCACGCGATATTTTAGCGGCCAACACTTTGAACCGCACTTTGCCCTTTCGGTGGTGCGGGATGGTCGGGCCCGTTGTTCCCGGCATGCGCACGTAGGCACTCTCTATCACCATCCGCAGCGCATTGATCCGATCACGGCGCAGCTGAAAATAGATTTCGTAAGACAGTTGGTGGCCCGCGTCATCGATTAGCTCCACGACCAACCAGTTCTTGGAAGCACTTCCTGTGTAGTAGCAGACGCTGTTTTCCAGGGAACGGACGATTCGGGGAAGCTGAAGCGACCACTGATACCGCCTTGGACAAAAGGCACGCGCTACGCGGCGGTGGTCGAGGATCTTACGGTCCATTCCAAGCACACCAAAGTCGAGTTGCTGTCCGTGTTTCGGACCGAACGACACGCAATGGGACGTGAATTCGACGTGAATCTGCAGGGAGACCTGGGGATGCCGGGGCGTGGCCTCGATCACTAGTTCGACTATCATCCCGGCGAGATGGGCGAGCGAATGGTAGACGCCGTCGACACGGATAAACGCTCGTTTCCGAATTTGCACCCAGTCCACAGCCGCAGCCTTACTCGCATTGACGCTAACCAGCGAAGCAGCGGAGTATGCGGCGAGCTGAAAGCCGTGGAAATTGGGCAAAATTGTCTGCGTGGGAACCGGTATCCGCATGGATGCGACAGCTTGCCGGACTTACCACGCCATCGGTCAGCTTGCGTTTACACTGGCGGGCCGTCGCGACAGGCGACGCGAATTTACGTGAGTTGTATACCTTGATGATGTCTACCGCATGCGGCGTCGACTTTGGCACGTCCAATTCCACCGTGGGATGGAGCCGGCCAGGACACCCGGCCCTGCTCGACCTGGAGCAAGGCAAGCCGACGCTCCCTTCCGCCATCTTCTTCCATGATGAAGACGCCGAAATCAGCTACGGCCGCGCCGCGCTGGCCGATTACCTGGCCGGTTACGACGGGCGGCTGATGCGGTCCATGAAGAGCCTGCTGGGCAGCTCGCTCATGGAAGGCCATACCGAAGTCCAGGGCCGTGCCCTGCCCTTTCGCACCCTGCTGGCCAAGTTCATTGGCGAACTGAAGCACCGCGCGGAATCCGCCGCGGGCCGCCGCTTTGATAGCGCCGTGCTGGGCCGTCCGGTCTTTTTTGTCGATGACGATCCGGTGGCGGATGATCTGGCGCAGACGACGCTGGCCGAGATCGCGGCGTCGGTCGGCTTCAAGCACATTGAATTCCAGTTTGAACCGATGGCTGCCGCATTCCATTACGAATCGCAGATCGACCGCGAAGAACTCGTGCTGGTCGTCGACATTGGCGGCGGTACGTCGGACTTTTCGGTGATCCGGCTGGGCCCGGACCGCGCGACCAAGCTGGAACGGCGCGACGACATTCTGGCCAACGGCGGTGTGCACATCGGCGGGGTCGACTTCGACAAGTACCTGAGCCTGGCGACCGTCATGCCGCGTTTCGGCCTGGGCAGCAAGCTGACGAGCGGCAAGGACGTGCCGTCGACTCAGTTCAATAATCTGGCCTGCTGGCACACCATCAACCTGGCCTACAGCCGCAAGGCGTGGGCGCACCTGAACGATATCTACGGCGAGGCGGCCGAGAAGGACAAGCTGGCGCTGCTGCTCGGCATGGTCAAGGAACGGTCGGGGCACTGGCTGGCGATGCAGGTCGAAGAAGCCAAGATCGAGCTGTCCGATGCGGGTCAGGCGGTGATCGATCTGTCCCGCGTTGCACCAGGCCAGTCGGTGGACGTGACACGTGCCGTCTTCGACAAGGCGGTCGGACATCTGGTCGACAAGGTGGAAGTGACGGTGCAGGACGTGCTGCGCAAGGCGGGCGTCGCGCCGGCGGACATCGACACGGTGTTCTTTACCGGCGGCTCCAGCCGCCTGCCGCTGTTGCGGGAACGGCTGTCGGCCGTGGTGCCCAGCGCCCGCAGTGTCGAAGGTGACGTGTTTGGAAGCATCGGCGCGGGTCTCGCGCTGGACGCGATGCGCAAGTTCAATTGAGGAAGTCAGTGCACTGATCGTCAGTGCACTGCTGCCAAGCGCGGCGAAGTTGCCTGCAGTGCACTGATGATCAGCGTGCTGCTGTTCATTGCAGTGCACTGACATTCAGTGCACTGGGGTTATGTGCAGCGCCCGGCTTCCTTCACTGAAACGCCGTTTCCATGAAGTTGCGCAGCTTGCGTGAATGCAGCCGTTCGGGCGGCATTTCGCGCAGCAGTTCCAGCGCGCGAATCCCGATATCCAGATGCTGTCCGACCTGCCGGCGATAGAAGGCGCTTGCCATCCCCGGCAGCTTCAGTTCGCCGTGCAGCGGCTTGTCGGACACGCACAGCAGCGTCCCGTAGGGCACCCGGAAACGGAAGCCGTTCGCAGCAATCGTTGCCGACTCCATGTCCAGCGCGATCGCGCGTGACTGCGCAAAGCGCTGCACCGGCTCCAGCTGCTCGCGCAATTCCCAATTCCGGTTGTCGATCGTCGCCACGGTGCCGGTCCGCATGATGCGCTTCAGTTCCCACCCGGACAGTCCAGCCACCTGTTCCACCGCCTGTTCCAGTGCGACCTGCACTTCGGCCAGGGGCGGCACGGGCACCCAGGTCGGCAAGTCCGCATCCAGCACGTGATCGTCACGCACGTAGCCATGCGCCAGCACATAGTCGCCCAAGCGCTGCGACGTGCTCAGACCGGCGCAATGCCCCAGCATCAGCCAGGCATGCGGACGCAGTACGGCAATATGATCCGTAATCGTCTTGGCGTTGGATGGCCCGACGCCAATGTTGACCAGTGTCACGCCGGAATTATTGGGGCGCACCAGGTGATACGCCGGCATCTGCGGCAGCCGCCCCACCGCGACCCGATTCGGCTCGCTTTCGCCATGACGCGTGATGCGATTGCCGGGCTCCACCAGTGCGTCGTACTCGCCGCTACCCACCAGCGCGCGCGCCCGTTCGCAGAATTCGTCCACATAGAACTGGTAGTTGGTGAACAGCACGTAGTTCTGGAAATGCGTGGGCGCCGTGGCCGTGTAGTGCTGCAAGCGATGCAAGGAATAATCGATCCGCGGCGCGGTAAACGGCGCCAGGGGGCGCGGCGACGTGTCATTGCCAAACCACGTGCCGTTCACGATCGCGTCATCGGTAATCGCCAGATCGGGCACGTCGAACATGTCACGCAGCGGCCGCTTCAGCGCCTCGATCTGCTCGCCCTCCACATACGTACCATCGGGAAAGGCAAAGTGCAGAGCGATCGGCACGTCCGACTCGCCCACATCGATGGCCACGCCATGGTTCTGGATCAGCAGCTTGATCTGCTCCGTCAGGTATTCCTCGAACAAGGCTGGCTGCGTGACGGTGGCCTGGTAGACGCCGGGTTCAGCCACGTGGCCGTACGACAGGCGCGAGTCCACCGAATCGTAGGTGTCGACACGGATGCGGATGAAGGGGTAGCAGGCCCGTACGCGCCCGGCCTCGGCGGCTTGGGCGGCCACGATGTCCTTGAACGACGCCACGAGCCACGACGTGTTGCGCTCGTAGATGGCGATCAGCCGCGCCACGGCAGCGGTCGCGTCGCGAAAGGATTCGGTAGGCCAGGGAGTGGGCAGTGCTGGCTCGACAGGATGAGCGGGCGGGGCGGAAAGCGGAACGGAATTAGTCATGGGCATTCTTCACGTTGGACGCGGCAGGCGTGCTGCGATAGCGGCGTCGAAACGAAAGGCCACGTCGGCGGCCTTGCGCGTCGCGACGACAAGGCCATGATACCGGTGAATGTGGACGGATTAATGGCTGAGCGGCTTGCCAACCGAGTTCAAGCCTTAAACCTTGGACGTTGCAGAGCGTCAAGACGGCAAGCGTGGTGGAATTTGAGGTGATGAAATGCGTCAGCCGACACGCCGTAGTCTCGCGGTCGCGAAGCTACATTATTATTAGGACGTCTTATGTTTCTTGGCGATGACAGAAAAGCATTTTTAGAATACTTGAGGAACCTGACGCCTCAAATATTCTTCTTCAGCCTTACCATCGGTATGGGCTCAAGACTAGGGTCAACCGATTATCAATGGAATTCAAATAGCTGGATCCTCGCGTCCTCCACCTTGGCTTTCTTCGGGATATTCCTCGGCTCTATGATTGCGAATGCCACGTTGTTCATAGAGACGGTTTTCGCGCCCCGTAAGGAGTTCTCACGGCAAGTTGCCTTGGTGTGGAACTCAGACGGCAAGCTCTTGCTCCGACTACTACGAACAGTTCGTGCCGCCTGGATTCAGCAAAACCGGCTGTTGCTGACTTTATTTGTTGCAGCACCAATCATGCAGTTTGCTCTTTACGGCGTTCTCGCCACTGCGATCATTCATTCGCGAGCGTTCAAGGTCGTTTGAAATAAGTTTAAGCCGCCCGTTCAAGACAACAAAAAACCCGCGCATCTGACGATGATCGCGGGTTCAATGTGTACTGCAACTGCTGCTGTACTTTTCAGTACCTTGGTGCCGTCGGCGAGACTCGAACTCGCACAGCTTTCGCCACTACCCCCTCAAGATAGCGTGTCTACCAATTTCACCACGACGGCATTTGTTCCAAGCCCGCTAGTATATAGGAAATCTGACGAGGGTGTCGCCAGACTTCCCACATTTTTAGCTGCGCGTTGCGGGTGCAGCGGGTGTGGCTGGCGCTGCAGGCGCGGTCGGTGCAACCGGGACCGAGTTGTCGTTACCGGGGACCGGCGGACGGGGCAAACCGGGAACCGAAGGCACGGAACGGTCGGTCGGGACGGCGTCCATCACGCCGCCTTGAGGCGCAACGGATGCGGCCGGGCGGCCAAGGTAGGCCAGGCCAGCGGTGGTGACGAAGAAGACGACCGCGGCCCACTTGGTGGCGCGTGACAGGAAGTTCGCTGCGCCGGTCGCGCCGAACAGGCTGCCTGCGGAGCCGCCGCCGAATGCCGAGCCCATGTCGGCGCCCTTGCCCTGTTGCAGGAGCACCAGGACGATGATGGTGATGGCGGAAATGACCTGCACGACCAGCAGGACGGTAAACAAAACAGACATTAAAGACTCCGGGTTGACGCGCCCGCCTCGGCGATGCGCAAGAATTCGTCGGCGACCAGGGCGGCACCGCCGATCAGCCCACCGTCGATGTCGGCCTGCGCGAACAAGGTGGCCGCGTTGGCTGCCTTGACGCTGCCGCCATAAAGAATACGGACGCCGGGGCACTTGACGGCGACCAGCGCGGCGCGGATCGCGGCGTGCACTTCCTGCGCCTGTTCGGGGCTGGCGGTCTTGCCGGTGCCGATGGCCCAGACGGGTTCATAGGCCAGTACCATGCGCGAGACGGCTTCGGAGCCCAGGGCGAGCACGGGAGCAAGCTGCGCGTGGATCACGTCAAGGAAGCGGCCGCTTTCGCGTTCTTCCAGGCTTTCGCCGATGCAGACGACCGGGGTCAGGCCGGCGGCCAGGGCAGCCTTGGCCTTGTCGGCCACGACGTCACTGGATTCGGCATGCATGCTGCGGCGCTCGGAATGGCCCACGAGCACATAGCGGCAGCCGAAGTCGGCGAGCATGGTGCCCGAGACTTCGCCGGTGTAGGCGCCCTTGTCGAAGCGGCTGATGTCTTGCGCGCCCCAGGCGATGTCCGATCCGTGCAATGCGGATTCGGCTTGCGACAGGTACGGAAACGGAACGCAGACGCCGACGTCGCACGCAGCGGCATTCGAAGACTGGTTCCAGCCGGAACGAATAGCGGACAGGAGCTGCGCGTTGGCGGCAAGCTCGCCATGCATTTTCCAGTTGCCAAGGACGAGACGGCGAATATTCTGCTGAGTAGTGGTCATCGAGTGCACATCGAAAATTGCCCCGAATGTTCAGCCGGACGGCTTGGGCAAAAGATCGATTGTATCGGCTTCTGGCCTCTCGCTACAGCACCTGTCGTAAAAACTAGATCGTGAGCATGATCTTGCCGACCTGTTCACCCGCTTCCATCATGGCGTGGGCCTTGGCGGCATCGGCCAAAGGGAAGGTGGCGTGAATGATCGGCTTGAGCTTGCCGGCTTCGAGCAAGGGCCAGACGTGCTCGCGCAGCGCGGTGGCGACGCTGCCCTTGAAGGCGGCGTCACGCGGGCGCAGCGTTGACCCGGTCAGGGTCAGGCGGCGACGCATCATCAGGTTCAGGTCGAGCTGTTCGGCCTTGGTGCCGCCCAGCGTCGCGATCATGACGATGCGGCCGTCATCGGCCAGACATTGCAGGTCGCGGGCGATGTAGTCGCCGGACACCATGTCCAGGATGACGTCGACACCCTTGCTGTCGGTCAGGCGCTTGATCTCGGCCACGAAGTCCTGGGTCTTGTAGTTGATACCGGCCACGGCGCCCAGTTGTTCGACGGCGCGAACGCGGTCGTCACTGCCGACGGTGGCGTAGGTGGCATGGCCCATGGCCGTGGCCATCTGGACGGCCGTGGTCCCGATGCCGCTCGCGCCGCCGTGCACCAGGAAGCTTTCCTTGCCGGACAAGCGACCGCGCATGAAGACGTTGCTGTACACGGTGAAGTACGTTTCGGGCAGGCCGGCGGCTTCGATCATGGACAGGCCGGCAGGTATCGGCAGGCATTGCACGGCCGGGGCGACACAGTATTCGGCGTAGCCGCCGCCGTTGACCAGGGCGCAGACCGAATCGCCGACCTTGAAGCCGGCGGCTGCCGCGTCGCCGCCGACGATGACGCCGGCGACTTCCAGGCCGGGCAGATCGGACGCGCCCGGGGGCGGCGGGTAGCTGCCTTTGCGCTGGAAGACGTCGGGGCGATTGACGCCAGCCGCCACGACCTTGATCAGGACCTCGCCCGCAGCGGGTTCGGGAATGGGCCGTTCGACAGGCTTGAGGACTTCCGGTCCGCCGGGCTGGCTGATTTCGATCGCGATCATGTGTGGGCTCCTGAGTTGATGGAGCAATCATACGGCAAGGAAAAGCCCCCCCCTAGGCGCTGCGCGCCTCCCCCCAGGGGGCAGCACTGGCGGACCGGGGGACCCGAAGGGTTACGCCCCCCCTTGGCGCTACGCGCCTCCCCCAGGGGCAGCACCAGCGGACCGGGGGACCCGAAGGGTTACGCCCCCCCTAGGCGCTGCGCGCCTCCCCCCAGGGGGCAGCACTGGCGGACCGGGGGACCCGGATCCGCTGTGCTCTCGATTGGGGGCGGGGTTGATAACCCGCGGCGGCGCGGCGGCCGCCATTCCTATATTGAATACCTGGACACCAAATCGCTTGTGTTCTTTTGTACGTATCAACCCTAGACTCTGCCGGTGCGACGCTGGCGTGCATGCCGCGCGCGGAACTTCAGGATACGAGATACCCATGACGACACAAGCGCAGGTCATCGAAGGCAAGGCCACTCCTCGCGGAAAGTATCCGCATATCAAGCGGGCGGGGGATCTCCTGTTCGTGTCGGGGACGAGTTCGCGCCGTGCCGACAATTCGTTTGCTGGTGTGGAAGTGGACGCGATGGGTACGACGCGCCTCGACATTCGCGCACAGACGCGGGCCGTCATCGAGAACATTCGTGACATTCTGGCAACAGCGGGCGCGTCGCTGACCGACGTGGTCGAGATCAGCACCTTCCTCGTCGACATGAATGACTTCGGCGGCTACAACGAGGTGTACGGCGAATTCTTCGACTACACGGGCCCGGCCCGCACCACGGTCGGCGTGCATCAGCTTCCGCATCCTCACCTGCGCATCGAGATCAAGGCGATCGCATACAAACCCCTTTGACCTGTCAGGTGACGACCATGAAAATCGACATGCATTCCCACTTCTTTCCGCGGATCACGCAGGCCGAAGCCGCCGCCCTGGACCCGGTCCGCGGCCCCTGGCTGCGCGTGGATGACGGCGGCAAGTCCGGCCAGATCATGCGCGCCGACCAGCCCTTCCGCCCCGTGTACGACGCCCTGTGGGACGTGGATGCGCGGCTGGCCGAAATGGATGCGCAGAAAGTGGACATCCAGGTCACGTGTTCGACGCCGATCATGTTCGGCTACGAGTACCCGACCGAGCGTGTCATGCCCTGGGTGCAGCGCATGAACGAACTGGCGATCGAGTTCTGTGAGCCGACCAAAGGCCGCGTGATCGCGCTGGCGCAGGTGCCGCTGCAGGACATTGACGCGGCCTGCCGCGAGGCGTCGCGCGCCATGTCGATCGGCCATCATGGCGTGCAGATCGGCAACCACATGGGCGATCGCGACCTGGATGACGAAGGCCTGGTCACCTTCCTGCAGCACTGCGCCAATGAAGACATTCCTATCCTGGTCCATCCGTGGGACATGATGGGCGGCGACCGCATGAAGCAGTGGATGCTGCCGTGGCTGGTATCCATGCCGGCCGAGACGCAACTGGGCATCCTGTCGCTGATCCTGTCGGGCGCGTTCGAGCGCATTCCCGAATCGCTCAAGATCTGCTTTGGCCATGGCGGCGGCAGCTTTGCCTTCCTGCTGGGCCGCGTGGAAAACGCGTGGAAGCATCGCGACATCGTGCGCAAGGATTGCCCGAAGCCGCCGTCGGAATACGTGAAGCGCTTTTTTGTGGATTCGGCCGTGTTCGATCCGGGCGCGCTGCGCCTGCTGGCCGACGTCATGGGCACCGACCGCATCATGCTGGGCTCGGATTACCCGTTCCCGCTGGGCGAACAGCAGATCGGCCAGCTGGTGGCCGATCACCCGGACCTGACCGACGCCGACAAGAAGGCGATCTGGTCCGACAACGCCATCGACTTCTTCAACATCGACGTAAAGGGCGTTGCCGCCTGACCTGACGTTCCTTAGATTCCTGACCCACCCTGCCCTGCACCCAAGGAACCACCACCATGAAGTTTGTCCCCTCGTTGAGCCGTGTGTCGCGATCTGCCTTGTCGGTCAGCCTGACCGCGCTGTCGGTCGTTGCGGCCGCACCTGCATTCGCTGCCGACTACCCTGACCATGCGATCCGCCTGGTCGTGCCCGCGCCCCCGGGCGATGGCACCGACATTCTTGCCCGCAGCATTGGCAAGGTGCTGGGCGAGCGGCTTGGACAGAGCGTCGTGATCGAAAACCGGCCAGGCGCGGGCGGGGGCATTGCCGCCGACGCGGTGGCAAAGGCCGCGCCGGATGGCTATACGCTGATGATGGGCAATGCCAGTTCGCATGCCGTGACGCCGGGCCTGTACAAGAAGCTGTCGTGGGATCCGGTCCGGGACTTCACGCCGATCGCGCTGGTCGCCAGCGCACCGAACGTGCTGGTCGTGAACCCCAATCTGCCGGTCCGGAACATTCAGGAATTCATTGCCTACGCCAAGGCTAACCCGGGCAAGCTGAACATTGCGTCGGGCGGCAATGGCAGCCTGTCGCACCTGTCGGCCGAGTTGTTCAATTCGATGGCCGGCACGCAGATCACGCACGTGCCGTACAAGGGCGCGGCGCCTGCCGTGACGGCGTTGATGGGCGGTGAAGTGTCGGCGTTGATGATCAATATTCCGACCGTGACGCAGCACATTGCGTCGGGCAAGCTGCGCGGCCTGGCCGTCAGCGCCAAGACGCGTTCGCCGCAATTGCCGGATCTGCCGACCCTGGACGAAGCCGGTCTGAAAGGCTACGACACCGAAGCCTGGTTTGGCCTGTTTGCGCCAGCCAAGACACCGGCTGCCGTGATCACCAAGCTGCAGGCCTACACGCGCGCCTCGTTGGCCGACACGGCCGTGCAAACGCAGATGCGCAACATGGGTGCGGTCAAGTCCGATCTGCAGGGCGCCGCGTTTGGCACCTTCATGCAGCAGGACCTGAACAAGTACGGCGCCATCATCAAGTCGGCGAACGTCCAGGTCGACTGACCGGCATTACAGATCGGCGGGCGACGGCAACACCACGATGCCGTCCTCGTCGCTGTACAGGTAGTGTCCGGGTTCGAACGTAACGCTGCCGAAGTACACGGGAATGTCGACGATCCCGTCGCCGCGTTTGGCGCTGCGGCGTGGATTGGTGCCCAGCGCCTTGACGCCAATGGCCAGGCTGTCGATCAGCATCGAATCGCGGATCGCGCCATACACGACCACCCCGGCCCAGCCGCTGTCGACGCCGCTGCCGGCCAGCATGTCACCCATCAGTGCACTGCGCATCGACCCGCCCCCGTCCACCACCAGCACTTCGCCTTTTGACGGCTGCGCCAGCGTCTGCCTGATCAGGCCGATGTCTTCCAGCGTGCGCAAGGTGCGGATGCGGCCTTCAAAGATGCGGTGCTTGCCGAAGCTGCGGAACTGGATATCGCACGACGCGGCGTGGGGGTACATGTCGGTGATATCGCTGGTACGGGCCGAACTGGACATAGGACTTCCGGAGAATCTGGTGAAGCCTTAGTCTAGCGGTTTCGCCTTCCCCTCGCCTTCGTCCCCATGTCTTTGAATCGACCTTTTGCAACTCGTTTTATCTTCGTCGCCGCTGGCGCCGCAGCCTGCCTGATTGCGGGTGTGGCCCACGCCCAGGCCGTCATCCACGTCACCGTGCAGAACGACAGCCCGCGCGCTGTCAGCCGCGTGTCGAGCAGCGCCGGTACGGCGCAGGAAACCGCGCCTGCCTCACGCATCGGGGTGGGCAGCAATGACCGGTATAGCGTCATGGCGCGCGATGCCGGACCGCTGCAAGGCAGCGCAACGTATGCGTCGGCGGATGACCGGTATCAGTGCCGCTTTGTTTATGCGGTAACGCCGCGTGGCGGGGACCGGTGGGGATTCGAGCACAACGGCACGTCGGTCGGGCCCAGCCCGGTCACCTGCCGTGTGACGATGCAATCGTCGGATGCGCGCGCGGGCACGCAGTCGCTGTTGCTGACGATACGTTGAGGGTCAGCGCAGCGGCGGGCCGTCGTTGGCGGCGCGCCGGTCGGCACGTGCCGCCCGGCGCACGGGCAGGTTCGACACCCGCGACAGCACCAGGCAGATGCCAAGCAGGATCACGGCGACCGGCAGGATCAGGTTCCAGCTGAACCAGCGCTCGTGGTAGGCATACCAGCCGGCGCCGGCGAAGATCAGCATCGGCCCATTGACGACCGACGACTTGGTAAACCCTTCGAGCGCCAGAACGAGCACGCCGGCTAGCGCGAGCGCGGCGGCGCCCAGCACTTCCCATTCGATGCGCCAGCCAAGTTCGTGCAGCAGCCAGGCAATTCCCAGCAGGACAAGAATGAGAGGGCCAGCGGTATTTTTCATCGTGCCTTGGTCAGGTGGAAAGCGAGCGCGCCCGTAAGGACCCAGGCGCGGGAGCGGTTTGTCAGCGCAGGGCGGCGCGCGCACCGATCAGACCCAGCAACTGGCTGGTCTGCGTGCTGGCGTCGGTATCCGGGGCGGCCTGCTGGAACAATTTGGGGCCCAAGGACTTGACCGACGCGCGGCGCAACACGTCGTCCGCTTCGCGGCCCGACGTGAAGTCCTTCATGGTCAACGCGGGATTCAGATTGCCCGCCTGGATGCGCGCAATGGCGACACCGTGGATTTCCTGTTCGTTCGCAAAGTACGCGGACATCAGCCCGGCGTCGTCCAGTCCGCCGCCGAAGTGCGACCACAGCACTTCGCCGGAGATGGTCGCGAGGAACAGGTTGCCGTGATACTGAACCTGGAAGGTCAACGTGTCGTTGAGCGTCTTGAAAGTGGGATAGCCGTTCATGGAGCGGTCATGATAAGAATTGTCCGTGCATGTAGCGCTCAACGGACTAGGTTTATGGCACAAGCCCGCTTGCTGCGAACTGCTACATCGTGTGGGCGCGAAGATAGCGCAAACCGCCAAATTACGGCAATCATTTAACAAGTCCATACACACCGGAGCGCACGGTATAGCGTCGTTTGCGCCCGGTGGGAATGCCTGTTGGTGATCCTTTCGTGAGACTTGTCCTGACAAGTTGCGCAGACATGACACGCATCAGCATGACTGGCCAGTCTAGGTTCCAACGGATTACTGCTGGCCCATGTCCGCTGTCCAGTGGTGCAGGTTGTTCCCGACCCGCGCGCCAATGAACATTTCGGTCGTCCATTTGAGCAGGATGTCGTTGTAGGCCGCCTGGCTCAACTCCCCGGTCAGGGCGTGGTCGGCGCCGTCCAGAATCCGATGCGTCAGGGAATGGCTTTTGATGAAGGCCGCCCGGTAATTCATGATGGTCTGATGTGGGATGAAATCGTCGTGCTCGGATTCGACGATCAACACATCGCCTTCGAACGACGCGCAAGCGGACAAGGCGCGATTTTCATCCGGGGACACGGGCGACCGGCGGTAGCGCGCGATGTCGTCCCGGTCCAGCGACCGTTTTGGCACGTCCCATTCGGTATCCCGATACAGGGCCGGCACATGCAGCGCAAGCCACTTGACCGGCCGCAACGTGGTCAGGATGGCGGACAGGTAACCGCCGTAGCTGCTGCCCACCACCGCGATCGATGCGGTGTCGATCGAAGGATGCGCGACCAGGCAATCATAGGCGGCGAGCAGGTCGCTCAGATTGTCATTGCGCGACACCGTCTTGCGTTGATCCAGCGTGCGTTCATGGCCGCGCAGATCGAACGTCAGGCAGACGCAGCCCAGGCCCGCCACCCCTTTGGCGCGGACCAGATCGCTTTGCTGGCTGCCGCCCCAACCGTGCACGAACAGCACGCCGGGAACCTTGGAATCCGGCGCCAGAAATGTCCCGGCGATCGCTTCGTGATCGACCGGGATATTGACCTTCTCATTACGTATTGCCATACCTGCCTGCCATTACAAACTTGGTGATGAAACCGACGTCTTCGTCTTCGCCGCGAAAGGTGACACAGGCGCCTTCGGGCGCGTGTTGCGACGGGCCGTACAGTTCGACCGTGGACGCCCGCACGACGTTCAGCGCGGGGTCGGCCGCAAAGGATTCAAGCGCGACCACTTCGGCCCCGCTGGCCCCGCCAATGCGCCACGACTGCTCCAGCACGCCGCTGCACGACTGTCCTTGCGCATCGATGCCCTGGGCAATGTCGTAGTTGCGGCGCGACGCCAGCAGCCCCGGATAATGTTCGGAGGCCGCGTCGTCAAAGATGCGCCCTTGTTCGACCGCCTTGCGCACCGGGGGATCCAGTTCGAGCGCGAGCAAGGCATCGAATCCGCCGCGCACCACACACAGGTCCGACCCGCCATAAACGTCTTCACCGCCGTTGTCGGGTGTCAGCCGCTGCGTGCCCCAATAGCTGGCCACCAATCCGGCGACCCTGACCTGCCCCACGCTGTAGGTCACGACCTGGTCCAGGTTTTCTTCCAGCACAACGCCGCAGCTGGTCAATTCGTCGGACGCCAGGTCTTGCAGGGCGGCGTCGAGTTCGTCGGCGCCATGCACCACCGTCTGCCCGCGGCCGCCCGTTGCCAGCACGGGCTTGATACGGATGGCGCCGCCTTCGAGCAAACGGCGGCCAGCCTCGCGTGCGTCGTCCATCGTAAAGGCGGTCAGGCCACGCAAGGTCGCATCATGGACCGCATCGGCAAAGGCGGTGGACCACCCTTCCGGCGCGGCCGCGTCGCCGCGCACCAGCGGATGCGAGATCGCTTTGGTGGCGATAAAGGCGTAAGGCACGACGGCGCCAAACAGATCGTCTTCGGTCCGTATGCCGATGCCGCGCGCCATGTCGATGCCGACAATGGTGCCGGTCGGAATGTAGTAAGTGTCAGCGGCGCTTTGCGTGCCGTCGTGGATGCCGCCAAACTGGCGGCCATGCAGCGCGGCAATGCGCGTGGCCAGTGCGTTATGCACGGCACGTTCGTGGGATGGCACGTTCTTGCGGGCGGGATAGATCACGACTTGTCCTGCCGGGGAAGCGGATGAATGGAGCGTTGCCATCGGAAATCTCCAGAGTTGGGCGAGACGGTGGAGCCTTTTTTAGAAGCTACCTGCTCTGGCGTGTTTCCGGTAAGCCTTTCGGGTGAGCAAATGATTAACAATGTAATTTTCTCCGCTTGGCTGCCTTCCGTATTGTCGCGCAGGAAATATTTACCGGTATCGCGATCCGATCCCTCGGCATCCCCATGGCAACGCGCGGCTGCGCAATCCGGAATGATTATTGCTGGGCAATAGGAAAAACCCCGGGGCGGACATCATGGCGACATCAAGCAGGCGCGTGCTTTGGAAAGGCGCGATTTCTTTCGGACTGGTTCACATCCCCATTGCCTTGCACTCTGCCACCAGCGAACAAGGCATTGATTTCGATTGGCTCGACAAACGGACCATGGATCCGGTCGGGTACAAACGCATCAACAAAAAAACGGGCAAGGAAATCGACCGGGAAAACATCGTCAAGGGCGTCCAGTACGAAGACGGCCAGTATGTGATCGTGTCCCAGGATGAGATCGAAGCCGCCTATCCCAAGACCACGCAGACCATCGAAATCGAAGCCTTTGTCGATGCGGGCGAAATCCCGTTCGTGTATTTCGAGCGGCCGTATTACATCTCGCCGATCAACAAGGGCGCGAAGGTATATGCCCTGCTGCGCGAGGTCCTGCTCAAGACGAACAAGGTTGGCATTGCCAAGGTGGTGATCCAGACCAAGCAGCACCTGGCGGTCCTGGTGCCGTCCGAAAAGGCGCTGGTGCTGAATCTGCTGCGCTGGGGAGATGAGATCCGCAGTCTGGACGACCTGGACCTGCCCGGCGCGGGCGTGTCGAATGCGGGGATCTCGCCCAAGGAAATGAAGATGGGCGAGCAGTTGGTCGAGGACATGAGCGACTCGTTCAAGCCCGATGAATTCACGGATTCGTTCCGGGAGCAGATCCTGAAACTGGTGGACGAGAAGGTCAAGGCGGGCGATACCGAAACGGTTGGCCCGATCGAAGAAGTGGAAGAGGAAGCCGCGGGCGCCAAGATCTACGACCTGACCGAACTGCTGCAACGCAGTCTGAAAAAGGGCAAGAGCGCGGCGGGCGGCAAGGCGGCGGCTGTGGAAGACGACGCCGACGAGGACGACAGCGATGACGACGGCGACGAGGCGCCGGCACGCAAGGGAGCCAGTAAGTCAGCAAGCAAGGCGTCGGGCAAGACCGCATCGAAACCGGCGGATACGAAAACCGCTGCCAAAGCATCCGGCAAGCCCGCTGCAAGCAAAACCGCTGGCAAGACCGCCGCCAAAAAGACCGCAGCCAAGCCTGCGCCCGCCAAACGCCGCTCTGCCTGATGCGCCATGAGTGAATCGCTGAAGACCTACCGCGCCAAGCGCAATTTCGCGATCACGTCCGAACCCGAGGAAGGCGGCGAGCCCAATGCCGCGCATCGGTCTTTCGTGATCCAGAAGCATTGGGCGACGCGCCTGCACTACGACTTCCGGCTGGAACTGGACGGCGCCATGAAGAGCTGGGCGGTGCCCAAGGGCCCCAGCTACGATCCGGCGGACAAGCGGATGGCGGTCCACGTCGAAGATCACCCGATTTCCTATAACCAGTTCGAAGGCGAGATCCCGGCCAAGCAGTATGGCGCGGGCAAGGTCATCATCTGGGACAAGGGGGTCTGGGCGCCGCTGGGCGATCCGGAACAGGGCTACCGCGACGGCAACTTGAAGTTCGAATTGTTCGGCCACAAGATGCGCGGCAAGTGGGTATTGGTGCGCATGAAGGGCCGCGGCGAAAAGCAGGAACCGTGGCTGTTGATCAAGGAGAAAGACGGCTACATGCAGGACGCCGGCACCTTCAGTGTGGTCGACGAATTTCCGGACAGCGTCGCCGCCCTGCCCTTGCCCGACGAGGCCCTGGCGCGGATGGCGAAGTTCGAAATGCCGCGGGAAACCAAAACACCACGGGCAGCCGACGTGCCCCGGGAAGCCAAACCGGCCGCAGTTGCCAGCCCGAGCAAACGGCGCAGCAAAAAGGCTGCTGCAAGCGGACCTGCCCTGCCGGAAGACGCCGTGCCTGCGGATCTTCCAGCGACCTTCCAGCCGCAGTTGGCAACGCTGGTCGACGGTCCGCCGTCCGACAGCAGCGACTGGGTGTACGAGATCAAGTTCGATGGCTACCGGATGCTGGCGCGGATCGAAGGCAAGACGGTCACCCTGTTCACCCGCAACGGCAATGACTGGACGCACAAGCTCAAGCCGCTTGCCGAAACGATGCAGGGCCTGGGCTGGCCCGATGGCTGGTACGACGGCGAAATCACCGTCTTGAACAAGCGCGGCGTGCCGGATTTCCAATCCCTGCAGAATGCGTTTGACAAGGCCGCCACCAAGGACATCGTTTTCTACCTGTTCGACGTGCCGTATTGCGATGGGCACGACCTGCGTTCGGTGCCGCTGACCGAACGCCGCGCTTACCTGCAAAGCCTGTTCACCGAGGACACACCCGAATCGCTGCGCTACAGCGACACCTTCGATGCGCCGCCCGTGGATGTGGTCGCGTCCGCCTGCCAGCTCGGCCTGGAAGGCGTGATCGGCAAACGCAAGTCGTCCACCTATGTGTCCCGGCGGTCGCGGGACTGGATCAAGCTCAAGTGCAGCAAGCGCCAGGAGTTCGTGATTGGCGGCTACACGGATCCGCAAGGCGCGCGCACCGGCTTCGGGTCGCTGATGCTGGGCGTGCACGATGATGCAGGCAAGCTGCAATATGCCGGGAACGTGGGCACGGGGTTCAACGACAAGACGTTGACCGAAGTGACCAAGCGGCTGGAAGCCCTGGCGACCAAGACCCGGCCGTTTGCCGCGACGACGGGCATCGACCGCAAGGCCCATTGGGTCGAGCCCACGCTGCTGGCCGAAGTGTCGTTTGGCGAGTGGACGGGGGACGGCCGTATCCGTCATGCCGTGTTTCACGGCCTTCGCAGCGACAAGCCTGCCAAGGCGATCGTTCGCGAAGCGCCCACCCCCGCGGCCGAGGCCGACACGGTCGATTCCGACACGGACAATGAGACCGAGGACACGATGACAGCAGTCAAGAAAACGGCCGCCAAGAAGGTGGCAAACAAAGCATCGGCAAAGAAAGCGCCCGCGAAACAAGCGGCTGAGAAACAAGCCGCCGAAGAAGAAGTCGCTGTTAACGATACAGCCGCTGAAAAGACAGCCGCTAATAAGACGGCCGTTAATAAGACGGCCGTTAATAAGACGGCCGTCAAAAAAGCCGCCGTCAAGAAAGCCAGCACCAACAAGTCGGCGAAGCCCGACGCGGATTCCGCCGACCTTCCGGCAGGCTTCAAGGTCAGTCATCCGGACCGGGTCATCGATACGTCGTCCGGCACCACCAAGCTCGACGTGATCAAGTACTACGCGCTGGTTGCGCCGCTGATCCTTGAACACCTGGTGGACCGGCCGGTCTCGTTGGTGCGCGCGCCAGAAGGCATCGGCGGCGAGCTGTTCTTTCAGAAGCACATGGAAGCGGCAAAAATGCCCGGGGTGACGCTACTGCCCAAGGCGCTGGACCCTGGGCACGCGCAACTGATGGAAATCACGACCGCAGCGGGGCTGCTGTCGGCGGCGCAAATGAACGTGCTTGAATTCCACACCTGGAACGGGACCAAGCAGGCCATCGCCAAGCCGGATCGCATGACCTTTGACCTGGACCCGGGCGACGGTGTGGCGTGGCCGGCCATGCAGGAAGCCGCGCACGTGGTCCGCGCCATGCTCGAACAACTGGAAATCGCATGCTTTGTGAAGACCAGTGGCGGCAAGGGCCTGCATGTGGTCGTGCCGCTGCAACGCCGATATGACTGGGACACGGTCAAGGATTTTTCCCAAGCCATCGTGCAGCATCTGGCCAAGACGCTGCCCAAACGTTTTTCAGCCAAAAGCGGTCCGAAAAACCGGGTCGGCAAGATCTTTGTGGATTACCTGCGCAACGGATTCGGGGCCACGACCGTGTCGGCATGGTCTCTGCGGTCGCGCCCGGGGCTGGGGGTATCCGTTCCCTTACGATGGGAAGACGTCGATACCCTGGAAAGTTCGTCGCAATGGAATCTGATGAATATCCAGTCCCGCCTGGACGAGGGCAATGCGCCGTGGGCCGATTATGCCGATTCCGCGCAAAGCATTACCCAAGGCATGAAGATTCTGGGCTTCAAGCCTGCCAAAAGTTGACTATCGGTCATCAGGAAACCCCGGCGATGGACGCCTGGATCAATCAAAAATCGGATTGGTCCAGCGTCGGGCACGGCAACCCATCTTCAATCTTGCGGCGCGCAACGTGGTGAATCCGCGGCGCGTTGATCAGGTAGGACTGTTTCATACCGTCCTCATCGGGCGGCGATCCAAAGCGCGCCCACAAGGCCTCGCCCGAAATGCGCGCCTTGTGCCATTCGCCATCCACGCTGACAAGAAAACTCAGCGTGTCGCCATCGGATTCGAATTTGGGGAAAGTGTGCATGCCGTGCTCTCAGGTCGAGTGGGGCTCCCTACTCGCGGATTATAGGGTCGGCACCGCGACATTCCCACTAGCGGGAACATCATCCATTTGCTGTAGACAAAGCAACGCCCCCATGACAGGGGGCGTTGAAACCGATCTCGCTGCGGGCGGGATTATCGCGTCGCAGGTGCGCCCATTGGCATGGTCGACGACGAACGGGCCGGCGCCTTGCCAGCGTCTTTCAGTGCGGTCTTGATGGCTTCACCCTTTTCCAGGTGCGCCTTCAGGCTAGGCAGCGTCTTGGCGGCAAAGGCCTTGATATCCGGGTCCTTGGCATCCTTGGCGGTGCTTTCAAACAGTTTGACGGCGTCCTTATGCGCATCGACGGCAATCTCGTCGGCATATTTCTTGTCGAAATCCGCGCCGTCGGTGCGTTTGGCCAGGCTATCCAGCTTGGATTTCACGCTGCGCGTCGGCTGCGTCGGCACAGCGACCGATTTGGACGATGCCAGGCTCTTCAGTTCGGTATCCACGGCGGTATGGTCGGTCACCATCATCTGGGCAAACGACTTGATATCGGCGTGCGAGGCCTTCGTTGCCGCCATGCGGCTGGCTTCGATTTCCAGATAGCCGGACTCGGCAGCCTTTTCAATGAACTGCTTGTCTTTACGGGCGAGTTCAGCGGCGCTCACGGCGTTAACACTGAATGCAGCCAGCAACGCTGCGCAAACTGCTGCCAGATGGATCTTTTTCATGGTCTTCCTCCAGATGTTGATATCCGTGGATGAGCAAGGGCCGTGCCCAGCCCTGTCCGGCGCTATCCCCACCCCGGACATCTCCAGCAGCGACACGGGTTCCCATTACCCGCACCCTGTTGTTCATCCCTATTATCCAAACACCTGACAGCCTTTCAGCCGAGGGTAAATCCGGAGGCCCCATGGTAAAAATTCCTGGACTCAAGGCGGGTGGAATCATCCATTTCCTTTCCAGTATTCCGGACACTCATGAAGCGCACTTTCCAGTATCGGCGGCCGGCTGCGACAGCGGACAGGTTCGAGATCGAGATCACGATGGAACCCCGCGGCGGCGACGGCTTCCATCCGCGCGTCCAGGTCTATCGGGAAACGCGCGGCGTCCGGTCGCTATTGAAGCGAATGGAAGGCGGCGGCGGCCCCTACCGGGACTGGGAACGCGGCTATCGGGATACCCTGACCCGCGTCTGTTGTGCCATTGAAGCGGGCCAATTCACGCCTTCTTAAAATAATTTGCCGAACGCTTGGCAAAGTGCCAAAAACTTCTATATACTCTTGGTCTTGCTACAGGATGCAGCGAAACGCAGCCAGGTAGCAAAAACAAAGCAGTACAAAGCAAAGCAGTACAAAGCAACAAAGCAGTGCCCAGATGGCGGAATTGGTAGACGCGCACGGTTCAGGTCCGTGTGCCGAAAGGTGTGGAGGTTCGAGTCCTCTTCTGGGCACCAATAAATTCATGAAAAATAGCAGCCTCCGGGCTGCTATTTTTTTGCCTGGTCATTTTGCCTGTTCAACCCCGTTTGCCTGTTCAACCCGGGCACGCCCCTTGCTGTAAGACACTGGCAACAATAACCGCAGCGTACTCTTCATGCTGCCCTGCCAAGCAGTTTCAGCACAAACCCGGGACACACAATATGCTCAGAAAACTCATCTTCTTCGCGATCACCTCTGGCCTGGCCTCGCGCATGCTCAAGTCGTATACCCGCAGCCGTAACAACGGCCCGGTGCGCAACGCGTCGGCACCTCCGCCAGCCCGTTCGCGGAACGATTTCAATTCCTGATCGGCTTTGGTGAATTCTGCGGCGGCATGATGGGGATGGCCGGCAAGTCCGGTCAACAAGTCCAACAACCTTCCCGCAGCGCTGCAGTTCACTGAGTACGCGCCAAGAAGCAAAAGCGCCCGCCCTGCCGCGGGCGTTGTTGCATCTGGCGGGCGCCCTGCCCCTGCGCAAAGTGGCATCGGCATGTCATGATGAGTCTCCCTTTCAGGAGATGCCCCTCATGCAACGTGATTCCCATACCGTCGTCCTGCTGCTTCGACTGCTGCGCGAAGCCGAGACGTCTTACGTCGGCACCACGGCGCTGTCTGAAGGTCTGGCGGATATCGCCGGCGACGACGACGTGCCGGAAGGCTGGACGCAGCACCATCTTGAAATCATGAGCGACATCGGTCTCGTCAAGCCGAAGCACCCGGGTCCGGTCACGTCCAGCACGGAATGGCGTCTGGCCTGGGAAGGCTACAACGCCGTGGAAGACAGCGGCGATGACGACGAGGATGACGACACCCTCGACGACTGATCACTTGACGAAGGACTCGACCTTAGCGGGCAGGGCCGGCGCCCGCCACCGGTAGGCGTCGCTGAGCACATCGCGCGAGGCCTCGTAGCCCTTCCACCGGATATCCAGCAGGTGGGCAACGGTCATGTCCGCCCAGTCGGCGCGGAACGGCCGATCGTCAATGTCCGCCGGCAAGGTATCGCGCGGCGCGGACTGCCAGATCATGGCGGGAATGCGATAGCCCGCCGCGGTCGTCTGGCTATGGCCGGCATGATTGATCTGATGGCCGACTTCCTGTCCATGATCGGACACGAACATCCATGCACGGTATTCGTTGGATGCCGCGCCCTTCCGGGTCATGTCGAGCAGGCTGGACATGACGGCGTCCTGCGTCAGCAGCGCCGAATCGTATTCGTCCCGCGCACGGCGCAGCCATCCCGGGCGGCCAGCGTGCTGCATGCCCTGGTCCACCCCGTCGGAATAATCGTCAAACGGATTGGCCTTGTCGGGAAAGCGCAGGCGGTAATGTGGATGCGCGCCCATCAGGTGCACCACGATCAGCTTGTGCGGATGCGGATCGGCCATGGCCGACTGCAGCGGTTCCAGCACGGCCGTGTCCGGGGACTGGCTGCCGCGCCCCGGCGTCCGGTTCACCAGATGCAGTTCATCGGCAAATCGGGCGTGCAGGTTTTCAATGGCGATGTCGTCCTGGTTGCCGATCCACCAGACGCGATAGCCGGCGGCCTTGGCCAGGGCCAGCAGATGCTGCGGCGGCTGGCCTTGCGCGTTGTCCATCAGCATGAGGCTGCGCAGGCCCGGCAAGGTCGTTGCGTCGACCGACCAGGCGTTCTTGAGCAGAACGAATTCGGCATCAAGCGCATCGTGGCGCGCCCGCATGGTGGGCGTCGTTGCACGGGGGTACCCGTACATGCCCAGATTGTCGCGGTTGATGCTTTCGGAAATTACGAGCACCACGGTCGACGGCGCGGCGGACGCGATGACCGGCTCGGCATCCCTGGCGCGTTGCAAGGCGAGTTCGCGCGCGGCTTCGTGGTGCGACCAGCTATGGCGCAGTTCCTGCACAGACTGGCTCCAGCCGGCCCAGAACAGCACCGGATGCAGCCGGCGCCAGGGCTTGCTGACGTAGCCCGCGGCGCTGACCAGCAGCGCGACGCCAAGCACGCCGACGCCAATGCGGGACAGCATGGAAGGACCGTAGCCGGCACGGCGGGGCGCCGGAACGCCACTGGCGCGCGCGACGGCATGCCACATCAACAGGGCGGCGACGAACAGCGCCGCGGCCCACGCGACCGCTGGCCGCCAGTACATGGCCAGGTATTCGGCGCTTTCCTTGGCACTGGTGTTGGCCACGGCGCCAATGACCATGCCGCTGTCGGCGGCGGCCTGATAGCTGTCGGCCAGGTAGGCGCGGGCAATGCCGTCGACCACGAAACTCATGCCCAGCGTCCACACCGTTGCGGCGCGCACGCGCCGCCAGCCACGCGAGCGAACCGGCCACAGCAGCCAGGCCAGCGCCGGCAGCGCGAGGGCCATCAATTGCGCAATGCGGCGGCCATCGTGTCCGAGCGCAACGAAGGCCAGCACGGTCAAAGCCGCAACGCCGAACGCGATGCGGGCATCGGTCAGGCGGGCAGTGTCAGGGGATCCGTCGGCCTCGGGGCGAGGCGGACGCGCAAAGAAAAGGGAATTCAGTCGCGCTGCATGGGCGCGAGCATGTTGTCGCATCGACGTCTACTCATTGGCGGCTTGCCCACAGCAGCAAGCCGCGACGGCGGCACGAAACGCCGCGTGGAATGAAGACGTGGCGGTTGCAACGGGCAAGACAGGGGCCAGGGCCGGCACAGGGCCGGCCGCTCGGCAGGCCTTGAGGGCCTGGGCGAAGTGGCCGAAGTTTAGCCGATTTCGCGGAGGGGTCAGGTTCGGATGTCGTCGTCGCCAGGAAGCTCGGCCGTCATCGACAGGTCGAAAAACAGATCGTTGCTCCAGGCGCCCAGGCCGATATCGTCCAGCACTTCGGGATGCAGGTCGCCCGACAGGTCGTCATGGCTGGGGCCGAACAGCTTGCCAAGCAGGCCGTGCGGTTCGGCGGCAGGCGCGTGCAGCGCGGCAATGATGTCGTCCTCTTCGGCGCCGGCATCGGCGATCTCCACCAGCAGGTCCTGGTTCTGGGCGCCCAGGTCGTCGCCCTGCATTTCAAAGATCTCCCGGCTTTCCAACACGATATAGGTCGAGACGTTTGCCGTGTCATCCAGGAACGCCAGCGTTTGCTGGATCACGGGCTGCGCCGAGGGCACGTCGATCCGCGCGAGAAATCGCTTCAGTCGAGCCACGCCTTCGGCGTAGTTGCCCGCGATGGCGATGTCTTCGTCCGACTCCCAGATCGATGACGGACACACACGCGGCTGTCCGGAGACCAGCAGTTTGTACACAAGCGGGATGTCATACGCCCATTCCGACAGGCCGATGCGGGCAGCCGTCTCGCACCCCTCTTCTCCTGGCAGGCAATGCGTCGAATACAGATAGCTACGATTGGCCACGGCGTCTCCTTGCGTGCGGGCGGTTCACCGCGCGGCGGACGGCGCGGTGTCCTTGCACCTTACCAAGCAGACGCCCGTTCGCCGGGGTGAAACACGCACTGAAACGTTTGTTGTCGCCGGTTGCGAGATCGCGGCGGCAAACGGCGTCAGGCAGCGCCGATCTGTGCCAGCGCGTTGCGCACGTCGGCCGGGTCGCCCGGGCGCACCAGCCGGGTGACTTCCACGCCATCTTTCAGGAAGACCAGCGTGGGCCACAGCTTGACCTTGAAGGTGCGGCCCAGCGGCCGGCCCTTGCCATCTTCTACCTTCAGATGCGGCACGCCGGCTGCGTCAGACAGGCCTTGTTCGATGACCGGCGCGGCAGCCTGGCAGAAGCCGCACCAGTTGGTGCCGAAGTCCAGAACGACCGGACCCGCCATGGCATCCACATCGGCACGGGACGGCTCGGCTGCGCTATAGGGAACTCGGGACATGCTGACCTCACTGGAAAAGGTTGAAGACAAGTGATCTGGCGATCAGCAAACGATAGCCAAGCCGCGGACCGCGTGCCGTAACCGATTGCGTGAAGCCTGCGCGTGGACGAGCAGGACCGGGGACGTCGGCCCTTTCCGATGAGCGCGATCTACCACGCCGCTGCGCTGCGCCCTGCGGTTTCCTGGCAAGCGCAAGCATGCGGTGTCAGGCACACACGATGCGCGGGTGCTGCGGTCACCCTTCAAAGGAAAGCATCATGTTCGCGCACAACAAGCGATTGCAGTACACCGTTCGCGTTTCGGGCAGCAACCCGGGCCTGGCCAATCTGCTGCTGGAACAATTTGGCGGCCCGCAAGGCGAACTGGCCGCCGCGTGTCGGTACTTCAACCAGTCCATTGCCGAAGACGATCCAGGCCGTCGCGACATGCTGATGGACATCGCCACCGAAGAACTGAGTCATCTGGAGGTGATCGGCAATCTGATCGCCATGCTCAATAAGGGCGCCAAAGGCCGACTGTCCGAAGGCATCGAAGAAGAAGCCGAGATGTACCGCACGATCAGCGGCGGCGGCAATTCGTCGCACGTGACGCAGGTGCTGTACGGCGGCGGGCCGGCGTATATCAACTCGGGCGGCCAGTTGTGGAACGCAGGCTATATCGATTCGATTGGCGATCCGACGGCCGACCTGCGCTCAAACATCGCAGCCGAAGCGCGCGCCAAGATTGTGTATGAACGCCTGATCAACGTGACCGATGATCCTGGCGTCAAGGACGCGCTGGGTTTCCTGATGACACGCGAAGTGGCCCACCAGCTGTCGTTCGAAAAGGCCTTGTACAGCCTGACGCCGAATTATCCCCCGGGCAAGCTGCCGGGCGATGCACGCTTCACCAACGTGTACTTCAACATGTCGCAAGGGGAAGGCGACGCCTCGGGCCCCTGGAACAATCCGGATGACTTTGTCGTGGTATCCAATCGGGAAGATCAGGGCGGCTTCGACGGCGGCGGCATCGCGGAGACGACCTTGTCGCCGGACGAAAGCGAAGCCGTGGAAGCCATGGCGCAGCGGACGATGTCGGATCCCACCGTCAATCCCACCACAGGCGCTGAACTGGGCGCGTCCGCCACCGTCAAGACCGGTCTGGGCACACCGCCGTCGGTGTGATCGGCACGTGTTGCAGCGGGTGCCGTCAGCAGCGGTACTCCTGCCCCCACGATCCGGCAGCGTCGCATCGCTTGCACATCACGGGCGCGGAACATCCGCCGCCCGCGGTCTGCACGCCCGGACACCACGTATGCACCTGGCCGACCTGCACTTTGGTAAAGGCGTCGACGTCACAGGATGCGGGACCGGTTCGAAAGCTCGAGAACGGACGTGGACCGGGTGACGATGGGGACGATGCCGCGCTACCGGCGGACGGGGTATCGGCAGCCAGCAGGACGGGCCCGTTCGCCATGGCGGGCATCAGGAGCGCACTTGCCAGCGCAAGCGCGACGGTGCAGCGACCGAGTAGATTTTTCATGGATGTTTCCTGGCGAATGACGTGCTGCCATTGAATGATGGGAAGAACCGAGGGAGCGCCGGCACAAGGATGCAAGAAACGCGCCGCTACACCTCCAACGGTTCTGCCACGTTTTACGCAACTGGTTGTGAGTATTTCGTGATTTAATCCGTAAACAGGTCGGCAGACCAGGAGACGGTGATGGACGACGACACTCGCGATTGCGCCGTTCGATGGGCCAACAGCCTGCGCCTGACCTTTCCAGCGGGCATCCCGGTTCATGCGTCCTGCGACGGCGCCGGCCCGGTCAACACCATGCTCCGTCATATTGCGCGCAACAGCTGCGCGCGCATCTTTCTGCCAGGCGGCGGGATCCAGCACCTGACGGACATGCGCCGTTCCCCGTTCGATCTGTGTGCCCTGGAGTGGCGGCAGGATGGCCCCAAGGGCGTATCGGCAGCCGACGCCGTCACCATGGTCTGGCCCGAACGTATTGCCTTTCATTGCCCGGCCCACAAGCCCCGTCTTGCCTATTTCATGCTGCAGGTCGGCCCCATGGACTTTGGCGGCGATCCGGCGCGCCCTTTGCGCGAAGACGTGGCGCAGCGTTGGGATGGCACCTTCCAGCCCCTGGATGAACTGCAGGAGCGTGCCATCTTTGAAGGCATTCCGTTTCCGCACGGCACGCGGCGCGTCACCCGGTACGTCAAGGCCGCCACCTTCATCATCTGTTCGCGGGTGTCCGACTACAACGAAGTGGACCTGCCCGGCGCCGCCGCCGACACGTCGCCACCAGACGAATATGCGCAGTTGCTGATACGGCTGCGCAGCACGCGGTCGTCCTGACCGGACACGCGTCGCCGGCCAGCTGCACGGATTGCGAGGTTGCGGCGACGGCATCAAAGGCTTACATCCTGGCGTTGCAGCGGCCGACATCGGCCGTCATGCTGTCGAGCATGCACAGACCGCGGTGCGGTCTTGTCGCGCCCTTCTTTTTCCCTTACCTGGATCTGCCCTCGTGAAAATTTTCGAAGCCCTGCGCCAAAGCCACGACGTGCAACGCGAACTTGCCCGCCAACTGGTCGAAACCAGTGGCGACACGCCTGAACGCGCCACGCTGTTCAAGTCCTTGAAGACCGAGCTGGCGGCGCATGCGCTGTCGGAAGAACGGCATTTCTATGCCCCGCTCATGGTCGAGGATTCGGGCATCGACCTGTCACGTCATGCCATCGCGGAACATCATGAAATGGACGAGATGGTGGAAGACCTGGAAGCGACCGAGCCGTCCAGCCCGGCCTGGTTGCCGCTGGCGAAAAAGCTGGCGCACAAGGTGCACCATCATCTGGAAGAAGAGGAGCATGGTTTCTTTCAAAGCGCCGGCAAGATCCTGACCGACAAGCAGAAAGATGCGCTGGCCGTGGCCTACCTGAAGGACTACGAAGCCGACAAGGCCAAGGCGGCCTGACCCGCTATCAGTACGGGCTGGCGTACCCCAAAAGCCCGTGGCGCGGTGTGCAATACGCGCCACACCTCGAGAACTTAAAGCGATTTCGAGACGCTTCCCATTCCGGCAAAGGCCTGCCTATACTGTATATCCATACAGTATTTGAAAGGAGGTTCTTTGATGGAACAGTACAAGGACTACGCCGTTGACATCCGCACCACGGCCACTGCCGGCGGGTATTGCGCCCGCCTGGCCCTGCGCCGTGGCGGCGCCCGCCCCCGCCGCGCCGCCATTTATTTCCCTCCCCTGGGACCGCAGCCCACGGCTGCCAGCGCCGCCGATCACGCGCTGCGATGGGCCCAGGCTTTCATCGACGAAAACGCGACGCCCGCGCACCCCATCCAGCCATAGCCGGGGTGTGCCATGCATTGCATCGTTCAACGTACCCACCGGCAGGGTCAACCTCTGGAGATCGGCCGCATGGACGGCCCCTATTCGGGCCGGGTCCATATGTATTCGCAATACCGGGCCGACCTGCGGCGCCAGGTCGTCATTATGGAACTGGCCGCCGAGGGCAATCCCGGCCAACCCAACTACCGCCAGGCCATTCCGCAACTGCTCGACCCGGCCATGCTCACTTTCAATTCCGAAAAAGGCATGGTCATAACCGGGTTCGAAGAATTGAGCGGCGCGCGGTACTACCAGGGGTGGTGGCTGCAGTGGTATCACCAACTGCCAGACTGGTTCCTGGCCACCACCCGCAACTGAATCTGCGACTCGCAAACGGCGACACCGGGACTGCTTGACCCTTCAGGATGGCATGCCTATGATTGGATCGCTTTCATTATTGAGCATAGTCAAAATTAAGCTTGATCAATAAAACGGATCGATAAAAATACGCCTGCCGCCATGTAGTGGCGGGCGCTGGAGGAGACCCCCATGAACACCGGATTCCCGTCCCACATGTCGAAGGTGGCGGGCGGCGCCCTGCTGTTGTCGCTTGCCGCGTGCTTTGGCGGCGGCGACGACGATGACGCCCCCACCCCGCCCCCGGCCGGCGGTGCCCGCACCCTGTCCGAAGCATCCTGTACCGCCATCGGTTCGCGTACCTACACGAACAGCCCGGTATTCGGCGCCAGCCGCTGGGTTGCCGACGGCGCCGAAAAGGCCGCCACCACGGCCACGACTGCCCTGCCCGCCCACTGCGTGGTCCAGGGCACCATCGCGCCGCGCACCGGCGCAAGCGGCGTGCCCTACGGCATTCAATTCGAACTGCGGCTGCCCGCCGCGTGGAACGGCCGCTTCTTCTTCCAGGGCGGCGGCGGCACCGACGGGTCCGTCTCGCCCGCCACCGGCATCATCAACAGCGCCGACGGCGGCAACAACGTGGCGCTGTCGCAAGGCTATGCCGTCGTGTCCACCGACGGCGGTCACCAGAACAGCACGCTAGCCACCACCGCCGCGTTCGGCGCCGACCCGCAGGCCCGCATCGACTGGGGCTATAACGCGATCGACAAAACCGCCGTCACCGCCAAATCCATCATCCAGGGAAGCTACGGCGCCGCGCCCGACAAGTCCTACTTCCTGGGTTGCTCCAACGGCGGACGCCAGGGCATGATGTTCACCCAGCGCTTTCCCGATGCCTTCGATGGCGTGGTTGCCGGCGCGCCGGTCATGGACCTTGGCAGCATCACCGCCGCCGAAATCTGGGGCCTGCAGCAGTTCGCCAAGGCCGCCCCGCGCGACAGCACGGGCGGCATCGTGTGGTCGCAATCCTTCTCGCCCGCCGACCGGCAACTGTTCACCGACGCGTACGTCAAGGCCTGCGACGCCACCGACGGCGTAGCCGACGGCATGGTCCAGAACCCGTTTGCGTGCAGCTTCGACCCCGCCGTCCTGCAATGCACCGGCGCCAAGAACGACACCTGCTGGACGCCCACCCAGGTCGCCGCCGTTAAGGCCACGGTCGCCGGCCCGATCACGTCCAGCGGCGGGCCGGTCCGCGTGCCAGGCTACTCTCTGCCGCGCGAAACGCCTGTCGAAGGCTACGTTGTCGACACCGGCTGGATGACGCCATCAGGCCAGCCGTCCCGGCTGATCGGCACGGCCACCTCCTTGCCCGGCGACTTTGCATTCGGCGCGGTCCAGGTGCCCTACTTGCACATCACGCCGCCCGACCCCACCTTCGATCCCCTGGGCATCAACTGGGACACCTACCCCAACCGCATGACCATCGACCCGCCGTGGCTGTCGACCCGCCTCGACATCTCCGCCTACAAGGCGCGCGGCGGCAAGATGATCTTCTATCACGGCATTTCCGACCCCGGCCCCAGCGTGTCCAACACCATCAACTACTACAACCGGCTGGTGCAGTTGAACGGTGGCCTCACGCCCACCCAGGCCTTTGCGCGACTGTTCATGGTCCCCGCCATGACACATTGTTCGGGCGGCCCGTCGACCGATTCGTTCGACCCGCTGACGGCGATCGTGAACTGGGTGGAAAAAGGCGTCGCCCCCGAGCAGATGGTGGCCAAGGCCCGCGCGGCCAATGCCAGCGGCCTGACCTCGGTCAAGCCCGCGATCCCGGCCGACCGCACCCGGCCGCTGTGCGCCTATCCGAAGACGGCGGTGTACAAGGCGGGGAATGTGGAAAAGGCGGAGAGTTTTGTGTGTCAGTGAGGGTTGATCTGACGTGACATGCTGATGTGGAAAACGGCCCTTTATGGGCCGTTTTTTTATTGGACGCGTCGTCTGTTCATAGCGCTTTCTGACTTGTCCGGTTCTTCGTTCGGTCCGGTGTTTCAGCCAGGACAGGGACTGGCCGCCCCAGTGGCAACGGGACATTCGCCTACGGCGGCGCAGGTCAGCGTAAGGCCCACCAGCGCCATGCCAGCCACGCCGTCACCAGCCATAGCAGCACGATCACCACGGCACCTGTGTGGCTGCGCGGCTTCTTGCCCTGCTCCGTCATCCAACGATCCGCCTCGATCCGACTCGCGGCAATCACGTCGACCGGTGCCAGCCGCACCGCCAGCCAGATCATCGCCGGCAGCAGGATCACGTCGTCCAGGTAGCCAAGGATAGGGATGAAGTCGGGGATCAGGTCGATCGGGCTCAAGGCATAGGCGACGGCGACGATGCCGACGACCTTCGGCAGCCACGGCATGGCCGGGTGGCGGGACGCGAACCACAGGGTGACAGCGTCGCGTTTGATGCGGCGCGCCCAGGTTCGGAGAGAGGCTAGGAGTGGCAAAGTAGATTTTGCGTTCGGCAGTTTGTGATCGGCGCAGGCGGGATTCGAATAAGGGATAACCGTTGCGAACGGGCAATGTAGCCGTTCTGACGGGTTAACACATAGAACGTCCCGTTAAAGTAATGCCGAGCTATGTATGTCGTCCATCGGATCCTTATCGGAGCGCGATCACCGCAGCATCTTGAAGGACATCGACTCCATGATGAATATCCATTCAATGCGTGGCACACGTCATGGCCACAGGCTTGCGATTCTGGTCACTTCGGTTCAAATGCACTCGCGTCTTCCAAACAAGATTGAGGTCACAAAGGATCAACTTGCTCTACCCAGCTTATCTGCATCAAGACAACGAATCGGCCTATAGCTTGATATTTCCGGACCTACCGGGATGCTACGCTGCGGCCGACGAACGGGCGGACCTGACAGCAGCAGCTCAGGAGGCGGTGGAGGCCCATTGTTATGGCGAGCCCGACATACCTCTCGCAAGCGAGCCCGCAGCATGGGAAACACATCCGGACTACAAGGGCGGAGCCTGGGTGTGCATAGACCTCGATCTAACGAAAGTGGCGCTGGGATCACCTAGCTAGCTGCAGAACGTCGCAGTCTGAAAGCGTACCTGTTCACGCGACAGAGCCTACCTTTTCCGTGGCGGCATTTTTCGATAAGCAGCGGTCAATGCCGTGGTCACGTATTCATCAAGAATCGGCTTGGCCTGAAGCTTGACATCATCGCGTCAGCGGGCACCTCCAAAGTCGCGACGCCGCTACGTCGCGGGAATCACTGGTGGGTAGTAAGCCTTGCTGCTACAACATGCTTGGGCAACGCGTTCCCGCACCCTCACTGAAGGATTAAGCATGGCAACGACCAAGAAGTCCAACGAAACCACCTCAGCAAAGGCAGCCACTGCTGCATCGAAGACGCTTAAAGACCCAAAATCGTCGAAAGACGCGAAAACGGCATCCGGCTCTGCTTTGACGCAGAAAGTGAAGGGCAAAAGCAAGTAGTTAGTCATTATCGGATAGTCCCGTTACAGCTGCATGAGCAACATCCCAGCCGTGCTCAGCGGGTGGGCACATTACTCCCGCCGACCTTGTAAAGGCCGTCGGGAAGCTTTTCTAATGCGGCCAAGGCTACAACTCTCCTGAGGAAAGAAAGTATGCATAATTCTCTCTACGGCGAAGCACTGCGAACCGCTGCCTAACTTATCAACCTTATACGGAGTGTTCAATGCAGATGTCCCTGTCGCGACGGCTTTCTGAGGCTGTAGGAAGTTGGCTGCACTTCGAATTCTGTTGCCACCGCGCGGGACTATTTTCCGAATCAGCCTTGAAATCGGCGGTTGGCCAAGTCATTAGCTCTTTGCCGGCGAATATCAAGGGGGCTCGTGTTTACGCGGACGCAAAGCATGCGGGGCTCCCTCGAAGTTCGAATCGCGGTCGGCCTCCGTCTGTCGACTTTGTGCTGGTGCTGCCTAATAATGGCCTCGGATCTAGCGACGCAGAGGTGGTAGTTGAGACGAAGTGGGCTGGTTCGAGCCACTGCACGGCTGCGAGAATCTTTCGTGACTTCGTACGGTTGGCGCTTATCAAGCACCACAGTCCAAGTGCTAAGTGCATCTTTCTACTAGCCGGCAACAACCGGGAGTTAGCCGCAGTCTTAGCTGCGTCCCCGTTTACTTCTGCACGTCTCACCCATGGCATCAGCAAAGGGAATCTAAGGAAAGTGAGATTAAATAAGTTCAGCCTGCTCCAGTCATCTGTAGCAGACGACGCAATGCGAGGCTGGCAAGGCGTGCCAGCTGATCTTGCATTTCTGACTAGTTGCAGCGGAATCCATCCAGCGCCCACGGATGGGAATCGTTATGATTTCGGCGCTATCGCTTGGGAAATTGGCCTCCAATAAAATCGGTAGTAGACGCTGGTTTGAGCCGCGCTTACCTAGTATCTCAACGGTGGGATGCAACCGAATGTCGGCGTTCTTGCGAAATTCGCGGAAGTTTTAGGTGCGCCTCTTCGGATATCAGCCCTGACTTCGCTGCGCAGATAAATCGAATTGCGTCCCTTCTGCCGGGGGGCACCTGCCAGCGCTCGGGCACGAGAAGCGAAGAGCTTTGAAGTTCCCACCAACCACTCCGGAGGGACAGGTCGATGGCCGTTCACGCGGATACGTGAAGAAGACGTACACGCGCTGTCGCAAGACGATCGGACAACAATCGATAGAGCTTTGACCCTGGCCACTGCTTAGGTGGGGTGAACGTACTCGTGGCCGATCCGCCTGGGGCGGCCCCCCGCGCCAAGGCCGCCAAGGTCGTCTGCGACGCCAGCGCAGCGGCCGCGAACGATGCGGACCACATTGCGATCCGGACGGTTGTCGTCAAGATCGCGCCCTGCATTGCTGGATTTGATACCGTGCGACAGCGCGATGTGGTATCGGTGGCAGTCAGTTTCTAGCCAAACAGTGGGTACAGAAGCACGGCTACCGCTGGAAAGCGCACTATGCCACGGCTGCTCAAGGTATGAGCACGTGGCTGCGAGTGTAGGAAGAGGACATCACCGTATTCAGCAGAAATAACACAACTCAGCAAGCTGACGAAGTCTTTGCGATTAACCATGAAGGCGAGATTACTATCAACTGCTAAAAAAGCGCTTGGGAAATTGATAGCTGTACTCGGATAATGACGACCAGCAGCGATATTTGCCGACTATGTTCTCCACACTGGCCGTTAACACTGATCAAGTGGTCTTACCTTCAGGCTGACACTCCAGATCGTTCAAACGCTGCATTCAAACCAATAAGCTTCACACGGGGTACACATGAGCAATTCTGATAACTCGAAGCCTACAAGACCGAAGCCGTCCCAGCATGGGGACGTGACTGTAAACAAAATCCAACGTAAGGATACGACCGATGGCCACGTCGTTAATTCGAACACGATCTTCAGAACCCAGCCCAGAAGAACTGATCCAACTGGAGGCGGAGACAAAAAAGATCCTTCAAACAAAGGAAAGTGATGTCAGACCCAGCCAGCGAGCTTGAATATGACCTTCGTATTAGCATTAACTACCATCGTAAGCGTGAGTTTTTCTTCCGTTGCGTAGAGGGCTTTTCGAAGGCGGTATCGCTGCTGGCACTAGCGTCACTTGGTTTTGACGTTAATTGGTTTACATGGAGTATTGCGATGCTGAGCGCCGGGTTCACGATCGCAACCATCGTGATCGATTGCTCGGGACTTGCCGCCAAACATAAAGAGCTGGCGGGTAGATTCTGCGACATCTTAGCTAAAACTCCAGTGGCCAACAGCATCCCAGAGTTGCGAACCGAGTTCTTCAAGGTTTCAGGTGATGAACCACCGAGCCTTCATGGGCTAAGTCAGTTGTGCCAAGACGAGCAAGACGCAGCAGAAGGAAGAGCCGTCGATCCGAAACGTTTTACTTGGGGCCGGAGAACGGCTGCACAGTTCGGCTTTGGGCAAAGAGATATCGACTTCCCGAAGCAGAGTGCCGACGTCTGAAGACGAGCAACGAAGACGACAATTTCCCTCGGCTATTTTTTCGCCAATTCAAGCTCACACATAACAGCATCCCCAACTCGTATGCGCTGGACGGTCTGCTATAAGCAGTTCCACTGCTGCGCAAATGCTCTAGCAGTACGTCGAATTCTACCGAGCCGATCCATTTGCGATCTAGAACAGCAACGCCTTTACTCTTCCCTTATTTGCTCACAGCCGGACTTTGTGCCAAGCCTCGGTAAGCGTATCTGCAGTCGCGCATTCTAACGAGGCAATACCGAAGTCGAGTGGTCGTAGGCGATGGCGCCTTAGCCTTAAGTCGTGGTCAGCTATTCCGCCAGAACAGCATTGGCAGCATGGCTTATCAGCCTGTGCACACCATCACCGCCAGCGGCGGTAACAGTGACCGGCCGGTACCGGTGGCGCCATGGGCGTGGTCGGCGCCATCCTGCCAAGGCACTAGACCGGCATTGTCGGTACGGACTTGGACGACCCAATCGGGACCGTAACCGCGATCGATCATCACTCACTAGTGACAGCACATTTGCTGTGTGCCATGGGCGCCAGCATCGACCACTTGGCAAGATGACGCACTCGGCAAGGTCACGGCAGAGGGCGGCGGAAAAGCAGCGCTGGTCACTAGCCGCATTGCCGAATTGCTGGGCGCCAGGCCGGACGGGCTGCCCGTAGACGCGCCGTTCCACACCGTCAGCGCAGGCGGCAATCACCATGCCAAGGTGTGTGCCTTCCTGATGGCGTATTACCGCACAGGCCAAGCACCACAGATCCACGGCCCGCTGGCACGGTGACCGCGCGCGACCGCTTCGGCCTTGTGACAGTGCACGGCCAGGACTATCAGATCGTGGACATCGGCTTGCGCATGCTCATGCCACGCGAGTTGTTCCCCGCCCCGGGGCTTCCCTGACACCTACAGCATCGGCGACGACCGTTACAAGGCCTGTCGCTCATCGAGAGCGCCCAGGTGCACATGTGCGGCAACAGCGTCTGCCCATTCATGTCCAAAGCGCTCACCCGTGTCAACCTCACCTGGGAAGCAGCAATTCAGAAAGTCGCAGCATGATACGAGCCACCGCCATCTCCTTTCGCGGGCTCACGCGGCTGTTGGACATCCCGGTGGGTACGCAGATTGACATTGCCAAGCGAAGTTTGTACCGCGCTTATCACTTTGCTCGCTGCGCATACCTGTGGCTCAACAAAGCCGCATACGCCCGCGATTGCGTCGGCCCGTACCACTCCACATCGAGCTGGGGCATGAGGGCCGAAGGCTGCCCCCACTTCATCCAACTGCCGCCCAGCGCGAACGACGGAGGCGTCTATGTCGATCAACCCACTCGCTAATGTTTATTTCAAGGTAAGGCGTGGAGCCACGGGCCATCCTCCTGCAGTACAAGTCGGCCGGCGCATCCTGCTTCGACCCGCACGTCATTTTGCCTGAAGGCGAAGGGCAAACGGTCTGATACCGCGACTCACTTGTCATTGGCACATGCCTAGCCTTCGTACCGCAGGAAGGCTATTCGATCGAGGTGTACAGCCGCAGTGGGCACGGATTCGACAGCAGCGTCCGCTTGGCTAACGACGTCGGCCATACTGACCAAGACTGCCGCGGCGAGATCATGGTCAAGCTGACACCCGACACCTGGGTCGCAGCCACTTAGCCGCGCACGCAAACAACGTCACGTTTACGGCACAAGCTGTGGACCTACCAACCCTGGAAGTAAAAAAGCCGCTGGGGGCAGCGGCTTCAAGTACTTGATTTACAACGGGAATATTGGCGGGTGCGGTGAGATTCGAACTCACGAAACGTTGCCGTTCGCCAGTTTTCAAGACTGGTGCCTTCAACCACTCGGCCACACACCCATTTCACGTCGGCGCACTGGGGCGCCGAGCGCGTAATGATAGCCGATTTCAGGCGACGCTTGCCTCGAAGCGCGGGACGGCGGAGAGCAATTTGCGGGTGTAGTCGTGGCGGGCGTCGCGCAGGACCTGCTCGGCGGAGCCGGCTTCGACGATGCGGCCGCCCTGCATCACGGCGATGTCGTCGGCCAGGTATTCGACCACGCCAAAGTTATGCGTGATGAACAGGTAGGCCATGCCCAGTTCGGCCTGCAGATCGTGCAGCAGATTCAGGATCTGGGCCTGGACCGACACGTCCAGCGCCGAGGTGGGTTCGTCGCACACCATCAATCTGGGCTCAACGGCCAGGGCGCGGGCGATGGCGATCCGCTGGCGCTGGCCGCCTGAAAATTCATGCGGATACCGGTTGACGGCGTCTTTGCGCAGGCCGACCTGGTCGAGCAGGCGGGCGACGCGGGTCTGGCGCTCAGGCAAATCCTGTTCGGGATGCAATGACGCAAGGCCTTCGTCGAGGATGTCGCCGACGCGCATGCGCGGATTCAGGGACGCAAAGGGATCCTGGAAGATGATCTGGATGTCGCGCCGCAAGGTGCGCAGTGCGGCGGGCCGGGCGCTCAGCAGGTCGCGGCCTTCCCAGGTGGCCTGCCCGGTGATGTCGGCATTGCCATCGAGCAGGCGCAGCAATGCCTTGCCGGTGGTGGTCTTGCCACAGCCTGACTCGCCTACCAGGGCCAGGGTGCGGCCTGCGGCAAGCGAGAAGTTGATGCCGTCAACGGCTTTGACGACGCCGACGGTCCGGCGCAGCAGGCCTTTGCGGATCGGGAAGTAGACCTTCAGGTCGCGAACCACCAGCAGGGGCATGCTGGCCGAGGCTGGCATGACCAGGGGTGCGGGTTCGGGAACGTGGACGGCGTCAACGATTTCCTTGCCGGAAGCGTCCTGCGCGGCGGAGGCTTCGATGGCGTCGATGCGTACGCACCGCACGCCGTGCTGCGCGTCGGTCCAGATCAGGGGCGGCGGCGCGGCGTCGCAGATGCTCTGGTGCGCGGGGCATCGGTCGGCAAAGCGGCAGCCGGTAAAGATCTGGTTCAACGGCGGAACGGTGCCGGGAATGGCGGCGAGCTTTTCGCCGCGGCGGTCCATGCCGGGCAAGGCGGCGAACAACAGGCGCGCATACGGGTGACGCGGGTGGTTGAAGAAGGTGTCAGCCGGCGCGGTTTCAACGATCTGGCCGGCATACATCAGCGCGACGTGGTGGGCCATGTTGCGCACGACGCCCAGGTCGTGGGTGATGAGCAGCATCGCCATGCCCAGTTCGCGCTGCAGGTCGCCCAGCAGGTTGAGCACCTGCGCCTGGATGGTGACATCGAGCGCGGTAGTGGGTTCGTCGGCGATCAGGACGTCGGGTTCGGCAGCCAGCGCAATGGCGATCATGACGCGCTGTTTCTGCCCGCCTGACAGCTGGAAGGGGTAGTCGTCGATCCGCCGTTCGGGTTCGGGAATGCCGACGCGGCGCAGCCAGTCGATGGCCTTTTCGCGCGCCGCGGAACCGCGAAGTGCGGTATGCGTATGGATGGTTTCGACGATCTGGTCGCCCACCCGCATGACGGGGTTCAGGCTGGTGGCGGGTTCCTGGAAGATGATGCCGATCTTGCCGCCGCGCACCTTGCGCATCTCGTATTCGGGCAGGCGGTTGACGTCGACATCGCGCAGGCGGGTCTGGCCGCCCACGATGCGGCCGGCGTCGGGCAACAGGCGCAGCAGGGCCAGCGCGGTCATGCTCTTGCCACAGCCGGACTCGCCCACCAGCGCGAAGGTCTTGCCTTCGGCAATCGTCAACCGCAAGGCGTCGACGGCGTGAACCAGGCCATGGTCGCTATCGAGCACCACGCTCAGGTCGTTCACATCCAGCAAGGGGGAATCTTGGATCATGGCGTTCATGGGCGGACCGTCCGGGTGACGCGCTTGCGAGCCCACGAGGGGCGGAAGGCGCGCGCGCGGGGATCGAAGGCTTCCCGGACGGCATCCGCAAACAGGTTGGCCGACAGCACAAGTGCCAGCATGAAGACGAAGGCGGACAGCAGGTTCCACCAGATCATGGGGTCACGCGACATTTCCAGCCGCGCGAGGTTGATCATCGACCCGAACGAATTCATGGACGGATCGACACCCACCCCCAGGTAGGACAGGACGGCCTCGTACAGCACCAGGGTGGAAAATTCCAGGACGACGGTAATCAGCACGATGTGCATCACGTTGGGCAGCAGGTGCCGGATCATGATGCGCGCGTTGGATACGCCAAAGGCCCGCGCGGCCTGCACATAATCCAGCTCGCGCAGCTTGAGTGTCTCGGCCCGCAGCAGCCGGCACAGCCCTGCCCAGCCCGTCACGCCCAGGATAATGCAGAGCAGAAACAGACGCAGGTCGGCGCGTTCGGCCCCGGTGGCGAACATCTCGGGATTGTTGTCGATGAAGACCTGCACCATCAGCACGCAGGCCGCGATCAGCAGCACGCCGGGAATGGAGGTGAGCGTGGTGTAGACGTACTGGATCAGGTCGTCGACCCAGCCCTTGAAGTAGCCCGCCATGATGCCCAGCGACAGGGCCAGCGGCAGGGTTGCCAGGGTGGTCAGGCTGCCGATGATCAGTGCCGTCCGGAAGCTCTTGATGGTCTGCACCAGCACGTCGTTCCCGGTGCTGTCGGTGCCCATGACGTGATAGCCGGTGGACAGCGACGCCGCCACGCCGGTCAGCAGACACAGGACCCCGAAGGTGATCATCATGGCGCGCCACGGCACCGGCGTGCGGCGTTCGGCGATGGCGTCCCACGTGGCCCGCGGCGTCAGGCCCCGCACATGCGAGATGGCCGCGCCGACCAGCAGGCACGCCACAAAGGCCACCAACGCGCCGCCGACGAGCCCCGTCAGGCCACGCCGGAGCACGTCGCCCAGCCACTGCGCGTCCGGATCTTTCAGGTGCGCGCCGCCAAAACGAAGCCGCGGAAAGTCGCGCACCGGCTGGCCGTTGACCAGCACCGATTCCTTGTTGAACTGGCGCACGGCCAGCGGCGCGGAGTAGGTCTTTTCGCGTCCGGCCACCGGTTTTTCAAGCAGCGCGTCGAGCACGGACTTGGTCACCGGCGCATAGGCGCGCGCCGACGTGCCGCCCTTGGCGCCTTCCACCTTGACGGCTTCAAGCAGCGGGCGATAGTGCAGCGAGTCCAGCACGCCGATCAGCACGAACGCGCCCAGCACAACCGCCGCGCACATGGCGGGCGTATCTTGCGCCACCCTGCCCCACGTGGCGCGCAGATTGGGCGACCGATAGGCGCGCCACGCGTAAAAGGCCACTGCCACCAGCAGCAGGAACAGGGCGATGTCGGTCCACAGCAGAACGATCTTGGGCATGCCGTTTACTCGAACCGCACGCGGGGGTCCGCGAGCGTGTAGGAAATATCGGCAAGGATCAGGCCGATGATGTAAAGGACCGAACCGATGAACACCATGGCCCGGACGATGGCAAAGTCCTGTGCGTTGATCGCGTCCATCGTGAAGCTGCCCAGGCCCGGAATGCCGAAGAAAGACTCGGCGATCAGGCTGCCCATGAACAGCAGCGGGATGGTCGCGATAGTGCTGGTCAGGATGGGCAGCATGGCGTTGCGCAGCACATGGTGGAACAGCACCAGCCGTTCCGACAGGCCCTTGGCGCGCGCCGTGCGCACGTAGTCCTTGCCGACTTCTTCAAGGAACAAGGCGCGATAGAAGCGGGCTTCCGGTCCCAGCCGTGCGATCAAGGCGACCAGCACGGGCAAGGCCAAAAAGCGCAAGGCGTCCAGCCCCGCCGCATAGCCCGACAGGGGCACCAGCCGCAGCGTTTTGGAAAACAGGAACTGCCCCGCAATGATGTAGAACAATGACGAGATGGACAGCATGGCCACGCACAGCACCACGCCCCAGAAGTCCAGATAGGTCCCCCTGAAGAACACCAGCATCAAGGAAAACGCCACGCTGGCGATCAAGCCCAATATGAAGGTCGGCAAGGCCAGCGCCAGGCTGGGCCCGGCGCGTTGCCGGACTTCGTGGCCGATATCGCGCCCGGCATCGGACGCGCCAAAGTCCAGCGCGAACAGCTTGACCGACCGTTCGAAAAAGATGGTGTCGGTCACCTTCTTGACGCCGTCGGCCTGGCGGTTGATCAGCATCGGCTTGTCGTAGCCGCGCTCGACCTTCCACTTTTCGATGGCATCGGCGCTGACCCGGCGACCGCCGATCGACAGCCGCGCCATGTCATCGGGTGTGTTCACCGCAAAGAACAAAAGAAAGGTGAACAGGTTGACGCCGACCAGGATCAGCGCCCCGTACAGCACACGGCGAATGATGTACGCGGTCATGGCTGGCCCTCCTCGCCCGTGTGCAGCGCGGTGGCGCCTTCACGCCGCCGCAGCATGCGCACGGCTGGCACGATCATCAGGGCCAGCACGGCCACCACCAGGATCAGCGGCCACCATACCGGCCGGTTCCATTCGTCGATCTTGCGCGCACGCAGCACCGGATCGAGCTTCATGTATTGAAGGTTGTTGCGGATCATCTGGGTCGGCTTCCCGTTCCCCACCCACTGGTGGTAGGCGCCGCCCGACTTCGGAAAGTAGCCGAACATCCAGGGTGCGTCCTGCTGCACGATGGCGGTCATGCGTTCGATGATCTTCTCCTTTTCCGGACCATCGTCCAGGAACTTCATCTGCTCGAAAAGCTTGTCGAATTCGGGGTTGGCGTAGTTGGACGCGTTTTCGCCGCCCGACGTGGCCTTGCCATTGGGCCCATAGAGCAGGAACAGGAAGTTTTCGGCATCGGGATAGTCCGCGTTCCAGCCCCACAGGTAGATCTGGGCCACCCCGCGCAGCATCTTGTCCTGGAAACGGTTGTAGTCGGTGGTGCGGATTTCGAGCTGGATGCCCAGCTTGGCGTATTGGCGCACCATCCAGTCGAACTGCGATCGCGCGGCCGGCGACACACCGCCCATCGCGTCATAGTTCAGGACCAGGGGCTGCCCGGTGACGGCATTGCGGCCGGCCGGATAGCCTGCCTCGGCAAGCAGCTGTTTGGCCACATCCAGCGATTTGCGCTTGACGCTGCTGCCGTCGATGTCATACACGACAGGATTGGCGCCCGCGGGCACGTCGCGATAGCCGAGCAGCCCCGGCGGCAACGGGCCATGCGCGACCTGCGCCTGGCTGTTTTCAAAGATGGTAACGTACTCTTCCCAGTCCACGGCAATGCTGATGGCCTGGCGCAGCTTGCGGTTGCGTTCCTGCTGCTCGGGCGTCTCGCCCTTCCCCACCACCGGATCTTTCCAGTTGAAGCCCATATACCAGTTCTGGGTTTCGACCGTGGTCGGCAGCCGGATAGCGCGGTCCGCGAACAGCGCCGCCTTTTCCTTGGAATCGCCGATCGCCACCAGATAGGCCACGCCGTATTCGCCGCGATCCGCTTGCGGCACATCGTAGTAGCCCTGCATGAACTTGCCCTGCAGCGGCACCCCTTCCTTTTCGATGTTGAAGACAATGCGGTCGATGAACGGCGTGGGCTTGCCGCAATCGGCCAGCAGCCCTTGCGCGCGGTCTTCGTCCGACCCGTCGCAGGGATACGGCTCGCCCCGGTAATTGGGATTGCGAGACAGCACGTGCCGCCGGTTTTCCTTGTATTCCGTCAGCATGTACGGGCCGGTGCCAACCGGCCAGTAATTCAACGTCAGGTTCTTGGCCGCCATGCCGGGCTGGTTGTAGAACTGGTCCGCTTCCCAGGGGATCGGCGAAAAGAAGGTCATCGCCAGCCAGTACTTGAACTGCGGATACTTGCCCTTGATGCGGATGCGCAGGGTATGCGGGTCCAGCGCCTCGGCGCCTTCGAACGCGTACTGGCGCAGGTCCAGCCACGGCAGGTCGCGGTTGGTGGGGTCCAGGCCCTTGCGCATCTCCTTGTCGATCACGCGCAGGCGATCGCCATACTCTTTCAGGCCGACGATGTAGTCGGTCATGTGCGCATAGATCGGCGACGTGACGCGGGTCGTGGCCAGCCGCCGGATGGCATAGACATAATCGTCCGCTGTCATTTCGCGCGTGCCGGTCTGGGGAAAGTCCGGGACGCCGTACTTGTCTTCGAGGTCGGCGGCGGTCAGATGCCGATAGACATCCTTGCCCTGCGCGTCGACGGCAAAGGCCGGATGCGGCTGGAAGCGGATGCCCGGCTTGATCGGAATGTCATACACGCTTTGCGCGACCTGATCGCCGGGCACGTCGGCCGGCAGCGGCTTGCCCTGGGCATCGAGGTAGGTGGGCTCGACGACCTCGCGCGCGGCGCGCGGGGTCAGCTGGTACGGCCGCTTCAGGTAGTGGTAGCCGTAAAGCGTTTCGTAGATGTTGTAGGTATAGGGCGTCTCGTCGACCGAATACGAACTGGTGGGATCGAGGTACTTGGGAGAGCGCTGCGTGAATGCGGTGTACATCGCATTCTCGCGCTGGGCGTCGGCGGTGTAGGGGCTGTTGAGCGGGGTTCGCTCGTCGGGGTCGCCCGATGAACAGGCCACCCCGGCGACAGCGACAGCAGCCAGGCTAGCCACCAGGACAAGGCGTCGTATGCCGGACCACGCCCCACGAGCGTTCGTTGTTGCACCACAAGCGCGCGTCAAGCGCATCGACCCTCTCCCCGTGTGAGCTGAGGGGAAGAATAGCAAAATCCGGGCCGATGACGCGGCTGTTTGCCTCAGAACGAGTAGGTCACGCCGACCACGGTCACGATCGGGTTGAGCCGGGTCTTGGTTTCGCTCGCGATCACGGCGCCGGTCGGCAGCGTGGTCTTGAGGTTGATCGTGGTCCGCAGCGGCAGATAGGACATCGACACACCCACGCCCCAGCGGTCGGTGATCTTGTAGCCGGCACCGATGTTGAAGACCGGAACGAACTTGCTGTCGATGTCGGCTTCGGTGCGGCCCGCCGTGGTGGCGCCGCCTGTATAGCGGCTGGACAGCACGCCCTGGAAACGGTCCGTCAGGGTCACGTTGCCGTACCAGACGCGGCTGATGCCCAGGCCAACGAATGGCCGCAGGCGTTGCGATGGTTCACCGAAGTGATAACGCAGCAGCACCGACGGACTGTATTGCTTGGCCGACCCCAATTCGCCCACTGGCTCGAGCGCCTTGGCGCCTTGCAAGTGATAGCGCGGCGGAATGCCGAACACGGCTTCGACCGCGACCTGATTGGTGATGAAGTATTCGACCGTCAGACCCAGCGTGTTGGCATTGCCGACGCTGGACCCGGTATTCGGGACTTCGCCCGCGATTGCCGAAGGTGACGTGATACGCAGCGGCTCGCCTTTTTCCTGCGGGCTGAGCCTGTACCAACCTGCCCCCAAAACAATGGATCCGGCCTGATCTGCATATGCCGACGCCCCCGCCAGCATCATTGCCGCGCCCATTATCCCAGTCAGTACTTTCATGGTGGTCCTTGATCACGAAGATGGCGACTTCGGACACGCCAGGACAGGTCGTACCACGAAGCTCGTAGGACCGTTTTACTCCAAATGGCTTAAACAAGGACTAGTGCGATCCCTTACTAACCTCAGCTTGCGCGTATGCCGTTGTTTTCCGAGGAATCGGCCCTTGACGCTTCCGGGTCGAGCCAGTTACGCAGCACCTTGGAAACGAGCGGGATCAGCCCGAAGACCATGACCGGCGTCAGCAGCGCGGTACTGACCAGGACGCGCCAGAAGAGCGGCAAGGCGCCCAGCGGTTCGGCCAGGAAAATGGCGAAGATCAGCGACACTGGAAAGTAGCCAATCCAGATCGTGATTGCCTGCTTCCAGCGCGGTGGCCGCTGGCCGGCGCCGAACCAGGTTTCCAGTCCCATGGCGCGGCGCACGCGGCTGGTCCGCACCAGGCCTTCGCCGCGCCGCAGCCAGGCCTGGCGTTCCGGCGAATTGGCCCAGGCAGCAAGCTGCCGTTCGTCGGCAAACCGGTAGACCATCTGGAATTCGTTGCCCCCCGGGGGCGGCGCCAGCACGCCCGAACCCAGATACCCCGGAAACGACGCGGCCAGGTCTTCGCCTTCCTGCATCCAGGTGCGGAACTGGTCGTAGCGTTCGGGAAGGATCGTGCGGGTGACGAGCAGCGTGACGGGCGGCGTGGCCGAGGGCGGGAACGTCATGGCGGGGGACTCCAGGGGTGGGGCGTCGGGGGCTGTGGCGCGCAGTCCGGGTAGGACGGTCCACCCAATCCGGGGTAAGGACTGGTGAATCGATTGAATCAAAAACCCCCGCTGCTGGCAATCGCCAATTGCGTCGGATTGTTTTTGCTGCTGACGCATCCCCCCGCTACGCTGAAAATAACAACACCCCCACGCTTTCCACTGCCCAATGAACCTGCCCCCCTGGATCGACAAGATCCGCCAGAACGTCGCCGTCAAATTGTTCCTGGATGCCGCGGAACGGTGGTCGTCCCACCGCGCTTCCAGCAAGGGCGCCGCGTTGGCGCTGTATATGGTCTTTTCCCTGGCGCCCACCCTGCTGCTGGTGATTGCGGTGGCCGGTTTCTTTTTTGGCGACGAGGCGGTGCGCTCGCAGCTGGTCAACGAAATGCGGGGATTGCTGGGCACGGAGGGAGCCGAAGTCATCCAGACGGTACTGGCCAGCGCCAAGCATTCGGACAACGGCCTGATCGCCGCGATGATCTCGGCTGGCCTGCTGATATTTTCTTCAACGACCGCCTTCAATGAATTGAAGGAAAGCCTGGATGAACTGTGGGATGTGGAACCGGGCCGCAAATCAGGCGCCTGGGGACTGATGCGCACCCGCGTGCTGTCGTTCGGCCTGGTGCTCGTGCTGGCGCTGTTCCTGTTGATGTCGCTGGTGGTGGATGCGGGCCTGGCGGCCTTGCAGAATTACTGGGGCGATATGTGGCTGGGGTCGGCCTACGCCGTGACGGCGCGCGTGATTTCGAATGTCTTTGCGTTCGGGGTCGTGGTGACGCTGTTTTCGGTGGTATTCAAAATGCTGCCGAGTACCCGTATTGCCTGGTCCGATGTGATTTCCGGCGCGTTGGTCACAGCCGCGCTGTTTACCGTCGGCAAGGTGCTGATCGGTATCTATCTGGGTCAGGGATCGATCGCGTCGTCATATGGCGCGGCGGGGTCGGTCATTGCGCTGATTTTGTGGATCTATTATTCCGCCCAGATTTTCTTTTTCGGCGCCGCATTTACCCGCCAATATGCGCTGACCTTCGGCAGCAAACAGCACGAAGCGCCGGAACATCCGCCCGACCAGCGCACGCCCCCCGGGCAGCACGCGGCGACCTGACACCGGTCAGGCGGCCTTGGCGCCCTTGACCATGGTCTTCCACCGCTTGTCGAAGGCGGACACAAAGCTCATGCCGGCCCGCGAGGGCGGACAGAACATGCTGTGGACGATCTGCACCTTGACCTTGGCCGCAACCTTGTAGGGCTTCACGACGAGGCCCGGAAAGGCATCGCCCGCCACTGTCAGGGCATCCACCACCGCCACCCCCGTCCCAGCGGACGCAAACCAGCAGGCGCTGTGGCTGGCGTGCACTTCGACGCTGACGTCCAGCCGGTCCAATGCCTTTTCGTACACCTGCGCCTGGCTCAGCCCATAGAACAGCGTGTGCGGAAATTCGATCAGCTTGTGGCCGATCAGGTCGGCCGGCACGATCACCCGCTTGGCCGCCAGCGGATGGTCCGGATGCATCACGCAAACCAGCGCGCATTCATAACGCGCCAGCGTCGAGACATTCGGATGGTCGATCGGCAGCGACGTGACGGCCAGGTCCGCGTTCTGGTCCAGCACGCTTTGGTCGAGGTCTCCGCCCACGTGGAAATCGACACGGGTCATGAGGTCGGGTTCCTGCGCCTGCAGGTCGGCGATCAGTCGGGGCAACAGGCTCACGCCCAGGCTGGGTGACGTCACGACCGACAGGCGGCGGCTGACCGGATTGGCCAGATCATGCGACAGCATGCGGATCTTTTCGACCTTCTCCCACAGGTGCGCGACTTCGGCGTACAGACGCTTGGCATCTTCGGTCGGAATCAGGCGGCCCTTGACCCGGTCGAACAGGCGCAGGCCGGTGCGTTCTTCGGCGCTGGCCAACACCTTGCTGACGGCAGGCTGCGAGACGTGCAGAAACTCGGCCGCGCGGCCGACTGCACCGGTCAGCATCACGGCTCTGAACACTTCCATCTGGCGCAAATTCATGCCAACACATTCCTGCGGATAACGTTAATGCCGCTGCGCGACAAGGGATGGCAACTGCGCCGTATTCCGACACACATCGCACGGCCATGCAATAGATATCAGTGGCTAGGCAGTAGTAGCATGGATTATCGAAATCACAGGGGGATACCATGGCCGAGCTGCATCCTTATATCCAGTTTCTCGGCGGCCTGCCGCAGTTTGAAATCGATCACCGGGCCGGGACCGCGGTGGAAATGCGAACCGGCGCCGTGGTCAGCAAATACAACGGCAGCGCGCCGCATCATGCACACTGTCTGGCGATTGTCTGGCCCGGCCAATCCAGCGATCAGCCGGTACTGGTCTCGGCGACCAAATATGTGCCGCTCCAGGTGAGCCTGGCGATCCAGCTGGGCGCGCCCCGCGCGGACCTGCTTGCGGCCAGCCGACACATCTTTACCGAGGCCGGCGAAGCCCACTGACACGTAACCGGCAGATGTAGCCGCCGCAGAAACAGTAATTGCGTTCGGTTACCTGCTCCTGGGCCGGCAGCGCCCCACGTGAGGATTCGGCCGATACAATGCGTAGCGTCCCGTAACCGCGCTGCCGGCCTGGGCAACTGCTCTAGAGTTGCTACAGGGTTCTCGCGCGCGCGGCGTATCCATTGCTGCTGTCCTTCCCGCTGCGTCGTCCCTGACTATGAATCCCTCGCGTCACCTGAAGCCGCTGCACCTGTATTTCATCATCCTGGCCATGCTGGGCGCGGTATTCGCCGCCGATGCGGCCACGCCGCTGGGGATCGCGGTCTGGATCTTCTATCTGGCGCCGGTGATCGTCTGCCTGCTGTCGTCGGACCGCTACACGCCGTTTTACGTGGCCGCGTCGGCCAGCCTGCTGCTGCTGATCGGCTATTTCATCTCGCCCAACGTGACGTTGAGCAACGCCTGGAATCCCGCCATCAATCGCGTCATGGGTGCCCTGACGGCCTGGTCGCTGGCGTTCGTGGCCCATCTGTACATCACGTCGAGCGCGACGCTGCGCCGGCTTGCGTGGATCCAGCAAGGCCGCATGCTGTTCAGCCAGGACATGCAGGGGGAGCTGACGGCCAAGGACATCGCCGGCAAGGTGCTCGGCACCATGTCCAAATACCTGGATGCCAAGGTCGGTGCGCTGTATGTGCTGGAAGGCCAGGTGCTGCGCCGCGCGGGTGCGTGGGCCTTGCCTGACGACGATGCCGCCCCCGCCAACGTGCGTGTGGGGGAAGGCCTGTTGGGCCAGGTGGTGGCCGACCGCAAGGCGGCGGTGGTGGACAACCTGCCGGCCGGCTACCTGAAGGTGGGCAGCGCGCTGGGCGAAGCAACGCCCGCGCGCGTGCTGATCGCACCGTTGACGGCCGATGGCCGCGTGGTGGGCGCCGTCGAACTGGGCTTCATGACCGCCAAGGCCGACCTGAAGGATGAACTGGAAGTCGTGGAGTCGTCGGCCGAAAGCATCGGCGCGGCCTTGCGGTCGGCGGTGTACCGCACCCGTCAGGAAGAACTGCTGGAAGAAACGCAGCGCCAGAGCGAGGAGCTGCAGGTCCAGCAGGAAGAACTGCGTGTGTCGAACGAGGAACTGGAAGAACGCAGCCGCGCGCTGATGGATTCGCAAGCCCGCCTGGAAACGCAGCAGGCCGAGCTGGAACAGACCAATGTGCAGCTGGAAGAACACACGCAAAGCCTGGAGCGCCAGAAGCGGCACCTGATCGAAGCGCAAAAGCGGCTGGCCGAAAACGCCGACACGCTGGAACGGGCGAATCAGTACAAGTCGGAATTCCTGGCGAACATGTCGCACGAATTGCGAACGCCGCTGAACAGTTCGCTGATCCTGTCCAAGCTGCTGGCCGACAACAAGGACGGCAACCTGACGAGCGAGCAGGTGCGCTACGCCAGCACCATCTATTCGTCCAATACCGACCTGCTGGTGTTGATCAACGACATTCTGGACCTGTCCAAGGTCGAGGCCGGCCACATCGAGATCACGCCGGAACCGATCGCGTTGAGCACGGTGCTGTCATCGCTGCAGCAATCCTTCCAGCCAGTGGCCACGCAAAAGAAGCTTGGGCTGCGGATCGAAAAAACCGACAACGCGCCGGAAGTGCTGGTGACGGACAATCAGCGCCTGCAGCAGATCCTGAAGAACTTGCTGTCCAACGCGTTCAAGTTCACCGACACGGGCGAAGTGGTGCTGCGTGCGTCGGCCGTGGACGCCGATAACGTACGCTTCGACGTGATCGACTCCGGCATCGGCATTCCGGCGGCGCAGCAGGACGTGATCTTCGAAGCCTTCCGCCAGGCCGATGGCACGACCAGCCGCAAGTACGGCGGCAGTGGCCTGGGGCTGTCGATTTCGCGCGAATTCGCTCACCTGCTGGGCGGCGAAATCACGGTGACCAGCGCGCCGGGCCAGGGCAGCACCTTCTCGTTGACGGTGGCGATTCGCGCCGAGGCATCGAACCCGGCGGAGCTCAAGGCAGCTCCCGCCACGCATGCCGCACCGGCCAGCACACCGGCGCCGTCTGCCCGCCCCCGCGCCACGACCACGTCGTCGGTGGGTGTGCACGCCCCCGCGTCGCAGCCGCGCCCTCTTACGACGGCGTCAGACCCGCTGCCGGTCGTGGTGGCGCCCGACGACATTGCCGATGACCGCAACAACCTGACGCGCGGATCGCGCCTGATTTTGGTCATTGAAGACGATCCCGACTTTGCGCGGATCCTGTATGACCTGGCGCACGAACTGGATTTTGACTGCGTCCACGCCAACACGGCGGCCGAAGGCATCCGACTGGCGCAGACCATGCGCCCCAGCGGCATCCTGCTCGATATGGGCCTGCCCGACAATTCCGGCCTGCTGGTGCTGGAACGCCTGAAGCGGGACCCGGCCACGCGTCACCTGCCCATCCATGTGGTGTCGGTGGCCGACCATACCGAAACCGCCCTGCTGCTGGGCGCCATCGGCTACACCTTCAAGCCGTCGGCACGCGACGAACTGGCCCAGGCCATCCTGTCGCTGGAAGCCAAGCTGCGCCAGCGCATGCGCCGCATTCTGGTGGTCGAGGATGACCCGGCGCTGCGCGAGAACATCCAGCTGCTGCTGCAGACCCAGGACGTGGAACTGGAAGGCGTGGGCACCGTGGCCGATGCGCTGGAACGCCTGCGCAGCAAGACCTACGATTGCATGGTGATGGACCTGGTGCTGCCCGACGGGTCGGGTTACGACCTGCTGGAACAGGTGGGCGACAACCCCGAGCACAGCTTCCCGCCGGTCATCGTCTACACGGGCCGTTCATTGACGTCAGACGAGGAACAGCGCCTGCGCCGCTATTCCAAGTCCATCATCATCAAGGGCGCGCGGTCGCCGGAACGGCTGCTGGATGAAGTCACCCTGTTCCTGCACAGCGTGGAATCGGACCTGCCGGTCGAACAGCAGCGCATGCTGAAGGAAGCGCGCAAGCGCGACTCGGCATTCGAAGGGCGCCGGATTTTGTTGGCCGAAGACGACGTGCGCAATATCTTTGCACTGTCGCAGGTGATCGAGCCGCTGGGCGCGCATCTGGAAATCGCGCGCAATGGCCGCGAGGCCCTGAACGTGCTGGCCCGCCATCAGCACATCGACCTGGTGCTGATGGACATCATGATGCCCGAGATGGACGGTATTGCCGCCATGCAGGAGATCCGCAAGCGCAGCGAATTCAAGAAGCTGCCGATCATTGCGCTGACCGCCAAAGCGATGCCGGCGGACCGCCAGCGCTGCCTGGATGCGGGCGCGAACGACTACATTTCCAAGCCGCTGGACGTCGACAAGCTGTTGTCGTTGTGCCGCGTCTGGCTGCCGCAATAAACCTCGGGCCTGCCGATCCCATGCCGATCAACCACGCCGATTTCGACCTTGAGCTCAGGCTGCTGCTGGAGGCGATCTATCACAAGTACCAGCACGACTTCCGGAATTATTCGGCGTCGTCGCTGCGCCGGCGCATGGCCCAGGCACTGACCTACTTCCGGTGCCGGTCGCTGTCGCAGCTGCAGGACCGGGTGCTGCACGATCCCGATGTGTTTCCGCAGATGCTGCAGTTCCTGACGGTGCAGGTCAGCGAGATGTTTCGCGATCCCAGCTACTTCAAGGCGATCCGCGACAAGGTGGTGCCCATCCTGCACACCTATCCGTCGGTCAAGATCTGGGTGGCGGGCTGCAGCTCGGGCGAGGAACTGTGGTCGCTGGCGATCCTGATGGAAGAAGAAGGCCTGGCCAACCGCACCTTGTTCTATGCCACCGACATCAATCCCGAAGCCCTGCGCCTGGCCGAGGCGGGCATCTACCCGACCGACCGGATCGCCGGCTTCAGCAAGAACTACCTGGCGGCGGGCGGCAAACGGTCGCTGTCGGACTACTACCACGCGGCCTATGGCGCGGCGTCGTTCGCGCGCGGCCTGAAGTCGCAGATGGTCTTCGCCAACCACAGCCTGGCCACCGACAGCGTGTTTTCGGAAGTGCACATGGTGTCGTGCCGCAACGTGCTGATCTACTTCAACCACGATCTGCAGGACCGCGCCGTGACGCTGTTCAAGGACGCGCTGATCCGCCGCGGCTTCCTGGGGCTGGGCAGCAAGGAAAGCCTGCGGTTTGGCGCCTGTGCGGAAGACTTCGAAGACTTCGTGCCCCACGACCGGATATTTCAGAAAAGATGAGCCATGACGCCTATTGAAAGCGGCATTCCTTCGCGCGTCACGACAGTGGTGATCGGCGCGTCGGCCGGCGGGGTCGAAGCGCTGGGCCTGCTGCTGCCCGCCCTGCCCCCGGACTTTGCCCCCGCGGTGATCGTTGTCCTGCACATCGTGGCCGATCGCGAAAGCCTGCTGACGCAGATTTTCAGCGAACGGTGCGCGCTGCCGGTGAGCGAAGCGGTCGACAAGGAACCGGTACGTAGTGGCCACATTTATTTCGCGCCCCCGGATTATCATCTCCAGGTGGAAACCGATGGCGCGTTCTCGTTGTCCATGGATGACCCTGTCAATTATTCGCGCCCATCCATCGACGTGCTGTTCGAGTCGGTAGCCTGGAGCGTAGGTGACCGGGCCCTGGGACTGCTGCTGACCGGCGCCAACGCCGACGGCGCGGCCGGACTGGCCGCGATCCGTTCGGCCGGTGGAGTGACCTGGGTGCAGGATCCGGCAACGGCCTTTGCCGAAGCCATGCCGCGCAGCGCCATCGAGCGCAACGCGGCTGACGAAATCTTGACGTTGCCGGCCATGGCGCGCCGGCTGGGCGGCTGGCGTTCGACCGAAACGGTCGACAGCCAGACCGCGAGCTAATGGAGAAAACGATGTCCCGCACCGTCAAGATTCTGGTCGTCGACGATATTGAACAGAATATCGTCGCGCTTGAAGCCCTTGTTGCGCGCCCCGATCTGGAACTGCTGCGTGCCTATTCCGGCGCCGAAGCGCTCGAACTGCTGCTCGACAACGACGTCGCGCTGGCGCTGGTGGATGTGCAGATGCCCGGCATGGACGGGTTCGAGCTGGCCGAGTTCATGCGCGGCAGCCCGCGCACCCGGCATGTCCCGATCATCTTCCTGACCGCCACCGACCGCAATACGCACCGCACCTTCCGCGGCTACGAAGCAGGCGCGGTGGACTTTCTGTACAAGCCGTTCGACCCGCACATTCTGCGCAGCAAGATCGAAGTGTTCGTCCAATTGCAGCACCAGAAGCTGCAGCTGGCCGAACAGCTCGACACCATGACGCAATTGCTGCGCACCAACGAAATGTTCGTGGCCGTGCTGGGCCATGATCTGCGCAATCCGCTGTCGGCCATCGTGAACACGGCCGAAGTCCTGCTGCAGGTGTCGGCCGAGCCGCGCGTCAAGACGGCTGCGGCCCGCATCCGCAACAGCGGCGGCCGCATGTCGCGCATGGTCGACCAGTTGCTGGACATTGCGCGGGTGCGGTCCGGCCGCTTGGAACTGAGCCCGGAACGCATCGACCTAACCGTGCTGTGCGAACACATCGTCGAAGAATTCGAGCTGCCCGAAGGTGAACGCCGCGTCGAACTGGCCTACACGGGCGACACCTTTGGCGAATGGGATGCCGACCGCCTGTCGCAGGTAGTGTCCAACCTGGTGGGCAATGCCCTGCAGCATGGAACCGCCGACGAAGGCATCTCGGTCAAGGTGGACGGCACCGACGCCGACAGCGTCAAGATCGCGATCCGCAATGCCGGCACCATTCCGGCCGAGGTCCAGGCCAATATCTTCCAGCCCTTCAACTTCACCAAGTTCCGTCGCGACGGCGGCAAGGGGCTGGGCCTGGGTCTCTACATTGCCAAGGAACTGGTCCGCAGCCACCACGGTGAAATGAGCGTGTGCAGCGACACCACGGGCCACACGGTCTTCACCATCCACTTGCCGCGGCACTTCGTCCACGGCCCGGTCGACGAACCTGCGCAGGCGGAAAAACAATGGGTCTTCTGATCAACGGGGTCTGGCAGGAAAACGAGCCGCCCGCCGATGCGGGTGGGCGCTTCTTGCGCAAGGACGCGGTCTTTCGCAACTGGGTCACGGCCGATGGCGCCCCCGGCCCGACCGGCAACGGCGGCTTTGCTGCCGAGGCTGGCCGTTATCACCTGTACGTGAGCCTGGCCTGCCCCTGGGCGCACCGCACGCTGATCTTTCGCGAGCTGAAGGGCCTGCAGTCAATGATTCCGGTGTCGGTCACGCACTGGCTGATGGGCAAGCAAGGCTGGTCGTTCGAGCCTGCGCCCGGCGTGGTGCCCGACCACGTCAACCAGGCGAGCTTCGTACACGACCTGTATGCCCTGGCTGACCTGGATGTGACGACGCGGGCCACGGTGCCTGTGCTGTGGGACACCTTTACCAAGAGCATCGTCAGCAATGAGTCGGCCGACATCATCCGCATGTTCAACTCGGCGTTCGACGGACTGGGCGCCCTGCCCGGCGACTACTACCCGGCCGACCTGCGCATTGACATCGACGCGGTCAATGCGCGGGTCTACGACACCTTGAACAATGGCGTCTACAAGGCGGGCTTTGCAACCACGCAGGCCGCCTATGAAGACGCCGTGTTCCCGTTGTTCGACACGCTGGACTGGCTGGAGGATCGCCTGGGCACGCGGCGCTATCTGATGGGCGATCGGCTGACCGAAGCCGACTGGCGGCTGTTCACGACGCTGGTGCGCTTCGACGCCGTGTATGTGGGTCACTTCAAGTGCAACCTGCGCCGGCTGATCGATTATCCGAACCTGTGGGGCTATGCGCGCGAGCTGTATCAGCTGCCGGGCGTGGCCGGCACGGTAAACTTCGATCACATCAAGCGGCACTACTACATGAGCCACGCGAACGTGAATCCCAGCGCCGTGGTGCCGGCAGGTCCGCTGCTGGATTTCATGGCGCCGCACGGCCGGGGCTAGCCGCACGCTTCTAGTGCAGCGCACAAGATTGGGGTGGGGTCATGCCCTTGGATCGTGCCGAAGGGCTTGGTGGTCGCTGACCCCATGACCTTCATCAAGGCGTTGATTTAACAGGGTTTTTTGCAGCTCCGAGGCCGTGTTTCACACATGGCACAGGCTTTGCTTAGTGGTAAATGACGGCCAATGACGGTCGTTGCTTGCCGCGGCATGGCGGTAGGAACAATGACGTTCCGCAACGAAACGATGCTTTGCATCGCTTTCGTGCGGGACGTTTTTTTTTGCCTGGAGCAATGGATGAAGCCCTTTACCTCGAAGCCGTCGATGCCTGTCGTTGCCTCTTCCGAAGGCCCCGCGGTATCCGATGTGCAGCGCCGCAAGCTGATCACGACGACCTTCAAGGCCGCCGCGGGCGTGAGCATCATGAGCCTCGTCGATCCGCTGGTGCGTGCCGGCGCCTGGGCTGCGGGGTCGGACGCGCCTGAAAAGGCCGAGGTCAAGATCGGCTTCATTCCGCTGACCGACTGCGCTTCCGTGGTGATGGCGTCGGTGCTGGGCATCGACAAGAAATACGGCATCAAGATCACGCCGTCGAAAGAAGCGTCGTGGCCTGGCGTGCGCGACAAGCTGGTCAACAACGAACTGGACCTGGCGCACGTGCTGTATGGCCTGGTCTACGGCATGCACCTGGGCGCCGGCGGCCCCAAGAAAGACATGGCCGTGCTGATGAACCTGAACCAGAACGGCCAGGCCATCACGCTCTCGAACAAGCTGCTGGAAAAAGGCGCGAAAGACGGCCCGTCGCTGGCCAAGCTGATGCAGACCGAAAAGCGCGAGTACACCTTCGCGCAGACGTTTCCGACCGGCACGCATGCGATGTGGCTGTACTACTGGCTGGCCACCTATGGCATCAACCCGATGAAGGATGCCAAGGTCATTACCGTGCCGCCGCCCCAGATGGTGGCCAACATGCGCGTCGGCGCCATGGACGGTTTCTGTGTCGGCGAACCGTGGAATGCGCGCGCCATCATGGACAAGATCGGCTACACCGCCGAGACCACACAGAACATCTGGAAAGGCCATCCCGAAAAAGTGCTGGGCTGCACCGCCGAATTCGTCGCCAAGTATCCGAACACCGCCCGCGCCGTGACGGCCGCAGTGCTCGAAGCCGGCAAGTACATTGACGCCTCGGTATCGAACCGCCGCAAGACGGCCGAAACGATTGCCGCGCGGTCGTATGTCAATACCGACACCGACGTGATCCTGGATCGCATGCTGGGCCGCTACACCAACGGCCTGGGCAAGACCTGGGACGATCCCGACGCCATGAAATTCTTTGCCGATGGCGCCGCCAATTATCCCTACCTGTCGGACGGCATGTGGTTCCTGACGCAGCACAAGCGCTGGGGCCTGTTGAAGGACCACCCGGATTACCTCGCCGTTGCCAAGCAGATCAACCGCATCGACATCTACAAGCAGGCCGCGGCCGCCACGGGCACGCCGCTGCCCAAGGGCGACATGCGGTCTTCCAAGCTGATCGACGGCGTGACCTGGGATGGCACCAATCCCGCCGCGTATGCGGACAGCTTCAAAGTCAAGGCGTAAGCGCCACCCCCGGTCACCCAGGAGAATTCCATGACAGCCATTGCCAAACCCCTGCCGGTTCCGCCGGCCGCCACGCCGGCCACTTCGAAGGCGGGTCCCGCCACCGTCATCGATCTGCATCCGGATCTCGCATCTCGGTCGGCCGAGGCGCCCGTTGCGGTCTCGGCGGCTTCGGTCGCGAAAAAGCCCGTTGCTGCCGCGCCCGTGTCGGCTGCGGCGGCAGGCAGCAGCGTGTTCGCGGACCGCTTCCAGGCCGTCGTCAAGGCGCTGGCCGGTCCGGTCGCGGGCTTCGTGATGTTCATCCTGGTCTGGCAGGTCATCACGACCTTCGTGACCGAGATCCCCACGCCCGCCGTGACCTGGAAAGCGGCCGTGGTGCTGTTCTCGGATCCCTTCTACGTGGCCGGCCCGAACGACATGGGTATTGGCTGGAATGTGCTGGCGTCCTTGCAGCGCGTGGCGATCGGCTTTGGCCTGGCGGCCGTGGTCGGCATTCCGGTCGGCTTTGCCATCGGCCGCTTCAAGACGCTGAACGCCATGTTCTCGCCGGTCATCAGCCTGCTGCGTCCGGTGTCGCCGCTGGCCTGGCTGCCGCTTGGCCTGCTGCTGTTCAAGGCGGCCAACCTGGCCGCGATCTGGGCGATCTTCATCTGCTCGATCTGGCCCATGATCATCAACACGGCCGTTGGCGTGTCGCGGGTGCCGCAGGACTATATGAACGTGGCCCGTGTGTTGAACCTGTCGGAATGGAAAATCATCAAGAAGGTGCTGCTGCCTGCCGTCCTGCCCTACATGCTGACGGGCGTGCGCCTGTCGATCAGCACCGCCTGGCTCGTGATCGTCGCCGCGGAAATGCTGACCGGTGGTACGGGCATCGGCTTCTGGGTGTGGGACGAGTGGAACAACCTGAAAGTCGAACACATCATCATCGCAATCTTCGTGATCGGCATTGTCGGCCTGCTGCTGGAAGTCGCACTGATGCAGCTCGCCAAACGTTTCACCTATTCGGCTGACTGAGCAAGGAATCGACATGGAAAAGTTCGTTCGTATCGAAAACGTCGGCCAGGTCTTCAAGACCAAGAAGGGTCCGTTCGTGGCACTGCGTGAAGTCAACCTGACGGTGGCGCGCGGCGAGTTCATTACCCTGATCGGCCATTCGGGCTGCGGCAAGTCGACCTTGCTCAACCTGATCGCCGGCCTGACACTCCCCACGTCCGGCGTGCTGCTGTGCGCCGAACGCGAGATCAACGGCCCCGGTCCGGATCGCGGCGTCGTGTTCCAGAACCATTCGCTGCTGCCCTGGCTGACCTGCGCGCAGAACGTGGAACTGGGCGTGGAGCGCGTGTTTGGTGACAAGGAAAATCGCGTGCAGATCCGCGAGCGGGTGCGCGCCGCGCTGGAGCTGGTCGGCCTGACCCACGCGGAACACAAACACCCGCATGAAATTTCCGGCGGCATGAAGCAGCGCGTGGGCATTGCCCGGGCGCTGGCCATCGAACCGAAAGTGCTGCTGATGGACGAGCCCTTCGGCGCGCTGGATGCACTGACACGGGCGCACCTGCAAGATGAGCTGCTGAAGATCGTGGCCAAGACGCAAAGCACCGTGATCATGGTGACGCACGATGTGGATGAAGCCGTGCTGCTGTCGGACCGCATCGTCATGCTGACCAACGGCCCGGCCGCCACCATTGGCGAAATTCAGGAAGTGAAGCTGGCCCGTCCGCGTGATCGCGTGGCGCTGGCCAATGAACCGGACTACCACGCGTGCAAGGCGGCCGTGGTGGAATTCCTGTATCGCAAGCAGGCGCATCCGGCCGCCAAGGAAGCGGCCTGATCACGGAATGACGGTGGCTGCATGATGGGCTGAGCACGGGTTGGCGTCGTGCTTCAAAACCGGCGCGGTTCGGAGTAGCATCCGGACTGCGCCTTTTTCATGAGCGCGCTCAAATATGAACGGCGATCGGTGATTGATCGATTCCCGTTGTGAAGCGATCGTTTTTTCGCGCTTCAGTTGTGCGGGGGCCTCCCCTACTATTCGTGACGAAGTCATGCCATGACATGACCCTGATCGGAGACTCGCATGACACTGACGCGCCTTGCCGCCGCATTCGCCACCGTTGCCTTGTCCGCTGTTGCCTTTGGCGCCAGCGCGGACGACTACCCCAGCAAACCCATCCGTCTGGTCGTCGGCTTTACCGCCGGCGGCGGCAGCGACATCATCGCGCGCCTGGTGGCCGCCAAGATGTCCGAAGGGCTGAACCAGCGCGTGGTGGTCGAGAACCGCCCCGGCGCGCTGTCGATGATCGCCAGTGAACACGTGGCCAAGTCCGCGCCCGACGGCTACACCGTGCTGCTGGGTGCGACCGGGTCCATGGTCGTCAATCCGGCCGTGTATTCGTCCATGCGCTACGACACCGTGAAGGACTTTGTTCCGGTGTCGCTGATCGGCACCCTGCCCCTGGTACTGGCCGTGAACGCGAACGGCCCGGCGCGCACCGTGCCCGAACTGATCAACTATGCCAAGGCCAATCCCGGCAAGGCCAATTATTCGTCGGCCGCGGCGCCTTTCCAGCTGGCTGCCGAACAGCTGAACCTGCAGGCCGGCACGGCCTTCCAGAACATCTCGTACAAGGGCAGCACCGACGCCGTCAACGCCGTGATGGGCAACGACGTGCTGGCCACCTTTGCGGATCCCGTCGCCATCACGGCCGGTCTGCAAAGCGGCAAGCTGCGCGCGCTGGCCGTCACGTCGGCCAAGGAAGATCCGTCGTTGCCCGGCGTGCCGACCTTCCAGCAACTGGGCATGCAGAACATGGACATGCGCCTGTGGCAGGGACTGCTGCTGCCCGCCGGTACACCGCCCGCCATCGTCAAGCGCCTGCAGGATGAAGTCGCGCGCGTCGTGGCCTTGCCCGAGGTCCGCACCAAGTTCGTGTCCTTCGGCCTGGAGCCGGTCAGCAACACGTCGGCCGAGTTTTCCCAGCAGATCGTGACCGACCTGGCGCGCTGGAGCGGCATTGCCAAGGCCGCCAACGTCAAGCTGGAAATGTGACGCGGCGCATGACCGGTTCCCCCATCGACTTTTTCTTTGATCCCATCTCGCCCTACGGCTATCTGGCGTCCACGCAGATCGAGGCGTTGGCCGCGCGGCATGGCCGGACCGTCGACTGGCGGCCGGTGCTGCTGAGTGTGACCGTGCTGCAGATCATGGGCTTGAAGCCCGTGCCGCTCACTCCGCTAAAAGGCGATTACTCGCGTGACGACAAGCATCGGCTGGCCTCGCTCCTGGGTGTGCCGTTGTTGGAACATGGGCTGGGAGGCTCGGTGTCGCCGATCAAGTCCCTGCGCCTGTTCATGGCCCTGAAGGCGCGGGATGCGAGCCTGGCCGCAAGGTACGCGCGGCGGCTGTGTGCGGCGCACTGGGCCGAAGGCCAGGACATCGGGGACGTGGGTGTGCTGATCCGCGTGGCCGAGTCCGTCGGCGTCGCCGCCGCGGACGTGCACGACGCGCTGCATGACGAGGCGGTCAAGGCGTCCTTGCGCGCCGCCGTCGACGATGCCGTGGCGTTGGGGGTCTTTGGCGTGCCGACCTTTCGTGTCGACGACCAGGTGATCTGGGGCGTGGACCGGCTGTGGATGCTGGAGCACTGGCTGACGGTGGGCGCGTGGACGCCGCGCGGTACGGATGCTGCCGACACCCCCGGGACGACGTGGCCCGCTGCCCCCGGACACCCTGATTCCTAGGACCGAACACGATGACGCTTTCCGATGCCCTTCTGCAATTCGCCCGGCTCGATGCCCCGACCCTGCTGCAACAGCGCGCCCTGCAACGCGGCGCGCATCCCTTCCTGCATTGGGCGCCGTTTGATACGGCCGATGCCCGCACCTGGACCTATGCGCAGTTTGCCGATGAGGTCGCCCGGGTCGGCGCAGGCCTGCGCGCGCGCGGCGTGCAGCCCGGACAGCGGGTGCTCATGCATCTGGAAAACTGCCCCGAACTGCTGATCACCTATTTTGCGTGCGCGCATATCGGCGCCATTTGCGTGCCAACCAACGCCATGGCCGCCGGGCCGGAGCTCACTTACATGGCCGAGCTGACCGAGGCAGTCGGCGCCGTCACGCAACCGCGTTTTGCCGCAAAGCTTGCCATCCATTGCCCGGACCTGACCTGGCTGGCCGTCACGTCCACCGATGCCGGCGTGCCCTGCGAACCCGGGACGGCGCCCGCGGCCTCCGACAGCTTTGACGGCTTGCGTGTGCACGAGCCCGCGCCCTTGCGTGCGCCCGATGCGTCGCAGCCTTTGTCCATCCTGTTCACCAGCGGCACCACGTCCCGGCCCAAGGGCGTGTTGTGGACCCATGCGAACGCCCTGTGGGCTGCCCGGCTGGGCGCGACGCAACAAGGCTTTCGCGCCGACGACATCGTGCAGGTCTTCCTGCCGCTATTTCATGTGGTGGGCCTGTCATGGTCGGTGTTGCCGACGCTGTGGGCCGGGGCCACGGTGGTGCTGCAACCCAAGTTCTCCGTCACGCACTACTGGCCGACGGCCCTGCAGTACCGGTCTAGCGTGGGCTCGCACGTCATCTTCAGCGGTAACGTGTTGGCCGGGCAACCGGTGCCCGCCGGCCATGCCTTCCGGCAGTGGTGCAACGCCCTGTCGCTGCCGCAACACGAAGCGATCTTTGGCGTAAAGGTGCAAGGCGCCTGGGGCATGACGGAAATGGTGGCCCAAGGCATCGTCGGCGACCTGTGGGCGCCACAGCGGCCGGGGTCCATCGGACGCCCGTCGGTGGGCTACGGCATCCGGATCGAAAATGACCGGGGCGACGCCTGCCGCCCTGGCGAGACGGGATCCTTGCTGGTCAAAGGCGTGCCAGGCGTCTCTATCTTTGCGGAATACTTCCGCAACCCCCAGGCCACCCGTGACGCCTTCGACGAAGAAGGCTACTTTCGCACCGGCGACAGCGTGATCCTGCATGACGACGGCAGCATCCAGTTCAGCGACCGCAACAAGGACCTGATCAAGGTCGGTGGCGAGGGCGTGTCGGCGGCCGAGGTGGAGCGGGTGATCGCGGGCGTGGACGGCGTGGCGCAGGTGGCCGTGGTCAGCCGGCCGGACGCGTCATTGGGAGAAGTGGCCGTGGCCTATGTGATCCCGCGCTCGGGGGATGCCGTGCCTGCGGGCCTGGAAGCGCGCATTACCGATACGTGCCGCCAGGATCTGGCCAAGTTCAAGGTGCCGCGCGCGGTGTACTTCGTCGAGGACTTCCCGCGCATCAGCGTCGGCAAGATCTCGAAGGTGAAGTTGCGCGAGATGGCGCGCGCGACTGTGGTGGAGCAACGGGACGAACAGCCGGCCCGGGTGTGAAGCGCAGGGGCAGGCTGGGGAGGACGGGGCCGGCCGGGGGAGGAAGGGGCCGGCTGTGCACCCAGGCTAGGCTGTGCACCCAGGTGCAGGCTTTGGTTATGGGCCGGCGGGCGTGACGCCTTATCGGCCCAGCGGCGGTTCGATCCAGACGAACTGTTCGCCGCGCCGGATCATGCTCGCGACATCTTCGGCGGGCACGTCATAGTCCGAGCCCATCAGGCTGGCTTCGCCCGTGTCGCGGATATGGATGATGGATGGCGGATCGGATTCGATGTAGTACCAGTAGTAGCCTGGCTTCAGGTCGTGCGCGGGCGTGGTCATGGTCATTCCTTGTCGTGGCGCCGTGGGGTGAGTATCGCGGTCGCTGTGCTGGCGCGTGCGTTGGCAACGTGCGCGGTCAGATCTCCAGGCCGCCCTTGCGGCCGTCGATCATGTCCACACCATACGCGATGGCGTGGTCGATCGCTTCGCGTTCCGTCGGAAACGCGCCGAACGAGGCGAAGCGCTGGGTGCGCGTTTCGTCCACGCCGCGATAGCGCGACAGCAGCAATTGCGCGCCATAGGTGTTATCGGGCAACAGCTCGGCGCTGGGAGCAAGGTCATAGTCGCCGTGCATTACGATGCGGTCCCGGGTCATGGCAGTCTCCTCGTTGAGGTGTCCGGTCGTGGTGTGGCCAGTCGTGGTTGGCCAGTCGTGGTCGTTCCTGTCGCGGTGGTCCACTCGTAGCGGTCCAGTCGTGGTGGTCCGGTCTTGGTGGTCCCGTCGTGGCGTTCACTCGACTATACCGGCTGGCCTGCTCTGGTCTGCCGACGCAGGCACCCAGCCTGTATCCAACTGCGAACACCTCAGCCGTCCGTTACGCCTTGATGCGCAAAGCCGTCGGAAACAGGTCAAAGCCCCGCTTCTTCACCACCTTCGCGGCGCCTGCCACCTTCCGACCTGAACGGCGCCCCGTCACCTTTCCAGCCTGCACGGCGCCCGGATGCTTATGCCTCGTCGGGCACCATCGCGGTGACTTCGATTTCCACCTGCGCGCGGTCCTCGATCAGGTCGGCCACCTGCACGGCCGTCATGGTCGGAAAGTGTCGGCCGATGATCTCGCGATAGGCCTTGCCGATTTCCGGGTACGCCGCCACGTACGTCTTCTTGTCCTTCACATACCAGGTCATCCGGACCATATGTTCCGGGCCCGCCTTGGCCTCGGCCAGCGTGGCGACGATGTTGCGCAGCGCCTGCGCCACCTGACCAACAAAGTCATCCGTCTGGAACACGCCATCGGCGTCCCAACCGATCATGCCGCTGACAAACACCATGCGGCCCGACGCAGTCATGCCGTTGGAATACCCCTTGGGGCGCGGCCAGCCTTCAGGCTGGAGAACGTCGATGAAGCTGCTGGATGGGGTGCTCATGGGAATCCTGGTGAAATGAGGGTTCGGCTGCGGCGTGGCCGGATCAGGCCATACCGCAGGTACATTCGATCAGGCCACACCGTGGGTGCATTCGTTTGCGGGTGGCGAAAAGGCTGAGGTTGCGGTTGCAGGTGCGGTTGCGGACGCGCTTACGCTGCCGGTGCGGGCAAGGCGCGCAGCAACTCCCGCGCGATAATCAACTGCTGGACCTCGGTCGCGCCTTCGTAGATACGCAAGGCCCGGATCTCGCGATACAGCCGCTCGACCGGATGGTCGCTCACCACCCCCATGCCGCCGAACAATTGCACCGCGCCATCAATCACACGCTGTGCCGTTTCGGTGGCGGTCATCTTGGCCATGGCCGCTTCCTTCGTCACCTTCTGTCCGCGATCCCGCATCCATGCGGCGCGGTAGGTCAGCAAGGCCGCTGCGTCGATGCCAGTCGCCATCTCGGCCAGCTTGGCCTGCGTCAACTGGAAGTCCGCCAGGGTCTGGTTGAACATGCGGCGCTGGGTCGCGCGCTGCAGACCTTCGTCCAGCGCGCGCCGCGCAAAGCCCAGCGCCGCGGCCGCCACCGACGTGCGGAACACGTCCAGCGTCGACATCGCGATCTTGAAGCCCTGCCCCGATTCGCCAATGCGGTGCGACACCGGGACACGGCACTGCTCGAACCGCAGCCGGGCCAGCGGATGGGGCGCGATGACCTCGATGCGTTCGGCAATGGTCAGCCCGGGCGTAGCGGCCGGCACCAGAAAGGCCGACAGGCCACGAGACCCCGGTGCGTCGCCCGTGCGGGCAAACACCACGTAGAAGTCAGCGATGCCGCCATTCGAAATCCACGTCTTCTCGCCATTCAGCACATAGTGATCGCCGTCCAGCGTGGCCGCGCACGACATCGCCGCTACGTCGGACCCAGCATCGGGTTCCGACAAGGCGAACGCTGCAATGGCGTCGCCACTGGCCACCCGGGTCAGCCACTCGGCCTTTTGCGCGTCGGTGCCGAACAGGCTGATGGCGCCCGAGCCCAGGCCCTGCATGGCAAAGGCAAAGTCGGCCAGACCTGCGTGGCGCGCAAGCGTCTCGCGGATCAGGCAAATCGCGCGGGTGTCGATCACGTCCTGATGGCCGCCATGCGCGGTTCCGCCGATCGCGTGCCCCAGCCAGCCGGCATCCCCCAACTGACGCACCAGCGCACGGCAGGCCGCGTCAACATCGCGGCCATGGACCTCGGCAATGTGTTCGGTGGCCCACGCATCCAGCTGCGTTGCCAACGCACGGTGCCGGTCTTCAAAGAACGGCCAATCGAGATAGGTGGTATCGGCCATGGTCAATCGCCCTCGAACACCGGACGCTGCTTGCCCACAAAGGCGTGGTAGGCGCGATGGAAATCGTTGGTGGCCATGCAGATCGCCTGGGCCTGCGCTTCTGCCTCGATGGCTTCCGACACACCCATATTCCATTCCTGCTGCAGCATGCGCTTGGTCATGCCATGCGCAAAGGTCGGTCCGGCCACCAGGTCCTTGGCCAGCCGCAGCGCGTCATCGCGCAGCACGTCCGGTTCGCACAGGCGATTGAAGAAGCCCCAGCGTTCGCCCTCGTCACCCGTGAACGAGCGGCCCGTGTACAGCAGTTCCGAGGCACGGCCCTGCCCGATCACCCGCGGCAACAAGGCGCACGCGCCCATGTCGCAACCGGCCAACCCCACCCGGGTGAACAGGAACGCCGTCTTGCTGCGCGCCGTGGCCAGCCGCATATCGGACGCCAGCGCCAGGATCGCGCCCGCGCCCGCGCACACGCCATCGACGGCCGCGATGATCGGCTGCGGGCAGGCACGCATCGCCTTGACCACGTCCCCCGTCATGCGGGTAAAGGCGAGCAAGGACGGCATGTCGAGTTTCGTCAGCGGCCCGATGATTTCGTGCACGTCACCGCCCGAGCAGAAGTTGTCGCCCGCGCCATGGATCACCACGGCATGCACGTCTTCGGCATAGGCCAGCGCCAGGAACAGATCCCGCAGCTCGGCGTAGGAATCGAACGTCAGCGGATTCTTGCGGTCCGGACGATTCAACGTCAGCGTGGCAATGCCATCAGCCACCTCGAACAGCACGTGCCGCGCCTCGTAGTCAGCCAACGTCGTTGGCGCGCCGTGCAGCCGGCGGTTTTCACCCGGTAGGTAACGCATGGTCAGCTCCGTGCGCTCGCCGGCTCGCGGCGCGCAAAAAAGTCGGTGGATCAGAGAGTCGGAATACAGGAAACAGGTATGGCGGTGATGCGGTCATGCAGTGATGCGGTGATGCGGTGATGCGGTTATGCAGTGATGCGGTTATGCAGTGATGCAGTGATGCAGTGATGCAGTGCTACGGCGATGCGACCATGCGTTCGACGAATGTGCCGGCCACGCCGACGGGGCGACGTCATGCGGTGATACGGCGATGCATTCACCGTATGCTTCGTTCACGCCGATGGCGGCGCGGTCAGGCTGCCCTTCAGCGTCGACAGCAGATCAATCAATTGCGTCTTGGCGTCAGACGGCAGGCCCGAAAACAACTCCGCAATCCACTGCTCATGTACCTGCGCCATGCGCGCAAACGCGCGGCGGCCGGCCGGCGTCAACTTGACGATGAAAGCGCGGCGGTCATCGGGCGCGGGCTCGCGCACCACCAGGTTCTCGGCCACCAGTTGATCGGTGATGCCGGTCACGTTGCCGCCCGTCACCATCATGCGTTTCGACAGCTCGCCCATCCGCAGCCCTTCAGGCTGACGCTCGAGCTGCGCCATCAGATCGAACCGCGGCAAGGTGATGCCGAACTCCGCGCGCAAGCGCGACCGGATTTCGTTTTCCACGCGGTTCGTGCACGAGAGCATGCGCAGCCACAGCACGAGCGATTCATGGTGACCCCCGGTGATCCGCGTTTCGAGATCGAGCACAGGGGCCGCGTCGGCTGAGACGGCCTGGCCACCGCCCGTTGGGGTCGGCGATGCGTCCTTGGCGGACGAACCGGTAGCGGCCGCGTCGCGCGAGGACGCACCCTTGGCAGACGAGCCAACCACGGCAGGGTCGCGCAGAGCGGTGCTCTTGGCCGAAGCATCGGCAGCAGAGGTGGCTTTGATCGCCGAGCTGGCGGCGCCGGTCAGCGTGGAGTCATCGGGTTTGCGCGTCATCTTGTCATTCCTACATGACTTCGCCGCCGGCAACGGCCAGCGACTGTCCATTCATGGCGTCCGAACCGGGCATGCACAACCACAGCACGGCGTTGGCCACTTCGTCGGGTTTCACCAGCCGCTTCTGCGGATTGAGCGAGGCCAGGTCGCGCTGCACCTGGGCCGCATCCCGACCGGTCTTGGCGACGATGTTGTCGACAGCGTCTGTCAACAGATCGGTTTCGGTAAAGCCCGGGCAGACGGCGTTGACCGTCACGCCCTTGGTCGCGACTTCCAGCGCCACCGACCGCGTCAGGCCGATCACACCGTGCTTCGACGCGCAGTAGGCCGCCGTGTAGCCGTAGCCAATGAGCCCCGCCGTGCTGGCGATATTCACGATGCGCCCCCAGCCAGCATCGACCATGTCGGGCAAGGCCGCGCGCATGCAGAAGAACGAGCCGGACAGATTGACGTCCATCATCTGGCGCCACAAGGCGTCATCGGTCCGGGCCAGGGGCGCCGATTCGGCTTGCCCGGCGTTGTTCACCAGGATGTCGATGACACCCGCGCGGCGACGGGCTTGCGCAAACGCAGCACGCACGGATTCGGAATCGGCCACATCCATGACGACATAGCCGATGTTTGTGGCGCTCGATGCCGCGCCCGAGCGCTCCGCCGGAACACCACTGGGCGCGCCCGCGCTGAGCCCCACGTCGTTCGATGGGCACGCTGCTGCAGACACCGCGCCCGGCGGCAAAGCTGCCTCCAGGTCGTTCACCGCCGCCTGCAGTGCGTCGGCATGCCGGCCAGCGATCGTGACCGATGCGCCCTGCGTAACCAGGGTGCGCGCGATGGCCGCGCCAATCCCGCGCGCGCCACCTGTCACAAGCGCATGACGGCCGCTGAGCGGAAGCGCCGACGCCGTGGCCGAACCGGCCGGCGCCGCTGCGATGCCAGCCCTGGATGAAGCCGAAGCCGCAGCCGGAGCCGCGGCTGAAACCGCGGACGAAGCCGAAGCCGCAGCCGAAGCCGCCGAAACCACCGACCCTGCCGACAAAGATGACGCGCTCATCGCTGCGGTCACTCGGCCAGCAGCCGTGCGGCGATCTGTTGCGGCGTCAGGCCGGCGCTTTGCGCGGCGACTTGTTTTTCGCGTTCCAGATTGCGTTCGAGCTGCTGCTTGCCGGCGTAGTACTGCTTGGGCCAGCCGACGTTGTCGAAGTGACCGAGCTTGGCCGCTTCGTGCTGCGTCCAGGCCGGGTCGGCCAGGTGCGGCCGGGCCAGCGCGCACAGGTCGGCGCGCCCGGCGGCGATGATGCTGTTGACGTGGTCGGCCTCGAAGATCGCGCCCACCGCAATGGTCGGAATGCCGACTTCATTGCGGATGCGGTCCGAGAACGGCGTCTGGAACATCCGGCCGTACACCGGCTTTTCAAGCTTGGTGACCTGGCCCGACGAGCAATCGAGCATGTCGGCCCCGGCTTCCTTGAACAGACGGGCGATCGCGACCGCGTCGTCTGGCGTGATGCCGCCGTCGGCCCAGTCATGCGCCGAAATGCGCACGCTGATCGGTTTGTCGGCTGGCCAGACCTCGCGAATGGCGGCGAACACTTCGAGCGGGTAGCGGCAGCGGTTTTCCAGCGAGCCGCCGTAGTCGTCGTCACGCTGATTGGTTAAAGGCGAGATGAAGCTGGACAGCAGATAGCCGTGCGCGCAGTGCAGTTCGAGCCAGTCGAACCCGGCTTCGGCCGCGGCGATCGTAGACCGGACAAAGTCGGCCTTGATGCGCGCCATGTCGCCCCGGTTGGCGGCAAACGCCACCTGGGACACGCCTTCCAGATATTGGGTTTCCGATGCCGACACCAGCGGCCAGTTGCCGGTCACCAAAGGCTTGTCGGTGCCTTCCCAGGCGACCCGTGTCGAGCCCTTCGCGCCGGCGTGCCCCAGCTGCACGGCGATCTTGGCCTGGGTGTTGGCGTGCACGAAATCGACAATGCGTTTCCAGGCGGCGGTGTGTTCGGGGGTGTAGAGCCCCGGGCACCCGGGGGTGATGCGCGCGTCGGCCGACACGCAGGTCATTTCGGCGAACACCAGCCCAGCGCCGCCCATGGCGCGGCTGCCCAGGTGCACCAGGTGGTAGTCGCCGGGCACGCCGTCTTTGGCCGAGTACTGCGCCATCGGTGACACGACGATGCGGTTCGCCAGCACGGTGTCGCGCAGCTTGAACGGTGTCAGCATGGGTGGCGGGGCAACGTCGCCCGCCGGCTTGGGCAGCCCCGCCTGGCGATAGGCGCGATCGGCAATCCACTGCTCGTAGCGGGCCACGTAGGCCGGGTCCCGCACGCGCAGGTTGTCATGGGACAGCCGCTGGCTGCGGGTCAACATCGAATACGCGAACTGTTCGGGATCCAGGCCCACATACCGGTCGACGTGTTCGAACCACTCCATGGAATTGCGCGCCGCGCTCTGGATCTTGAGCACTTCGATAGACCGGCTGGCTTCGTAGTTGGCCAGGATATTTTCGAGGTTGCCGTCGCCCTGCCGATCGAAACATTGCGCCAGTTCAATGGCGTCTTCCAATGCAAGCTTGGTGCCCGAACCAATGGAAAAGTGCGCGGTGTGCGCGGCGTCGCCCATCAGCACGACCGGCACCTTCTTGTCGCCAAAGGTATTCCAGTGCACCCACGATCCGCACACGATGCGCGGGAAGCGGATCCAGTTGGCCGAGCCACGCAGGTGCGGCGAGTTGCTGAGCAGCGGCTGGCCGTCCAGGTATTTGGCAAACAGTTTTTCGCAGAAGGCGATGGCCTCGGCCTGGCTCATGGTGTCGAGGCCGGCGCGCTGCCACACGTCGTCGGGCGTTTCGATAATGAATGTCGAGGTGTCGCCGTCGTACTGGTAGGCATGCGCCTGGAACCAGCCATGTTCGGTTTCTTCGAACGCGAACGTGAAGGCCGGGAACAGCTTTTTCGTGCCGAGCCACACGAAGCGGCAATAGCGGCTTTCGATGTCGGGCTGGAAGGTGTCCTGGTAACGCGTGCGCACCCGGCTGTTCAGGCCATCACTGGCGACCACCAGGTCGGCGTCGTAGCGCGCCGCGATTTCCTGGTCGTCCAGCACGTCGGTCTCGAACACAAGCTGCACGCCCAGCGCTTCGCAGCGGGCCTGCAGGATGTTCAGCAGGCGTTTGCGGCCGATGCCGCAAAAGCCGTGGCCACCCGACGTGATCGTATCGCCCTTGAAGTGGACATCGATGTCGTCCCAATGATTGAAGGACTGCAGGATGCTGCGCGCCGTGGTCTCATCGGCGTTGACGAGGTTGCCCAGCGTCTGGTCGGAAAACACGACGCCCCACCCGAAGGTATCGTAAGGACGATTGCGCTCGATCACGACCACTTGATGACCGGGATTGCGCTGCTTCATCAGCAAGGCGAAGTACAAGCCTGCCGGGCCACCACCGATACATACGATATTCATCGTGCCTCCGTTGCGCCGCGTCCTAACCTCGGACAGAACGTCGGCTGACCCGCGCCGACAAAACTATTTGACACTTAAAGTAATTTGCCGTCAACCCCTGTATCAGCGGGCCGATGCGCCTGCCAGGGGCCCGCAGCGCCAGCGTGGCGTCCCCAACTTCCCCGCCCCGTACCTCCACACCCCGTACCTCCACACCCCGTACTTCCCCACCCTACCTCCACGCCCCGTACTTCCCCACCCTACTTCCACGCACCCCGCAGCCGGCTGGCGATGTCGATCTTTGCCGCCTCGGGCGTCAACCCCCGTTCGGCCAGGCCAGCCGGCTGCGGCGGCTTGGGCATGCGTTCGAACAGCTTGAGCAGCGAATCGGGAATGAAACGGGTGCGCGACCCGTAAATGTGGCGATCGCCCATGCCGGTCTGCTGCGTGACATAGAAGCGCTGCGGCACGATGAGCTGCAGCTGTTCCTTGGCGCGGGTCATGGCGACATACAGCAGCCGGCGTTCTTCTTCGATGTCTTCCTTGGTGCCCGTGCTCATGTCGGACGGAATGCAGCCGTCCACCACGTTCAGCACGTACACGACCTTCCACTCCTGTCCCTTTGCGGAATGGATGGTGGACAGGATCATGTAGTCCTCGTCTTGCAGCGGCGCACCGGATTCGGCACTGGTGGCGTCCGGCGGATCCAGGGTCAGTTCCGTCAGGAATTTTTCACGCGACGGGTAAGTGGCGGCAATCCGCGCCAGCTGGTCCAGGTCGCCCCGGCGGACCGCCGCGTCTTCATGCAGCCGTTCCAGGTGCGGGGTGTACCACTGGATGGCCAGTTCCAGGTCGGCGGGCCAACTGGCGCCGGCGCCGGCGATCATTTCGTAGGTCTGGCTGAAGGCCCGCCAGTCTTCTTGCGCGGCGGACCCGGGCTGGAACGCCTGCATGGCTGCCAGGGGATCCGGCGCGCTGGCCATGGCGTCGAGCACCCTGCCCGCGGATACCGGCCCGATGCCGGGGATCAGTTGCGCCACCCGGAAGCCGGACAGACGGCCACGCGGGTTCTGCGCCCAGCGAAGCACGGACAGCACGTCCTTGATGTGGGACGCTTCCAGGAACTTGAGCCCGCCGAACTTCACGAAGGGAATGTTGCGCCGGGTCAGTTCCAGTTCCAGCATGGCGCTGTGGCTGGAGGTGCGAAACAGCACGGCCTGCGAGGTGAGCTTGACGCCCGCTTCGCGGTTTTCCAGCACCTTGTCGGCAATCCACCGGGCCTGTCCCGCGTCGTCGGTCACGGTGACCAGCAGCGGACGCTGCGACGAGGCGCGGTCGGTCCAGAGCTGCTTGGCGTACCGTTCGGTGGACTGCTGGATGACAGCGTTGGACGCATCCAGGATGGGCTGCGTCGACCGGTAATTGCGTTCCAGGGTGACCACGTGCGCCGGTTCCGCAAACTGACCCGGAAAATCCAGGATATTCCGGATGGTGGCGGCCCGGAACGAGTAGATGGACTGCGCGTCGTCACCCACGACCGTCAGCCCCTGCCCGGTCGGTTTCATGGCCAGCAGGATGGCCGCCTGCAGCCGGTTGGTGTCCTGGTATTCGTCGACCAGCACATGGTCGAACGATCCGCCCACCTCGGCAGCCAGGCCGGGATCGGTCATCATTTCGGCCCAATAGAGCAGCAGGTCGTCGTAGTCGAGCACGTGCTGGTCCTGCTTGGCCTGCACGTAGGCGTCAAAGAGCTGCTTGAGCTGCGCTTCCCAGGCCGAACACCAGGGAAACGCGGTTTGCAGCACGTGGGACAGCGGGGCCTGGCTGTTCACCACGCGGGAATAGATGGCCAGGCAGGTGCCCTTGAGCGGAAACCGGGTTTGCGCGGACGAAAAGCCCAGTTCGTGGCGCACGATGCCGATCATGTCTTCGGAGTCGCCCCGATCATGGATGGTGAACGATTCGGCCAGCCCGATGCGGCCGGCGTATTCGCGCAGCAGGCGCGCGCCGACGCCGTGAAAGGTGCCGGCCCACTGCAGGGACGGCGCCACGCCGCTGCGCAGCTTGAGCACCTTCTGCAATACCCGGCCTACCCGCCGTTCCATTTCGACCGCTGCCCGGCGCGAGAACGTCAGCAGCAGGATGCGATGCGGATCCGCGCCATTCAGCACCAGATGTGCCACGCGGTGCGCCAGGGTGTTGGTCTTGCCCGACCCTGCGCCCGCGATCACCAGCAAGGCAGGCGACGCCGCCGGCGTGCCAACGCCATATTCGACGGCTTCGCGCTGCTGCGCATTGAGGTCGGACAGATAGTCGGATGCCGACGTGGGCAGGTTGGCGGGGGTGGCGGCAGAAGCTTCCATGGCACTCATCTTCAGTTCATGAAGGGCATGATACTGTATATTCATACAGTCTTATTGGCCAAAAACATCCCATCATGCCCTGTGACATCCACGTAGGAACCGCATCGTGGACCGATCCGACCCTGCTGGCGTGCGGTCGATTCTATCCGCCCGATGCCACCACGCCAGAACGACGGCTTCGCCATTACGCGTCGCGGTTTTCGTTCGTGGAAGTCGACGCGAGCTACTACCGTCTTCCCGACCCGGCCACGACGCACCGGTGGACGCAGCGCACGCCCGACGATTTCGTGTTCAACGTGAAGGCGTTCCGGCTGTTCACCGGGCACCCGACGCCGCGAGACGCCTTCCCCAGCGATCTGCGCCGGGCCCTGCCAGACACGGATAAGCCCGCCGTGTACTACCGCGACGTGCCCGAAGACATCCGGGCCGAGCTGTGGCGCCGCTTCACCATCGCGGTCGAACCCTTGCGCATGGCGGGCAAGCTGGGCGCCCTGCACTTCCAGTTTCCACCGTGGGTGCGCCGCAGTCCCCGCAGCATCCGGCATGTCGAACGCTGCGCCTATCTGGCGCAGGAACACACGCTGGCGGTGGAGTTTCGCGACGCCAGCTGGTTTGAGGGGGATGCGGCGGCGCAGACGCTGGCCTGGGAACGCAAGCTTGGCGCGGTGCACGTCGTGGTGGACAGCCCGGTCGGCGTGCCCAACACCGCGCCGGCCGTCTGGGAAACCACGCATCCGGACCTGGCCGTGGTGCGCCTGCATGGCCGCAACGCCGAAGCCTGGAACGCGCAGACCTCGGCGTCGTCAGGCAGGTTCATGTACGAATACAGCCCTGAAGAACTGGACGAACTGGCCCGCCGTATTGCCAGGCTATCCCGAACCATCCGCGACACCCACGTGGTGCTCAATACCAATTTCGAGGACCAGGGGATGCGCAATGCCGCAAACCTGAAATCCAGGATTGCTACACTGCAGCAATGACTTTCAAGGAGCTTCCTGTGCGCAAGACTTTTATCGGTGGTACCCGGCACGGCGAACCGGTTCCTGATTCGGACGAAGACCGTATCGTCGCCATTAATGACGGCACGGTGTATGTGCGTCGCGAGCTTGAAAAGACCGAGGAATCGGGCGAAGCCAAGCGGCTTGAATTCTTCGTGTATGAGCCCCTCAGCGCCACCGAAGCGCTGGAGCAGGCCGAACCCTACTGGGACGGTCCGGCACCGCAGATGTAAGACGGCAGGCGCGCCGGCGCTGTCCGGTGCGCCTCGATCGCTACGCTTTACCCGGCACGCCGCCGCTCAACGCGCTTCGCGCACCCGGCGCACGTCGCTCAGCGACACGCCCCCCGCGCTATTCCCCCAGCTATTCCGGATGTAGGACACCACTGCGGCAACGTCCTGGTCTTTCATCGCCTGGCCGAAAGGCGGCATGCCGTGAGGCTGCGGATGCCCGGCGGTAGACGGCGAAAACCCACCGCGCAGCACCAGCTTGATCGCGTTGACCGCGTCCGGCGCCGTCACCGACAGATTGCCTGCCAGCGGGGGCCACGCCGGGTAAACGCCTTCACCCGACGACTTGTGACACTGCGTGCATTGGGCTTCGTACAGCCCGCGGCCGGTTTCCATTACCGTGGCAGACGGCGCCGTGCCGACTGCGCGCGCATCCAACCCCTGCGCGGGCAGGGATTTCAGGTAGGCCGCCATGGCCTTGGCGTCGTCGTCGCGCACATACTGCAGGCCGACATGAACGGCTTCTGCCATCGGACCGGCAGCCGCCCCCCGGCGCGAGATGCCGGTCTGCAGCAATTCGGCAATGTCTTCAGCCGACCACTTGCCCAACCCCGTTACCGGGTCGCCTGACAAGGGCGGCGCATACCAGCTCTGGCCAGGAATGACGGCGCCGGACAGGCTGGCATTGCGTTGCAACGCTCCCAGACGATTGCGCGGCGTGTGGCATTCGGCGCAGTGGCCAATGCCGTCAACCAGATAGCGCCCGCGCACCAACTGGGCATCCCCGGCAGCCGCCCCCGCCGCCGTTCCGGCAGCGCCCTCGCCCCGCTCTGCCTTGGCCGCATCGCCTCCCGGCCGGAAATACAGGGCGCGCCAGACTGCAACCAGTTCGCGCTGGTCATACGGAAACGCCAGTTCGTGGTCGCGATTGGCCTGCTTGACCGGCTCCAGCGATCGCAGATACGCGAACAGCGCATCGGCATCGTCGCGGCTGACCTGGGTGTACGTGGCGTACGGAAACGCCGGATACAGCAATTGCCCGTCGGGGCCCTTGCCGTTGTGCAACGCACGCCAGAAATCGTCGGCCGACCATTTGCCCAACCCGGTCTCGGCGTCGGACGTCAGATTCGGACCATAGAAGGTGCCGAACGGCGTGGGCAAGGCGCGGCCGCCTGCGTAGGGCGTGCCCCCGACGGCCGTATGGCAGCCCATGCAGTTGCCGACCAGGGCCAGATAGCGGCCCTGCTCGATACGGGCGGCATCGGACAGATTGCTTGCGGCCGGTCGTGTGGCGTCGCGGTCATCTTCGCGATGTCCCACCGACATCAGCACGGCGACGGCGACGCCCGCCGCGATCGCCAGCCCCACCGCTATCCAGGCCAGCCGCAGCCGGTTGCTGGCAGGCGCCACGCGTCCGGCGGACACGCCTTTGTCTTGGTTGCGGCCGATCATGACGCCCCCCCGGTGGTCGCCTGGCTGCCGCATTCCAACGGCAACGGCGCTGGCAAGGACGCGGCCGGCAGGCCCTCGCCCGGTGGCTGCTGCGATAGCCACGCGGCAACGGCGCTGATGTCATCGGGCGTCATGCGCCGGGCAATGTCGGCCATGCAGTCCGGCGCCGACGCCTTGCGCAGCCCATTGGTCCACGCGCCGAATTGCGAACTGATGTAGTCGTGCGGCACACCCAGCAACCCGGGGATCGCGGGCAGCACGCCGGTCAGCGCGCTGCCATGGCAGGCGGCACAGGCAGGCACCTTGCGCGAAGGGTCCCCCGTCATCGCCAGCGTCTTGCCGCGTTCCAGCGTCGCCGCCGACGCCCGGCTGCGCGCCGAGGCTTCGTAAGGCGGATGCTGGTCGGCAAACCAGCTGGCGATCGTCTTCAAGTAATCATCGGACAGGTTTTCCAGCAGGCCTTGCATGGGCGGGTACTGCCGCCGTCCATCGCGAAAATGCCGTAGCTGGTTATAGAGGTAGTCGGCGGGCTTGCCGGCGATGCGCGGATAGTATCCATCGGGACCCGCCTTGCCCTGCGCGCCGTGGCACGCGGTACAGGCGGCAAGCCGGGCGCCCATGCTGTCGGGGGGATAGACCTGCTGCGGGTCGGCAGCGATCGACGGGGTCGATACGCCGAACAGACTCGCGCCCAAGATGGCGGCAGCCAGGAAACGAAAGGGCAAACTGGGCATGGCAGGTGTCTCCGCAAAGGCCCGCGCAATGATAAAAAACACAGGCCTACGGATGGGCATGTGGCACGCATCGCACGCGTCACTGAAGGACACGTGCCTGCCGATTTTAGCAAGTCCCCTGGGTGCGATACCCTGTGAACCGGGTCGATAAAGCCCGTGGCCTTCCTATTGGCCGGGGTCCGTGTGATCGTCAGGCGCGATCTTCCCGACTGCAATCAGGTCCGCCACGGTCACCATCACCTCGGCAAACTGCGGCTGCGATACGGGCACCCGTTGGCTCATGGTGCGCAGGATGTCGACCAGCAGCGCGCGGGTGTCTTCCGGATCCGCATGCTTCCAGCTGCGGAAGTGGGCCAACGCATCCTGCACCACCTTGTCGGTGTCGCGCTTGATCGCCGTGCCCTGGATCGCGCCGGTCTGGATGCGCGTGGCCAGCGCCATGGTGCGCTGGACGATCATGTTGACGGCGGACTCGTCGATCGGTGGCGACGTCATTTCAATAGGTGCCCATGAAGTCGCGCTTGCCGACGTCCAGCCCGTTGTGGCGCAGGATGTCGTAGGCGGTGGTCACGTGGAAAAAGAACTGCGGCAGTCCGTAGCTGAGCAGATAGGCCGTGCCCTGGAATTGCCTGGCCTTGGGGGTATTGGGCCGCAGCACGATCTCGCGATCCGCGCCCGCGTCGATGGCCGCCACGTCAAGCGACTGGATGAAATCGCGGGTCGATGCCAGCAGGCCGCGCAACTCGGCAAACGACGCATGGGTATCGGGCACGGCAGGCACTTCAACGCCAGCAAGCCGGGCACACACGCCGCGCGCGAAGTCACACGCGATCTGGACCTGGCGGACCAGCGGGAGCATGTCGGGAAACAGGCGCGCCTGCAGCAGCGCCGGCGGTTCGATATTGCGGCTCGTCGCGTAGGTCTCGGCCTTGCCAAGAATGGCGGCCAGGCTGTCGAGCATCTGGACAAACACCGGAACGGATGCGGTGTGCAAAGAGAGGGCCATGGGGCGCTCCAGCAGAAGGAAGCCGCGATTATAGAACCGGGGCACAGGGGCACAGAAGTTGCTGTACCCAGGGCACTGCGCATCACGGTGTGATCGCAAGTTCTGACTGGAGCCCCCACATGCCTGAAGCCCGCCCCCTCAAGAAAGCCAAGGAAGACAAACGCGCCGGCAAGTCCGCCTCGACCCAGGCCGGCGAATTCGTGAAGGAACAGATCGACAAGGTCCGCGCCGGCAAGCACGGCGTGCGCTCGAGCAAGCAGGCGGTGGCGATCGGCCTGTCGGAAGCGCGCCGCGCCGGGGTCAAGCTCGACCCTCCTGCCAAGAAGGCGTCGAAGACGTCCACGCGCAAGCATGCCGAGAAGGACCTGCAAGCCGGCAAGGCGCCCAACAAAGCGCCCTCCAAGACACGATCGAAAGCCGCCAAGACCGCGCTGAAGCGGGAATCGACGGACGGCGCATCGACCAAGGCACTGTCAACGCAAGCGAAAAAGGCAGCCAGCAAGCGGTCGTCGGGCGACCGGTCGGCCGCGGCGAAAAAAGCGGCCGAGACCAAAGGTGCGGCAGGCCGGTCGGCAGCGGCCAAGAAGGCGGCGGAAACACGCGCCAGGAATCGAAAGGCGGCCGGTTGATCCGCGGGTTGGGAATACGGTTGGCCGGCGTCATGACAGGCCGTTGCCTGCCTCGCGTTTCGTGCGCCGGCCCGTTCCGCCGATAATGGCGGCAGCAAAAGATTGCGGCATGCGGCCGCAATCGTTCAAACGATCAAGGCTGGAATGATGAAGTCAGGAATGATGCTGGCGGGCGTGCTGCTCGTGCTGGCCGGATGCGCGTCGGACAACTATGTGTGGCGCAAGGAAGGTGCGAGCGAAAGCCGCGTCGACGCCGATCGTGCGGCCTGCCAGCAGGCATCGAACATGTCGCGGGGATCTTTCGAAGCGTCGAATCGCGGGCAGGTGGGCCCTGGCGTCGATGCGGCCATGCGCCGGTCGGACCAGAGCATGACGTGCATGCGCAATCGTGGCTATGAACTGGTGCCTGGGCGCTGAAGGCAAGCGGAGCGCCGGCGCGCCAGGGTGGGTGCAGGCTGGCTGCGCGCCAGGCGCAGCGTGTCAGGCGCCAGCGTCAATGCACCCACTGCCCGTTGTCGGGCACGATGACGACCCGCGCCACCGACGAGATGGCGACGCGATATTCGTCCGCCGTCAAAGGCAGTCCGTGATCCGTCGCGAGCATGGCCATCCGGTCGGCCACATGGGCCGACGAGGCGGACAGAATCACGGTCACACGTTCGCGCAGATCGGCGTCGATCACCGCGCGTTCCAGCAGGGTCTTGAGATTGTCGGGGGGCACCGTCGCTTCCTGGCTAAGGCAGTACGACAGATATTCTACGTATGCCCGCGCGCGCTGACTTGACTTCGTGTGTCATTCATCCGACAGACCGCATCGGTGAAGGATGAGGGCGGGGATGACTGAGCCCTCAACACCTTCCTAGCGCGCGGTGCGTGGCGCGCCGCGTTCGCGATCAGCCCATGCTGTCAAAATCTCGGCGCCAGTCTCGGTCACCAGGACCGTGTGCTGGGCCTGTGCCGACAGCTCGCCGTCGGACGTCACCACTTCGACCGTGTCACCCAGATTTTCCACATCGGGGCCGCCGGCGTTCAGCATGGGTTCGATCGTGAAGACCATGCCTTTCTTGAGCCACAGGCCCGAGCCCATCCGGCCGGTATGCGCGACTTCCGGTTCTTCGTGATACCCGCGGCCAATGCCATGGCCGCAGTATTCACGCACCACCGAAAAGCCCGAGGCCTTGGCCACCCGTTCGATGGCGTGGCCGATGTCCCCCAGCCGCGACCCTTCCCGCACGATGGCAATGGCGGCCGCCAGCGCGGCTTCGGTCGCGGTGACCAGGCGTCTGGCGGCGGCGTCGGGCTTACCGACAAGGAAGGTGCGGGTCGTGGCGCCGAACCAGCTGTTCTTGATCAGGGCGACTTCGATGCCGACGATATCGCCGTCCCGAAGCACGTCCTTGTCGCTGGGCACCCCGTTCCAGACCACGCCATTGATGGACGTGCCCAGGGTGTGTTCGAAGCCGCGATAGCCGGCCTTGCCGGGCAAGGCATTGAGCCGGGTGACGATGTAATCGTAGGCGCGCTCGTCCAGTTCGGCCGTGGTCACGCCCGGCACGACCAAGGGACGCAGCATCTCGAGCACTTCGGCCGCCAGCCGGCCCGACAGGCGCATCTTTTCGATCTGGGCTTTGGTCTTGATATCGATGCTCATGGCGTTCCCGGGTGATGGGTCATGCAGGCTGCTGCGGGCAAAACAAAACGGGCGCCTTAGTGGCGCCCGTCTCGGTCAGCATTGCCGCGACTGGCGCAACGCTTGTACTGCAATCAACAAATTCTGGTGCGCCCGGCAGGATTCGAACCCACGACCCCTTGGTTCGTAGCCAAGTACTCTATCCAACTGAGCTACGGGCGCTGTGTAGCGAGGCGTGTTTATAACATGGAAATTGCGGCGGCTTCAAATCAACCAAGCCAGCCGGGCTTCCTGCTGTAAACCGCGCCATGCATACGGTGTTACGGGTACTGCAATTTCAACCGCTACGCCCGACTGGGTCAGGGCGTTAAATCAAAACGGCCTGAAAGCGTTGGCTTTCAGACCGTTTCAAGCCGATGTTTGCACATCGACTTTATTCTGGTGCGCCCGGCAGGATTCGAACCCACGACCCCTTGGTTCGTAGCCAAGTACTCTATCCAACTGAGCTACGGGCGCTGCAAAGAAACGAAAGTATAGCAACAAAATCTGCTGTCGCGCAAATCGGTGCGTTTTTTGAACGATCCGAATGCGAGCACTTGCTGCCAGTGGCTTACCTGCCGCGGCGTGCCGTATCCCCGGGGGCCTGCGTGCCGATCGCGTCGAGCTTGGCCTGCTGCTCTTCCAGCGCACGAATCTGCCGCTGCAGGGTCGTCAACTGTTCGCGCGCCTGCTGACGATCGTTGGCGAGCGCAGCCGCTTCGGCGCGGGCCTGATCCTGGCGGGCAGCCACCTGCTGTTCCTGCTGACGCTGCACGCTCAGATCATTCTGCAACGCGGTCAGGCGGCTTTCATTGACGGAAATCAGCTTTTCGGTGCTGGCACGTTCAGCATCGAGCTTGATGCGGCGGATGTCGACATCGGCCAGCTGCACGGTCTGGTCCACGAAGTTGCGATACAGCTGCTCGGCCTGCTGCTCGGACGTGGTCTTGACCACGCGCCAGAAATTCTTCTGCTGGAACATGGCCACGTAATACACCAGGTCTTCGGCACGGAACAACAGGCTCGCGCCATAGTTGCCGTTGTAGGTGGTGCGCAGTTCGTTCAGGCCACGCGCCTGGATCAGGCCCTGCAGTTCGGCGATGGTGCTGTTGGCAGCCGGGCTGTTGTCGGGTTGCGTAGGCGCGCTTTGCGCCACCGGAGCGCCTTGCGTGACCACGGGCCGGACGGTGGATCCGGAGGACATGATGCCCTGCGCCGCGACCCCTGCCGACATTCCCGACACCAGCACGGCGATCCCCACGCGTTGGATCATGCTGCGGCTCTTCAATTTCATTCCAGCCTTCCTTGCTTGTGATTGTCTGAGGCTTGCGATCATCGTTGGATACATTTTAATGGAAGGCGCCTCGTGGCGGCGCGATAGTTTGCGTTTAATCGAATTCTCCGGCGACCTCGGCTTCCTGCCCGACGATCTGATACTTGCGCATTTTTTCCCACAGCACCTTGCGGCTGATGCCCAGGAACGACGCCGTGTCCTGCCGGCGCCAGCCGTTGGCGTCCAGGGCCACCACGATGCGGTTGCGCTCGGCAATGTCTTGCGGATTGCGTTCGCTGGCCGGGGCCATCCGATCCGCGCGGTCTTCCAGAGACGAAAAGATGCGGCCAATGCGCGCGCGGTCCCAGGCGCGGAACTGCCGCACCGTAATACCCACGCGCTCGGCAATGTTCCGCAGTTCGCGGATATTTCCGGTGAACCGGGTCTGCGCAATCATCGTGGCCAGCCAGTCCGGCACCTCCACATCCTGATCGGGCAGGATCTGGCCAAGGAAGGCCTTGAAGATCGCGATCTTGTCGATGGCGCCCCGCTCTTCCAGGCTGGGCACCATCAGCTCGATCACGGCCAGCCGGTAGTACAGATCGGCGCGGAACAGATCCTGCCGAACCAGGTCGCGCAGGGGCCGGTTGGTGGCTGCCACCAGCCGGAAGTTGACGGGGATCTCATTGGTGGACCCCAGCCGCGTCACCGTGTTCTGTTCCAGCACACGCAGCAGCTTGACCTGCTGATACAGCGGCAGGTCCCCGATTTCATCCAGGAACAGGGTGCCTTCACGCGCCTGTTCAAAGTAGCCCTTGTGCGCAAACGCCGCGCCGGTAAAGGCCCCTTTGGCATGCCCAAAGAAATGCGACTCGAACAGGCCATCCGGAATGGCTCCGCAATTGACCGCGACGAACGGGCCGCGGCCATAGCGGCGGTGGCGTTCATGCAGGAGGCGGGCGACGCGTTCCTTGCCGGTCCCGGTCTCGCCGCGAACCAGCACGTTCGAATCACAGTCGGCAAAGGCATCGACTTCCGCCAGGAACAATTGCATGCAGGCAGACGATGCGATCAACGGGTCGGCGGCGGGCGCCGGACGCGCGCTTTCCCGAACGACGCCGGCGAGCTTGAAAACCAGGGCACGCAGCTCCGCGGGCGTGAAGTCGGGCGTCAGAATGTTGGAGTACTCCGGAGGATAGACGCTCGGATCATTGCCGCGCGCCTCGGCCGCGACCCAGATCACGGGCATGCCGTGACGCGCCTGCCAATCGCGCGCGTTGAAACTCGGCCGCTCGATCACCGTGACTGAAATCACGGCAATGGACGTGCGGGCCTGCAGCATGTCGCTCGACACGGCAATCGCATCGGCGCGGATCACATCGACGTTCAGCGTGGCCAGCGCGCGCGCGACACGCTCGGCAATGTCCGATCTGCCTTCCCATACATAGACGTCCAGGTCGTCCTGTTGCGCTCGTTGGTTTTTCATGATGCTGCGCTGGTTCTCCTGGTACATGCACCGGTGGTCATCAATAGACCAGCCGGGCGTTGCTGCAGCTCAACGACATCAGCTTGACATCCGTGACGCCCAGGTCGATGCCGAGCACGTTGAGCAATACATTCGACAGTGCACTGCCCACCGCGTTGAGCGTCGGCTTGAGCAGTTCGATCACCGGTTTGAGCAGCGACTGCAGCAGGTTCTGCTGCGTCGTGCTTCCCGTGCCGCCCAGCAGTCCGGACACCAGGTCACCCGCGCCGGTCAGCAGGCCAGGGATGACGCCATTGCTCGCAGTGGTCTGCAGGCTGGCAATCAGGGCATTACGTTTGCAGGTGTTGTCGCACGTGCCGATCAGGGGCGTGACCTGCCCCTTCCACACGTCCGGCATGGCGCAGGTCAGCACGCCGATCAGGCACGGGCGGCCCCACGTCACGCCATCGGCAATCATGCGCGATGCAATGGTGGTGGCGTTGTAGCCGTACTTGGTCAGGTATTTGTCGGCGACATCGGCCGCGGTCGCCGGGGTCATGCCCGCGATCGACCCGCCCGTGCCGGCCTGAGACGGCTGCGCCAGGATCAGGCCCAGCACCTGGTTCACCAGGGACGACACGGTATCGCCGATGGCCAGCGGGTTCTGCCCCGTCGACTTGGTCTGGCCCACCGACAAGGTCACCGGTGTCGTCGGCGTCGACAGTGCGTTCACATGCACTTGTCCCGACAGCAGATTCAGGTTCAACACCTTGGCAATCGTCTGGTCCTGCAGGCCGGTGTCACAGACTTCTCTGGTCGAGAACAAGGTGGACTCGTTGACCTTGCCGACGCAGGCTTTCATCAACGTGGAATCGACGGCGATGGTCGCAGCCGGTGGCGATGCGCCGCAGTTCATGTCGGTCAGGGTGCCCAGCGAGCTCACCACATCGATCACGATGGGCAGGTCAATGGTCGTGCCGAGCAGGCTGAGCAGGCTGCTGGCCAGTCCCGTGCCATTGCTCGTGATGTGGGTGTAGAGACGCACTTGCGACGTGTAGGCCTTGGTGCCCAGGCCGCCGATACCGATCGAGGGCGGCTCGATGATGCCCAGTTTGGCCGTTGCCGTGATGCCCGCAATGCTGCCGACATTGATGGCCGTATCCACGCCGCGCTGCGACGACGCCACGCCAACGGCGGACGTGATCAGGTCAAGCGCGCTGACCTGCGCATTGAGCGCCGACGCCACGGTGGCGCCCGGCGCAACGATCTTGGCGAACAGACCGCCCACTGCGTCGGTGGATCCCAGCTGAACCATCAACGACGGCACCGACAACGCCGTCTGCAAGGCGTTGGTGACCGCCACGTTGGCGCTTGCCAGGCCGTTTTGCCCGCCCACGGTCGTGATGGCATTGAGCAAGGTGCCGAGCTGCACCTGGCGGCCGGCCAGCAAGGTGTTCAGTTCGGCTACCCCCAGATCGGCGCTGACCGGAATACCCAGCGCCTGCAACAGGCCGCTGGGCGTGACCTTGACCTGGGCCAGGCCGTTATAGCTGAGCAGCTCGGAGGCATTGACGTTCGCGCCGACCAGACGCAACACGGCGCCCAGCGGCGTTTGCGCCGGGTTGATGGTCGAGATCTTGGAGCCAACCGAGAACGTGGCGAGCGGCGCGTCGCGGATGGCGATGGCCTGCACACTGACGGTCCGCTTGCCCATGAAGGAAAAGAACATGGGCACTTCCTGCGTGAAGGCGACCTTCACGGCGTTGAAGTCGGCGCCCGTGACCGGCGTGCCGAAATAGCTGCGGATCAGGTTGCCTTCATACTTTTCGGTGGGCGTGGCTTCGGTCGCAACGGTTGTCGTGGCGGCAGGCGCGGCTGGATCCCAGCGGCCACACGTGACCGGATTCTGGGCCGCCGGCAGCGTCATCGCATACCGGCTCATATTCACGTTTGCATTGCCGGTGGCGGCGGCGATCGCGGGGCTGCAGTTGCGCTTGTCGATGCGCTGCGCGCCGGCCAGGGCAGACAGGTCCGCGACCTTCTGCATTTCGCGTTTCATGTAGAACAGGTAGCCCAGGTCGGCCGACGCCAGCAGCGTCACCGACACCAGCAGCGCGCCCGCGGTTGCCACCAGCACCGAGCCGCGCTGGCGGTGGCGGCCCCCGGCCTGCTGAGGCTGTGCATGTAGCTTGAGGAAGGCGCGCGTCGTGGTCATGGCGATCTCAATTCTTGGGCGACGAGTTCGTCGGGTAGAACTCGGGGATGGGATTCCGGAAGCTCTGGACGTAGCGGTCCCAGCTGGCGCGGGTGGTCGCGCCAAGCGTGGGGACTGACGGGCCGGCGTAGCGGCCTTCGGCCTGAAGGGCCAAGGCGCTGCGGCTGACGTCGCCCACGTTGGGTTTGCCGGTGATGGCGGGCTGCGGGAGCGGCGCGGGGGCGGCGGCGCGCTGGGCCGGGGTGGACACGGTGGTGACGCCCATGGCGTTCGCGGCGGGCGCGGGCTGGGCGGGCGCAGGCGCGGCGGCTTGCGGCGCGGCGGGGTTGGGCAGTTGGCGAACGACGGACGGTGCCGCGGACGGTGCCGCCGGTTGCTGGGCGCGTTGCCGCGCGGCCTGTTCCGCGGCCTGCCGTTGCACGGCCTGTTCCTGCAGCGCGCGTTCGCGGCCGGCAACGGCGTCGGACTGCTGGCGGGCCGCCGCGGCATCCGCTTCGGGCTGCCCATCGACCTGCATCATGGTCCCGGTGACGGGTACGTTCTGGGCGTGCGCCGCCAGCGGCGCGGCAAACGCGAACATCAGCGGCAGCGCATGCGCCAGTCGATTCATCAGTGTGCTGCGGGTCAAGGTCATGGCCGTATTTCCGTTCGTCATCAAGGCTAGGTAAGGCGTGCGTCAGTCCAGGGTCGGCACGGGCGGCTAAGGGGTGGAAAACCGGTCAAGCAGGGATTGCATCGGCGCTTCGGGCGGCAAGGACCGGTCGGGCGTGGCAGGCGCCGGCGCAGCCACGCGTGGCATCGCATTCGCCCCATACGCAGCCGCCGCACCACGATCACGGACCACACCCGGCGTCTGCGACATTGACGGGCCGGGCGCCGCCATATCGGGCGCGGGCGCGACCGGGGCGGCTTGCGCCATCACCGGCGCGGACGCCGCGGCGGGCGCCGGCGCGGTTGCCATCGGCACACTCACCGTTCGCGCCACGGGTGGCGCCGCCGCCGTCATCGCCACCGCCGGCATCGCCCGCGCCTGCTCGGGCGCGCGCAGGCTCGTTGCCAGGCGGCGCACCGCGGCGCGCGTGTTTACGGGCATCTCTGCCTTGTCCATCACGGCATCCGCCCTGCCCTCTTCTCCGGCCACCAGCAGATAGAGCGCCAGGTTGCCGACGATCTTCTGATTGGTTGGCGCAAGCTCGGCAGCCTGCGCGATCGACAATCGTGCCGACGCCATGTCGCCCTGGCGCAGCAAGGCGTAGCCCAGGTCACTGACAATCAGGGCATTGGTCGGATCGCGCCGGGCCGCCTCACGCAGGGCCGTCACCGCGCCTGCAAAGTCCCCGCGTCCGCCCGCCACCAGCCCCAGGCCTTGCGACGCCGCCGCAGCCACCGACGAATCCTGCAGCTTGCGATACACGGCTTCGGCCTGCGCCGCCTGCCCGGATTCGCGCAAGCCGTGCGCGCGCAGCAGTTCGACGTCGGGCGCCACGCCGTACTTCTGCTCGAACGCATCCACATGCGCGAGCGACGCGAAGTACAGTCCCTTGCCCTGCATCTCGCGGATCATCGACAGATACATGCCGCGGTTGTCCGCGACCGGATCCTGGTTGGCGACCTGCTGGCGCATGACCGCTTCTTCGTTGATCTGCTGCTGGCTCATGCCATAGCCATTCGGCGTCGTGCAGCCGGCGGCAAGCAGCAGGCCGCCCATCGCGATCAAGGTGGCGACGCCCTTCCGGCAATGCGAGGTGGTGTCGTGTGTCATCAGGTTCCCAATCGAGCCAGGCCGCGGAACACGGCCAGGAAGCCCGCGCCCGCCGTCACGATGATCAGCGCAGGCAACAAGGTCAGCACCATCACGCCGGTCATCTTGACCGTCAGCTTGCCGACCCGTTCTTTGAGCAGCATGCGGCGCTGCTCGCGCACCCGCTCGCTGAATTGTTTGAGCGGTTCCTGCACCGCGCCGCCATGCTTGTCCACCTGCACGATCAGCCGCGCCACGGCGCCCAGGTCGTCGTTGTCGAAGCCGGTCGCCAGACGCTGCAGCGACTGTTCGCGCCCCAGCCCGCGGGCGTGCTGGTTGATGGCAATTTCAAGTTCGCCCGCCAGCACGGGGATCACGCGGCCGAACTCGGTCACGATCACATGCAGGCTCTGGTCGATCGACAGGCCCACCCCTTGCAGCAAGCGCAGCAGGTCGATCAGCAGCGGCAGTTCGTCGGCGGCGCGTTTCACGCGGGCGCTCGCCACTTTCTGCAGCACCCACTTGGGCAGCATGTAGCCGATGCCGAAGCCGATGAACAGGCCAAAGGCAACCACCTGGAAGGAGTGCGACCCCTTCAGGTACAGCCAGATGACCAGCGGCAAACCCAGGCCGAGCACCGCGCGTGCAAAGATGAATTGCGACCGCGCGCGCACCAGGTCCTTGAAGCCGCAGCGGTCGACCAGCAGCCGGTCTTCAGCCGCCAGCAGTTGCGCGCCGATCCGGCCTTCGCCCCACTTGCGGCCCAGCTCGGCCGTGCTGTCGAACATGGCGCGCATCCGGTCGCGCGAGCCTGGCGCCGCGGCACGGGCCATGGCGTCGGCCAGTTCGGGTTGTTCCCGCGCGGTGATCGCGGAATTGACGGTGCGCTGGCTGCGCGTCTGGCGCGACGAACGCGACAGCAGCGACAGGCCGGCCAGCAGCAAGGCGGCGGCAAGGGCGACCAAGGCGGCCGCGGTCAGGAGTTGGGGGGTCATCGTCATACCGACTTCGCCATGCGATACAGCCAGAAGGAACCGGCAACCTGCAGGAACACCGCACCAAGCAGCATCTTCTTGCCCGACGCGTCATCCCACATGCCCATGAACATGGCATTGTTGAAAATGACAATGAACCCGGCCACGAAGATCGGCAGCAGCGCCAGGATCCAGGCCGACAGGCGCACCTCGGCCGACAAGGCATGCAGTTCTTCACGCGCCTGTTGCAGGTCGCGCATGAAGCCCGCCATCCGTTCAAGCACCATGTCGCTGCGTCCACCAAAACGCAGCGCGACACCGATCACGGCCGCCACCAGTTCCAGCTCGCGAAAGCGATACAGGCGGGCCACATAGAACAGGGATGCATCCAGTTCCATGCCCGCGCGGTTCAACTGATTGGCGCGCTCCAGCACATCGAACAAGGGGCGATCCACGCCAGGCACCGCCGTATGGAACGCCGAGCCCAGGCTGTTGCCGATCGTGATCAGGCGCACCAGGCCATCGATCAGCCCGGGCAGCTGCCGCACCATGACGGCGTTGCGTTTGCTGGCTGCGTACCACAGGCGGAAATAGGTGCCAACGACAACCAATCCGGCCATGATGACCGCGGCCAGCACACCGCTGAACAGCAGCGCCACCAGCGGCAGGATCACCATCAATCCGATCATGGGGGCGTAGAACCGGGTGTCCCCGGTCATGCCCGCGCGCAGCAGCAGGTTGTCCCAGTGTCCGCCTATGCCCGACACACGCATGGGCGCGCGCCCTGGGCTGACCTCGGGCGCAGGCGCGGCCACGGCCGCCACCGACGCCACCGACCGGCCCAGTTGCTGTTCGACGAACGCACTCGCGGCATTGCGACGCGTGCGCGCCGACGACGACTGCCACAGCCACAGCGCCGCCGCGATCAGCAGCAGCGCCATGCAGAGAATGCCCAGGACCGCGACGCTCATCAGCGGCCCCGCGACCAGAAGCCGCCGTTGCCACCGGCAGCAGGCGGCGGCGCATCGGGCGTCGGCATCCGCAACTGGTCGCGATACTTGGCCAGCTTCGGCGTGTGCGGATGGATGCCGAGCGAAATCCAGCGATCCTTCTCTTCCCCATCGGGTGCGATGAAGCTTTCGTAGCGGAACAATTCCTGGGTCGCGATGACGTTGTCGCCCATCCCGGTCACCTCGGAAATCGAGGTGATGCGCCGGCGGCCATTCGACAGCCGGCCAATCTGCACCACGAAGTCGAGCGCACTGGCGATCTGCCGGCGCAGGCTGTCTTCGCTCCCCTGGAAGCCGGCAAAGCCGGCCAGCATTTCGATCCGGTACAGGCATTCACGGGGCGAGTTGGCGTGGATGGTCGCCATCGACCCTTCGTGACCCGTGTTCATCGCCTGCAGCATGTCCATCACTTCGGGGCCGCGAACTTCGCCCACCACCACGCGGTCAGGCCGCATCCGCAAGCTGTTGCGGATCAGGTCGCGAATGGTGACCGCGCCGGCGCCTTCAAAGCCGCCCTGACGCGATTCCAGCCGCACCACGTGCGGATGGTTCAACGACAGTTCAGCGGTGTCTTCCACCGTCACGACCCGTTCGGTTTCGGGCACGAAAAACGCCAGTGCATTCAGCAGCGACGTCTTACCCGAGCTGGTGCCGCCTGACACCAGGATGTTGCAGCGCTCGCGCACCGCGACGCTCAACAGGCGGTGGATCTCTTCGTTGAATGTGCCAAGGGTCAGCAGGTCGGCCGGCTTGAGCGGATCCTTGCGAAATTTCCGGATCGAGACCATCGGGCCATCGACGGCCAGGGGCTCGATCACCACGTTCAGGCGGCCGCCATCAGGCAGGCGCGCGTCGACCATCGGGCTTGATTCATCAAGCCGCCGGCCCAGCGGCGCAAGAATGCGGCGCACGATACGCAGCAGATGATTGTTGTCGCTGAAGCGCAGGCTTTCCTTGGCCAGGATGCCGCGGCGGGACACGAACACATTGTCGTAGCCGTTGATCAGCACGTCTTCGACCGCGGCATCGGCCAGCAGGTCTTCCAGGGGGCCCAGGCCCGCCAGTTCCTTGGTCAACGCGGCGGACACCTGACGCAGTTCGCTTTCGTTGATCGGCACCCGGCGCAGGCGCACGAAGCTGTCCACTTCCAGGTCGACAAACTGCTGGATGGCCGCGCGGGACCACCGGCCAAATTCCGCGCCCAGTTCTTCGATGCGGCTCAGAAGGTGCTCGTGCGCAGCCGCCTTCACGTCGTGGAAGCGCTGCGTATTGACGAAGGCCACGCCATCATCGGCAAATTCGATAGAAGCCGTCATGTCCATGATTCCTGTTCTATCCCAGTGAACTCAAACGCCCGGTGCATGTGCAGATGCATGGCTAGGCCAGATGCTTCTGCACGCCGGGCAACCAGCGCGACAACCACTTGTTCGTGCCTGCCTTTTCGGTCCGTTCCGACAAGGCATCGGCCAGGTTCTGCACCGCGCGCACATAGGGGTCGCGATCGGACACCTCGTGCAGCAGGCGGCCCTGGTTGGTGCTGCTCATCAAAGCCAGGGTGCGATCCGGCAAGGCCGCCAGCAGCTCGACACCAAAACGCTCGGAAATCTGATCGGACGTCATGCCGTACCGTTCGTCGTAGCGATTGACCACCAGGCGCAGACGCGATCGGTCCACATCGCGGCTATCCAGATCGCGCAGGATGTCGGCCAGCGACACCAGCGATCCCACGCCCTGATCGGTCACCAGCCAGGTCTGGTCGGCCGCGCGCACCAGGCTCGCGACAAATTCGGGATTGGTGAAGCCGCCAAGATCGGCCAGCAACACGCCAAAGTGTTCGCGCAACTTTTCGAGCAGGCCCAGCGAGTCCGCATGGGACACCGTGCGCATTTCGCTCAGGTCCCTTGGCAGCGGGATCACGGTCACGCCGCTTGCGCTGCGCGACAGCGCCGTGTTGACCAGCGTCTCGTCGAAGCGGCGCAGGTTGCGCACGGCCTCGGCAAAGTGGAAGGTGCCCGATACGTTCAGGTAGAGCTGCCCATCGGCGATCGGCCAGCCCAGGTCGAGCAGCGCGGCCTTTTGCGAGCCGGTGGCGGCAGGCGCCTTGCGGCCCGCTTCCGGCGCGGCCGGCGGCGCGCTCATCTGCATGTGAACCAGGGTGGACAGATGCGCCCCCAAGGTGCTTGCCCCCACCCCGGCGCGCACGCCCAGGATGACGATCAGTTGCCCGCGGCCGGGCCGGCGCGAACGGCCGCCGCCATTGGACTGCAGCACCCGCCGCACGACGTCCTGGACTTCGTTCTCGTTGGCGAGGTCGATGAAGTCCCGGACACCGGCACGCAGCGCGGCAATCGCGCCTTCGGGCCGGGTGATCGATCCGACCGCGACCACTGGCAGCGTCGGCGCGACGCGTGCAAGCTGGCGAGCCAGCTCGGTGGCCTGCGCCATCTTGCCGGGTTGCGATTCATCGATCCCGAAATCCAGGAACACCATCTGCGGAATGAGTTCAGCCAGCCTGACCGACAGGCGATCCGATGCCGCGTCTTCCTGCACCATCATCCCGTCATCGGCCAATGCAGCGGCCAGGTGTTGGGCGGCGGTGTTGTCTGTCGTGAAGAACAGGAAACGGCGGGCATCGTGCAAACTGGCTAACTCCTTGGTTCGCGCGTTCATAACTCTTGCTCCTGGGCGACCTCGTAGCCCTATTTGGAAAAGCCCGGCAGCTCGTCGCCGCTGGCAATCCCCAACACATAACTGCCCCAGGCATTGGCCGGGGTATCGCGCTTGTCCTGCGACGCGCCCGGCAGGGGTAGCGCCACACCTTTCATGATCGGCCGCACCAGGCGCGGCGTGACCACGATCAGCAGCTCTTTTTCGCGCTGCTGATAGTTCATGCTTCTGAAGAAGGCGCCAATGATCGGCAGGTCGCCAAGCAGGGGCATCTTCGACAGGTTCGACGACGTCGTCCGCGAGACCAGCCCGCCGATCACGTAGCTTTCGCCGTCGCCCAATTCCACCGTCGTATCGGCGCGCCGCGTGATGATCGCGGGGATCTGCGTGCCGTTGATGTTGACGCCGTTCGTGTAGTCCAGATCGCTGGCTTCGGGCGCCACCTTCAGCGCGATGCGATCCTTGGACAGCACGGTGGGCGTGACCGTCAGGCCGATACCGAAGGGCTTGTAGACCACGGTCGTGGTGCCCAGGCCACCTGCCTGGGGCACCGGCAGTTCGCCGCCCGCCAGGAACTTGGCGCTCTGCCCCGACAAGGCGACCAGTGTCGGTTCGGCCAGCACCCGCGCCAGCCCATTCGATTCGAGCAGACGCAGATTGGTATCGAGCAGGAAGTTGCCGCGCGTCAGTCCCAAGGCCAGGTCGAACATGGCGCCGGTGGGCGCGATCTGGCTGGCCAGCCCGAAGTTGAAGGAACCGCGCGTGTTGCTGGCCGAGAAGTTGAAGCCGGCTTCCTTCAAGGTCTGTTTGTTGAATTCGACAACTTTCACCTCGACCTGGACCACGCCGCCCGCTTCGACCAACGAGTTGTCGAAGACCTGCTGCGCGCCCACGGCGTTGTCGGCTGCCGCCGCCGCGCGGCGATGCGCCAGCAGGGAATCGGCACGGCCACTCATCACGGCCGTGTCGCCGTAGATCTGGGTCTTGACGCCTTCATCGGGCAGCAAGGTGGCCAGATCGCCCGTCACGCGGACCAGATAGATCTGCGGGGCTTCCACGCCGCGCAGCCACACCGACACCATGGTCGTGCCAGGCTTCTTGCCCACCACCGCCACACTGCCGCGGCGCGTTTCCGTGGCCTTTTCCAGCACGACATCCGCCACTTCCGGATCGACCACGGCCACGCGTTCGAGCGCGCCCGGAATCGACAGCTGATACTGATCGCGCACCGCGACCGACACCTGCCGCGGGCCGTCATCGGCCGCACCGGCGGGCACGATGAAACACAGGGCAAGCGCTGCCGCGAGCGGCCATTTGCGGAGATCCATCCTGGAAGGTCCTGTCGTCATTGAAGCTCTGCCCACTTAAAAACCGACCGTTTCGCGCTGCGTGCCGCGCACCACTTCCACCGTGTTCGGCTGGACACGCGGCAACGTCGGCGTCGCCACCGGCCGCGGCGCGGCCGGACGCGGGGCCACCACCTGCGACACCGCGCGCGGCGGTGGCGCGGTGCGGCCCTCACCGGCCAGGCCGCTCAGCTCGTTGCCGGCATAGGCCAGGTTGTCGGCGTTCTTGAGCGCCTCGCGCTGCTCCGGCGTCAGGGTCCCCTTGGCCGCCAGGACCGTCGGCACATCGGGGAACAAGGCCACATCAGGCACGGTGGGATCGGTGGGGTGACGCAGCGCCAGTTGCAGACGCCCGTTCTGGGTCGCCAGCAACAGGCGGTTCACGTCCGCCGTGGGCACGGCCAGCACCGCCGTGCGCGGTACGACGGGACCATTGTTGCGCAGCGTTTCTTCAGAAGCCGGCGGGCCATCGACCGAGTCCTGGCCATAGGTCAGCACGCGCAGCCTGGACAGCAGCAGGCGCGACTGGGTCTTGCTGATGTCCTGCGATTGTTTGAGCGTGAAGAACACATCGACCATGTCGCCCGGCGTGACACGATTGCCGCTGCCGACCACTTCGTCCACCGACACCGCCACCGCGCGCTCGCCTTCCTTGAGTTGCAGCGTCAGGCCTTTGGCCAGCGTCGCGTCGACCACGGGCGTGCCCGGACCGATGTCGATCCTGGGAATCTTGCCGGTCAGGGCACCCACTGTCGTGAAGCTGCCGGCGGGGTTGATGGGCAGCGGCACGACCTTCAGCGAGGCCGGGTCGATGACCGTGCCGGCGGGCAGCAGCTTGTCGGCCACGACCACCTGGAACTGGGTCGGCGACACGGGATTGCTGGCCTGCGTCGGCGGCGGGGCGTCCGGGGTCTGGACGAGCATCAGGGCATAGACGCCCAGCAGCAGGGCCACCAGGACCAGCAGCGCCGCAACGATCTTGGTCACATTGTTCATCGACTCAGGGCCTTATAGGTCAGCATGGCTAAGGAAAACGATTCAGCTCGCGGTCGCGCCGATCTGCACGGTGCCGCGGGACGTCAGGTTGAGGGGAATCCAGTTGCTGCCCGGCCCGAAGATCGTTTCGAGCCATGCGCCCAGCGGGACCAGTTCAGGAATCAGCGGGTAGTTGCGATAGTTGGCGTAGGTGACTTCGACCGTGCCGCACGTCAGCACCGAGCTGTAGGTGCACGGCTGGATCGATGGCGCACAGACCACCGGCCCCTGGCCGAGCGTTTCGCGGAACTGGTTCAGCCAGGCCATGGACGCATTGGCCGCGGAACAGCCCATCGCGCTGGCGGTGGTGGTCTGCGACGGCGCGATGGACGCCTGCAGCATGGCGCGCGCGCCTTCCTGCGCGGCGCGCGACAGGGTCTGCTGCACGACCAGCAAGGCGCCGTAGCTGGCGATGCCAAAGAAGATCAACAGGAACAGCAGGCACACGAGCGAGAACTCGAGCGCGGCGACCCCGCGTTGGCGGCGCGGGCGTGCGGCGCGGTTACGTCGGGCGGCAATCAGGAAATGGGCGCGCATGATCAGGCTCCCGTGCCCATGCGTTGCAGCAAGGCCGGGTCTAGCGTGACGGTGGCCACACCCTGCAGGTTGCTGGGCACGACGAGGCCCAGGCCGAGTACGGTCGGGACCAGCGGATTGGCGCGGTAGTTGTAGGCCACGGTCAGGGTGGCCTGGCATTGATCGCTTGCTTCGTAGCCGCAGAAGACACGGGCGCTGGGCACGCCGCCGGTGAAGCGGGCAACGCACATCGAAGCGCCCGCGGTTCCGTCCGCGTTGGCGCAGCGGCCGTTGACGACGGCCTGGCATGTGGGCGCGGCGCCGGCGTTCTGTAGCCAGCTGACGCGATCGGCGGCAACCTGGCAGGCTAGCTTCAAGCGTTCATTCAGTTGGGACATCATGACTGATGGCGTGCTCGGCGCGGTCACCAGGCGATAGCGCAATGTCGCACGCGCGCCATCTTCGGCTGCGAGCGTCAGCGATTGTTGGGCGGTAAAAATCAGGCCGAACGTCAACACGCCGTAGAACAGCAAAAAGAAGATCGGGAAAACAATGGCGAATTCGATCGCATAAACCCCGGACTGACGTCCTGGTGCATAGTCGACACGGCGGCCACTGCCAGGCCTGGTGCTGCCGGTACCACGCATCCTGTTTCCCCTGCGTAACCCAAAAATTCTGCCTCTTGCGAGGGACTTGAAACGGCACTGCATACCTACTGCAATCAGTCAGGCGGCAACTTTCTCCTTACGCCGACGCACCTTGCGCCGAGGGCTCTGCCATGGAATCAAGGACGGGCGGAGCAACCCCTCCGCCCCCTTGCGGCGATCAATTGCTGCCGGTTCCTGTCGCTGGTGCCGTTCCCGTTGCTCCAGTCAGCTTGGCCGAGATGCGCCCAAACAGCAGTGACAGGTCGGTACCCAACGCCGTCAGAGCGACGATGATCCCGACGGCCACCAACCCAGCGATCAAGCCATACTCGATGGCCGTGGCGCCTTCTTCGTCTTTCAAAAACTTCATGATGTCTTGCATGGTTCACTCCTTGAACGTGCCACTCTGTGCTGCTGGCAAATCACGATTGCCAGACCAGCATTCCCACCGCCCCCGCCGCCATGTAGGCGGCATACGGAATTCCGCGCCGTTCCCGGCGTCTTTGTGTACCGGTTGCAGTACGCCGCGCCGCAGGCATCGGCAGAACCGCAGCCAATCGCTGACCGATGTCCCGCGCCGCAAGTGACCAGATCGACCCCGCCATCGTCACCGCAATGGCATGGGCCGCTGCCATCAGGCTGGCGATCACAAAAACCGGCAACAACGCAGCGGGGCCCATCCACCACCCCACGACCGCAAAAAACTTGACGTCCCCCGCTCCCATCGCGCGAAACGCATACAAAGGCAGCAGAAGCACAAAGCCGACGACGAGTCCCGTCACTGCGGGTTCCACCTGGTTCACAAGGCCGTTGGCGCCAACATCACCCCAGACAAGGAAAACGCCTTGCACGACCAACCCCAGAACAACCAGCACGTTGAACACTTTGCGCACCGACAGGTCGCCGATCAGCACCAGGCTGCAAAGCACGACAAAGCTTCCAAGGTGAAATGCGTTGACCATATCGATGCCCAAGTCCGTGTAGCGTCAACGTCACGCAGCAATAAACACGATTACGTGATGGACGTGACTTTCGTAGAAATTCGTTTGAATAATCCGTCGAGGCTTCCGCCCAGCGCAGTCAGCGCAAGGATAATGCCCAGCGAGACCAGACCCGCAATCAAGCCATATTCAATGGCTGTTGCACCGTCTTCTTCTTTCAAGAACCGAGCGATCGCTTGCATGATTTACTCCAACTTGAAAATGTTTCAGCCAGTTCATCCAGCCGATATTTACTTCGTGAAAATCCGAAATTAACTAACACGCGACACAATCATTCCAATCAGAGCAGCGGAAACTATCCGTTGCTTCCTACCCTTCGACCTGCTGCCGCGTCGTCAGCACCGTTTCCAGTTTGCTGGCCATCTGCAGATGGCTTTCGCGGCTGCTGCGGTAAATCTCGTAGCGCATCACGATCAGGCTCACCAGCGAGATCAGGAACACGGCGTATGGAAGCACTTCACCGTCGAACTGCAGGCCGGTGAATTCGCGCGGCTCGGTGCATACGATCGCCCCCGCAGCCACGCCCAGGTAGTGCATGCCGCACACGGCCAACGCCATCAACACCGCGGCGCCGATGCGCTGCCATTCGGTATACAGGTTGAACGCCAGCCACAGGGCCACGGTGGCGGCGACGATCGCCACCAGGAAGGACGCGGTAACCAGCCAGCCATTCCAATCGAAAACCGCCGACATGCGCATCGAGTCCATGCCCAGGTAATGCATGGCCACCACGCCCAGCCCGGCCACCACCCCGGCGACCGCGCAGCGGGCCAGCGTGAATCGCGCCCGGCCGACGAACCACAGGGCAGCGCCCGAAAATGCCATCGCAACGAACAGGCTGAATACCGTCATGGGGGCGCCGTAGGCCACCCGCGAAGGGATGATCTGCGCAGCCATGCCGATAAAGTGCATCCCCCAGATACCGACGCCGCCAAGCGCTACCGCCGACGCCACCACATAACCGATGTGCGTGCGGTTGTCCGGGGTCCGGATTCGGCTTGCGGCCAGCAGCGCGACATACGCGCCAAGAACCGAAATCGCGAAAGAAAGGGCGACCAGACCACTGTCGAACTGCAAGGGAATGATGTCGCCAGGTTGCATCTGTTTCTTTCCAAGTAACGCCCTGTTACTGCATAAGCTACAGGGTTGCAGGAAGTGCTGTCAATATCGCGGCGCTGCGAAAACACATAAATAAAGTTTGATTGCCAGATAACCGCGCCGATATCAAAACGACATGAAATCGATAATCTCAAAACGGCGGATAATTAATAAAAAACATTATTGCCATTACCTCAGTCGAAGAGTATCGGCCACCACCGTCCCACAATCGTCCCAACGTGAACAAAGCTGCGGTTAACCCTGAATCAATCGCGCCACAGTATGTTTTCGCCAACATCCTTGTGCCAAACTTGCGGCCAATAGCCTGTGCTGATAACACTTTCCCCGAGGCCTTTTCGCATGCCCCATCGCCCCCGCCTGCGCGCTGTCTGGCTACCCGCAGCGCTGCTGGCCGCCCTGCCCTATACCAGTCACTCTGCGGATAGCCCCGGCCTAGGCAACCCGCTGGACGCGTTGCCGCCACGCCCGGCCGAACCTCAGCCGTCGGCGCCGCCGGTCGTGGTCCCGCAGACGCCGGCGTCGGATGCGCAGCAGTCAACCCTGGCCCGGATGGTCACGCCCGCCAACTTCGATGTGACGGGCGTCACGGCGCTTCCCTTTGCTGATGTCGTCGCGATCCTTGAGCCGCTCGCGGGCAAGCCCACGACCGTGGCCGAACTGATTGCGGCGGCGGATCGCATTACCGAGCTCTATCGTCAGCAAGGCTATGTGCTGTCTTTCGCGTTGATCCAGAATCAGGACTTTGCCGGCGGGTTGGTCAAGGTCACGGTGGTCGAGGGCTACGTCAGCAGCACGCAGATCAGCGGCGACGTCGGGCCGGCGATCACGAAGCTGCAGGACTACGCGCGGGTCATCGAGCAGGAACGCCCGCTGACCCGCAAGACGCTGGAACGCCAGCTGAACCTGATGGCCACGGTGGCCGGCATGAAGGTCAAGCCGGAGCTCAGTCTGCCAAAACGCGCAGACGGTGCGACGGAACTCACGCTGGCCGTCGACCACAAGGCTTTCCGCTTCGACGCCGGCATCAGCAATCTGAGCACCGGCACCCACGCCATCGTGACCGCCACCGCAAGCAGCCTGACACCGCTGGCGGAACAGGTGCAGTTGATGGCCGCCGTGCCGAGCGGCAGCGACAAGTTGCAGTACTACGCGGGCAATGTGGTGGTGCCGATCGGCAGCGATGGCATGACGATCAAGGCCGATGCATTCAGCTATCGCGCGGAGCCGCAGAACGACATCCTGCAGGCGCAGGGACTGGACCGCGAGATCCAGAATCAGCGCGCGGGGGTCAGCGTCAGCTATCTCTTCATCATCAGCAACCAACAGGCGCTGACCGGCACGGCCGGCGTCTATGCATCAAGCAGCCGCGATACCTATCGCAGCCAGGCGACCGGCGCATCGGCGCAACTGACGACGCATCTGCGGGTGCTGCATGCCGACGTCACGTACGCCGACAGTTCCCTGCTGCGATCGCGCCGCCTGACGGCAAGCATCAACAAGGGACTGGATGCGCTGGATGCGCGCCAGAACCAGCAGGGCATCGGCGTCAACTACGACCTTGATTTCACGCGCTTCACGCTGGGCGGCACGCAGTCGCTGACGTTGCCTGCGCAGTTCGGTCTGTCGTTCTCGGCCCTGGGTCAGTACAGCTCCAACTCCTTGCCCACGTCGGAGCAGATCACGTTTGGCGGACAACGTTTCGCGCGCGGGTATCCGGCCGGTGAAGTGGGGGGCGACAAGGGCTACGGCGCGGCGTTCGAAATCAATCGCCGGTTTGCCACCGGCCTTGCCTATGTGCCGGTGGTCCAGCCGTATGTGGTGGCCGATGCCGCGCGGGCGTCGCTCAATGACAGCCGCTTTACGTTGGCAACGCGCAAGCTGGCTTCCGTGGCGCTTGGCCTCAGGGTCACGGACCAGAAACGGTATGCGCTCGACCTCAATCTGGCCAAGCCTGTCGGCGATCGTCCAGTCAATGCCAATGGTCGTCCATTGCGCTTCAACGCGAACTATTCGTTCCAGTTCGAATAACGCAGTCTCGTTACGTAACGCTGTTCCCGGCGCTACGTAACGCCCCCGCCGTTCCGGCCCCCATCCCCTGCATTTCAAGCCCTTCGCGCGGTGTGTCGATCACACCGCCGCGAATTCTCGCGCCCCCTGATTTCTCCTGTGTTTGCAAGACCTTAGGGTCGCTTTCAAGGGGCTCTGGCGCGTGTTTTTTTGCGGCCGATCCATGCATTGGCATACGTTTTGCAATGAGGGGATCAGGCAGTCACGCCGCATCAGAAAGACAGAGGAACATCATGAACACACAGATCACAAAACCGGGCGGCCGCGTATTGGTCGCCGCCATGCTGCTGGCGCTTTCTTCGCTGTCGGGGTGTTCCTCGTCGGGCGGAACCAGTGGTCTCGTTGGCGGCGGCTCAGGGGATGGCGGCACGCCGGGCGCGGGCGGCGGCAGCGGCGGCGGTACGCCGACGAATCCAGGCACGGGTACGGGCACGACTCCAGGCACGGGCACCGGCACGACGCCGGGCACTGGCACGGGCACGACACCGGGCACTGGCACCGGCACGACACCGGGTACCGGCACTGGCACGACACCGGGCAGTGGTACCGGCACGACTCCGGGTACCGGCACTGGCACGACACCGGGTACTGGCACTGGCACGACACCGGGTACCGGCACTGGCACAACTCCTGGCACTGGCACGGGCACGACTCCGGGCACGGGTACCGGCACGACTCCGGGCACTGGTACCGGCACGACACCGGGTACCGGCACGGGCACAACTCCTGGCACTGGCACCGGCACTGGCACGACTCCGGGTACTGGGACCGGCACGACACCGGGTACCGGCACGGGCACGACTCCAGGTACCGGCACGGGCACGACGCCTGGCACCGGCACGCCGACCAATCCTGGCACGCCCAACACGCCGCTCACTGGCGTGCTTGGCCCCGTCCTCGGCGGTGTTGGCCAGGTCGTTGACAATGTCATCAATGTCGGCGCAGCGCCGACCCTGGGCGGTGCCGGCACGCAGCTCGATCCCGTCATCACGCCTGTTGTCGGCAACGTGGCAACCGGCACGCAAACCGTCGGTGCAACCACCGGCCTGGGCGCGCCGTTGAATGGCATCCTGGGCACCGTGGGCAGCACCGTCACCAACGTCGGCACCGCCTTGAACACCAGCAACTCGCCGCTGACCAGCGGCGTGAGCGGCCTGGTCGCGGGCCTCGGCAACACGGTCAGCAGCGTTGGCGCCGTGGTCGATGGCACGGGCAACCCGGCGAATCCGGTCGGCACGGTCCTGACCAACCTGACGGGCGCCGTGGGCAGCCTCACGCAAAACGTGGGCGGCCAAGGCGGCCTGCTCTCTCCCATCACCACCCTGATCGGCAACGTGAATGGCGGCGCGGTCAACCCGCCGGTGCTCGGCCCGAGCCTGGCCACCACGGGTCAGGCCGTCGACAACATCGCCAACCTGAATCTGGCAAGCACGCTGGGCAAGGTCGGCACGGGCCTGGATCCGCTGGTCAGCCCGGTCGCTGGCGCGGCCACGACGCTGACGCAAAACGTTGGCGCAGCCACGGGCCTCGGCCAGCCGGTCAGCGGTCTGCTGACCTCGGTGGGCGGCGCGATCGCGAACGTCGGCACCAACACCGGCGTGTCCCTGCCAGTGGGCGGCACCGCACTCAATAACGTCGTCACCGGTCTGGGCAACACGGTGGCCAGCGCTGGCGCACTGGTCAACGCCTCTCCGACCGCCACCAATCCGCTGGGCACCGTGTTGAACAACGCCACCGGCACCGTGCAGGCATTGACGTCGGGGCTAGGCGTGACGGGTGAAGGCGGCTTGCTGAGCGGCATCATCGGCGGCGCCGGCCAGGTCCCCGGCAACGGCGGCACGACACCCACGACGGGTCTCGGCGCGGTCGTCGGCAACCTGCCGGTGGTCGGCCCGATCGTTGCCCCAATCGTTGCAGGTGACAACGGTCTGCTGACCAACCTGCCGGTTGTTGGCAATCTGCTGGGCGGCGCGGCCCCGGCACCCGGGACCGGCACCGGAACGGGTGTGGGCGTGGGCGTGGGTGTGGGCGTCGGAGCAGCTGTCGGCGTCAACCTTGGCGGCGTTGTCGGCAACCTGCCGGTCGTCGGCAACATCCTCGGTGGCACAAGCACCCCAGGCACGGGTGGCACGACGCCAGCTGCGGGCCTGAGCGGTATTGTCGGCAACCTGCCGGTCGTCGGTCCCATCGTTGCCCCGGTCGTTGCCGGCGGCAACGGTGCGCTGACCAACCTGCCTGTCGTCGGCAACATCCTGGGTGGCGCAGCCACCACCCCGAACACAGGTCTGGGCGCAGTCGTCGGCAACCTGCCGGTCGTCGGTCCCATCGTTGCCCCGGTCGTTTCCGGCGGCAACGGTGCGCTGACCAACTTGCCGGTCGTCGGCAACATTCTGGGTGGCGCGGCCACCACCCCGAACACAGGTCTGGGCGCTGTCGTCGGCAACCTCCCGGTCGTCGGCCCCATCGTTGCTCCGGTCGTTGCAAACACCAACGGTGCGCTGACCAACCTGCCTGTCGTCGGCAACATCCTGGGTGGCGCGGCCACTACCCCGAACACAGGTCTGGGCGCTGTCGTCGGCAACCTGCCGGTCGTCGGCCCGATCGTCGCCCCGGTCGTTGCAAACACCAACGGTGCGCTGACCAACTTGCCGGTCGTCGGCAACATTCTGGGTGGCGCGGTTGCAACGCCGGGCACCGGAAATACGGCCCCTGGCGCACTAGTGCCGATTACCGGCAATCTCAACCAATTGGTGGGTGGCACTGGCAATCTGCTGGCGCCGGTCACCGGTGGTCTGCTCGGTAATGCCGGATCGTCCAACCCCTTGCCGATCGCCAAACCGGCGCTCACCAACACCGGCAGCGCGGTCGACAATCTCGTCAACATCGGCGCCAAGGACAGCCTCGGCCAGGCAGGCGCAAGGCTCGATCCGATCATCACGCCCATCGTCACTCCCGTGACGGCAGCCACGCAGACCGTGGGTGCGCAGACAGGCCTGGGCGCTCCGATCAACGCCATCGTCACGCAAGTCGGCGGCGCACTGACCCAGGTCGGCACGCAGGTTGGCGGTGCAACACCCGTCCTCGGCACTGCCGTCGGTGGTGTGGTGACGGGTGTCGGCCAGGCGGTGGCCAGCACCGGCGCGGTGGTGAGCACGGCCAATCCGGCAGCACCTAATCCTGTAGGAGGTGTATTGACCAACCTTACGGGCGCGGTCAACAGTCTGACCTCGGGTGTGGGCCAAGCGGGGACCACGACCGGCACGACAGGCGCATTGGCACCGGTGCAGAACCTGCTGGGCGGACTGCTCGGCGGCCGTAAGTAAATCAATACAAGGAGCAGTCCCTATGTTTCAACTGGAGAACGCGATGGGCGCCATGAGCAGTGCGAGCCACGGTACCCACACCATGCAGTCCGACGAGCGGGATAGCGACAACATGGTCAGCGACATCGTGACCATGCTGGGCCGGCGTCTCACGGTCTATACCTCGCTCTACCAGACCGCACTGGCCGAACGCCTTCATCTGAGCATGGCGGACGTCAAGGCGCTGGAACTCGTGATCGAGTTCGAGCCGATCACGACAGGCCAGCTGGCCTGCCTGGCCGGCATCAGCTCTGGCGGCACGACTGCAGTGATCGACCGGCTGGAAGTTGCGGGCTACGTCGTGCGGGACAAGCACCCGCTCGATCGGCGCATCGTCGTCATCCGGCCGGTCGCGGCCAAGTGCGCGGAGATCGAACACCACATGCGTTCGGTCACCGAAGAAGTCGCTCACATCGGTGCGCACTACGAGCACGAACAGTTGTCGGCGGTGCACAGTTTCCTGGCGCAATGCGTGCATGCATTGAAGACGGAAGCGCTGGGCATGCTGAACGACGGTGGCAACGCCAACCTTGCGGAGATCCGGCGCGAATTCGCGCCGCGCAAGAACGCGGACCACAACTGAGTGTGATGGCGAGGCCGGCAACGGCCGCGTCTTGGGCAGGGGCACGCACGGCGTGCCCCTTTTTTTTACGTCCGCGAAACCGGACGGATGCGATACCAGATCGAATACATGGCGGGCAGGAACACCAGCGTCAGCACCGTGCCGGCCAGCGTGCCGCCGATCAGGGTGTAGGCCAGGGTGCCCCAGAACACCGAATGCGTCAGCGGGATGAACGCAAGGATGGCGGCCAGCGCCGTCAGGATCACCGGACGCGCGCGCTGCACGGTGGCCTCGACGAGGGCATCGAAGGGCGCCATGCCCTGCGATTCGTTCTGGTGGATCTGGCCGATCAGGATCAGCGTGTTGCGCATCAGGATGCCTGACAGCGCGATCAACCCGACCAGCGCGTTGATGCCGAACGGCTGCTGGAACAGCAGCAGGGTCGGCACCACGCCGATCAGGCCCAGCGGACTCGTCAGCAACACCATCACCATCGCGGACATTGACCGCACCTGGAAGATGATGATGATCAGCGTGATGGCCAGCATGATCGGGAACAGCGGCAGCATGGCGCTCATCGACTTGTTCGATTCTTCGATCGACCCGCCTTCATCGATGCGATAGCCCGCGGGCAACGTCGCGCGCAGCGGCTCGAGCTGCGCCGTGATCGCCGCCGAAACATCAGGCGGTTGCAGGTTTTCCGCAATGTCGCCGCGCACTGTCATCGTGGGAATCCTGTCCCGCGATCGCATCATCGGCTCTTCGGCGGCCACCTCGACCTGTCCCACCTGCGACAGGGGAATGCGTTCCCCATGCACGCCGGTCAACGTGAAGTCACCGACCCGCGCCGGGTCCAGCCTGGCCGTCCCCGCCGATCGGGCCACCACTTGCACCGTGCGTATGTCTTCGCGCACGGCGGTCACCGGAATGCCCGACAACAGGAATTGCAGTTGCTGCGCCGCGTCGGCAGAGGTCAGGCCCGCCGCCTGCAGGCGATCCTGCTGCAACGTGAATCGCAGCGACGGCGTGCGCGGCCCCCAGTCGATATTGACGGTGCGCATCATGGGATTGCTGCGCATCAGGTCCTGCACCCGTGCCGTGATCTCGCGCAGCCGCTCCGGATCCGGACCACTCACGCGGTAGGCAATCGGGTACGGCGAATACGGGCCGAACACCAGTTGCGTGACACGCACCTGCGCTTCGGGCACCAGGCCTTCAGAGATGGCATCGCGCAGCCGATGCTTGAGCGCCTCGCGCGCCTCCTGGCTGTCGGTGCGCACCACGATCTTTGCAAAGGACGGATCGGGCAGTTCGGGCGACATGGCCAGATAGAAACGGGGCGCGCCCTGGCCCACATACGCCGTCACGATCCTGGCCTCGTCCTGGCGGGCCAGCCACGCTTCGACCTTGGCCGCAGCGGCGCTGGTCGATGCGATCGCCGTGCCATACGGCATCTGCACTTCGACCAGGACCTCGGGCCGATCGGATATGGGAAAGAATTGCTTCTTGACGACGCCCATGCCCGCAACGGCCAGGACGAACAGCCCGATGACCGCACCGGCCACGATCCACTTGCGGGCGATCACCCGGCCAAGCACGTTACGGAAGCGGCGATAGCGCGGTGTGTCGTACAGCGCCGCATGGCCGCCTTCCACCTGCTTCACCTCGGGCAGCAACTTCACGCCGAGATACGGCGTGAAGACCACGGCCACGAACCACGAGGCGATCAGGGCGATGCCCACGATCCAGAACATATTGCCGGTGTACTCCCCGGCACTGGACCGAGCAAAGCCATTGGGCATGAAGCCGACCGCGGTCACCAGGGTGCCCGACAACATGGGCGCCGCCGTATGGCTCCACGCATAGGCCGATGCCGCGACGCGGCTGTAGCCCTCTTCCATCTTGACCACCATCAGTTCGATGGCAATGATGGCGTCGTCGACCAGCAGGCCCAGCGCAAGGATCAACGATCCCAACGTGATGCGATCAAAGTTCTTGCCGGTGGCCGCCATCACGATGAACACGGCGGCCAGCGTCAGCGGCACGGCCGCCGCGACCACGATACCGACGCGCCAGCCCATGCTGACAAAGCACACCAGCATCACGACCAGCAGGGCCACAAAAAACTTGATCATGAACTCGTCGACCGACGCGCTGATGTTGTCGGCCTGGTCAGTCACCTTGGTCAAGGTCATGCCGAGCGGCATCGATGCATTGATGGCGCCGACTTCCTGATCGAGCGCCTTGCCCAGATCCAGGCCGTTCCAGCCTTCGCGCATCACCACGCCCAGCAGCAGCGCGGGTTCACCGCCATTGCGCACAAGGAATGTCGCCGGGTCTTCATAGCCCCGCGTGACGGTGGCAATGTCGGCCAGCTTGAACACGCGACCCTGCGCCGGCACCGGGGTTTCTCGAATGGTGTCCAGGCTGTCGAAGGCGCCGTCGAGCCGGATCATGACGCGCGGACCCTGCGTGTCCACCGACCCCGCGGGCGTCAGCGCGTTCTGCCCGTTGAGCGCGGCAAATACGCTTTGCGGACTGACGCCCAGTGTTGCGAGCCGGTCGTGCGAGAATTCGACAAAGATGCGCTCCGCCCGCTCGCCAATGATGTTGACTTTCTTGACGCCGGGCACGTGCAGCAGGCGCTGCCGCAGCCGTTCTGCTTCGCGCACCAGCAGGCGTTGCGGCTCGCCCCGGGCCTTCAACGCCAGGATGCCGAAGGTCACATCGGCGTATTCGTCGTTGACCATCGGTCCGATCACGCCCGCGGGCAACTGGATGACTTCGTCATCGATCTTTTTTCTTGCCTGGTAGAACTCTTCTTGCACGTCGGATGGGGGCGTGCTGTCGAGCAACGTGAGGGTGGTGAACGCAAGGCCGGGTTGGGTATAGGTTTCCGTGCGGTCGTACCAGCGCAATTCCTGGAGCCGCTTTTCGACCTTGTCGGCCACCTGCTCCTGCATTTCCTTGGCGGTCGCCCCCGGCCACGCCGTCACGATGGTCATGACCTTGACCGTGAACGCAGGGTCTTCGGCACGCCCAAGCTTCACGAACGACACGATGCCCGCCAAAGAAATGAGCGCGATCAAAAATAGCGTGACGGCCCGTTCGCGTACCGCCAGCGCTGACAGATTGAAGCGGCTCTCGCTCATGGCCGTGCCCCATCGGCTGCCACCCGCACGCGATCACCGTCGTGCAGCAGATGGGCGCCGAGTGCAACGATGCGATCGCCTGGCGCAAGCGGCGCGGCAATGAATGCCGTGTCGGCGTCGACGTGTTGCAGCGTGACCGGCAACCACGCAACTGCTGCGGGCTCGCCCTGTATGCGCCACACGCCCGGTCCGGTGCCCGGATCGAACAGCGCGCCGATCGGTACCTGCAATGCGTCTTTGGCGTTGCCGCGAAGTGCGGGGATCCGCACGGTCACGGTGCTGCCGAGCGGCGCCTGCGCCAGCGCGCCCTGCAGCACGTAGCGGGCCTCGAAGGTGCGTGTCAGCCGATCGGCAGTGCCCGACAGCTGCCGCAGCGTGGCGGCGGACGGTGCGCCTGCATCGCCTACCAGTGCGGCCTGCGCCGCCGAACCCACGGCAGGCCGCAAGGTTTCAGGTAACTGCACGACGGCTTCCCGGCTGCCGCTGCGCGCGATCCGCAAGGTGATCTGGCCAGCAACGACCACCTGCCCTGGCTCGGCCAGGGTTTCCATCACGACACCGTCGGCATCGGCGACCAGGTCGGCGTAGCGCGTGGCATTGCGGGTGACGTCCGCCTGCGCTTGCGCGGCGCTGAGTTGCGCGCGCGCGGCATCCGCGGCCGCCTTGGCCTGGTCGTAGGCCGACGCCGAAACCGCGCCCGTTCCGCGCAGATCCCGATAGCGGCGTTCTTCCTGCGCCGTCTGGTCTGCACGTGCCCGCAAGGCGCTGACCGCTTCGCGCTGCGCATCGGCCGCCAGCTTCAGGTCGACCGGATCGAGCCGCATCAACACTTGCCCGCGCCGAACCGCCTGACCGGTGTCGACGGCCCTTTCGATGATCTTGCCGCCGACCCGGAATCCCAGGTCGCTTTGCACCCGGGCGGCGACGGTGCCCGTGAAGGCGCGCGAGGTGTCAGGCGCCGGCTGGACCGCGACGGTGCGAACCAGCGGCGCCGCGGTGCGGGAATCGGCTGGCGCTTCCTGACCGCACGCAGTCAGTACCAGGGGCAAGGCCCAGAAACGGGCAGACAAAAGCAGGCGGCGCCACGACATGAGTGTCCCAATCGCAAATCAGAAGGACGCTCAGTGTGGTTCTTGTGACCAAACCTGTCAATGGTCACAACGAGGAAAAATCTTCCGCGTGATGGGATGCCGGACAACAAAGGGAGTGGGAAGGCCGCCGATTTCTCAGGGCATTTCTCAGGGCGAGAGGCTGCGCAACACCAGGCTGGACAGTTGCGCCGGCGCTTCCTGCGCGGAATCGAAACTGTGCTGCAGCAGCAACGGATCGGTATAGGGGCGCACCACCAGATGGATCGCCGTGACCGCTTCATCGAGCGGCGTCTTGCGTTCGAAGTCGCCCGTTTGTCGGCCCTGCTGCACGATGTCGCGGATCATGTCCTTGACGTGGCTTTCATAGGTACGCGCCGACAGCCACCGTTCCGTGGCGGCCGATGCGGCGATGTCGTAAAGCTTTCGATCCCTGAAGAACAACCGCAGACTGGACTCCACGATGGCCTTGAACATGCGGCGCAGCTTCTCGGGCGGATGGTCCGCCCCGTCGATCGCGGCGCGCACCTCGCGCTCGATTTCCTGCAGACAGTTCGAGCAGATCATCTCGCCGATCGCCTGCTTGGACTCAAAGAACTTGTAGATATAGGCCTTGGAAAAACCGATGGCCTTGGCAAGGTCGGACACCGTCGTCTTCTCGTAGCCGTAGCGGCTGAAGTGTTCGGTGGCCGCGACCACGATCTGGTCGCGGATCGTATGGTCGGCGGGTCCGCGGGCGGAAACAACGGGGGTGCTGGAGGTCGTCATGACGCAAGCTTAACGCCCCGTGCAAATTCAAACAATGAGTGACCGTTTTGTACTATAGTCACTAACGCATCGTCGTGGGTTGTTGATCATCGGCCAAAGGTTGATGGGTGTTCCAACTCACGATCGAGCCCCGCTGCCACCTTGTCCTTGTTGTGCCTGGAACCTTATGCCCTCCCTTCCCCGCCTCGTCCTGCTGGTGTCCGCGGCGCTTGCCGGCACCGCCTGCTCCGTCGGTCCGACCTACGTTCCGCCGCCGGCCACGATGCCTCGGGCGTATCTGGGCCAGGCCGCCATCGAACGCCGCGCCGTCGACGACCGCATCGACCTTGCCACCTGGTGGAACGGCTTCAACGATCCCCTGCTGAGCCGATGGGTCGAGACCGCCCTGGCCAACAACCTGGACCTTGCCCAGGCAGCGGCACGCATCGTCCAGGCGCGGGCCGGACTGGGCGCCGCCAATGCGGCCTTGCTCCCTTCCGGAGCGATCGGCGGGCAAGCGGCCCGCGTGTACCAGTCGGTGGAGACGCCGCTGGGGCGCGTCCTGAACGCCAATCCCGGCTTCGACCGTCATGGCAGCAGCTACGAGCTGAATGCCAACGCCAGCTGGGAGCTGGATCTGTTCGGTGGTCTGCGGCATGGACGGGATGCGGCGCTGGCCGATTACCAGGCGTCCGAAGCGGGCGGCGTGGCCACGCGACTGGCGGTGGCGGCGCAGACGGCCGACCTGTACCTGCGCGTCCGCGGCCTGCAGGCCAGCCTGGCCATTGCCGGCCGGCAGGTCGCGTCGCAGCGATCGTTGCTGGATACCATCAACCAGTTGTTCGACAAGGGACTCGCGGCCGAACTGCAGGTGCGGCAGGTCGAAGGTCAGCTGGCGCAGGTGGAGGCATCGATACCGGTGCTGAACGCGGCGCTGGAGGCGACGATGAACGCGCTGGACGTGATGCTGGCCGCGCCGATCGGGACGCATCGGGCGGAGTTGGCGGCTGGCGGGATTGGCGAGGTCCGGGCTTTAGGCACGGTTGGCTCGGTTGGCTCGGTTGGCTCGGTTGGCTCGGTTGGCTCGGTTGGCTCGGTTGGCTCGGTTGGGGCAATCGGCGCGGCCGGATCGGTGGGCGCGGCCAGACCGGTCAGCGCAGCCGGCGCGATTCCCGCTGCGCCAAGCCTGGGCGTCACGGGCACGCCGGGCGACCTGCTCCGCCGCCGTCCCGACATTCTGATGGCCGAGCGCAGGCTGGCCGCGTCCAATGCGCGCATCGGCGCAGCGGTGGCCGAGTACTACCCGAAAATATCGCTCAGTGGGCTGATAGGTAGCGCGACATCCATTGCCAGCGGCAACCTGTTCAGCAGCGGCGCGAACCAGGCCGCCGGGGTGGTCGGCTTGCGGTGGCGGCTGTTCGACGTGGGGCGCATCGATGCGCAGATCCAGCAGGCCAAGGGGGAGGAAGCCGAAAGGCTGGCCGCCTACCGGCTGGCCGTGCTGCGAGCGACCGAAGATGTCGAAAACGCGATGACGTCGCTGATGAACCGGGAGACGCAGGCTGCCTTGTTGACCCGCAGCGTCGATGCACTGAGCCGGGCGCGGGATACGTCATGGCAGGCGTATCAGGGCGGCATTGTCAGCCTGATCGAAGTGCTGCAGGCCGACGACGCATTGTTGCGCGCGTCGATGGCCCGTGCCGACGCACAGACCGAGTCCGCCCGCGCCGCCGTCGCCGCCTTCAAGGCCCTGGGCGGCGGGTGGTCGCCAGCGGGGGATGTGGCTGCAACCGCGGTGGCTGCAACTCCGGTGGCTGCAACCGGTTTGGCTACAACCGGTTTGGCTGCGACCGATTTGGCTACAACCGGTTTGGCTACAACCGGTTTGGCTGCTGAACCTGCGACCGCTGCCAACACGGTCGTGACTCGTTAGTCGCATGGCAGCAGCCGTGCGCCCATATGCCGATCAGAAATACCCATTGCGCCACAGCCGCGGCGCAAAGAAGGGATAAGCAGGCGGCGTGAAGTCGCGTTCCTGGGCGGTCAGGTCCAGCGCCTCGGGCAGCATGCCGCGCAGCACGGACGCGACGGCAAAGGCCAGGACCAGCGCCATGAACATGCTGACCCATACGTTGCGCCGCGGCGGCCTCGCAGCCGCAGGGTTCGGCGCGGCGCTGGACGCCGTCCTTCCCTGTTGGGTCCACGCCACCGCACACGCCACCAGCACCACGATCCATAACTGGCTCATGGGCATCACGATCGAGCCGGACACAAAGGCATCGGCGATCGTCGCGGCCACACCGCCGGTCAGCACGGTCCGCAGCGCCTGGCCAGCCAAGTCGTCATCGGCCACGGCGCGCCCGCGTCGCCACATCGCCACGACGCCGCAAACCAGCGCGGCGGTCAGTGCAATGACGGCGGGAACGCCCCATTCGGCAGCGATCTGCAGCAGCCAATCATGCGGATGCGCATTGGCCTGCAATGCCATGGCCCGATGCGCAAAATGCAGCGGGCCTTCACCCAGCCAGGGATGCGACTGGATCATCGCCCCCGCCAACCGCCACAGGTCCAGCCGACCGGACGCCGGATCCACCAGGCTGCGTTCGGCCACCCCCTGCAACACGCCGAACGGCTTGAGACCGATGGCGAGCGGCAGCGCGACGTAGAGCAGCAGATAGGCAACGAGCCCGGCGGCCGCGCTGGTGACCAGCACGCGCACCCAAGGCCAGGCTTGCCGGCCATATCCCCCCAGCACGACCACGATGGCCACGCCTATCCCGAACACCGTGCCGCGGCCGCCCGTCACGAACAGCAGCATCCACCACACCGCCGTCATCCGCCACCACATGGCGCGATGCGCCCGGCCATCCGCCACCCCGGCCGCGGGCAGCGCCAGCCATGCCAGGAATGGCAGGCTGATGGTCTGCACGTGATTGAGGAAACGGTGGTTGTCATAGCCGGGCGACAGCATCAGTTGGGATGGCTGCACATGGCCGACGACGGCAATCAGGTAGTACGCCATCGCCAGAAAAATGTAGGCGACGCAGCCGTAGCCACACCACAACGCCATGCGCCGCATGCGCGCCGCAACCTGACCGGCATCGGCATCCGTCGACCATTCCGCGGCGATCGCCAGCGCCAGCATGACCAGCAAGGTCATCGATCCCCACTCGTAGAAGGCATGCCTTGGCGACAGCGCCTGCATGCCCGATACGACACCCAGCAACAGCCACACGCCCAGCGACGCCGCGCCGGCCTTGCCGGGCCAGATCATGGCTGCGCCGTGGCGGCGCTGACGCACAAGCACCGTCACGGCAGCAATCACCAGGACAAGGACCTGCATCAGGCGCTGGTTGTTGTGATACGACGCGTCGATCGTCCACGGAATGTGGAGGAAGGGACCGACGGCGAGCGCCAGGCAAGTCAGCGACGTCAGCAGGTATCGCGACGCAAGGGAAGTCAACATCATGAAGGGGGCAAGATTCCGGTCAGGACGATATCTTAGCGGCAGGGGTTGCAGCGGCTGATAGGGCAGCGGTCGGCGTTGCAGTGTCAGCCGCCGCGGTGCCAACCGCAGCACTGCCAGCCGCTGCGATGCCAGCCGCTGCAGTGCCAGCCGCCGCGACGCCAGCCGCTGCGGTGCCAGCCGCAGCACTGGCCAAGGCCTTGCGCTGCCCGTTGCCATACGCCCCCGGCGTCACGCCGGCCCACCGCGTAAATGCCCGCGCAAAGACCTTGTCCGACGTGAACCCAAGTTGACGAGCCACCTCGGACACGCGTTGTCCACCTTGCGCCAGGCGGTCAGCCGCCAGCGTCAGGCGATGCGTGGCCAGGTACTGGATCGGCGACACGTCGACCCGTTCCCGAAACCGCGCGGCAAACCGGGTGCGCGACATGCCGGCCTCGCGCGCCAGCGCATCCAGCGTCCACGAGCGGTCAGGCGCGCGGTGGATCGCCATCAGGACACGGGCAATCGACGGGTCGGTCAGCCCGCGCAGCCAGCCGGCGTGCTGCATGCCGGACTGGGCAAGATGGGCCCGCAGCACATGCACCAGCAGCAGGTCGGCCATCCGCGCCGCCGACAATTTCCAACCGGGTTGCTGCGCCAGGGTTTCATCGACCAGCGCCTGCATCATGGCCGCCAGCGGCCCGACACTGGGCGACGCGGCGTCAGCGACGTGAATGATCGGCGGCAACAAACGCATGACGGTGTCGCGGCCATAGGCGGACAGCCACAGGTGGGCCGAGAACAATTCGATGCGCGTATCGCCTTCGCCGGTGTCAAACACCAGCGGCGCATCGCCGTGTTCTCCTACCGCGTGCCGTGCAATCAAGGACGCAATGGGTTGCAAGGGCAACGCCGGGTCGGACGACACCGAATGCGCGGTGCCCAATGGCAGCAACACCAGGTCGCCCGGACCGATCCAGCGTGGCGCGTCGTCTGCCACCTGGATCCAGTATCCGCCGCCGGTCGACATGCGGATCAAGGCACCCTCGACGCCCAAGGACGCCAGCGCGAACGGACCGCGCAGGCCGAACCGCGCCGTCACGGCCCGGTCCGCCCGGCAATCGGCCAATACGTCGCTCAAACCATCCACCGCGACCCCTCTCCCCTATGTCAATGTCGTTGTCGACTGCATCGTTGTCGACCGCAACGTTGTCGACCGCAACGGTTGTAAGCCGCAACGGTGCGGATCGCAACCATTGATTCCGGCAACCATTGATTCCGGCAACCATTGCATCCGGCAACCATTGCACTCCACAACCATTGCATCCGCCAACCAGACCCCTCCGCAACCCTCCACGGCAGGTGCCGGGACGAAACGTGGGGTGTTTGGCCCGGCAAGCGGTTGCCGGACCGCGAACCGTCGAGAACAATAGCGGCTTCCTTCTTCCCACCTGACGACCCGCCATGACCGCCTCACCCACGCTTCATACAACCATTGTCGGCGGCGGCATTGCCGGATCCGCGCTCGCCATTGCCCTGGCCGCGGACGGGCACCGGGTCACCGTGATCGAAAAACAATCCGAATGGGCTTTCCAAAGCTCGGGCATCTTCATCTACAGCAACGGCCTGGTCGCGCTTGACCCGATCGGCGTGCTGCCCGAGATCCTGGCCGCAGGCTTCGTCGTGGAAGATGGCGAGAACCTCTATCTCGATCACCACGGCGACCCGATTGTCGACGTGTTCTACCCCGCCGCAGAGGGCGGCCGCATTCCGCCGGTCATCGGCATCAAGCGCGCCGAGATGCATCGGGTACTGGCGACCCGCATGCAGGCCTTGGGGGTGGAAGTGCGGCTGGGCACGACCGTCGAAGCGATCGACGACACCGCGGCAGAGCACGTCAAGGTGCATACCAGCGACGGCGCGACCATCAATTGTGACCTGGTCGTCGGTGCCGATGGCATCCGGTCGCGCGTCCGCGCCCTGCTTCTGGGCGCCATCGAACCGACCTACACCGGGTTTGGCGTCTGGCGCAGCATCCACCGGCGGCCGGCCGACGTCGTCAGCAAGCTGTTGATGATGGGGGTCGGCAAACGGTTCGGCGTCATGCCGATCTCGCACGACACCCTGTATGTCTATGCCACCAGCAACGAACCTGGCCGGCCCTGGTATGCCCCTGACACCTGGCATGCGCAGATGCGCGCCAAGTTCGACGAGTTCCAGGGACCGGCGCGGCGCTACCTGGAAGAGCTGTCTCCCGCCACGGAAACGCTCTACACGTCGGTCGAAGAAGTGCGCCTGCCCCTGCCCTGGCATCGTGGACGGGTGCAACTGATTGGCGACGCGGCGCATGCATCGACCCCCTTCATGGGACAAGGCGGCGCGATGGCGCTGGAAGACGCCGTGATCCTGGCCGAGATGTTCCGGAACCGGAGCGCCCACGCGCCATTGACGGACACCCTGCAGGCCTTTGGCGAACGCCGCTATCCCCGCTGCGCGTTCGTGCAGGACGTGTCGCGCAAGGTCGGCGAAGCCGGCGGACTGGAAAACGATGCCAGTTGCCTGGTGCGCAATGCGCGCATGAAGGCGGGCGCCCAGGCGGACGTCGATCGTTTCTACGCCCAGATGCTGGGACCGTTTTGAGTTGTGCCATGATGGACGCCTGCCATGACGGAGGCCTGCTCCATGCTACAGAATGACCTGCTCCCGCGACTGGCGGCCATGCCCGCCGACACGCCGCTGTCGGCCGCCCACGTCGCCGCGCTTCATCACGCCGGGCTTGCCCCGGATCCGTTGAGCACGCTCAAGGGCGTGCCAGCCGACCGGCTCGATGCCTGGCGTTTGCCCGCCGAAACGCACACGGTCCACGCCGCCGAGCCGCCGCCCCGCTACCGCCTGGGCGCGGTGCTGGCCGGACTGGCCGATGCAGCCCCGGGCGTCCACAGCGACAGCCCCTACGATGCGGCGCGGCTGCAAACGGCCTTTCCGCTGTTCACGTATGCGGATGGAGCTGAAGACGATTTCCTGACCTCGCTGCGCCATGCCGAGGACCCCGTCGACTTCCGCATCTTGCGCATCCCCGCACCGTTCGATCTTCCGGAAGACCCCCAGGCGCCCGACACTCAGGCTTTCCTGGACGCCCTGCGCCGCGATCCCGATGCCGCGGTGGCAGCGGCGCAGCGATTGCCGGCGCGCCTGCTCGAGACCTTCAACCCGGCCAACTGGCTGCTGGCCGAGATGGCCCGTCCGACCCTGCAGGCGGCCCATCTGCATCAGGTAGCCGAATCCATTTCGCTGCTGTCCGATGACGACCTGGGCCAGGGCGTGAACGCCTATGGCCATGCCGAAACCCTGCAGGGCGGGCTGGTCACCCGCCTTTCGTTTACCATGTCGCACCTCGTTGCCGGCCTGACCCAGTCCAGCCGATTCCTGGATGGCTCGTCGTCGGGCTACGCCGCCTTGGTGACGACACTCATCAAACTGGGCGCGGATTTTGCGCTCGACAACCACGCGGGGCAGAACGCGATGCAGGTCGCCGAGGCGGTCCGGCATCGCCATGTATCGAGCCCGTTCCTGAACCTGATCGACAAGTTCCTGCTGGTCCAGCAACTCGACGACATGCTGCTGCATGGCGACGACGAGAATGCCGACAAGATCTGATTTCTATAGTGAGCCTTTCATGACGACGACCCCCAACCCGCAAGACGGCGATGATCACACCGAAACCGAAGAAGAGCTTCAGGCGCTGTTCACGGCCGAAGCCCGCCGGCTGCTCAAGACACTGAATCAGCCTGCGTCCCTGCGGTCACGGCACGAAGATATCGTGGCCGGCCTGCAGGATACGCACCCCGACATCTATGAAAAGTGGATGGCATCGACCGACACCTATGGCGAAGCCGCACGCTTCCTGTTCCCCTTTCTGACCGACCCCGATGTCGAGATGACCGACGAGCAGGCCGATCACTATCAGAAGCTGTATGAAGACGCCGTGCAATACGGCAAGGCGCTGGCTGACGCAGTCAAGGCCAAGTCGTAATTGGCCGGCGTGCCCCACTGTTGGGCACGCGACTTGCTGATGTGACAGACTCACGGCGCCGGCACCGGCGCCGACTTGACTGCCTCACCGCACGTAGCGCTCTAAGGAACCCTGACGAATGACGCGAAACAAGAAAATTGCCGCGGGAGTCGTTGGCACGTTGGTCCTGCTGATCGTGATCCTCGTGATCGTGATCGCCACCTTCGACTGGAATCGGCTCAAGCCGACCATCAATGAAAAAGTGTCCGACGCCATCGGCCGTCAGTTCGCCATCAATGGCGACTTGAGCGTGCGCTGGGCCCGGGATGCCGATACGACCGGATGGCGCGGATGGATTCCGTGGCCGCACGTCACCGCCAACGACATCACCGTCGCCAATACGGATTGGGGCAAGGCGCCTCAATTCGCCAGCCTGCAGCGGGGTGAATTCAGCCTGTCCCCCCTGCCCTTGCTGGCGCACCGCGTCGTCATCCGTCACGTCCAGTTGACCAAGCCATCGGCCGACCTTCAACGGCTGGCCGACGGCCGCGCCAATTGGGATTTCAAGATGAAGGAAGACGAGGACGACAAGCCCTCGTCATGGGTCATCGACCTGAACGAAATCGCCTTCGATACCGGCCGCGTGGCTTTCGTAGACGAAACGCTCAAGGCCGATCTGGAAGTCGCCATCGATCCGCTGGGCAAGCCGATTCCGTTTGCCGAACTGGCCGGCGAAGCCGCCGCCAATGACGCGCGCGCCATCAGCAAGGCGGACCTGCGCGACTACGTCTTCGGTTGGGCGGTCAAGGGCAAATACAACGCGCAGTCGCTGAGCGGTGACGGCAAGATCGGCGGCATGCTGGCCTTGCGCGAATCCGACGTGCCCTTCCCCCTGCAGGCGAACGTCAAGGTCGGCGACACCCGTGGGTCGGTGGTCGGCACCTTTACCGACCCCATGCATCTGGGCAAGCTCGACGTCAAGCTGAAGCTTTCCGGCGCCAGCATGGCGGACCTGTTTCCGCTGATTGGCGTGGCCTTGCCTGACACCCCGCCGTATTCGACCGACGGTCGCCTGGTTGCCGAAATCAGCCGACCCGAAGGCGGTCACTTTGAATACCGCGGCTTCAACGGCAAGGTCGGCGAGAGCGATATCCACGGCGAGATCTCGTTCGACAAGATCACGCCCCGCCCCAAGCTGGCAGGTCGTCTTACGTCGAACCTGCTTCGTCTGGAAGACCTTGGTCCGCTGGTCGGCGTGCAATCGGGCGGCGCCAAGAAGCCTGATGACAGCGCCACCAAACAACCCGCCAACAAGGCCTTGCCGGTGCAGGAATTCCGCACGGAACGCTGGGCCGACATGGACGCCGACGTGACCTTGGCCGCCAAACGCATCGTGCATAGCGCCAAGTTGCCGATTTCGGATCTGGATGTGCATGCCGTGCTGGATGCGGGCAAGCTGACGCTGGACCCGCTGAACTTCGGCATGGCCGGCGGCACCATGCGATCGACCATTGCATTGGACGGTTCGAAGACACCCATGCAAGGACGCGTCAAGATCGGCGCCCGCAAACTGCAGCTCAAGCAGCTGTTTGCCGATGCCAAGACGATGGAAAAGAGCCTGGGCGAAATGAATGGCGATGCGGCGATTACCGGTACCGGCAACTCGGTCGCAACGCTGCTCGGAACGTCCAACGGTGAAGTCAAACTGCTGATCAACGATGGGGTCATCAGCCAGAGCCTGATGGAAATCGCGGGCTTGAACGTAGGCAACTATGTGGTCAGCAAGCTGTTTGGCGACGACGAAGTCAACATCAATTGCGCGGCGTCCGACATTGCGATCAAGAACGGTCTGGCCACGCCCAACATGTTTGTCTTCGACACCGAGAACGCCATCATCAACGTGACGGGTGAGACCAACTTCAAGACCGAAGCCATGGACCTGGACATTACGCCCAAGAGCAAGGGCTTCCGGATCTTCTCGCTGCGTTCGCCCTTGTATGTGCGCGGGACCTTCAAGGATCCGAAGCCCGGCGTTCACGTAGGTCCGCTGGCCGCTCGCGCCGCCGGGATGGTCGCACTTGGCGTGATTGCCGCACCGGCTGCCGGCCTGCTGGCCCTGATCGCCCCCAGCGCGGGTGAAGACGACAGCAAGTGCAGCGCGATGCTGCGTCAGATGCAAGGTGCTCCGCAAGCGCCGGCGCCCAAAGGCCGGTAAGCACACGGCCCGCGCGTTGGCGGGCCGTTAAATGCACGTCCGGCCCGCGATGTTTGCGGGCCGTTTTCTATTTCACTTCCGGGTATTGCCCCTGCTTGAGCAGCTTGGCCAAGTGGACGCAGTTGTTGACCAGCACTTCCATGGCGCCCTGCGTTTTATCCGGTGTCTTCGGAAGATCCTTGAAATCGACGGCCTGCATCGCTTCGCCCACCCAGTACGCGGTCGCTGATGCCGGGATCGTGTAGCCCACATCATTCAAGGCCTGAAAGAGTTCGGCCGCGACATGGTGCGCACCGTCTTCGTTGCCCACCACCGCCACGGCGGCCACACGGCCGAAGGTCAGCATGCGGCCACCTTCATCCTTGTCGCTCAGCATGGCATCCAGGCGTTCAAGCACGCGCTGGCATTCGCTGGACGGATGCCCCAGCCAGATCGGCGTGCCCAATAACAGGATGTCGGCTTCAAGGACCTTGTCCCGCAGCGCGGGCCAGTCATCGTCTTCGCCCTCGTCGGCCGTGACGCCGGGTTTGATCGTGTAGTCGACGGCCCGGATGATTTCTCCAGGCGCGCCGGCCTGGTTGAACAATTCCATGGTGCGCGACAACAGCAGCCCGCACGACGAATCATTCGGTGATGGTTTGAGCGTGCAGTTGATGGCCAGTGTAGTGAGCGACATGACATTCCCCTGTGAGTGGCAATGCCGTCAAGCTCAGCAAGCGGCGTTCCGCCGCGCCATGCGCTCCTGGTACAGGAACCACACAAAGGCCGCCGTTTGCAGGATCGCGACGCCGCCCAGCGTCAGCATGAAGGCGTGCGGGCGCGACAGGCCCGTTTCGCGCAGCAGATCGACCACCAGTCCGACCGACCACTGCGCAATGAAGGCGCCCACGAACACGAACATGTTGTAGAGCGTCACCAGGCGGCCTGCGGCCTCCTTGGGGAATTGCATGGCCAGCGCGGGCTGCATGAGCATGATCGGGGCAACGCCCACGCCCACCACCAGCCAGAGCACCCAGGCGCCGCGCAGGGGCAACAGCGCGATCAGGAAGATGGCCGAGATGCAGATCACATAGCCGACCAGGGCGATCGGCGTCAGCCCGAAGCGGCGCTGCAGCGGTGGACTGAGCACGCTCATTCCGACGTAGCCGGTCATCATTGCGACCATGGACCAGAGCAATGCGGTCGCGCTGTCGCTGGCGCTCATGCCAAGCACGTCCGTCATCCAGGGGCCGGCCCACAGCGTCTGCAAGGCGATGATGCTGCCCTGCCCGACCGCCGCCAGCGGCATGGCGCGCAGGATCACGGGATGCCGCAACAGGCGGCGCAGCGATACGTCTTCGGGGGCCTGGCCCGCCGGCAGCCGCTGCACGTCGGCATCGGGCACGAAACGCCACAGCAGCGCCGCAATCACGGCGAGCGAGATGCCGGACGCCAGGTGCACGCTGCGCCAGCCCCAGGCCGCTGCCAGCGCGGCGGCCGGCGTCGTAAAGAACACGGCCCCGCCTGTGCCGGCCACCAATATCCACAAGGCCAGTTGCGGCTGGCGGTCCGCCGGATAGCACCGGCGGAAATACGAGAACGGCGCCATCAGGCTGGCGGCCACGCCACATCCGATCAACGCACGCCCCAGCGAGGTCAGCGCAAAGCCATCCGCGGTGACCAGCACGAAGGATCCGATGGCGGCCACCAGCAGCAGGCTGGATTCGACCCGCCGCGCGCCGTACCGGTCCAGCCATACGCCAAGCGGCGCCTGCATGACGGCCAGCGACACGAAAAAGGCTGACGAGAGCCAGCCCAGTTGGGACGTGTTGAGCTTCAGATCCTGCGTGATGTAGGGCGCCAGCACGGCATTGACTGATCGCAAGCCGTAGGAACAGAAATAGGCGATCGCGAAGCAGGCAAAGATGAAGATGGACTGGCGCCGGGTGAGCCCGGCGCTATTGTTATCTGAGGGAGGCATAACGAGATTATGCCAATGTTCAGCCCCCCTGGGCGCTTCGCGCCCCCCCCCCAGGGGCGGCACTGGCGGACTGGCAAAGCCAGATCCGCTGTGCCCTTGGTTGCGGCGTCTTGGGTCGGGCGGCGCTTCCTGATCAACCGATCAAGGGGAACTCGTCGAACTTGATGGGGGCGCGGGCGGGGTAGCGGGTGTCGAAGGCGTAGCTGCTGATGGTGCCGGCCTTGGAATCGAACACGCTGTAGGCCGTGATGTCGTTGCTCGACAGGAACGGGACGTTGCCGGTGCCGGCCAGTTCGGCCATGACGTTGCGCAGGTTGGGCGCGACGATGGGGCGGCCGTGGGGATCGCCGTCCAGGGGATAGTCCGCCTGGTTCCAGGTCAGCGTCGTATGCGGCTGCGTGGCCGACAAGGCCGGGATGGCCGTGCGCTTGGGCGCCAGGCCCGCTACATAGGCGCCATACGTGTTGCCGACGTTGGACGTCTCGATATAGTTGAGATTGCCAACTTTCGAACGGCACCACAGGTGCGAGTGGCCGACGTGGACCAGTTGCACACCGGCTGCGACCAGCAGCGGTTCGATGTCCGTCTTCCAGACGTCTTCGGCCAGCGGATAATCGTATTTGACGTAGCGCATGCGCTTGGCCGCGATGATGGGCTGGATGTCCGAGGCCCAGGTGGCGGCGCTGATCGGCAAGGCAAGCGGGCCCAGGATGCGGCGCTGGCCGTTGGTGTCTTCGTAGTCGAAGCTGACCTTGGTCTGGGCCATGGTCGGGATCGCGTTGTCGCCCAAACCGAATACCGACTGGTGCACCATCACGATCTTGTATTTGGCCGACTTGAACTCGGCGCTATCGAGCACGCCCTGCAGCCACGTGTATTGGCGCGAGCCTTTGCCGAACGGCCAGAACTGGAAGTCGCCAAAGCCCCAGGCGTCGGGATTGTTGACATCCGCAAGCGTTTCGCTCAGCTTGCCCTTGCTGTTGGCGCCCCAGCCGCGCCAGATGCGGTTGCCATCCATGGCGATCACATGCACGTCGCCCAGACGCTGCGAGTAGTAACGCTTGCCATCCGGCCCTTCGGGCAGCGTGAACATCTCTTCGTACGAAATCGTCTCGAAGGAATTGTCGGCGATCCAGGTCGCACGGACCTTGGGGTCGTTGGTCGGGTTGATCGTCGCGGCCTGCTGCGCATAGCGCATCTCGGCATACCAGAGCGGCTGCGGGTCATTGAACATGGTGCCCAGGTCGTTGGTCTGGGGACGCCACCGGCCCGAATACTCGTGATTGCCCAGGATAGGCATGATCCACGCGTTCTGCAGCAGCGCGCCGCCGGTGTACGTGGATGTCGGCTGCCACTTGGTCATCGTGCCTTGCATCGCGGCAAAGAATGGCGGCGCATCGGGTACGTTGTTGTCGAACCATTCCGACGCGCGGTTAGGCACGTTGACCAGATCGCCGGCAAACAGCACGCCGTCGATCGGGGCCAGCGTCTCGGCCACGCGCTCGTAATTGGCCGCGGCCATCTTCTTCAGTTGCAGGTCGGACGTCAGCAACAGGCGTGTGGTCTGGCCCACGGCCGGCAGCGCCTGCAGGGTGTTGTCGTCGCTGCGCATGGCTTTCGTGCCATCGCTGCTGACCGCGACATAGGGCACCCGCACGCCTGCGGTCAGGCCTGTCACGGTGGCTTCATGGCGCCAGATGTCGCGCTCGGTCACGCCGGTGTACGTGCGGCCGGTGACCTTGGACGTCTTGTCCTCATACATGCGGGACATCTTGCGCGAGGTGGCAGGAACGGCGCGGTCCAGCGACGCGCCGTAGCGGACCTGGTGGTCCTTGCCTTCGAATTCGGTGAACCACACGACACGTACCGTATCGGCCGTGGGCAACTGCAGCATGGGTTCGGACAGCACAAGGCGGTCGCTGCTGAAACGCGTGGTGGGCAACGGAGCCAGTGGCGTGGTGGGCGGCGTGGTCGGGTTGGTGCCAACGGCATCATCGTCGCCACCCCCGCACGCAGCCAGCGCCCCCGATCCGGCGAGCGCGGCGGCGATCACACTGACTTTCTTTCCAAACGTCCTGCGGTCCATGCGTCATCCTTTCGTGAGTGATGACGCACTTTATTGACCTTGGCTTTCAGCAAAATGACAGCTTACACATTGCCGAACGCTATTCGGATTTGAGGTTCAATTTCTTGATCAAGGGGCCCCAGCGTTTGAGTTCATCGTCCATGTAGCTGCGGAATGCCGCGGGCGATTCTCCGACCGGGTCCATGTACACGGCCTGCAGGCGGCTGCGCACGGTGGGGTCTTGCAGGGCAGCGATAAGCGCGTCCGACAAGGTCTTCTGGATCGCCGCGGGCACTTTGGAGCCGACGACAAAACCTATCCAGGCAGACCCTTCGATCCCGGGCACGCCCACTTCCGCCAGGGTCGGAATGTCGGGCAGCAAGGCCGACCGGCGCGATGACGTGACCGCCAGGGCCTTCAGGCGCCCTTCCTTCACCATCGGCATGACGGCAACGGGCGGCAGTGCGCCGAACTGCGTGTCCCCGGCGACCAGCGACGTCAACGCCGCGGGCGACGAGGGATACGGAACGTGGGTGGCGCTGCTGCCGATCTGCTGCAGCATCAGTTCGACCGACAAATGCGACACGGTGCCCGCCCCCGTCGACGGGAAGTTTGACTTGCCCGGCTGCTTCTTCAGCATCTCCAGCAACTGCGCGATGTTGGCGATGCCGGAATCGCTGCGCACCACCAGCACATTGGGTTGATGCACGGCCAGCGTCAGTGGCGACAGGTCCTTGACCGGGTCATAGGGCAGCTTGTCAAACAGCAACGTGTTGTTGACGAGCGGGCCGGTGATCGACACACCAAAGGTATAGCCGTCGGGCTTGGCCGTGGCGATGGCATTGGTGCCGATGTTGCCGCTGGCGCCGGGTTTGTTTTCCACGACGATGGTCTGGCCGAGCAGCGCGCCTGCCTTCTCGCCAACGATGCGCGCTACCTGATCGGGACTCGATCCCGGACCGAAGGGCACCACCAGCTTCAAGGGCTGCGACGGAAAGGCATCGGCCGCCAGGACGGGCAGCGCGGCCCCGCTCAAAGCCATCGCCATCAAGGACGCGCCAAGCGTCAGCACGGTACGGCGCCGGGCAGCCGGCTCCCGGGCGCTGGCCAGGTGGTGGACAGATGCAACGATCGGACGCCGGCTCATGCTGCGTCTCCGACCTGGACCATTTTCTCGAAATAGCGCTGCTCGTTCGCAATGAATGCGGCAACCATCGCGCGGTAGGTAGCGTCGACCACTTCGTCCAGATGCGCAAAGCCGCGATCGTGACGCTGCGCCAGCGCGCGCGCCTTGGCGAACACCTCTTCCTGGCGCGCCGGGGCCGACACCTGGAAGGCGTCGCGCTTGAAGCGCGCGGCATCCTTCACGTACATGGCGCGCTGCGCGATCAGCGCAACGATCTGGTCGTCGAGGGCGTCGATGTTCTGCCGGACATCCGCCAGCGTCTTGCACAAAGGTTGATAGGCCGGATCCGCATAGGCGCGGACCGGCCCGGACTGGGTCGAAGGTTCTTGCATGGTGTCTCCATGGGCAGGGAATGTCTGTGCATTCCTCTTGGTTAGCGAGGTAAGAAAGTTCAGAACGTATAGGTCGCCCCGCCGCCCACCATCCAATTGCGGCCGGGCGCCGGCTCGAAGTACCGTCCATTGGACTCGTTGACGATCACCGACCCAGCGTAGCGGCGGTCGAACAGATTGTCCACTCGGGCAGACAGGTTCAGCCGCCAGGGGCCGGCGCTGGTCACATAGCCCGCGGCCAGGGCCGCCACCATGTACGACGGCGATGCGTCGGTGTTGCGATCGTCAACGAACACCTTGCTCAGGTAGCGCCCTTCGACCGTGGCGCGAAAGCCTTTGGGCGGCACCCATCCTACCGATGCAAAGGCCGACTGGCGCGCCACGCCGGGCATGCGCGCCCCGGACGTGATGGCCGGCGTGGCGCACGGCGCCACCGCGCACACCGTGTCACGATATTGCGCATCGAGCCAGGTGTAGGCCACCTGGGCACGCCATTGATCGTAAAAGTAGCCGTCCCATCCCAGCTCGACACCCTGCCGCCGCGTACGGCCGGCGTTCTGGAACGTGGCGCGACCATTGTTGTTGGACGCCGTCACGATTTCGTCGTCGGTCGTGGTGCGGAACAGCGCGGCCGTCAACAGACCGCCAGCCACCGTCGACTTCGCGCCGACTTCGACCGTGGTGTTGGTGGCCGGTTGCAGCGCGAAGTTGAGCCCCGGCGTCTGGTCAGGCCGGTACGACAACTCGTTGAGCGTGGGGGTCTCAAACCCCCGCCCCGCGGTCGCATACAGGTTCAATGTGTCGGTGGCCGCATACCGCAAGGACGCCACAGGCAAGGCCTTGCGAAAGCGCGTGCTGCCGCTGTCATTGCCGTTGACGCCGACGATGTAGTTGTCGTCCGACTTGAACCGGATGGTGCTGTACCGCAGCCCGCCTTCCAGTGTCCACTTGTCCAGGAATTGCCACGACGCCTGCACGTACGGATCCAGATTGCTGACGGTGTTGTCTTCGTCGCGACGCAGCGCGCCCATGACACCGACCACCTGCTGCGCGCCCGTTCCCGTGAAGTTGTTGTAGCCCTTGCGGCGCTCGGCCAGCGAATCGTAGGCCAGGCCTGCGATCAGCACGACCGGGCGGCCGCCCATCGTGCGGCGATGCGTCCAGCGCACGTCGGCCCCGCCGTAGTCGCGATCCAGATCGATCACACCGCCGGCCTGCGTCGGGTTGAGCTGGGCCGCAGGCGGGATCGATTGATATTGCGTCGTCGACCGCGACCCGTAATACAGCATGGCGCGAAAGTCGTTGTCAGCATCGATGCGGCGTTCGTACAGCAGGCCGCCCTGCGTCTGCGACACCGTCTTGCGGGTGTTGTACTGCTGCGCCAGCGCCGCGGACCCAGGTGACGTGTCGAACTGGCCGCGCGTCAGGCCCAGCGGATCCTGCGCGGTCAGATCGACGCTGTTCAGCGTCATCGTCAGGGTGCTGTCGTCATCGAGCCGCCAGCCCAGCCGCGCGTTTGCCAGATTCTTGCGGGCTGCGCTGTGATCGCGATAACCCTCGGTCGTCATGCGGTTCACGTCGAGCACGTAGTCGAACTGGCCGGCGCGACCTGCCGTACCGACTTCGCCAGTCGCCTTCAGCCCGTAGCGCCAGGTGCCATAGCTGCCTGCCGAAAACGACGCGCCCAGCGTGGGCGGTCCCTTGCCGTCCTGCGTGAACACCTGCATCACGCCGCCTGACGAATTGCCGTACAGGGCCGAGAACGGCCCGCGCAGGATCTCGACCCGGTCCGCCGACGAAATGTCGATGTTCGATGTCTGGCCCTGCCCGTCGGGCAAGGTGGCCGGAATGCCGTCCACGTACACCCGCAGTCCGCGAATGCCGAACGTCGACCGCGCACCAAAACCGCGGATCGAGATCTGCAGGTCTTGCGCGTAGTTCTGGCGGTTCTGGATCTGCAGCCCGGGCACCGCGCCCAGGCTTTCCGACAGGTTGATCTGCGGGCGCATGTCGCGCATGGTCTCGCCATCGACCACGCTGGCGGACGCGGGAACATCCTTCAACAAGGCCTCGGTGCGCGACGTCGTCACCACCACGGGAGCCAACACGGCAGGCGCATCGGCGGCCTGCAGGGATGGCGCCACCGCCACCCCGAAACACATCACGGGCAAGGCGATCCCTGCCCGAACCTTCGTCGTAGTCACTCTTGATTACCTGATCTCTTGATTACCCGATCATGCGCCGTGTTCGGCAAGGGCCTTCTGGTAGGCAGGACGGCTTTCGAGGCGGTCCACATACGCCGTCACATTGGGCCACTTGTCTTTGCCATAGAACTGCAGCGCAAGCTGCACCACAAAGGACAGCTGCACGTCGGCGGCGGAAAAGTCATCGCCGGCAATGTAGTCGCGCTTGCCCAGCTCATCATTGATGAAGCCGATGTGATTGTCGATTTCGCTTTCGATGCGCGGATGCAGGGGCGCGCCGGCTTCCTTCAGGCGGCCCACATACAGCTTGAGCATGACCGGCAACATGGCCGATCCTTCCGCATACTGAAGAAACTGCATGTAGCGGTCGTAATCGTCGCTGTCGATCGCCGGCGCCAGGCGGCCGGCGCCGTAGCGGCGGACCAGGTAGTCGATGATGGCGCCAGACTCAAACAGCACACGGCCGCCATCACGAATCACCGGGGCCTTGCCCAGCGGGCTGATCGCTTTCAGTTCGGGGGGTGCGAGCCGCGTGGCCGGATCGCGGTCGTAGCTGATCACGGTATAGGGCTGGCCCAGCTCTTCAAGCAGCCAGGTGATCCGGCGCGAGCGGGACTCTTTCAGATGGTGAACTTCAATCATGGGGCACTTCCTTCAAGGCAATACAGGGGCGCAGGGCCGGCAGGCGCTATCCTCGCACGGCCATCGCCCCTGACGGCGCAACCAGGTGTAAAACCCGGGCGCCGGCCCCTGGCCCTTCCTGCAGCCCTCACCCCGCGCTGCGGCACGCCTCCAGCACATCCAGCGACGGCCGATAGGTGGCGCTGCGCACGTCCATCAGGCCCAATACCGTGTGATACATCACGTCGTGCGTCACGGGCTGGCCCAGGCCCTGCGCCACGCATTCGGCCCGCACCGCGGTCCGAGCCGCCAGGCCACCGTTCAGCCACGCGATCATGGCCGCGTGCTTCTGCTCATCGGGTGCGAACACATAGGGCATGCCATGCAGGTACAGGCCGTTTTCGCCCAGCGATTCGCCATGGTCGCTGACATACAGCATGCCGGTGTCGAAGTGCGCCGATTGACCGCGCAACCAGACAATGGTGTCGGCCAGCATGGCATCGGTGGCCACGATGCTGTTGTCAAAGGCATTGACCAACTCGTCATGGGTACAGGCCGACAGCGTCACGTTCCGGCATTCCGGCAGGAAGTGCTTGGACGACGGACCCGACCGGTGGCTGTACGCCGGACCATGGCTGCCCATCTGGTGGAGAACGACCACCACCCCGCGGGCGCGCCGTTCGGCAGGCAGCGCGGCGATACGGGCATCCAGCCCATTCAGCAGGAAGTCATCCAGGCATTCGTCGGCATTGCAGGTGGTCGATGCCGTTGGCACCCGCGCGCATACGCCCTTGCAGCCCGACTGATTGTCGACCCAGAGCACCGCCAGGCCCGAGGCCGACAGCACATCAAGCAGATTTTCAGTGTCGTTCTTGCGTGCCTCGAAGCCTGTCTTGCCCAGCGGCGAGAACATGCAGGGCACGGATGCCGCCGTGCTGGTGCCGCAGGATTGCAGATGGGTCCAGCTCAGCACGCCGGCTTGCGCCAGCCGCGGATTGGTCAGGCGGCCATACCCGTTCAGGCTGAAATGGTCGCCCCGAGCCGTCTCGCCGACCACCAGCACGAACAGGGGTGGCCGCGCATTGCCCACGTACGTCGGCCCCAAGGCCGCGTCGCCGCTCACGATGGCGAGCGGCCCCTTGCTGCGCACGGAGTCGGACGCCTGCTTGATCGTCGAATACAGGCTGGACAGCGGATTGACCGTGTAACGCAGTTCGACGTTGTTGCGCATCAACGGGCCGAGCACACGAAAGCCAAGCAGCCCTGCCGCCAGTCCCACCGTCAGCGCGGCCACCAGCAGCACGGCGTTGCGCCAGGCATGGGTCCACGCATGGGCGGGTGCGATGCGCACACGCCACAACGCCCAGGCCGCCGGCCCCGCCACCAGCAGCACGTCCACCACCAGGCGGGCGCTCAGCATGTCGCGCGCTTCATGCATGTCGGTTTGCATGACGTTCACCATCATCGTGGGATCCATCACCACGTGGTAGGCCAGCATGTAGTGCTGCGCGAACCCTGCGATCAGCACGACCGCGAACCAGAGCGGCTTCATGCCGCGCGGCCACGCGGTCAGCGCCAGCATGGCCGCGGTTGCGCCCCCGACCAGCACGGCCATGGCCGCCAGGGCCTGCAAGGCTGCCCCCCCGGTACCGCTCAGGCGCGAAATGCTCAGCCACAGGGTCCAGTTGGAGGACACCATCAACCATAGGGTCAACCACAGCACGATCCGCCGGGGCGACCGGGGCGCCGTCAAGGCATCATCGACGCGGCGCGCGGTAGCATGCGCAGCGGCGCGCAGGCCGGACAGGGGCAAGGCAAGTGGAAGGGACGACGGCATGACGGGCTCAAGGGAACACAACCCGATGCATTCTCCGGAAGCGGTGTCGAATTTTGGCTCATCCAGATTCGACACAAATTCGACATGTGCGATCGGCCTGCCCCTGCGCGCCGGGATTATGATCAGCAGGCCTGCTTTTTTCCGGTTGCCGCCATGCCCCGCTTTCTTCGTGATTCCGCCCTGACCGATGCCGAGGCCCAACGCCTTGCCACCAGCCCCGCCTTCCCGTGGGCCGACTTCCGCCAGATGCTGACGGACGATGCCTTTGCCGAACTCAACGCCACCTTTCCGCCGCTGACCGCGTTCGAGCGCCACGACGGTCTGGTGCGCAGCCATGGCCAGCGCCCGCACGATCGCTATTACCTGGCGTACGAAACGTCGATCTACCACCGGCAGGGCAAAGGGGATTACGGCTTGACCGGCGACACGGGCAACACCACGCACGATCGCCTGCCGGACGTCTGGCAGGCATTCATTGAAGAGTTGAAAACGGACGAAACCTACCGCCGCTTCATCGTGAAGGCGCTGGGCACCGACCGCATCGTCACGCGGTTCGCCTGGCATGTCGGAACGACCGGGTCCGAGGTGTCACCGCATCTGGACGCGCGCGACAAGGTCGGCACGCACATCTTCTACTTCAATACGAAGGAAGACTGGCGCGAAGAATGGGGGGGCAGCATCCTGGCCCTGGACGGCAAGCAGGTGCCCGCCATGAATCCCGACTTCGGGGATTTCCGGGGCGAGGTCGCGATGGACATTCGCGACAACCGCAGCTTCCTGTTCAAGAACACCGCGGATGCCTGGCACGGCGTTCGTGCGCTGACCTGTCCGGCCAATAGTTATCGCAGGCTGTTCAATGTGGTGTTCGAGACGCCCGACAAGCGACGCGGCGGGGTGCGCGGGCTGCTGGATCGCGTGTTGCGCTGACACGCCGGCTGCGTGCCGGCGGCACGGGCCATGACGACGTCCACCGCCGGGTAATGATCGGCAGGCAAGGCGCCCACCCCGACCACCGCCGCCAGCCACAAGGCATCGTCCATCCCGGCATGTTCCTGCGGGCCGAGCGCCAGCCGGAACCGGTGCTGCTCCGTGACGTCGGCAAGCGCCGCGCGCCCGGCACGGGTCACCCGCCGCCGCGCCGGCTTCAACATCAGATAGGCGGTGGCAGCCAGCGGCAGACTGGCCGCGGCCTGCGCGGTCCAGCCGGCCAGGCCCACGACCGTGCCGCCACCTGAAGGCGCCGCGGCGCCCGTCCAGATGCTGGCCATCCAGCCCAGCGACATCCAGGCAATCCCGACAGCAAACAGACCGAGCAAGCCGACCAGCGCCCACCGCAACGCGCGCTGCGTCGCCAGGTCGGGCGGAGGGCGACGGTCCAGCAGGCCCGCGGCCTTCAACGTGGCATCGCAGTCGGCCGTCGCGTGTTCAAGGAAGGGAATGTCATGCAGCACGGTGCCCAGGGTATGCGGCACGCTGTAGCGGTCCAGCACGCGGCGTTCCAGCGGCCGCAGCCCGAAGGCGTCGATGCGGCGGGCGCGCACCAGCATGGGTCCGGACTGGATCAGCGCGCCGCGTTCAAGCAGAACGAAGATGGCCGTGCGAACGGCGTCGGCCGCGCCCCCGCGCAGGTAGGCGACCGAATACGGATCGCGCAGGACCGGCAGGGTAAGGGGCGACGACCCCAAGGAAGACGGGGTTTGGACAGCGGGGTGCAGGACAGATTGGGCAGGCATGGGGCGGCTCCCGAGAGCGGGCAATAAGGGCAACCGCACACCGCGACTTACCCGACCCTTGCAGCGTAAACCGCATGCCTACGCCCGCCCATCCTGCATCCGGCTTTGGGCCGTCCATCGAACAGCCTCATCCGAAAGCGGTGGCCCGCCCCATCACAACGCCGGCACGGCGATCGTGATGGACTTCAGATCCGTGTAGCTCAGGATTTCTTCCAGTCCTTCTTCGCGGCCGACGCCGCTGTTCTTGAAGCCGCCATACGGCACGCCGGTGTAGTGCGGGCCGACGCAATTGATCCACACGTAGCCCACGCGCAGCCGGCGCGCGAACGCCATGGCCTTGCTGACGTCGGTGGCGACGACGGACGCGGTCAGCCCCAGCGACGAGGCGGCATCCATCTTCAGCACGTCGTCGGGAGTGGACCAGCGCACCACGCTCAGCACCGGTCCGAAGATTTCTTCGGTCGCCAGGGCGCTGCCCGGATCGACGTCGCTGAACAGCGTCGGCGCGACCCAATATCCCTTGGCAAAGGCGCTGCCCGCGGGCCGCTCGCCGCCCACGCGCAGCCGGGCGCCCTGCTGCGTGCCCTTGTCGATCGCGGCCATGACCTTGCCGTGATGCGCGGCGCTGATCAGCGGACCCATGCCCGACCCGCTTTCAAACGGATCACCCACGTTGATTGTTTTCATGCGGGCCACGATGCGTTCCAGCACCGCATCGTGGATCGACTCGTGCAGCATCAGGCAGCTGGTCGACCCGCAGGACTGGCCCTGCCATTCGAAGTTCATGCCGGCCACGGCCAGCGCCGCGGCCTTGTCCAGATCCGCATCGGGCAGCACGACCATCATGTTCTTGCCGCCCAGCTCCAGCGTGATGTGCTTGATGGCCACCTCGGCCGCCGACCGCTGGATCGCCCTGGCCGTGCCCACCGATCCGATGAAGCCCAGCCGCTTCACGCGGGGATCCCGCACCAGCGCATCACCCGTCTGCGCGCCGCTGCCGTGCATGATGTTGACCACCCCGGGCGGCAGCACGTCACGGCAGATCTCGGCAAAGATGCCGCCCGACAGCGGCGCCTGATCCGGGCTCTTCAGCACCATCGCATTGCCGGCGATCAACGGCGCGCCAACCCGCGACGCCAGAAAATAGAAGGGATGATTGAAGGCCACGATGCGGCCGACGGTGCCAAACGGTTCGCGCTCCGACAGGTGCATATGGTTGGGCGTGGCCGGATAGGTATGGCCTGTCATGGCGTGACCCAGGCCGGCATAGAACTCGATGCGCGAGGCGGCACGTTCCACATCGCCAAGCATGGCGCGGTACAGGTTGCCGGTGTCGCGCGTTTCGGTGCGGGCGATCTCTTCCTTGCGGTCGCGGATGCGCGCAGCCAGCGTGCGCATCACCTCGGCGCGGCGGTCCACGCCCAGCGCGTGCCATGCCGGCCAGGCCGCCTCGCCCGCCTTGACCGCGTCCGCGACATCGGTGGCGGTGGCATGCGCGGCTCGGCCCAGCAGCGACTCATCGGACGGATTCACCGAGTCCATCTCGGCGCCGTCCGAGGCACCCACCAGCTCACCATTGATCAGCAATTTTGCCGTCGGGAATGTCATGCGTTTCTCCTCAGTGGGGACGAAGGCGTCGTGCCTTCGGGAAGCCAGGGCGCCAGCGGCGCGCGGCCGCGGATCAGGTCCGCCGCTTTTTCGGCGATCATCGTCACCGTCGCGTTGATATTGCCACCGATCAGGTCGGGCATGACCGACGCGTCCACGACGCGCAGGCCCTGCACGCCACGCACGCGCAACTGCGCATCGACCACCGCGTCCGGATCGTCCGGGGCGCCCATGCGGCAGGTGCCGCAAGGATGGTGGACCGTGATGGCCGTCTTGCGGATGTGCGCGTTCAGCGCGTCGTCGTCCAGGCAGCCGGGGCCCGGCATGCGTTCTTCGCCCACGAAGGCCTGCAGGGAAGGCTGGGCCATGATCCGGCGCACCGACCGGATGCCCGCGCGCAGGCTGGCCCACTCATTGTCGTGCGACAGGAAGTTCTGGTGGACGACGGCCAGGTCCTCGGGCGCGGCGCTGGCCAGCGTTACCTGCCCGCGGCTTTCCGGATGCAGCGCCACCACCCGCACCGCAAAGCCGTCGTCGAACGGCGCGCGCCACGGACGCAGCCAGGGCTGCGCATGGAACGGCGCGGCGGCCAGCAGATACTGCACATCGGGTCCTTCCAGGCCGAGCCGCGTGGCTTCATAGCCTGCTGCACCCCCCGGCACGTTGGTCGCCGCGCCATCACCGAACAACCAGGCGCGCGCCAGGTCGCTCACCACACGATCGGCGCGCATGCGATCCGGAAACGGTCCGGCCGCCTTGCGTGAAAAGCTCAGCAGCACGGCGATGTGGTCCTGCAGATTGCGGCCGACGCCTTGCAGCGCCGTGTGCGTGTCGATGCCATGCGGCGCCATCTGCGCCGGATCGCCGATCCCTGACAGCATCAGCAATTGCGGCGTGTTGATCACGCCGCCTGCCAGCAGCACTTCGCGCCGCGCCTGCGCAACATGGTGCTTGCCATGACGAACGTAGGCCACCCCTGTCGCACGGTCGCCCGTCAACTCGATGCGGGTGGCCAGCGCATGCGTGCGCACGGTCAGCCCCCGGCGCTTCATCGCGGGCCGCAGGTAGGCCACGGCATTGCTGCAACGCCGGCCGTCGCGGATGGTGACTTGCGAGCGCCCGAAGCCGGAGAGCACCTCGCCATTCAGATCGTCGCGCAGCGTATGTCCCGCTTCGCCCGCCGCGGCCAGATACGAAGAGATCAAAGGATCCTGGTAGGTCGAATAGCGGGTGGTGATGGGCCCGCCTTTGCCGCGCCATGAGCTGGCCGGGCCTTGCCAGTCTTCCAGTTGCAGGAAGTACGGCAGCGTGTGCGCCGCGTCCCAGTCAGGCAGCCCATACCGCGAGGCCCACCGGTCGAAGTCGCTGCGATGGCCGCGCACATAGGCCAGGGCGTTGATGGACGACGACCCGCCGATCACCTTGCCGCGTGCGCATTCGATGCGGCGGCCGGCCGTCTCGTCCTGCGCCTCGCTCGCGTAGCCCCAGTCGTGCGAACGCTTCTGCAGCATCCGGCCCAGGCCCAGGGGAATATGAATCAAGGGGTCGTTGTCCCATCCCCCGGCTTCGAGCAACAGCACCGTCACGCCGTCGTCCTGCGTCAACCGGTTGGCAAGCACGCAACCTGCCGACCCACCGCCCACGATCACGTAATCGTAGGTCGTCACGCCGGGCGCGGACAGCGTGGCCGATGTCCCCATGCGGGTTCGCCCGTTCACTGGACTTTGAGGTTGGCCGACCGGATCGCGTCCGCGAACAGATCGATGTCGGCGCTGATGGCCTTGCGGAATTCAGCAGGCGTATCGGCCACGATCTGCACGCCCAACTGCTTCATGCGTTCCTGATAGGTCGGGTCGGCGGCGATCTTTTTCACTTCCATGGCGATGCGATCGACGATGGCGGCGGGCGTTCCGGCAGGCGCCATCAGGCCGTTCCAGGTCAGTGTGCGAAAGCCCGGGTAGGTCTCCGCAATCGTCGGCACATCCGGCAATTCCGGAAGCCGCTTGTCGCTGGTCACACCCAGCAGCTTGATGTTGCCGGCCTTGGCTTGCGGCGCGAGCACGGGCACGTTGCCGAAGTACATGGTGACGTCGCCTGCGATCATGGCCGCCACGGCAGGCACGTCGCCCTTGTAGCTGATGTGCATCATGTCGAGTTCGGCGCGCTTCACGAACAGGGCGCCCGACAGGTGCGACACGCTGCCCGAGCCGCCCGACGCGAAGTTGAGCTTGCCCGGCTGCGGTTTGGCGTAGTCGACCAGTTCCTTCACGGTATTGACGGGCACGTTCTTGCTCACCGCGAGCAAGAACGGGTTGGTCGCGAAGTTGGTGATCGGCACGAAGTCCTTGAGCGGATCGAACGGGACCGGCGAAATCTTGGGCAGGATCACGATGACCGGCATGGCGGCCACCAGCAGCGTGTAGCCATCGGAGGGCGCGCGCTGCACGGTCTGCACGGCGATCAGGCCGCTGGCGCCCGGCTTGTTTTCCAGCACGACGGGCTGGCCCAGCGCGACCGACAGCCGTTCGGCCGTGATGCGCGCGATGCTGTCGGTGCTGCCGCCCGCGGCGAACGGCACGATGAAGCGGATGGGACGTTGCGGCCAGGATTGCGCCTGGACCGAGGTGGCGCCGGCCAGCAGGCAGATTGTTGCGGACAAGCTCAGGAAGTGCGTCACTTTCATGGTGTTCCCCGTATGCGTCGAGTCATGGATACCCAATCGTCTCCTCCGTGGTGCTGGAGTTTTCTTATGGCACTGCCGTGTGGAGCGAAGTCGGACACGCGCAGGAACGCCTGCGCAGCAAGGCACAAAGGGTGAAGACTGCCGGAGGCACCCGGCGGAACAGAGGAATGAAGCGCGTCCCGCAGGCGGCAGAAAGGCCGCTGCGGCGTGGCGTCGCCGGGCCGGGCAAAACACCCGGGCCGGTGACAAGGAAGTGGGTTCACTATAAATATACGGGTTGTGACACGTCAATATATTTATCGTCATCGCAGTGGGATCTGCGGTCGGCATGCCCCGCCAGGCATGCGGGATGCGTGCCCGCGACCCGAAGCTATCGATCGCAGGAACGCCCCATGTCCTACTTTTCCTCCCCCTCCTCAGCCACCTCGTTGCGGCCCGAAGCCTTGCTTCGCGAAGCCGCCGTGCCGTTCGCCGACTTCGACTCGCCCACGTTCCAGGAATGGTTTGATCGCTATGCAAATGCGCGTGTCGTGCTGCTGGGCGAAGCCAGTCACGGCACGTCGGAGTTCTATCAGGCCCGCGCCGCGATCACCCGCCACTTGATCGAGGCCCACTGCTTTCGCCTGGTTGCCGTCGAAGCGGACTGGCCTGACGCCGCCGTGATCGATGCGCACGTGCGCGAGCGCCCTGCGCTGCGCGATGGGCAGGTACCGTTCAGCCGTTTTCCGGAATGGATGTGGCGCAATACCGATGTGCTCGATTTCGTTGACTGGCTCCACGACTTCAACGCCAGCCGGCCGCTGGGCGAACGAGCCGGCTTCTTCGGGCTCGACATGTACAGCATGGCCAGTTCGATGTCAGCGGTGCTGGCCTATCTGCAGGAAGTCGATCCCGCCGCCGCGGCCGAAGCGCGCGAACGCTACAGCTGCCTGGAACGCTGGCAAGACGACCCGGTCCAGTACGCCAGCTCGGCATGGGACCGCGCCCGTGACACGTGCGAAGCGCCGGTGCTGGCGCAGCTGCAGGCGCTGCTGGACAAACGGATGGACTATGTCCGCAAGGATCCCCGCTACTTCGACGCCGCCCAGAACGCACGCCTGGTGGCGTCCGCCGAAAGGTACTACCGCACCCTGTACCAGGGATCCGCCCACAGCTGGAATTTGCGCGACACCCATATGTTCGAAACGCTGGACACCCTGCTCTCGACCAATGGGCCCGACGCCAAGGCCGTGGTCTGGGCGCACAACTCGCACATCGGCAACGCTGCAGCGACCGACATGGGCCGGCGGCGCGACGAATTCAATCTGGGGCAGCTGTGCCGGGAACGGTATGGCGATGCAGCCGTGCTGATCGGTTTCAGCACGCATACCGGCACGGTGGCCGCGGCATCGGACTGGGATGGACCCATGGAAATCAAGCAGGTGCTGCCGTCCCGTGAAGACAGCCACGAACATTGCTTGCACCAGACAGGCCTGCCACGCTTCCTGATCGATCTACAGGCCGCGCGGCGCGGGCCCTTGCGCGACTATCTTGCCAAGTCGCGGCTGGAACGCTTCATTGGCGTTATCTATCGGCCGGACACCGAACTGCTCAGCCACTATGCCAGTGCGTGCCTGGCCGATCAGTTCGATGCGATGGTATGGATTGCCGAGACGCATGCGGTGACGCCCTTGCCGGGCGAGCACCGCGATGGCGCTGCGGAGACCTGGCCGTCAGGACTCTGACGGGCCAAACCTCCTTGCGCGGGTGACTTACATGCCGTGGTCGGTCGGGCCGATCTGGCGTGCGCCATCCAGGTGGTCACGCAGCATGCCGATATGCTTCTTTGCAAAGGCCTGGACGTCCTTGTCTTCGGTCTGCGTCGTGGCGTTCTGGAAAGCCAGCACGGTGTTGTCGTGACCGGCAATCGCGATATGGCTCGAATACATCTTTTCGAACTCGGTGCCGCTCAGTGCACCCAGTGCCTTGAGCTGGGCGCGCTGCGCCAGCGATGGCTCGGTCGGCAGTTCATACCCCTTGCGCTTGGCCAGCGCTTCCAGGTCCTTCTGCATGACGCCGTGATCCTTGATCATGCGCTGCGCATAGGCGCGGATCTTCGGGCTCTTGGTTTTTTCCAGGGCCAGCTTGCTGCCCTCGACTTCCGAATAGCCGGATTGCGCCGTGTTTTCCAGGAAGCGCTTGTCGCCGGCCGACAGTTCGACCGACGCTTTCGACGCGGTCGCGGCGGGCGCCTTGCTGGCCGACGAACCGGCGGGTGCGGTCGATTGCGCCATCAGGCTCGATGACATCAGGACAAGGCAGGACGCGCTCGCGCCCAGGACCGCATGGGTAAATCGCATGGTGTGCTCCAAAGATAAGATCGGTACTCATCCATGCTCAGCAAGTTGCGGGCCCGGCCTGCGATGCGCCTTCTCAGTGCGCCGGCGCGGCCGCCAGTTCTTCGAAGTAGGCCCGCAGCGTCCGCGGCTCGCGGCCCAGGATCGTGCGCAAGGCCAGGCGGTTACCCATCAGCCCATGTTCGTCATACCAGGCAAACATCTTTGCCATCGCCGCCTGGCGCGCGGGTGGGAACGGGGCCACCGCCGTGTCGACCGGCAGCACGTCCGCCCGCACGTCGCGGCCCAGCACCTCGCCCATCAGGGCCGCCACGTCGCCACGCGTCATCGGCTGGGTCGCGACCAGCTCGAAGGTGCCATTGACCAGCGTATCGTTCGTGCAGGCGATGGCGGCGACCTCGGCCACATCGCGGTAGTCCACGCGGGTGTGCCGCGTCGTCAGCGCCCAGGGCTCGGCCAGCACGCCCGTCTCCACCACCTTGTGCCAGGCGTGCGACAGGTTCTGGTAGAAGACGGCAGGCTGCAGCAACGTGAATTCCATGCCCGATGCGATGATTGCTTCTTCCACCGGCGGCTTGGCCGCGTGGTTGACGAGGCGGCTCAGCATCGGGTGGATGACGCCGGAAAAAACGAAGCGCCGCACCCCGGCTTCCACCGCGGCCGCCACGACGCCCTTGCCCACTTCCGATTCGTCAGGGAAAAATGCCGGGGCCATGTAGTACACCGCGTCCATTCCCCGCATGGCGGCGACCAGGCTGGCGTGATCCCGCAGGTCACCCACCACAACCTCGCCCGCCCCCTGCGCCAGCACCCGCTGTGTCGTTGCCGCATCGCGCACCATGCCCCGCACGGTCACCCCACGCCGCGCCAGTTCGGGAACCACAAAGCCTGCGTTCTTGCCGGATGCGCCGATCGCAAGGACGGACGTCACTGTGCCTGACATGCATTTCTCCTAGGTATGTACGGACATGGCCTAAGGTTATACATCAAGCGAACGACTGCCCTGCCCCCTTCAATCGGCGCCACGCCTGCGGCGCCATGCCGAGCTCGCGGCGAAACGTCCGCGTGAAATGCGACTGGTCGCAAAAGCCATGCAGGTGCGCGATGCGGGTCAGAGGCTCGTCGGTTGCTTCGATCATGGCGCGGGCCGCTTCGATGCGGCGGCGTCCCACGTAGGCGGCGGGCGGCACGCCGACCGTCGTTTTGAACGCGTGACAAAAATGACTGACGCTCAATCCTGCAACGGCGGCAAGATCGGCGGTGCGCAGCCGGGCGCCGAGGTTCGTATCGATATGGGCCGTCAATCGTTTCAGCTGCCAGGAGGCCAGGCCGCGGGGCCGGTGCGTTGCTGCGGACCCCGGATCGTGGGCGGCCGAGTCTCGCAGCAAGGCCACCGCGCGGACCAGGTATTCGCAGGCGGCTGCGGCATTGGTGCCCAGCACGGCCTGCGCGTCGGACAGCAAGGTTTCCACGTCGTCGACGAACGTATCGTCGGCACCTCTTTCGAGGAGGCTGGCTTGCTCTCGGCCCATGCTGCGCGCTCCTTGCACGACGACCGACAAGCGCGGCCGTACGACAGCGATGATGCCCGGCTATGGCCGGCGCGCCCACACCACCCTAGGGGGAAACCACCCCCCACAAATGGGGGGTGGAATGACTGCCGGCAGCCCTAGACGGCGATGATGCCCCGCTCGATGCCAAGCGCCACGGCATGCGTGCGATTGGCCGCGCCCAGCTTGTCCATGAGGCTGCTGACGTGGCCCTTGATCGTGTCTTCGGACACGCCCAGCTCGGACGCGGCCTGCTTGTTCGCGTAGCCGCCCGCCAGCAGTTGCAGCACCTGCACTTCGCGCGGCGTCAGGCTGTCCTTGCCGATGTGGTTGGCCAGTTCGGCGGCGATTTCGGCCGGGAAGTAGCGGCGGCCCGCGGCCAGTGTGCGGATGGCTTCGATCAGTTCCTTGCGCAGCGCGCTTTTGAGCAGGTAGCCCTGCGCGCCGGCTTCGATCGCGTGCAACGCGCGCACGTCGCCCCGATAGGTGGTCAGGATGGCGATGCGGGCATCGGGCGACATGGCGCGGATGGCGCGGATGGCATGGATGCCGTCGGCGCCCGGCATCTGCAGGTCCATCAGCGTCACATCGGGTTGAAGCTCGGCATGGCGCCTGACGGCCTCGTTGCCATCACAGGCCTCGCCCACCAAGGCCATGTCGGGTTGGCCGGCAAGCACGGCGGCAATGCCTTCGCGCAGCAAGGGATGGTCATCGACGACCAGCACGCGGATGGGAGATGCAGTCGCGGTCACGTGTCGGACACTCCGGATAAAGGTAAGGGGGGACGCCGGTCCGGATCCTTGCGATAGGCGCGAGACGCCGGCACGCAAAAACGGATCTGGGTGCCTGTCGCGGGCGCGCTGCGCAGGACCAGGCTCGCACCGATGCGCTCGGCGCGTTCGTGCATGCCGCGCAGGCCCCAGTGTTCGGGGCGGCCGCGCGGCGTCAACCAGGCGGGGTCGATGCCGCGTCCATCATCATCCACCCGCAGCTCGAAGACCCGAGATGTGTAGATCATGACGACATCGATGCGCGTCGCGTGGGCATGCGTACACGCATTGGCCACGGCTTCGCGGGCGACGCGCTCGGCTTCGTCGCGCACCATCGGGTGCAAGGGCACGGGCAGGCCTTCGACGCCCACATGCAGGGTCGGCTGGCCCGGCTGCACGCGATCATCGGCCAGGCGGGCCAGCACGGCAGCAAGGTCGTCGTGGTCATCGGCCGGCTGGCGGCGCAGGTCCCGCACGCGATCCCGGCCTTCGATCAATACCTGATCGGCGCGGTCCAGCGCACGTTCCAGATCAACCCGCGCGGCCGCATCCGCCGGCAGCTTGTCGGCGGCGGCCTGGAACCGCAGCATCAGCCCCTGCACGCCCTGCAGCAGCGTGTCATGCAGTTCGCGGGCGATACGTTCGCGTTCGGCATACCGTTCTTCAAGCCGTGCGCGCAATTGATCGGCCGATCGCCTCAGGTTCATGCGGTACATCAGCCAGAGCAGTGTACTGAGCACCGCGCCCACGAACAGCAGAAAAGCCCATTGCCGATAGAAGACCGGCGCCACCGTGAACGGCAAGGTGGCTTCGGCCGCGCTGGGCAGCCCGTCCTTGTCAAAGGCCCGCACCCGGAACAGGTAGGTGCCCGCACCCAGGCCCGTGAAGATGGCGGACCGCTGCGAACCCACGTCCTGCCATTCGCGATCGTAGCCGTCCAGGCGGTACTGGAACTGCAGGCTTTCGGGCGACGACAGGCTGAGCGCGGTGTAGTCGACAAGAATGCGGCGGGTGTCGGCGGGCAGATCCAGGGCATGCCGGGTGGACAGCGAGACGCCATCGGCGCTCAGCGTTTCGATGACGGCGGTAGGCCCGGTGTCGGCAGGCTGGCGCTGCGCCGGGTCGATGCCGACGACGCCGCTGCTCGTCGAAAACCACAAGTGGCCATCGGCGGCGCGTACCCCCGTGGGCAGGGGCAGGACCTGATACGGGTCATTGGCGAGGCCGCCTGTCCGGTCCACCGACCGGTAGCGGATGGGCGTGCGGGGATCGGCCAGCGCGGCGGCGACGTCCGCGGCAGGTACATGGAAGATGCCCGCCTTGGCCTGGATCCACAGGTCGCCCGCGCCCGGCTCGCCAGGCTTGCCGGGAATCAGGATCAGCGCATACACGTTGTCGAAGGCATCGTTGGCGGGCCGCAGCACCTCGTGGAAGCGCGTGCCGTCGAACAGCGCGACGCCGTACTGCCCGCCGATCCAGGTCTTGCCGTCTCCATGCGCCATGGCGGTGATGTGGCCGACGTTCAGGCCATCGGGCGCGCCCCATGACCGGTCGCCCACCGCATCCCGCGTGACGATCAGGTTGTCGCGATACCCGAACCACAACGTGCCTTCCCGGTCGGTCGACGCGGTGACCGGCATGCGTTGACTGGGGCGGGTGGTGGGCGACGGGTGACGCGTCCACACCCCGTCTTCCAGCACGAACAGCCCCGCCCGATTGATCGACACCCACAAGCGCCCGGCAGGATCCCGCGCCATGGCACGCACCGACGAATCCGGCGCCGCCTGCGAGGGCAAGCCGGCCACGCGTTCCAGGTGCGATCCCTGCGACCGCCAGATGCCACCGGGCCCACCCATCCAGACCCCGCCGGTCCGGTCGGTCATGGCGCTGGTCAGTGGTGCGGGCGCCGACAGTGTTTCCAGCCTGCCGTCGTGCAGGCGCATGGCGGCGCGGCTGCTGGCCCCGGCCCATAACGCGCCGTCGCCACCGGCAGCCAGGGCCACGTTCAGCGCGTCCGTGGGAAAGCCCGCCGGCATCAAGGCGCGCCGGCGGAAGCGGTCCAGCCCCCGGCTGGTGCCCGCCCACACATTGCCTTCGCGGTCTTCAAGCAGGGGCCAGATCGAATCGGCGCTCAGACCATCGCGCGCGCCAAACGTGGCAACGCCGGCAGGGGTCGCGCCGGGCTCGGCGCGCACCGTCCCGGTCCATCGATGCGTGTCGTCGGGATCGATGCGGATCACGCCCTGCCCCGCCGTGCTGACCCACAGCGCGCCCTCCCGGTCGGTCAGCATGCCGTTCACGCCCTGCCCGACCGGCACGTCACGCACGGTGAACCGCAAGCCGGCCGAGTCTGTTGATGCCGCGGATGATGCCGCCGACGATGCCGGGGATGATGCCGCCGGCGATGCCGCTGCCTGCCTGCGCACTTCGTGCAGCACGCCGCGATACCTTTCGGCGACCCACACGGCGCCATCGCGCGTCTGCACCATCTGGCTTGCCCAATCGACGGCAACGCCGGTCGCAACAAAGCGCCGTGCGCCCGGTGGCAGATAGAACAGCGCCGATTCATCCGCCGCCCACACGGCGCCGTCGCGGTCCACGAACACCGCGCGGCTGTAGCGTCCAGGCAAGCCCCAGTCCTTGCCCACCGGCCGCCATGCCCCCTGCTCGTGCCGCACCATCCCATCATTGACCGCCGCCCAGATCGCGCCGTCCTTGCCTTGCGCCAGGCCGTACACCACGCCGTCCGGCACGCCTTCCCGCGGTCCATAACGGCGCAGCACGCCATCGGCCAGGAAGGCCATGCCGCCCGCCCGCTCGCCTATCCACAGACCCCCACCGGTTGCGAGCAGCGACGACACAATGCCCAGCGGCGCACCCGCGGTGGGCTGGTAGGACGTGAAACGGAAGCCATCGAACCGGTACAGCGACGCATTGGTGCCCAGCCACAGATAGCCGTCGGACGTTTGCGCCAGTGCGCCGACCTGGCTCGGCCCGCCATCGGCCGCGGCCCACCGCCGATGTTCCAGATCGTCAAAGCCGCGGGCGAATACGTTGAGGGTGACAACCATCAGGCAGAGCGCGGCCAAGCAGGACCGCAGCGACAGCATGCCGAGCCCGGACGCACGGACCCGCCGCCGCTGGCCAGGCAGGCAAGCGGCAGTTGTCAGGATCGACCGGATTGTTGCTGAAACCATTGCATTCCGTCATCGGCGACGGCTTCCCAGCCGGGCTCGGCGATCAGCCAGTGGCTGCGCCCGGGAAAGCGTCGGAATGCCGTGGCGGCGATCGACAGACGATGCTGCCGATAGGTCGCCGCGACAGCGCCGGCTCCGATAGTACGGTCATTTTCGGCCGTGATGAGCAGCAGCGGCGCGCGATGATCGTTGTCGAATGCAATGAACGCGTCGCGGCTGAAGGCGGCCTGGCGGAACAGGCGCGCCCACCTGCGATCGGCGAAGGTCACGCCGCGCAGGAAGGCCAGCAGGCCCCGCCATCCGCCGCCCGAGGTGAACGGCGCAATGGCGATGCCCGCGGCGCCGATGCCGTGATCGAGCAGCACCTGCACGATCAGGCCACCGATGCCATGTCCGATCAGCAGCGGCGGCTCCGGCAAGGTCCGCGCGAAGGCGGCGTGCGCCGCGATGAGGCGGGCCAGGCACGGCACGCCGCCCGGATCGTGCGGGCCGGCCACGGGCCAGGCCGGCGCATGGCATTGATAGCCGCACGCGGCATAGCGCCGGACGAACGACGACCAGACGGCTGGCGAGGCGCCCGCATCGTGGATGAACAGCACGGTCCGGCTCATGACGCGGCCGTGCCTGCGGCTTAACGAACGGGCGCGTGGACCGGAGCCAGCGTGGTGTGCGAACCGACCGACCGCGCAGCGGCCTTGTGCACCATCGTGTAGGCGTAGTCGACACCCATGCCGTAGGCGCCGGAATGTTCCCGGACGATGTTCATCACGGCGTCATAGGTGTCGCGGTTGGCCCAGTCGCGCTGCCATTCCAGCATGACCTGCTGCCACGTAACGGGCACCACGCCCGCCTGGATCATGCGCTGCATGGCGTAGTCGTGGGCTTCCTTGCTCGTGCCGCCCGATGCATCGGCCACCATGTAGATTTCATAGTCGCCTTCGAGCATGGCGCACAGCGCAAAGCTGTTGTTGCAGACTTCCGTCCACAGGCCGGCCACGACGACTTTCTTGCGGCCGTTCTTGGCCAGCGCGTCACGCACTTTCTGGTCGTCCCACGAATTCATCGACGAGCGTTCCAGGATGTCCTGGGTCGGGAAGACGTCCAGCAGTTCCGGATAGGTGTGGCCCGAAAAGCTTTCCGTTTCCACCGTCGTGATGATGGTCGGGATCTGGAACACCTTGGCGGCCTTGGCCAGCGCAACGGTATTGTTCTTCAGGACCTGGCGGTCGATCGACTGTACGCCAAAGGCCATTTGCGGCTGATGGTCAATGAAGATCATCTGCGAGTTGTGCGGGGTCAGGACGTCGAGTTTGGGATTGCTCATGATGGCTCCAGGGGGGAATGCCGGCCGCGCGCGAGTGGCGGCCGATCGGAAAAGGTGCCGGATGGCGCAACGTAGTGCGCCACGCGCGGCCGGTCGGGGCCGATATGGAAGGCATCGACCTGTTGTTTGATGCGTTGGTCATTGCGGGTGAACCGGTCGTGCTGGCGGCGATGCTCCAGCCACGACTCGACCACGAAGGTCTCGATGAAGCGGCCTTGCGACGCGCTGTCTTCATAGATGCCCCAGCTCAGCGCGCCGCCGCGGCGGCGGACCTTGCGCAGGCCATGCACCTCGCGGACGAAGGCAGGCACATCGTCGGGGCGCACCTGGTATTCCACCGTGATCAGTACGGGCCCGGCATCGTCAGCCGGTTCGGCCGCCAGCAGCGGTTCGCCCAGATGCGCGGATGGACTCAGGTCCAGGTCCGGCGTCATGTCGAGCCGCCACCGCAACGCGGTAGCGGACGCGAGCGCCATGCCGATGCTTGCAATGATCAACGAGGTGGGCGTGCCCAGCATGGCGGCCAGCTTGCCCCACAGGGCGCTGCCTGCGGTCATCGCGCCGTAGAACACCGTCAGGTAGGTGGCCAAAGCGCGTGCCTTGACCCAGCCTGCCGAACTGCGCTGCGCCCCGACGTTCAGGGTCGACAGCACCGCGATCCACGCGAACCCCGAGAACAGCAGCACCCCGGCGATCACGAGCGGGCTGCGCACCAGGCCGAGCGCCAGGGTCGACGCCGCGAACACCATGCTGGCCGCTACCGTCAGCGCATCGGCCGACAGTTTCTTGCGCAGCCTTGGCAAGAGCAGCGCGCCGGCGATGGCGCCCAGGCCGATGGCCGCAAGCAGGCCCCCGTAGCCGCCCGGCCCCAGCCCCAGTTCGCGCCGCGCAATGATGGGCAGCAGCGCCCACGCCGCGCTGCCGAACAAAAAGAAGGCAATGGCCCGCGCCATGACGGCGCGCAGCAGCGGCGCGGCATGCACGTAACGCATGCCTGCGCGCACGGCTGGCAGGAAGTGTTCGGGCGGCAGGCGCTTGACCACCGGTTCCGACTTCCAGCGCCACAGCACGGCCAGGATACCGAGCACCGAGACCGCGTTGAGCAGGAACACCGCGGGCGGCCCGGCCAGGCTCAGGATCACGCCACCCAGGGCCGGACCGATCGCCCGGCTGATGTTGATGCCAAGCGAGTTCAGCGCAATGGCGCCGGGCAATTCCGCCTTGGGCACCAGATCCGGAACGATGGCCTGGAATGGCGGCGCACTCATGGCCGCGCCGATGCTGAGCGCGAAGGTCGCCGCCAGCAGCACGACCGGCGTGACCAGTCCGGCCATCGCCAGCACGCCCAGGGTCGCGGCCGCCACCAGCATCCAGAGCTGCGCAAACAGCAGATACTTGCGGCGATCAACGATATCGGCCATGACGCCCGACGGCAGCGCGAACAGGAACATGGGCAGGCTGCCCGCGGCCTGCACCAGGGCGACCATCAGGGGATCGGGGCTGAGCGACGTCATCATCCAGCTTGCGCCGACGTCGTGCATCCATGACCCGACGTTGGACGCCACGGTGGCGATCCACAGCGCGCGAAAGACCCCGACGCGCAGCGGCGACCAGGGGGTGGTGGCGGGAGCAGCTTGCATGTCAGAAGGCAAAGCAGCTGCACCCGAGGGCGCCCCAGAAACCCGTCACGTCGGCCACGGGCACATCCGATGCCCGCGCCGCTTCGTGACCGTGTCCGTGCACGCCGCAGGCACCGGCGCACAGGTGCGGCAAGGCGCGCATCCGCGAGATGGCCAGCGCGCGATGGTGGCCTGGCACGGTCTTGACCGGCGACCAGTCCGGCAGCACGGGCAAGGCCGGTGGCGCCAGTGGCGCGAAGCCATCGGCGCCGTACACCACCTTGCCACCGACTACCGTCAGCACCGACTCCAGCGACTTGATCTCGTCTTCGCTGACCGAAAAATAATCGCCCGACAGCACCGCCAGATCGGCCAGTTGCCCGGCCTGGATGCGCCCCTTCCTGGCCTGTTCATTGGAGAACCACGCACTGCCCGCCGTCCACAATTCCAGCGCGACATCGCGCGACAGCTGGCCTTCGGGACCCGCCAGCCGAAGGCCGCCCACCGTGCAACCGGACACCAGCCAATACAGCGCTGTCCACGGGTTGTAGCTGGCCACGCGTGTCGCATCGGTGCCCGCCCCCACCGGCACGCCCATCTCGAGCATGCGGGCCACGGGCGGCGTCTGCCGCGCTGCATCCGCGCCATAGCGGTCCACGAAATACTCGCCCTGGAAGGCCATGCGGTGCTGGATCGCTATGCCGCCGCCCAGTGCCTTGACGCGCTCGATGTTGCGCGGCGTGATGGTCTCGGCATGATCGAACATCCAGTGCAGGCCGTCGAACGGGATCTCGCGATTGACCTTCTCGAACACGTCGAGCATGCGGCTGATGGATTCGTCGTAGGTGGCGTGCAGGCGGAACGGCCACCGCTGGCTGACCAGATGCCGCACCACTTTTTCCAGCTCGTCTTCCATGCCCGCTGCCAGCTCGGGCCGCGGTTCAAGGAAGTCCTCGAAGTCCGCGGCCGAAAAGACCAGCATCTCTCCGGCCCCGTTATGGCGGTAGAAGTCATTGCCATCGCCCGGCGTGATCTGCTCGGTCCAGGACTGGAAGTCTTCCAGTTCGGCGCCCTTGTTCTGGGTGAACAGGTTGTAGGCGATCCGTACCGTCAACTGCTCCTCGCGGGCCAGTTCATCAACGATCGCATAGTCTTCCGGAAAGTTCTGGAAGCCGCCCCCCGCGTCGATCACGCTGGTCACGCCAAGCCGGTTCAACTCGCGCATGAACTGGCGGGTCGAGTTCACCTGATGCTCGCGCGGCAGGCTCGGGCCTTTGGCCAGGGTGGCGTACAGGATCATGGCGTTGGGCCGCGCGATCAGCATGCCGGTCGGATTGCCCGACGCGTCCCGCTGGATCTCGCCGCCCGGCGGATTGGGCGTGTCCCGGGTGTAGCCGACGGCCTGCAGCGCCGCACGATTCAGCAGCGCGCGGTCATACAGATGCAGCACGAACACCGGGGTTTCCGGCGCGGCGGCATTCAGTTCGTCAAGCGTCGGCAGGCGGCGTTCGGCAAACTGGAATTCGGTCCATCCGCCCACGACGCGCACCCACTGGGGATGCGGCGTGCGCTGCGCCTGATCCTTCAGCATACGGAGGGCATCGGCCAGCGACGGCACGCCTTCCCACCGCAGTTCCAGGTTGTAGTTCAGGCCGCCGCGTATCAGGTGCAGGTGCGAGTCGTTCAGGCCCGGAATGACGGTCCGGCCGCCCAGGTCGACGACCTGGGTGTCGTCGCCGCGATGGCGCATGACGGCCTGCGCGTCACCGACTTCAAGGAACTTGCCATCGGCAATGGCGACGGCATCCGCTCGCGGCTGGGCACGGTCGACCGTATGGAAACGGCCGTTGATCAGGATCAGGGAAGCGCTCATGACGGGCTCCAGGGAAGATGGGGGTTCAACCGCGATGGGTCGGGTCGCGGTCGACGGGGGCGCCGGATGTCGTGGACGCGATGGCGTCGGCAGGCGTGGCGGCGGCGACGGGCGGTTTGGGCTGCACACCGGTAATGTGAGGCGCGCATTCCGACACGAACCACGCCTGCGACAAGGGCTGTCCGTCGATCAGGCGTTTGGCGATGGGAACGATCTGCTCGCCGACCAGCATGCCGAGCAGGCCCAACAGGGCCACGGCAGGGGGAGCAGGCGAACGCACGTGCAACAGGGCATACAGGATGCCGACGAGCACGCCGACCGCAATCGAGACGAGATACATGGATGCGCTCCGTGGGCGCGCCGACTACCGGCGCGGCAGGTGCGAACTATGGACGCATCGATGCAAGGCCGATAGAACGAAACACCGGCTTTGGTACGGATGTGCTGCGGCGACGCAGAACGCGTCGCGCGGGTGACGCCGCACCTGGCGCGGCTTCGCGGGTGACGCCGCCCTGGGGCGCCTCAGGAACGGCGCAGGGCCGCTTCTTCCATCAGCGTGTCGCTGCCCAGGGCATCGTCGCCCAGCACCAGGTCGCGCACCTGACGGCTCTGCCGGGCGGCCTGGCTGGCGTTGTCACGAAAGCGCGCCGCCGCGCGGCTCTGACCATTGTCGTCAAGGGTGTGGCCCATCTCTTCGAGCAGCATGGCGGCCTCTTCCAGGCTGCGCATCACATCCCAGTAGCGCATCTCGACCTTTTCGACCACGCCATAGAGCAGCGCTTCGCGCGACAGGCCATGGCCCGTATGGCAGCGAAAGCGCACGTTCTTTCCTTCCTTGACGCGGATGAGCACCCCTTCACATTCCGGGCACGTGAACGGCGTGTAGTCGCCCAGGTCGGTGACGCCTTTGGCAAACGCATCGCCGTCTGCCGAAATCGACGTTTCCAGCGCAAGCCGTTCGCGGACCTGTTCGTCACCCTGCCGCGACGTGGCGGCGGTCGGCCCGGCCAGCAGTGTCGAGATCAGCCGGCCCATCTCGCCCGCCGGCACGATATGGTCGATCTCGACCTGTTCGAGGGCACTGACCGGCATGGAGTCGAATTGCGCATCGGCCGGATCCTGGACCATAGTCACGCCGCCCAGGCGCTTGATGCTCCAGAGGCCCGACGTGCCATCATCGAGCGCACCCGACAGCACCACGCGATTCGAAAACATAGAGACCTCAGTAATTTCCCGCGCCCGCGGATGAGTTCAGTCTACTTCACACACCTTCAGGGATGAGACCACGCGCGTCACAGGGTTTACGCCGGAACGCCGCTTGGTCTATGGTCGAGCAGGTAAGGGAGTGCTACCGTGCGTCCATGCCCAAGCCCCCGCACCCGACCCCGTCCCCGTCCCTTCCGCGCCGCGCCCTGCTCACTGCCAGCGCCGCATCCCTGACAGCATCGCTGTCCCCGTGGGGTGCGTCGACGGCCTGGGCCGCAGCAGCTGGCGCCGTGGCGGACGGTGTCGGGCTGCCACTGGCGCACCGGCGCGGCGCGGCCTTCAATCCGCTGGCGCGACTGTCGGACCTGCGCGCGGCCGACCGCAACGGCGCCATGCTGCCCGACGGCTTCCAGCTGCGGCTGGTGGCGCGCAGCGGGGCCGCACCCGTTGCGAACCGCAACTTCCTATGGCACGGCGCGCCGGACGGCGGGGCCTGCTTTGCCAACGACAAGGGCGGATGGGTCTACGCCAGCAATGCCGAACTGCCTGACGGACAAGGCGGCGCCAGCGCACTGGCCTTCGATGCGTCGGGCCAGGTGATCGACGCCTATCCCATCCTGCGCGGCACCAGCATGAATTGCGCGGGCGGGCCCACCCCCTGGCAGACCTGGCTGTCGTGCGAAGAATTCGAAACCTCGTTGGAATCTTCCGGACGGGTGTGGGAGTGCGATCCGCACCGGGCCGCAGTCGCAGGCGCTTCCGCCGCGAAAGCCCACGCGGGGCTGGGCCGCTTCGCCCACGAAGCCGTCTGCGTCGACGCCGTTCACCGCGTCCTGTACCTGACCGAAGATGCGCCCGATGGCCGCATCTACCGCTACGTGTGCGGCAACGCGGACTGGCCCGCGGGCGCATCGGCGCCGGTCGGCTACCAGCACGGCCGCCTGCAGGTCATGCGGATTGCCGGCCTGCATCGCGATACCAATGCGACCGGCATGACCCATCGCCTGCGCGTCGGCGCCCTGCCCATGGCTGTCACGTGGGAGACCGTTCGCCAGCCCGCGCAGGGCCAGCAGCACGTGCGCGCGCAACTGCGCGCAGCCGGCGAACCCGTACCGGGCACGGCGTTCGTGAAGGCCGAAGGCATGTGGATCGACGGGCACACGGTGTATTTCGTGACGTCATACGACAGCCGCATATGGGCGTTCGACATCGACCGGCAGGCATTGTCAGTGCGCCACCATGGCAAACCGGACGGGTCGTTCCTGCCTGCCTTCAGTGAACCCGACAACATTACCGCCACCCCGTTTGGCGACATGGTGATCGCCGAAGATGGCGGCAGCATGCAGCTGGCGGTCCTGCGCCGGGATGGCAGCACACAGCCGTTGCTGCGACTGATGGGTCACGAGCGCAGCGAACTGACCGGGCCGGCATTCTCACCCGACGGCAGGCGCCTGTATTTCAGTTCGCAGCGCGGCACGACAGGCGCCGCCCAGGACGGCATGACGTTCGAATTGCTGTTGCCCGACTCGCCCAGCGCCTGACGGTTACCGCGGCTTGCGCCTTGTTGCGGGTTGCGCGCGGACACGCCCCTATCCTTGATCGTTCACGACGTGAATCGCATCGTCAGATCAAGGAGCGCACATGGAACATCTTGGAAAGACCACCTGGGTCATTGCCGAAGGCTATATCCCGCCCGGCAGTACCGGCGACGACAAGGCCTTCATCAGCCACGAAACGGCGTGCATGCTCAACACGGGCGATACGCCGGCGCAGGTCGAGGTCACCCTGTTCTTTTCGGATCGCGACCCGGCCGGACCCTACCGCATGACCATTGCGCCGCGGCGCACCCTGCACATGCGCTTCAATGACCTGACCACACCCGAAGCCGTGCCGCTGGGGACTGATTACGCCAGCGTGATCCAGTCGGACGTGCCCATTGTCGTGCAGCACACCCGCCTGGATTCGCGGCAGGCCGAGCTGGCCATCATGACCACGATGGCCTGGCCCGCGGGGTGATTGTCCCCGCGTCGATCAGGACCGCGCGCAGGTATAGCTCGCGGCGGCATTGATGTCGCCCGTGCCGTTGTACTTCGGCCAGGTCGGATACACGCACACCGGACGTGACCGTCCCTTGGTCGCGGTGTTGCTGTCAAAGCCCACTGGCGTGGCCGGCGGCGACTGTTTGCCCTCGACCCAGTCGTCCAGGATCGCCAGGTTGTCCCATGCCAGCAGGAACTTGCCATTGCCGTGCGCCAGGCCCGGGATCAGGTAGAAGCGCATGAACGTGTCAGCCGCGGCCTGGCCATACCGCGTGACCACCGCGCCATACAGCTCCGCATTTGCATACGGGCTCACGCTGGGATCGTCCTGGCCCTGCACCCACAACACCTTGCCGCCACGATCCTTGAACTTCGTGTAGTCGGAACTGGTGGCGCCGATGGTGTCCGACAGCTCGACAATGCGGTTCTGGTAGATCCCCGGATTCTGGATATCGAGCGTCAGCAGATTGAACGCCGGATTGCGGGCCACGAAATACTTCACGAACTGGTCGGCTCGGCTCACATGGTGGGCGTTGGGCCCGCTGACCGGCGGCTCGATATACGCCGCCTGCGAGCCCAGTTGCATGGTGATGCCTTCCAGGCTGTTGTAGCCCAGGTAGCGCGTGATGTTGTTGGCGAACGCGTACGGCAGCGTGTAGCCGTCGTGATAGACCGACAGCGTCTTCGAGATCTGTACCGGCGTCAGGCACGTTGTGGGGTTGCCGGTTTCGCCCGCCTTGCAGCTCAGGTCGCTGACCAGCTGCGCCGAGATCGCCCGGCATCCGGGCATGTTGCTGACCAGGCCATCGGCCACGCCGTCCAGCGCATCGCACCGTTGCAGCGCGCGGTTGGCGATCTCCGACACCATGGCAGGCGGTATCCACCCGGCGGAGCTGTTGTCGTAGACCGCTCGGGCAAGCGCCGCGCCCCACAGCCGCAAGCCCAGGAAATTCGCCGTCGGGTAGTTGCTGATGACCCCGTCGTAAGCTTCAGGAAACCGCAGCGCGGCCGTCAGCGCCTCGCGCCCGCCAGTTGATCCGCCCGCGTAATACATGCGTTTGGGCGCACTGCCGTAACGGCTTTTGGCCAGCGCCACCGCCACATCGCGCGTTTTCTTGATGTGCATGTAGCCGAAGTTCAGCAAGGCCTCGTCATTCAGCGCGAACGACGCGTCGTCGGCATCGGCGGCCTGGTGCCCCGAATCGCTGGCCAGCGTCATGTAGCCCTGGGCCAGAGGCACCGGCGCCGTGTCCGAGCCCAGCGGCGCCTTGGTGACCGTGTTGGGAATGCTGCCGTTGTAGCCGCCCCCGCCGAACTGCAGGGCCTTGCCGTTCCACGTGCTGGGCAGGTTCACCTGAAAACGGATATCGGGCGCCGTGGCGTCCGTCGGCTTGATCGCGCCGAGCACCTTGCAATATTCGCCATTGGTGTTCCCTGCGTCGCCCGGCAGCACCAGCGCGGCCGACGTGATCCATGCGCCGCGGGTCGGCAAGGACAGGTCAGCCGCAGCCACTGTCGTGCCGTTCAGGGCCATGCACGCCGCCAGCGGCGTGGGGGTGGGTGCGGGTATGGCGGGGGCGTCGTCGCCATCGCCGCCACAGGCCGCCAGGGCCGTGGTCAGGGCGCCCAGCGCAAGCAGGACGCGGGAAGGATGTCTTGCAGTCATATCGGTCTCCAAGCGGCGCTCGCAAGCGGCGGCGCCGTCGTTGTCATGACTGCGCGCCATCAGGCCGGCGCGCAGCGAGACCGATCATAGGCCTGCGTTTGGCATTTCATCCATTGCATCTTTGACATGCATTAATGCGCCGAATGCATGGATCAAGAATTGTTGTGCTCATCAATGATGTGGTTGACCGCGTCAACTAGGTGGCTTCGATCAGGTACCCCATGCCGCGCACGGTCACGATGCGCACGGCGCTGGCGCCCAGGCGGCGGCGCAAGCGGTGCACCATCAGTTCCACCACCTCGGCGTGAGCCGGCTCTTCGCCAAATACATCCCGATGGATCTCATGCTTGGCGATCGGCTCGCCCTGCCTTGCAAGCAGCATGGCCAGCAAGGCGTATTCGCGGCGTGGCAATTCCAGCGGCTGGCCATCCAGCGTGAACTGCCGCCGCAACGTATCCAGCACGAGCGGTCCGCACGCCAGCGCGACCCGCTCCACGCCCCGCGCACGACGCACCAGCGCCACCAGGCGCGCCGCCAGTTCCAGCACGGCGACCGGTTTCGACAGAAAATCATCGGCGCCGGCATTGAGCACGTCGACACATTCGGCCAAGGCGTCGCGCGCCGTCAGCACCAGGACAGGAATGCGCACATCGGCTGCGCGCAAGGCGTGCAGCACGGCGCGCCCGTCCATCACAGGCAAGCCAAGGTCCAGCACCAGCACGTCGACGCCGCCTGCTGCAAGCGCCGGGCGCACCGCACCGCCGTCGCCCACCACGCCCACGACAAAGCCAAAAGCCGAGAGGGCTTTGGCAAGCCCCTCGGCAAGTGCTGCTTCGTCTTCGGCGATCAGGACACGAATGCCCGCGCCATCGGGCGGCGCGGGCGAATCCGGTCCGGACTGCGACGGGATCGGAGACATCGCAGGCTCAGTCGCCCGTGCACTCCAGCTGTCCGGAGCGCGGGTTCGGGCCTTGCTTGCCAGGGCCGGGGCCGGTGGCAGGCAAACCATAGTCAGCCTTGACGACCGCGTTGTCGCTGGTGGTGAACCCGTCCTTGGTCAGTGTCCAGGCGTCGAAGTAGTTGAGCGGATTCAAGGCCAGCGTGTTGACGCTCTTCAGATAGTCCGTCAGCTTGGGCACTTCCGACGTGTTGTACGGGAAGTGCAGGCCGTATTCCAGCTTGTAGCCCACGCTCACGCCGTCCACCAGCGTGGCCCGGGTGCCAAGGTGATGCGGCTGGAAGTACTTGATGCTGAAGGCGGGCATCAGCACGCGCGCCTGGTTCACGACGCGCGATTCCGGGCCGCCCTGCCACAGGTCGATGGTTGGCGAACCGGACTGCCGCACGGCGTCCGCAAGGTTTGAGAAGGGCGAACCGTAGACCACTTCGGCAGCCGTCCCCTTGCCCGTCACGCGGGGAACGAACAAGTCCACGCCGCCTGCGCCGCTATCCGACACATACACGTTCATTGTCTTGTCGCGCGTCTTGGTCGAGATCAGGAAGCCAAAGGTTTCGACCCCCGCCACGCCATTGCCGACTTCGCCGCAGTCCAGGCTGTGCAGCCAGCGCACGCTGCGGATGGTCACGAAGTCATCGACCTTGATGGTCTCGCCGCCCTTGAGCGTCATGCACTGCGACGCCGGATTGCCGTACGCCACCACGGCCGCGCACACCGCTGCCGGGGCATAGATCATCTTGCCAGTCTGCTTGGCGTACTCGGGAATCTGCAGCGCGTGATCGCCGTGCTCATGCCCGACCAGGAAGAAGTCCACCGAGCCTTTTTTCTTGAGCGCGGTCAACGCCTTGGTGACGGCTGCCGGCGTGGGCGTGCGGCCGGAGTTGACGACTTCCCCATCCAGGATGAAGCCCTTGTCGCCGATCTGGTAGTGCCAGTTGCTGATGCCGAACCAGGTCGTCCGGACTTGCGTCGGCGCGTTGGCCAATGGATCCGGCGTGCTCGGCGTGTCATCGCCATCCCCGCCACACGCGGCCAGCCCGGCTGCGGTGGCGAGCATTGCGGCCCCCGAAAGTATTGCCATGCGTCGTTTCATCATCGTCCCCTCGTTATCGTTGTGTGAGTGGGGATGACTGTAGGGATGCGCGCCTTTCGGATTCCTTTCAAACGTCACATCGTCGTGCTAGGGGTATTCACCGACCCCAGTCGGTAGTGCGTCAGTTGCCGCTCAGATCGACCTTTCTGGAGATCGTTTCGAACGCGCTCAATTCCTTGGCCAGCTTGGCGCCAAACGCCGGCGGACTCAGCGGTGGCGCGGGAATGCTGCCCTGTGCCTGCAGCGCGCTGGCGAACTCCGGCGACTGCACGATCTCGATCACATCCTTGTTGATTTTCGCAACGATCTCGGGCGGCGTGCCGGCGGGCGCAAGGATGCCGTGCCAGGTGCTGATCACATAATCGGACACGCCCGCTTCCGCAAAGGTCGGTACGTCGGGCAATTGCGCAATGCGCTGGTTCGACGCGACCGCCAACGCCCGCAGCTTGCCCTGCGCGATGAACGCCGTGGCTGACGCCGGCGACGGGAACGACATGTCCACGACACCGCCCACCAGATCGGTCATGCCCTGCGCCGCGCCCTTGTACGGTACGTGAAGGATGTCGGTGTTGGTGCGCAGCTTGAAGAGTTCTCCCGCCAGATGCGGCACGCCGCCGATACCCTGCGACGCATAGCTGAATGGCTTCTTGCCTGCGCGAACGTCGGTCAGCAACTGGCCGACCGTGCGGTACGGCGACGCCGCGCTGACGACCAGGATGTTGGGCACCTCGACCGTCAAGGCCACGGGCGTGAACGACGTGGTCACGTCGTAACGCAGATTCTTGTTCACGAACTTGTTGAGGTTATGGCTCGTTGCGGTCACCAGCAGCGTGTAGCCGTCCGGTTTGGCTGATGCCACGTTGCCCGCGGCAATCGTGCCGTTGGCGCCCGGCTTGTTGTCGACGACAACCGGTTGGCCCCACCGCTTGGCCAGCTCGCTGCCGACCAGCCGGGCCGACTGGTCGATCGCACCGCCGGGCGTGTAGCCCACCACCAGCGTGACGGCGCGCCCCGGAAAATCGGCCGCGACCGCAGCCGTCGTGAAGGAAAATGGAAGGGCTGTGGCGGCAAGCGCCATCGCAGCCCCTGCAACGTGGCGGTGGGCAAAAAGGTAGGGCACGGTCGTCTCCGTCTTTCATTATTGTGGGATGACGCCATGCTAGGAAGGCAGCCACCCCCGCGTCAATCCGCGACCGGACGCGTTCCGCGCAGCGAAATATTGGCACCGGGTGCTGCGACGCGGTCGCCCAGTTCCGCCCGCAAGGTGGCCAGAAATGCTGATGCCGCGGCCGAGGGCGACCGTCCGCTGCGGGTCAGGATGCCCAGCTCCCGATGCACCGCAGGCCGGCCGAGCTTGAGCACGGCCAGTCCCCTGACGTCCATGAGGCACAACGCCAGCCGCGGCACCGGCGCAACGCCCAGTCCCGCCGCCACCATGGCGCCCACTACCGAAATGTTGGTCGCTTCATACTTGGGCGCAATGGCCAGCCCCGTCTCGGCCAGCACCCGATCGACCAGGGGCCGGATGCTGCTCGACGACCCGCTGGCCACCAGCGGGCGGCTCGCCAGCACACGCCAGTCGACCCGGACGCGCGAGGCCAGCGGATCATTCGCGCTGCAGATCAGCACGAAATCATCCTGTGCGACCGGCTCGAACGCCACCCGGCCGGGCGTGGCCGGCGCAACCGACATGCCAAAGTCGGCACGCCCATCGGCCACGCGTTCCTGCACGTATTCGTCCGACATGGGCACCAGGGCCAAGGTCACGCGGGGATGCGTCCGCTCGAAGGCCAGCATGGCGCGCGGCAGCAAGGCCGCCGCGGCCGACGGCAGGCAGGCGATGGTGATGCGCCCTTTGCGGCCCGCCACGAATTCCGACAGGTCGCTGAGCGAGTCGTGGAATTCCGCAACGATCCGGCGGGCAATCGGCAGCAACTCTTCGCCCGACGGCGTCAGCGCAACATGCCGGGTGCTCCGGTCGAACAGGCGCGCACCCAGCTTGCGTTCGGCCGACTGGATGATGCGGCTCAGCGCGGGTTGCGAGATATGGAAGCGATCGGCCGCCTGGCGGAAATTGCAGGTGTCGGCCAGAAGCAGGAAGGCTTCGAGTTCATTGACGGTCAGCGCGGTGCGGGTCACGGGCATAGATGTCCATAACGCATCAAATCGATGCGATAAATTCATTTCACCTATCAGTCTGCGCTTCCTACACTGCGTGCACAATCCGTGCGGACCTGGCCTTTCCCGGCTGGCTACCGGCACGCTCAAGGAGACTGCCGCATGACCTGGCCCACGTTTGCCCGCCCCCACCGCATCGCGCACACTCTTGTCGCGACGCTGATCACCGCGGCGGCCACCACTGTCCTTGCCCCTGCTGCCGTCGCGCAGGCCTACCCCGCCACCGGCCAGCCGATCAAGATGGTCGTGCCCTTCGCGGCGGGCAGCGGCACCGACCAGGTTGCTCGCGCCCTGGCGCAGGCCATGGGCGAGGCCAATCAGGTCACGGTGGTGGTCGACAACCGGCCGGGCGGCAACAGCTTCATCGGCGCCCAGGCGGTGGCCAATGCGCCGCCCGACGGCTACACGATGCTGCTGACGACCAACAGCACGCACGCCGCGGCCGAACACCTGTTCAAGAACGTGCCCTACGATCCCGTCAAGGACTTCACGCCAGTGGCCTTGCTGCGCAAGGGCTACCTGGTCATGGTCACGCGCCCGGACTTTCCGGCCGCCAGCGTGGCCGAGTTCACGGCGCAGGCCCGCCGCGAGCCGGGCAAGCTGAACTTCGGCAGCGGCAGTTCATCGTCACGTGTGTCTGCCGAACTCTATCGGCAGGTGGCCGGCGTGGACATCACCCACGTGCCCTACAAGAGCAATCCCAACGCGTTGACCGATCTGGTGGGCGGCCAGATCCAGGTCATGTTCGTGGATACGTCGTCGGCCCTCAGCCTGGTCAAGAGCGGCAAGCTGCGGGGACTGGCGGTCACCAGCAGCAAGCGGCTGGACATTCTTCCCGACCTGCCCACGCTGGATGAGGCTGGCATCAAGGGATATGAGATGTCGTACTGGACCGCAGCCTACCTGCCCCGTAATACGCGTCCCGAGATCGCGGCGAAGCTGGCGGACATGCTCAAGCAGGCCATGGGCTCGACCGAGCTCAAGCAGTTGATGGAAAAGACCGGCACCGAAGTCTCGTACGGCGATGCCGACATGCTGCGCCGTTTCCAGGCATCCGAAACCGACAAGTGGGCGCGGATCATCAAAGCCGCTGGCATTCAACCGGAGTAAGCGCATGACAGGCAAACCACGCATCCGCATCGGCGCGGGCTCGGGCTTTTCCGATGACCGGTTCGAACCCGCGCTCGAACTGGCGGAAAAAGGTGACATCGATTATCTGGTGTTCGAATGTCTGGCCGAGCGGACCATTGCGCGCGAAACCCTCGCGCGGCTGAAAAATCCTGCCGCGGGCTACACCCCTTTCCTGGCGGAACGCATGCGTCTGGTGCTGCCCGAGTGCCTGCGCCGGGGGATTCGCATCGTGACCAACATGGGGGCGGCCAATCCGATCGCGGCGGCCCGCGCGATCCGGGATGAAGCGCAGGCCATGGGCCTGACGCCACCCCGCGTCGCCGCCGTCGTGGGCGATGACGTCACCGAGATCATCCGCGCCAATCCGCAACTGCCCCTGCTGGAAAGCGGCGAGCCCGTTGAATCGCTGCTGCCGCGGCTGGCCGCCGCCAATGCCTACCTGGGCGCAGACATTGTCCGGGCTGCGCTGGACACCGATGCGCAGGTGGTGGTGACGGGCCGCGTCGCCGACCCCTCATTGTTCCTGGCCTGCATGCTGCACGGGCTGGGATGGTCGTATGACGACCTGCCCCGCCTGGCCGCCGGCACCTTCACCGGACACCTGCTGGAATGCGCCGCCCAATTGACCGGCGGATGCTTTGCCGACTTTCCCCGCAAGCGGGTGGAAGGCCTGGCGCGCCTGGGCTTCCCCTATGCCGACGTGACCCGGGACGGCCAGGTCACCTTTGGCAAGGTCGACGGATCGGGGGGCCGGATCGACGTCGCCACCTGCACGGAACAGGCGCTATACGAATTGCACGACCCTGCCCGCTACATCACGCCCGACTGCGTCCTGGACATTACTGACGCGAGCTTCGAGCAGCTTGGGCCGGACCGCGTCCGCATGGCAGGCGCGCGCGCCCGGGCCCGCACGGACACCTACAAAGTGGTTGTCGGTTACCACGATGGCTGGATCGGTGAAGGCGAAGTCGGCTATGCGGGTCCGCATGCACTGGCGCGGGCCAGGCTGTCGGAGCAGATCGTGCGCGAACGGCTGGCGCTGCGCGGCTTCAGCTATCCCGAAATCCGGGTTGACTACATTGGCGTGTCGAGCCTGCACGGCGACGCACCCGGCCGCCCGGAACCCTACGAAGTCAGGCTGCGCGTGGCCGCTCGCAGCCCCGACCGCAAAGCGGCCGAAGCCGTCGGCTTCGAGGTGCGCACGCTGAACGTCAACGGGCCCGCTGGCGGAGGCGGCGGCACCAACGCCGTGCGCCAGGTGATCGGCGTCAAATCGCTGTTGCTGCCGCGCGAGCATGTGCGGCCCGAGATCGTCATGGAAGGAGCGTCATCATGACCAAGGTGCTGGAGCTTGGCCACTCGCGCGCCGGAGACAAAGGCAACACATCGAATGTGTCCGTCATTGCCTACGACGATGCCGCGTGGCTGCGGCTGGAGCGCGACCTGACCGTCGAACGCGTCGCCGCCGCCTATGCCCACGTGGCGGCCGGACCGGTCACCCGCTACGCGTTGCCAAAATTGAGGGCGCTCAATTTTGTCATCCAGAACGCCTTGGGCGGCGGCGTCACGATTTCGCTCGCGCTGGACGCGCATGGCAAGACGCTGTCGTACCTGATGCAGGATATCGACCTGCCTTAGCGCCACGCGTCGTGCGGTGCCGGTGCCGGTGCACTACCATGCGTTCTTCGGGCACTCACGACTCCACGATGCTTACCCTTCGCCAGCTGACCTACTTTGCCAAAGTAGTTGAGACACGCAACATCACGCGGGCCGCCGAGCAGCTGCATGTGGCGCAGCCGGCATTGGGCACCCAGCTGCGGCAGCTCGAAGCGCATCTGGGCGTGCCCCTGCTGCATCGCCATTCGCGCGGCGTTGACGCCACGCCCGCAGGGCAATTGCTTTATCAGCGCACCCAGGACATGCTTGCCCTGCTGGAACGGACCGAATCCGAAGTCAGGCAGTTGCACGGCACGCACGGGCGTCCGCTTACGCTGGGCCTCACCGCAAGCCTGGTCCACCTGATCGGCGCGGACCTGATGGTCTGGGCGGCAACGGCTTTTCCTGGCCAGGCCTTGAAGTTGCGCGAAGAGCCCAGCTTTCTGCTGATCGACGCGCTGGAGCGCCAGGAGATCGACCTGGCCCTGGCCTACTGCGCGCCGCTTCGGCCTGGTCTGATCGTCGAATCCTTATTGGTCGAAGAAATCCCGCTGGTCATGCGTGCCGACCGCGCGCCAACGGGCGACACCGTGTCGCTGCCCCAGGCCCTGACGTTCGACCTCGCCATGGGTGGCGAGCGGGACGTGGGACGACGCCTGCTGGCCGAGGCGGCGGAATCGCATCGGCTCGACTGCACGGTGGCTTTCGAAACGCAATCGATCGCGGGGATACGGGACCTGTTGCGTCGCGGCCTGGCGGCCAGCGTCATCCCGTACGGGTCCGTCGCGCAGGAACTGGACACGGGCGAACTCGTTGCACGTCGACTGGTGCCGACCCTGTCGATGACGCTTTGCCGGGTGCAGCGGCGTGTGGACGGCAGCCTGGAAGGCGCGAACGGATTCCGCGATGCGCTAGTCGCGCGCTGTCTGGCCATGATCCGGGAAAGGCTCGGCCCGTTCGTGCTGTCCCCGTGATCCCCGTCCCAAGCTTTCCCGTATGGCTGCCAGCGCAAAAGCGTATTGGACGGGCGCCGTCGCCAAGCCTGTAATCGTTGCTGACGCCGCACGGTGCGGCCTTTCAACGGGAACAGCCATGACAACAACCACCGCGGCCGGCAGCGACCAGGCATTTTTCGAGCAACGCGGCTTTGGGCAGACGCTGGGGTTCGGGCGGCGGGCCGCGCTCATTGTCGTTGACCTCATCAACGGGTTTACTGATGCCAGCCGGCCCCTGGGCGCCAACCTGGATGCGCAGGTGGACGCATCGAACCAGCTCATTCCGCTGATGCGCGCAGCCGGCCTGCCGATCATTTTCACCACCACCGCCTACGACGACGCCGGGCTGGCCGATGCCGGCGTCTGGGGCCTGAAGATGAAGGGCTCGGCCACCCTGCGTGCCGGCAGCCACGACGTGGCGCTCGACGCGCGACTGGATTACCGGGCCGGCGAACCGATCCTGATCAAGAAATATGCGTCCTGCTTTTTTGGCACCGACCTGCTGTCGCGGTTGGTCTCGCAAGGCGTGGACACCGTCATCGTGACGGGCTGCACGACCAGTGGCTGCGTACGCGCCACCGTTGTCGATGCCGTGCAGAACGGACTGCGTCCCATCGTTGTCCGTGAAGGCGTGGGTGACCGTTCCCGTGCCTCGCACGAACAAAGCCTGTTCGACCTCCAGGCCAAATACGCCGACGTGATGGCGCTGGCGGACGTGCTCGCGCACCTTCGCGTCCAGCAGCCCGCCTGACGTTTCCTTAGCGCTCGACCTTTCTTGCTGGAGGTTCACCATGCCGTCTGCCCTGCCCTGGATCCGCGCCCTTGGCGCATCCCTGCTGACACTGGCGCTTGCGCCTTCCTTCGCGGCGTCGTCCGGTGCGGCCTACCCGACGCGGCCGATCAAGATGGTCGTGGCCGCGCCCACCGGCGGCCTGCCCGACGTCATCGCGCGCATTGTTGCGCAGCACATGACCACGTCCTTGGGCCAGGCCGTCGTCGTTGAAAACAAGCCCAGCGCCGGCGGCATCATCGCCACCGAATCGGTCGCCAAAGCGGCGCCCGACGGCTACACGGTGCTGCTGCTGGACCTCAGTCCCCTGACGATCAACCCCACCCTGTACAAGAAGCTGCCGTACGACGCAGTGAACGGCTTTGCGCCCGTCCGGCTGCTCGGTATTGCGCCGCTGTTTCTGGTGACCAATCCGAATGTGCCCGCCAAGACCTTCCAGGAACTGGTGGCAATGGTGAAAGCCGCGCCCGGCAAGCACACCTATGGCACCATCGGCGTCGGATCCCTGCACCACATTGCGTTCGAAGAAATGAAGGCAGCAACCGGCATGGACATGTTGCACGTCCCCTTCAGGGAGCAACCTTCCGGGCCCGTCGTGGCAGGCCAGGTCGACATGATCCTGGCTGGCCTCCCATCGATCGAAGGGTTTGTGAAAGGCAACCGCCTCAACATGATCGCGGTCAGCACATCAAAGCGCGCGCCGCAGACCCCGGCGTTGCCGACCATCGCCGAAAGCGGCTTGCCCGGTTACGACGTGTCGGCGGACATCGGCGTCATCGCGCCGAAAGGCACACCGCCCGAAGTCATCAGCACACTGTCGAATGCCCTGGCCGATGCGTTGAAGCAACCGGACACCCTGGCCCGCTTTAACGAACTCGGCATCCTGGCCGCCGACATGCCGGCAGAAGCCTATGCCGCGCACATCCGCAAGGAAATGCAGCGCTTCGCCAAGTCGGTCACTGCCGCAGGGCTGGCCGGCAGCAACTGAGCAACGCGCCCATCACCGCACCATACACATGCGCATGAACGATGATCGCCCCGCCGATCATCGTTGCTTGCGCCGCATCGGTTCCAACCCACAGCTGCCACGCCAGGCGTCCGACCACCAGCAGCAGAAGGACCGCCATGCGCCAGTCGCGTCCGGCGGACGGCAAGGCGCCGCGGATCAGCACGCCGTAGATCACGCCCGACAGTCCGGCGTAGTACGCCAGTTGGGGGTCCAGCCAGAGCAGGCCCAGGCCGACGCCTGCGGCAATGATCATGACTTCCAGCCAGAACCACCGACGGGCGAACAGATCGGGCAACAAGGCCGCGCACACCAGCCACCCGGCTGCGTTCAGCAGGCAATGTGCCCAGTTCAGGTGAACCAGCTGGCCGGTCAGCAAGCGCCACAGCGCGCCATCCAGAATCGCGGCACGGTCATAACGCAAGGCCAATGTCGATTCCGGCGCAAGCACCTGAAGACCCAGCAGCACCACGATCAAGATGATCAGCGTACTGACTACGCGCCTTGGCGGAACGGCTGATCCGGATGCATGCCGAGCCGGTGACATGGTCGGCGTGGCACCAGGTCAGAGCTCGCCGCTTTCGGCGATGCGGCGGGACAGCTCCCGCGTCGACGGCATGCGCCGCTCGGCATTGTTCACGTGCGCTTCGTCTTCAGCCAGATTGGCGATGATGGTCAGCAGCACCTTGCGCGCCGTGGTGATCTCGGCGGGCTTCAAGCCCCGCGTGCCAATGTCGTTGATCTCTTCGGCCAACGGCACCAGCTTCTTCTTCAACGCCTTGCCCTTGCGTGTCAGGAAGACGTGCACGTTCTTCTTGTTGCCCGGCAGATGTTTGCGTTCGACATAGCCCAGCGCTTCCATCGCCTTCATTGCCGAATACGTGGTCGGTTCCTGCACGCCAGCCTGCTCGCTCAATTCCCGCTGCGTCAACCCATCGGACTCCCACAGGATCCGCAGGAAGGCCCAATGGCCGAACGACACATCGTGCTCCGTCAGCCGCATCTGCAACCCGCGCACCAACGCGCGCGTCGCGTCTTTCACAAGGTGAGCCAGACGATCATCGGGGACGGCCTCGCGCCAGTGGTCGAGGACTTTTCGCGTTTCTTCGTTTGAATTCATGCCGGGCGATGCGTTCGGGTTGAGGGGACCGGGCACAGCATAGCCGGTCTGCTGCAAGGCAATAACTATAAACGGCAGCAATAGCAAAGAATTAACGGGCGCGTCTGGACGGCGGCCGCTCACGCGTTCCACACTCTTTGATGCTGGACACAAGCCATAACGACAACAAGCGGTCCCCAGGATCGCAGGAGACTTCCATGCATTCCATGCGCCACCGCCTTGCCCGGCTGGGCATCGCCCTTCCCTTGCTCACCGCCTTCTTCCCTGCTTTCGTACACGCCCAGCCCACCACGGCCACTGCCAACAAACCGCTTGAAGTCATCGTCTTTCCGGGCGGCTTCAACCTGCCGATCTGGGTGGCTCAGGACCGCGGCTTTTTCCAGGCGAACGGCATCTCGATCAAAGTCACCCCCACGCCCACGTCCGTCTTTCAGATGAAAGGACTGCTGGACGGCACCTTCGACATTGCCATGACGGCCATGGACAACCTGGTGGCCTATCGCGAAGGGCAAGGGGAAGAGGCTGGCGTCCAGGGCGACGTGATGGCGGTCATGGGCGGCGACCGGGGATTTCTCAAACTTGTCGCGCAACCCGACATCCCGACGATCGCCGCGCTGCGTGGCAAGACGCTGTCGGTCGATGCACGCAACACCGGCTATGCCCTGGTGCTGTTCGAACTGCTGGACCGCGCCGGCCTGCGCGAACCCGATTTCAGCATCGAACGCGCGGGCGGCGTCGTGCAACGCTTCAACGCATTGATGGAAAAGAAGCACGCCGCGACGATGCTGGTGTCCCCCTTCGAACTGCGTGCCATACCGCAAGGCTACAAGGTGCTCGCGACCGCATCGACCGAACTGGGGGCATACCAGGGCTATGTGGCCGGCGTCAGGCAGAGTTGGGCGCAGGCCAACGGTCCGGCGTTGACGGCCTATATCCGGTCCTACGTGCAGGGCGTCGACTGGCTGCTGGAGCCGGGCAACGGCAAGGACGTGATCGCTATCCTGCAGAAGAACGTGCCGAACACGAGCGACGCCGATGCGCAAAAGATCTACGACGTGCTGGTCGACCCGGCCACAGGCTTCCAGAAGCGCGCGGCCCTGGATGCCGAAGGACTGGCCCAGGTGCTTGCGCTGCGCAGCAAATGGGGCGTGCCCAGGAAGACGCTTCAGGGGCCCGGGGCCTACTACGATCCGCAGTTCTATAACGCCGCGGTGAAGTAGGCAGCGGCTGGCTCAGGGCTGCGCCACACCGTTGACGATGAACACTTTCGACGTCGCGGACTGATGACGGATAGGTCGGAGCACCCGATAGGCGGGCGAGTCGTACCAGGCGCGTGCCTGTTCCATGCTCGGAAACTGGATCATGACGACACGTTTGGTGGCGCCGCCTTCCAGCGATGCCACGGTGCCGCCACGGACGATGTAGCGGCCGCCGAACGGGGCGAACGTGGCATCCACACCGGCGCTGTAAGGCTTGATGCCCTCGGGGTCCGTCACTTCGAACTCGGACACGTAGATCGCGGGAACGGACGCCGCAGCTGGGGCCGCACCTGGCGTGCCGGCTTGCGCCATTGACGGCCCGGGCGCGCCGGACAACATGGCGCACCACAACATGGCCGGGCTGACTTTGTATGAAAAACGCATAAAGCGATGCATGAGCGACTCCAGCGACATTGATTTCAATGGGGTTTTTTGTAGAGAAGCAGGGGCTCGGTCACCATCAGCCGGCGGCCGGTAATGAACGGGGCGGTCGTGGCCACGTACTTCTTGAAGTGCGGCGACGCGATGTGGCTCTGGTAGGCCGTTTCGTCGGCGTAGATCTCGAGAAAGATCAGGGTGCCGGGCTGGTTCGCCAATGCGGCCGCATGGATCGCAATCACGCCAGGTTCCAGGCGGACCGAATCGGCGATCTCTTCGCTGACGGCTGCGGTATAGGCCGCCAGATGTTCCGGTGCGATCTCCAGTTCCGCGACGCGTACCTGGGGCGACGGCGGCAATGCGGATTTCGTGCTAATGAAAACCGGCTGCAAGGCGAGCAGCCGCCGGTCGGTCAGCATCGGGCGAACCTTGGACGCGAATGTCTGATAATGCGACGAGGCAAGGTGCGCGCGGTAAGCCGCTTCGTTCGCGTATATTTCGAGCACACGAACGCGGCCCGGGCTGTCTTTTTCCGACACGGCGTACATGGCGAGCAGATCCGGTTCGGCCTGGCCCGCCGCCGCAATGTGCTCGGCGGCAGCCGCCTTGAAGGCGTCCAGTCGAGTCGTGTCCACGTCAAGGACGGCCAGTTGCAGGTAGGCGGCAGCCGGGTGCTGCGCCACGGCGGGCCGGGCAATGAGCAGGGCCAGTACGACGGCGATGGCGCTTCCTATCGCAACACGTTTCATCTTGGTGATTCCTTGCAGGGCGACGGGCCCTTGGTGGGCAGTAATAAGCATTGTCCGCGTGCGCCTTGTCAGGGCACAGCCCTTGGCAAGCAACGGACCGCTGCGGATCGAGCAACAATGAGAAGGCGATGGACACACAGCACCTACGGATCTTCATCGAGGTAGCCCGCCAGGGAAGCTTTGCGGCGGCCGCGCGCAAGCTCAATCTGGCTACGTCGCAGGTGACCCGCGCCGTTGCCGCGATCGAAGCCGAGTTGGGCGTTCGTCTGTTGCATCGGACCACACGCAAGGCCGGCCTGACCGAGGCGGGATCCGACTACTTTGCGCGGATGTGTGACGTGATGGAGGCCTTCGACGCTGCCGCCGATGATCTGCAGACACGCACCACCGAAGCCAGGGGCCTGGTGCGCCTGACCGCGTCGGTCGCGCTGGGACAGAAACTGGTGCTGCCTTTGCTGGATGCATTCCATCGTCAGCACCCGGGGCTGGAACTGGACTTGCGATTCAATGATCGGGTGGTGGACCTGATCGATCAGCATGTGGATGTGGCGCTGCGTCAGAGCCCGACGCTGGACGGATCCCTGGTGGGCGCAAGACTGGGCGCGTCGCGCTACCGGGTGTGCGCCAGTCCCGCCTATCTGGCGAAACATGGCACCCCGCAAGCTCCCGCCGATCTTGCCGGCCACGCCTGTTTGCGGATTGCACTGCCAGGATATTGCAGCGACTGGTCGTTTCGCGAGCGCAATACGGCGGATGCCGAGGTCCAGAAGGTCGCCATCACGGGGTGGTTGACGGCGTCGTCGGCCCTGTCCTTGCTGCAGGCGGCGCTGGATGGCGTCGGGCCTGTCCTGCTAGCCGACTGGCTGCTGGCGCCCGACATGGCCGCAGGGCGACTGGTGGATCTGTTCCCGGAATACGAAGCCACCGTGACGAATTTTGAAGCGGCCATCTGGCTGGTCTACGCGTCGCGTGAGCACCTGCCCCGGCGGGTGCGCGTCGTGGTGGACTTCCTGCGCGCCGAATTGCCGCGCCACATCGAACCACGACGCCACGATCGCTGAACGCCTTTGCCTTTTGCCTTTGGACGATGCCGACATGACCGCCGGCATCACCGGAGGCCTCGACCCCGAGCTTGCAGGCCTTACTGCAGGTCTTCGCGCGGGAACTCCAGCACCATGACTTCGGCGCCCTGCTCGCCTGCCTGAATCGTGTACGGCGACTCGTTGCTTTCCACAACGATCATCGACCACAACGGCAAGTCCTTGCCATCGTGCACCACGCTGCCGTTTGCGACGACGATGTAGTAGCCTCCCGACGCCTTCGGGTCCGGCCCGCTCACACTGACCCCAGCCCCCAGACGGACGACCTGCGCATGCATTTCGTCGTCGCTCTTGAGCACGGTTTCCCAGATCGGTTCCTTGCGCGCAGCCATCAGCGGAGCGATCGAAAAGCCGACTGGCTCGGACGTCAGGTTGCGGCGGCGGCTCGGCTTGAGCCGCTCGCGATAGCCTTCCTTGTCGAGATAGACCGGTTCCGAATCGGCAGTGAACATACGCAGCGCGATGAAGGTCAGTCCCTGCGGACCTGACACGATCGGACCATAGGCCGTGTGGTGGTCCTTGAACTGGACCATCAAAGGTTTCAGTTGCTGGCCGCGGTTGCCGATCGTTCCTGATCCGGCAAGAAACAGCTGGAACATCGACACGCCGTGAAAGTGCGGCGTAATGGATTCGTTGCTGTTGAGTTCCGACATCGTCGCCTGGGGCCCGGGTGCCGGCCCTTTCGACGACCGAGGTCCGAAGTACACCGTCCCCCAATGCTGATTGCCGGTTCCCGGCGAAATGATGACGCGGCGTTCCGCCAGCGCATCGGCACCACTGCGTGTGTAGATCATGGCCCAGTCTCCGAAGTTCGGTTCTTAGTGAGTTGACGCCGCAGGCACCGCCCGAGGCTCGGGTACTTCAATGTCGATCGCAACCGAAAACGATGGCACATCATAGCATCAAGGTTTCATTCTTTCGCACCGGTTCCATTGTACGAAACCAAAAGACGTCGCGAGCATGCCGCATGACGGTGCGCGCAGGTGCGATAGACTGGGAGGGAATTGACGCAGAAAGGGCGATACGCAGATGTATACTGCCAGCTCAAACAACGAAATTCGTTCCACCCTGCGGGACGCGATCGGCTGGATCGGGCCAGGCGATCGCACCGGGTGCACCGATGCCAATGAGCACAGCCAATATGATGCGATCAGTTCAGCGAATACTCGCGATCTTCGAAAGCTTTACGGTCGAACGCAACAGCATGACCCTGCAGGAAATTGCGGACCGGATCGACCTGCCCAAGTCCACCGCCTTCCGTATCGTGCAGAGCCTGGAAAAGTCGGGGTACCTGGTCCGGCTCGAAGATCAGCAATATTGCCTGTCATTCCGCTTCCTGCGCCTGGCCGGGCTGGTCAAGAGCACCCTGGGCATCCGCGAGATCGCGCGCCCGATCATGGTCGAGCTCGCCGATGCGAGCAAGGAGACGGTGTCGCTGCATACGATCATCGGGCGCAACCGGGTGTGCATCGACGCGGTGTCCACCGCATCCGCCCTGCGCAGCGTCGTCCAGCCGGGGGAACAGGTTCCCCTGCTGGCCGGATCGGCGTCCAAGGTCCTGATGGCCTATCTGCCCAAGAAAGAACTGACGCCCCTGGTGGCGGCAATCGCCAAGAGCACGAAACGCTCGCAGGCCGACGTCAACGCCGAACTGGTCAAGGTGCGCGAAACGGGCTATTCGGTGTCCCACGGCGAGCGCCTGCTGGGCGTATCCGCCGTATCAGCACCGATCATGGACGTCAACGAGACGGTGCAGTACTGCGTATCGCTGGGCGGCCCAAGCGTGCGCATTCAGGCCAATGAACCGACCTTCATCAAGTTGCTGGTGGCCGCGTCACAAGACATCTCGCGTCAATTCGGCGGCCAGGTGGCATTCACCGTGTAGACCTGATGCCTAGCCTATCACCCCAAGCGATAGAAAGCCTGGGCGGTGTCATGAAATAGCGCCGCCCGTTCCGCGCTGGTGTAGGGCTGCGCGATCCGCTTGAACGCGTTCCACAGCACACCGTACCCACAGCTTTGCTTGTCCACCGGAAAGTTGCTTTCGAACATGGCGCGGTCGGGGCCGAATGCGTCGATACACGCGTCGATGTACGGTCGCCATGTATCGGCCAACGCGAGGGACGACGGTGGCTCGGCCTGCAGGTGAAAGTCGTGTCCGCCATACAGCATGCCGAGACCGCCGAGCTTGACCCGCAGGTTCGGATACGTTGCCAACGTCTGGATGCTCTGCTGCCATGTTGCAAACACGGCAGCACGATCGGTGTGGGGCTCGACGCCCAGGATCCCGCCGCAGTGGTTCAACACCACCGGTGTTTCCGGAAATGCCTTCAGCAAGTCTTCCAGACTCGCCAGCTGCGGGTGGAAGATCCACGCATCGAATGACAGTCCGTATCGTGACAGCTGCGCAAAGCCCTTGTGGAAGGTAGGATCCGACAACAGATGTCGCCGTTCAATACTGCGTCCATGCCCCGCCCGCCCCGCGTCCCAGGTCGTGCCGTGGCGAATCCCCTTCAAGCGCCCCTGCCCGGCCTCCAGCAAGGCTTCGAGCGCGGGAACCACGTCATCACCCGAGGTCAGATCAGCATGGCCCACGATACCCTCGCATAGCCGTACGCCCTGCCCCGCCGTGGCGCGCGCTACGTCGGCGGCGAAGGCGACTTCGCCTACCGGCCGGAGAGCCTCCGGTCCGCTCGTCAAGTACGCCGTCTTGTGCTGCAGAAATACCGTTGCCACGATGTTGTGGCCTGACGCGATCTCGGCAAGCATCTCGGGCGCAAGGTACTTGCCGCGCTCATCGTCGAACAGGTGATGGTGGGCGTCGATGATGGGCAGGTCAGGGTCAAGCGGCGCCTCGGTCTTTCGGGATGTCCAGGCCGCCAATTCGTCCAGCGTCCGGGGCGTGTTGCCCACGAAGTCGGGGCTCAGCGTCCTGGCGGCGTTGCCGCCTGGCCTTGCCGGCGTCACTGCCGACGTGATTGCGTTCTCGGGTGTCGTCATGTCGAGGTTTCCAGATTGGCGCCAGGGCGCACTTCTACCCCTGTCCATTGTTCGTACAAACGGACCAGATGGGTCACGTCGGCGTCCGCTCCGAATTCTGCGACGGCGATGCCGTACAACAAACGTGCGGAGTCCAGCACCCAGGCGCTGATGCCATGCTCGGTGCATTCCTCGCTGACACATTGAAGCGCGCGCAGTGATGCGCCAAGCGAGCGTCCATGATCGAAGCGGCGTGTCAGGACCTGCTGGGGGAACAGCGTTCCGCTCGCCAGGGTGCGCCCCGTCTCGATGCCAAGGATGCGGGGGATCATGTCGGCTGCCAGACCCGCGCGCGCACCGATCACGTAAGACTCGCACGCCACGGCCAGCAAGGTCGCCGACACGGCCTCTTCCAGATAGCGCACCCGCTGGGCGTCTCCCGGCGTCGATGACACCAGGTAGACGTCCCTGCCAAGGGCTTGCAGCAAGGACTGGGCGCAGAATGCGTCATTGCGTGCGCTGCTGACAATGACCGAACCGCTGCCATCCTCAAGGTCGCGCAGGCGGCCGGACAAAGGGGCATCAAGCCATGCGCATCCCCGGTCGCGCGCCTGCGCGGCGCACTGTTCCGCGTCCAACGGCGACATCCAGCAGGTGTTGAGGATGATCGGGTGACTGGCGATCAGCATGGGATCGGCCAACGCGTCGAGCAGGTCGGCACGGTTCGTTTCGGGCGGGATGCACCGGATCAGACAGCGCGCATCGGGATTCGTCCGGTTGCCGGGGTGTTGCACCTCGTTGACGATCGCAACGTCCCATCCGATGCCTGCCAGGCGGTTCCGCAATGCGTCGGCGCGATCCGGTTCGCACCAGACCTGACACGCGGGTGGCGGCGTGGCCGCGGTGCTTGCCGATGCAAACAGGCGTGCATCGGCCATCGCCTCATCCTTCACCTCCACTCCCGCCCACGGTTCCAGATAGGTGATCAGCGAACTGCCGTCGCGATCCGCGCCGCCCTGGCTGGCGGCGAAGCGCCACAATTGTTGGGCAGGACGCGCGATCCACACCGGCACATCCAAGCGTTCTGCTTCGGCCACTGCGAACGAAATGTCCTTGGCGGTGATCGCCATACGTGCGCCATAGTTGAATCGCCGCGGCAACACGGACGTCGCAAATTTGTTGCGGCTGGCATTGGTGCTGGCCTCGCCGGCGTTGAGCACTTGCAGCAAGGCACCCGGCCGCACGCCAGCCTTGGCAGCGATCACGAATGCTTCGGAAGTCACGGCCATGCCGGTGGCCGACACCAGGTTGTTCAATAGCTTGAGCGTCTGCGCCCGGCCCGACCCATCCCCCAGATACAGCACCGTGGTCTCGGCCATGACGCGCATGACGGGCTCGGCGCGAGCAAACGCATCGGCCGCGCCCGAGCACATTACACCCAGTTTGCCGTTGCCCGCGGTGGTGACGTTGCCGGTAATGGGTGCGTCGATGTACGCGATCCGGAGCGGCTCGAGTTCAGCCCGCATCTCTCGCGCAAACGCCGGCCCGGTGGTGGACAAGTCAACAACGGTGCAGTCGCGACCGCACCGGGCGATGCCCTCGTCGCCGAGCAATACCGCACGCAAGGCCCCCAAGGACGGAAGGCACACGAACACCAGCCCGGTTCGGGCCGCAACGTCTTGCGCGTGTCGCCCGACCTGCGCCCCCGCCTGCTCTGCCGTACGCACGGCGACCAGGTTCAGGTCGTGCACCACGACCGACACGCCCGAGCGCAACAGATGCCCGACCATGGGTCCGCCCATTGCACCGAGGCCGATGAATCCAATAGGCTGGCCTACCGGCCCCGTCGTGTCATTGGCGACTGTCATGAGCTGTCTCCTTCAAGAAGGGTAAAAGCGTGTCGGGATGGTCATTCACACGGCAAAATCTCCGGTCGCGATCGTGCCGTCCGCGCGGAAGTCTCATTGCCCCGTGAACACCGGCTTGCGTTTTTCCTTGAAGGCCTGGACCGCTTCCTTATAGTCGTCGGTCGACTGGATGACCGCCATGTGCGCGGCGACGGAATCCAGGCTGGTGCGAAGGTCGGTGCGCATCGATTGGTACATCAGTTTCTTGATGTCGCGCAGCTGGACCGGCGGCCCGCTGGCGATACGTGCCGCAAAGGCCATGAACGCTTCGGGAAATTCTTCGTTGCTGTACACATGATTCACCAGCCCGATCCTGAGCGCTTCGTCGGCAGATACGAAATCTCCGGTCCACAACAATTCGAGCGCGCGGGCGGGCCCCACAAGCCGCGGCAGGAAGTAGCACCCGCCGTTGCCCGGCAACAGCCCGACACGAATGTACCCTTCGGAAAAGCGGGCGGACGCACTGCCCAGGCGCAGGTCGCACATCAGCGCGAGGTCCATGCCGGCGCCGACCGCGGCGCCATTGACCGCGGCGATCAGGGGCTTTTCAAAGTCCTCGACCGCGCGGGCGACCTGGTGGGTCACTGCCTGCAGACGGGTGCGGCGTTCCAGGGGCGTCGGATCGCCCCCCGCCCGCTCGCCGCCCCGGCGCCCCAGATCGCCGCCCGAGCAGAACGCATCGCCTTCGCCGGTGATGACGAAGCAGCCGATGCCGGGGTCGTCATTCGCGGACTTCAATGCGGCACGCAGCGTTTCGAGCATGGGCTCGCTCAGGGCATTCTTTTTTTCCGGCCGGTTCAGCCGGGCAACCATGACGCGGTCGCGGGTGGTCAGTTCTAGATCGGACATGCTGTCTCCTGCGTGATCGCGGCGGGGTGTGTGCCGGGATTCCTGGTGTGTTCTCGTGATGGGAGCGCTCAGTCCGCGGCCTGCGCACGATGCCGGGCGTGCTCGGCACGCGCTTCGATGATGGCCGCTTTCATGGCTCGGTTGATCCAGCGTTTGTTGTCGGCGAAAGCCGCGGCGTCCTTGCCGCCCAAGGCCGCGGCGACTGCGTCGGTCGCGGCTTCCAGTTCGTCGCGGGCGACCACGGTGCGCACCAGTCCGCGCACGCAGGCGTCCTGGGCTGACAGGCGGCGGCCGCTCTGGATCAGGTCCAGGGCCAATGCCCGTCCGCCGACAACGGCCAGGATATTCGCGCCCGAGTAGGTGGCGATGCCGATGTCGATCTCGGGCAGGGACAGCTCGGCCGACGACACTGCCACGCAGGCGTCTGCCAGCAAGGCCAGCATGGCGCCACCGCCCACGGCACTACCGTTGAGCATGACAACAACTGGCTTGGGCGTTTCCATGACGGCGTCCTGCAAGGCAGCCAGGGCGTGGGAGCGGCGCTCGCGATGGCGCGCCGTATCGCCGTCTTCCGGCTTTTCGCGAACGTCCACGCCTGCGCAGAACACGCGTTCGCCTGCCCCGGTCAGTACGATGGCCCTGATGGTCTCGTCCGCTGCCGCACCGGTGATCGCCGCGACCGCCTGCTCCATCATCCCGACCGTCATGGCGTTCGCCTTGCCTGCACGGTTCAAGATGATCCACCGGGTTGCGCCGCGTTGTTCGACATTCAGTAATGCGTCTTCCATGTCTCTTTACCTTCTTATTAAGTTGCCGCAGATTGACGCCGCAGATTGATGCCGCAGATTGACGCCGCAGCCTCACGCCGCCGGCACGCCGCCCGGCAAGAATGCATCGGCATAAAACTCGTCGGCCGGTAGCCCGCAGCCCGCAACAAACTCCCGCCGAGCCGAATCGACCACCACGGGCGCGCCGCAGGCATATACCTGCACGCCCGACATGTCAGGAAAATCTTCCATGACCGCGCGATGCACGAACCCGGTCCGCCCCTGCCAATCGTCGTCGGGCAAGGCCTGCGATATCACCGGAACGTACGTCAGCACGCCTGCTGCCACCCAGGACTTCACCAACGCGTCGTGGTACAGATCGGCTGGCCGGCGTCCACCCCAGTACAGGGTCATGGGCCGCTTGACTCCTTGCTGCACGGCATGTTCGATCATGGCCTTGATCGGTGCGAAGCCCGTGCCGCTGCCCACGAAGATGATCGGCTTGTCGCTGCCTTCCCGCACGAAGAAGGTGCCCATCGGCCCCTCGAATCGCACCAGGTCGTTGGCCCTCATCTTGGTAAAGACGTGCGTGCTGAACGGACCGCCGTAATTGCGCAGGTGCAGTTCCAGCCAATCCGCATCATGCGGCGCGCTGGCCAATGACAGACTGCGCCGCACTGCAGGGTTCATGATGATGTCGATGTACTGCCCCGGCAAAAACCGCAGCGTCTGGTTGGCGGCCAGGTTGAGCCGGATGCGCATCACATCGGGGGCCAGCAGGTCCAGTTCCCGGACGCGCGCCACCATCTTGCGGACGGGAATCCCTTCGACCGCCGCAATGACCTGGCACTCGACCGTCACAGCCGACTTTGGCCGTGCCTGGCACAGCAGCGCAAAGCCCTGCTCACGATCGTGTTCGGGCAGGCCGGTCAGCGCCGGGCCCTGATCGATGTCACCAGCAACGATCTTTGCCTTGCAGGTACCGCAGACCCCATTGCGGCAGCTGTGAGGCAACGCCATGCCCGCGCGCAGGGCCGCGCCCAGAATGGTTTCGTTTTCGCGCACGTCGATGACGCGTCCGATCGGCTGGCAGGTGACAGCGTGCGTGGCCGAAGGGTCATGTGGCTGCAATGCATTCGCCTGGGATTCAACTACCTTGGTCATTGCAGACTCCTTCAATGCGCCAGTTGCGCGCCGAATGGCACGACCAGGGCGTCCGCCGCCATCACGCCGTGCTCAAGCACGAAAAGCGGATTGATGTCGACTTCCATGACGTCGTCACGCGTTGCCCATGCAAACTGCGACAGCGATGCAAGCACCCGAGCCGCGGCATCGACATCCAGCGGCGGCTTTCCGCGGGCGCCGTTCAGGATCGGACGGCACTGCAGTTCGTCCAGCATCTGGCGCGCGGTATCGATCCCGAACGGCGCCAGCCGGCACGACGTGTCCTTCAACAATTCGGCATAGATGCCGCCGGCGCCCACCACGACAACCGGACCAAACACCTCGTCGTTGACCACGCCAGCGATCAACTCGAAGCCGCCGCGGATCATCGGCGCGACCAGTACGCCGTCGATGCGCGCATCGGGCACGTGCTGGCGGGCATTGCCCAGCACTTCATCGATGGCCGCGGTCAGTGCCGCGCGGTCGGCAATGCCCACCTTGACGCCGCCCACCTCCGTCTTGTGCGGGATGTCCTGCGACACGATCTTCACGACCACCGGAAAGGACGCACTGTCGAGCTCGGCAGCGCGCGCGTCTTGAACAATGATGTCCTTCGTGACCGGCACGCCAGCAGCTTCGAGCAAGGCCTTGGATTGAGCCTCGGACAGCGCGCCCCCGGCACCCAAAATCGCCGCCAGCGACGGATCGATCACGACCGCCGCGTCGTCAAGGCGCGCACCGGTGTCGGCGGCAATCGACAGCTGGCGTTCACGATAGGTGGCCAGCACGGCCAAGGCACGTGCCGCGCGAGAGGGCGACGCAAATACCGGAATCCGGGCCTCATCAAGTATGCGCAGGGCGTCGCCGACTTCGCTCGCGGGCGCGGAGGAAAAGACAACGATGGGCTTGTCGGTATCGCGCGCCACCTTGCGAAACACTTCGGCCGCGGCCAGGCAGCCCGATTTCCCGGTCGTGGCCAGGTTGACGCAGATCGATGCGGCCTTGGGATCATCGAGCGCCGCGCGCAGCGCCAGTTCCAGCTTGTCCTGATTCGCCTTGGAAAAGTAACCGGCGGTCAGGTCAATGGGATTGTGGACCGCGCCAATGTTGGGCACCACCTCGGCCAGGCGTGCCTGGGTCTCGGGGCTGAGTTCGATCATGTCCATGCCGACCCGCTCGCCGGCATCGGCGAACACGATGGCCGACCCGCCCGACACTCCCATGACCACCACGCCGCGGCCCGCCGGATACTTGGCCGGCGCAAAGGCGCGCAGGTAATCCACGGCTTCGTGCAGTTCGGCGATTTCGACGATGCCGGTCTGTTTGAACATGGCCCGATAGAAATCGTAGCTGCCTGTCATGCTTGCCGTGTGCGACGCCGCCGCGCGCGCGCCTTGTTCGGTGACGCCGCCCTTCCACAGCAGCACCGGCTTGCCTGCGGCCAGCGCCCGGCGGCCCACGTCGAGCAGGGCCCGCCCGTCGCTCGTGCCTTCGATATACGCGACGATGCACTGCGTCTTGTCATCGTCGAGCAGCGCGTCGATCAGTTGGATCGTATCGATGTCGCTTTCGTTGCCCGTCGCAACCACATGGCGAAAACCGATGCCGGCTTCGGCGCACGCCAGGGCGATGCTGTAGCCAAAGCCCCCGCTCTGCGTCACAAGCGAGACGCTGCCGCGCTGAAGCTTGGGTTCACGCGTCATGCTGCCAAAGGCGGCATACACGCTGGCATGCACATTGACGAAGCCCAGGCAGTTGGGGCCGATCAGCCGGATATTGCCTTCCCGCGCGATCTCAAGCATGCGACGCTCGCGCTCGATGCCTTCAGGTCCGCTCTCCCGAAAGCCGCCACTCAGGATCACCGCGAAGGGCACCTTCTTGGCTGCGCAGTCTTCCAGCACCGCAAGCACGCCCTTGGCCGGCACCCCGATCACGACTACGTCGATCGACTCGGGGATCGCCGCGACCGAAGGAAAACACGGCAAGCCTTCGAACGCCGGGTACTTGGGATTCACCGGGTAAAGCTTGCCCGAAAATCCATTGGCCAGAAGCGCGCGGACTGCCTGGGAGCCGGGCCGGGCCGCGTCGTCGGACACACCGACGACGGCAATCGAGCGGGGCTCGAACAATTGGCTGAAAGTGTTCATACCGGAATATCTCCTTGCCATGCTCGAATTTTTTCGGAACCGGTTCCATTCTATGAACCCAGCTATGCGTGCATGAATTGGTGGTGGTGGTGCAGTGAAAGGAAAAAAAGCGTACGAAAGGCCGTGCGCGGGCGTCAGCGCAGGATCAGATCTCGATCATTTCAAAGTCGGCCTTGGTGGCCGAGCATTCCGGGCAGATCCAGCTGTCGGGCACGTCTTCCCAACGGGTGCCGGCCGGGATGCCCTCGTCGGGAATGCCCATCGCCTCTTCATACAGGAAGCCGCACAAAATGCATTGCCATATCTTGGACGGCGCTTCGTTGGTTGTCATGGTGTTGCCTTTTGATGTGTGCCGCCTGTCGCGTCGCGCAGCAAGCTGCCCGAAGCCGCGATGTCGCCAAGCAGCCGGCTCGGTGTCCAGCGCGAACCGTAGCGCTGCGCCCATTCGGTGATCTGCGCGTGGACGTCCTTGGCGCCGACCGTGTCGGCCCAGAACATGAGCCCACCACGATGGCGCGGAAAGCCAAAACCGTACAGCCACATGACATCGATGTCGCTGGCGCGATAAGCCTTGCCGTCTTCAAGAATCTTGCAAGCTTCATTGACCGATGCAAGCAGCACGCGGTGCAGGATTTCAGTGTCGGTAAATTCTCGTTGGGCCGTGCCCAGTTCACGTGCAACGGCACCGATCACACCCAGCACGGCGGCGTCCGGATGCGGCGTCCGATCGCCCGGCTCATAGCGATACCACCCTGCCCCGGTCTTCTGGCCCAATCGGCCCATCTCGACCAGCCGATCGGGCACATGCAGCTTCCGGTAATCGGGATTGGCCTCAGCGCGGCGCTTTCGGCCTTCGTAACTCACGTCCAGCCCCGACAGGTCATTCACCGCAAAGGGCCCCATGGGATAACCGAAGTCTGTCATGACGCGATCGATCTGCTGCGGCGTCGCGCCTTCTTCCAGCATGATCATCATTTCGCTCATCATGGGCGCGCGGCTGCGGTTGGCCACGAATCCGTCGCATGATCCGGCAACGGCGCAAACCTTGCCCATGGCTCGGCCCATCTTCATGGTGCGCAGCAAGGTGTCGGGCGCCGTGCCATTGCCGCGCACCACCTCGCACAGCTTCATGACGTTGGCGGGCGCAAAGAAATGGGCGCCGGCCACGTCCTGGGGGCGGCGGGTTGCGCTGGCGATCTCATCGATATCCAGTGCCGACGAATTGGTCAGCAGCAGCGCACCCGGCTTCATCACCGCGTCGAGCTTGCTGAACACATCGTGCTTGACGTCCATCCGTTCGAATACCGCCTCGACCACTGCATCGCAGTCGGCAATGTCTTCATAGCGCTGCACGAAGCCGATGCGGTCCAGGCAGGCGTCCATCGCCTGCTGCGTCAGGCTTCCACGCTTCACGCGGGTGGCATAGGTATCGCGAACGCGCGCCTTGCCACGCTCCAGTGCGTCGGGCGAAATCTCGAGCAGCTTGACCGGAATACCGGCGTCGGCGTATGCGATCGCGATGCCGCTGCCCATGGTGCCCGCGCCGATCACCGCCGCGCTGGCAACGGGTGCCAGGTCGGCCGACGCCTGCACGCCTGGAATCTTGGCCGCTTCACGTTCAGCAAAAAAGGCGTAACGCAGCCCCTTGGCTTCGGCGCCCTGTTCGAGTTCGGAAAATGCCTGCTGTTCGAACGCGAGCCCGTCATCGAACGAATGACGGACGGCAGCTTCGATGCAATCGACCGCCTTGAACGGCGCTTTCAAGTGGCGGGACTTGCGGGTCAGCGCCTTGCGTCTGGCCTCGAACACGGCCGGGGCGGTATCGGCCTCATTCCAGTTCTGGCGATCCCGTGCGCGGGGCAAGGGCCGTGCACTGGCGATGGAACGGGCATGGCGGATCGCGGCGCCCCGCAAATCCGGTTCGTCGACGATCGCATCGAGGAGCCCGAGCTTCAGGGCTTCGGCCGCGCCCATGTGGCGACCCGAGACCACCATATCCAGGGCCGCCTCGGGACCGATCAGCCGGGTCAGGCGCTGCGTTCCCCCGCCGCCGGGCACGATGCCCAGGGTCACTTCGGGCAGGCCCACTTTTGCGCCGGGCGCAGCCAGCCGATAGTGGCAGGCCAACGCATGTTCCAGGCCGCCCCCCAGCGCATAGCCATGGATGGCCGCCACGACGGGCTTGGAACTGGCGTCGAGCGCAGCCGCACTGACCACCGACCCGATGGGCCGTGTCTTGCCAAACTGCCGGATGTCGGCGCCCGCAATGAAATTGCGGCCCGCGCCGATCAGCACGAAGGCTTGCACGCCATCGTCGGCATTGCCCTGCTCGAGGGCATCAATGATCCCTTCGCGCACGCCGGGGCCCAGGGCGTTCACAGGCGGGTTGTCGATGGTGATGACGCCGATGGTATCGACGACGTCGTAATGGACGATCGTTGTCTCATTCATGGTGGTCCCCGCCTCAAGAACGATTCAGCATGCGGCCGCCATCCACCAGCAGCGATACGCCGGTGACGAACGCGGCGTCATCGCAAGCCAGGAATAGCGCGGCATTGGCAACATCCCAGGCGGTACCGAGCTTGCCAAGCGGCACTTTGGCGACCCGTTCAGCCAGCACCTGTTCACGCGGCTGGTTCCAGGTGCGCGCCCGCGTATCGACTGCCATGGGGGTCGATATCAGGCCCGGCAGGACACAGTTGACGCGGATGCCATACGGCGCGTTCTGCAGCGCCAGTTGCTCGGTCAGGGCCACTACGGCGGCCTTGGTCGCCTTGTACGCGGCGTAGGGATAACGTCCAGTCGCGGCAGCAGACGAGATGTTGACAATCGCCCCGGATCGCTGCTCACGCATGATCAGCAGGGCATGTTTGCACGCAAAGGCGGTACCGCGAAGATTGATGCGGTAGATGTTGTCGAAGGCCTCTTCAGTGATCTCGGTCAGTTCGGCATCGCCGCCAGCCAGGCTGACGCCCACATTGTTGTGAAGCACATCCAGTGTGCCCCACGTCTGTTTGGCAGTCGCCATGACCGCGACCAGGTCGGCGTCGCGCGTCACGTCGGCGGCTTGCGACAGGCACTCGAACCCTTCGGCGCGGATCAGCGCGGCGGTTTCTGCCGCCGACTCGCCGTTGCGATCGACGGCAAGAACACGCGCACCCTCGCGGGCATATCGCATGGCAGCGGCTCGGCCATTGCCGAAGCCTTCTCCGGCGCCCTGGCCCGCGCCGATGACCACGGCCACCTTGCCGTCGAGCCGTTTGCCAGCAGTCCAGCCAGGACCGCGTTCAGGGGAATCTGCCATGTCGTCGTCTCGCTCGTTGGAATAATGTGTGGGGTTGCCCGCGTTGCAGGCCAGGAAGGCAGTCCCGGCCGATGCTTGGCACCGATGGGATAAATGCTAACATAGGTTCTGATAAACAGCATCGGTTCCGATGTACGGAACCGCGCAGCATTGCATGACGTATCGATTCAGAACAACTATCCAGGAGACACCGTGTCGACCTCTTCCACCCTGCTGATCGCCGGCGACTGCGGTCCCGCGCACGGCCCCGCCGATGGCTTTCCCATCGAGGGCTACACCGCGAACGTCCAGCCCGCGCTTGAGCAAGCCGACTTCCGCTTCGTCAATTGCATGCGCACCTATTCGTCGCGCGCGGTCGTCACCGAACACGCCCGTCAGGTCAATCAGGACATCGGCATGTCCGCCATCTTTACCAGCGGCCTGTTCGACGCCGTCACCCTGGCCAACAATCACAGCTATGACAGCGGCCCCGACGCGCTGGTCGATACCCGCGAACTGATGTTGTCCAAGGGCGTGCAGGTGACCGGTGCCGGTGCCAACCTGGACGAGGCGCGGCAGACTGCGATCATCGAACGCAACGGCGTCAGGGTCGGCTATCTGGGTTACACGTCGGTCGGCAAGCCGGGCAGCGAAGCGGGCCCCGACAAGCCGGGCATCGCGGTTGTCCGCGTTCACACCACCTACGAACAGCGCGGCCCCCACGAAACGGTTGGCGTCCGCACGACGGCGGACGCGGCCGACCTTGAACGTCTGGTCGAGGACATCACGGCGCTGCGCAAGCAGGTGGACGTCGTGGTGCTCGCCTACCACGCCGGGGTCATCCGTCTGCCCCGCATCATTTCCGACTATCAGGTGGAAGTCGCACACGCTGCCATCGACGCGGGCGCCGACCTGGTGGTGGGCCACGCCCCCCACATTCCGAAAGCCATCGAGATGTACAAGGGCAAGCCGATCTTCTACAGCATCGGCGTGTTCGCAATGACCAAGCCGTTTGCCGCGCCGTCGTGGAACGAGCCCGCCTGGCGTCATGGCGCGGTCCGCAACCATGCGGATCTGGACCCGGCCTTTCCATTCATGCCCTATGGCGAGGCGTGCACGCTGAGTCTCATGGTCAAGGTGGACGTCACCCCGGAAGGCGTGCAGCGCGTGGCATTCCTGCCCATGTCCTTCGACACGTCGTATCGTCCCGAAATCCTGCGGCATGACGACCCCCGCTTCGATGTCATCGTCAACTATCTTGAGTGGGTATCCGAAGACATGCCCCACCGCTTTACGGTGGACGGTGACGAAGTCGTGGTGTCCGACTGACCCCGCCTTTTCTGGCTACAACGCTGACCTGCCTTCGCAGGAAGCGATACGAACTTACATAGAGCGAACTCATGGATCTGGGAATCAAGGGAAAGACGGCGCTGGTGACGGCGTCCAGCGCCGGTCTCGGCAAGAACACGGCGCACGCGCTGGCCGCGGAAGGCGCGAACATCGTGCTGTTTGCCCGATCGGCCGACGCGCTGCAAACGGTCGCCGACGAGATTGCGGGAACCCATGGCGTCAGGGTGCTGCCTGTCAGGGGCGATATGTTGTCGAGCGCCGACGTTGACGCACTGGCGGCGGCCATCGCGGCGGAGTTCGGTGGCCTGGACATTCTGGTGCTCAATACCGGTCGGGCGCCCAACCCGCTGCGCGCGACCGTTGACGAGACCGAAGAAGCGCGCTGGCACGCGGCTTACAACAACCAGTTGTGGGGCGCGATCCAGGTGGCAAAAACCGTGATCCCATTGATGCGTGGCCGGGGCTGGGGCCGGATCGTGGCAATCACGTCGGCGTCCGTCAAGTCGCCGATGCCGCATCACAGCCTTTCCACGGTCTTTCGTGCCGGGATGACGGCGTACATCAAACACCTGGCGAACGAGATCGGTGCGGAAGGAATAACGGCCAATTGCGTGGCGCCTGCGTTGATCGATACGTCGCACCGGGTCGGCGCAGCCGCCTACACGCCAGAGCAGGCCGCGGCTCGCAAGAAGCTGACGCCTTTGGGACGCATGGGCAGGCAGGAAGAGCTGACGGGGGTGGTCACCTTCCTGACGTCCATGCAGGCGGGCTTCATCACCGGTTCGACCATTCTGGTCGAAGGCGGCATGGTGGGTTCGCTGATCTAGCCTTGAAAGGCGTGCCCTGCGATGATGCCCATCCAGTACTGCATGCGGCCGGGCGGGGTGGGCACATCGATCCGGCGAATGAAGGTCAGCCGCCCGTCTTCGGCTATCCGGAAGACGGCCAGCGCGGCGGGCACGGTCACGATCTGATCACCTTCACCCACCACGTCCATGGGCTTGATGCTGGCTGCGACCAGCACGCGGCCTTCCGGATCGCAGGCAAAGGTGCGCGCATGAAAGCCGTGCGTATCGGCATGCTGGAGAATGCGGGGCTCGCCGGTGTCCGGGTCGATCGCGTACACCGCGATGGTGTTGTCGCCGCCATTGAACACGGGTCGTCCATCGTGATCGACCGTGCCGTCCGCCCGGTTCGCCACGTACACGCATTGCCCGCGCGGATGGACGTGCACGGTCCCGGCGATCTGACGGGGCTTGCGTTCAGCCGGATCGGCCAGGGTATCGAGCGTATGGGCAGGCAGCGCCTCGATCTCGTCACCCTCCGAATAGCGGAACATGTAGAGCCTGTTCTCGCGCTCGTCAGACACGTAGATCCAGGGGCGCGTCGGATGAAAATCAACGTGCCGCGGCCCGAAGCCGAAGCCCCCCTGCGGCGCGATCACCTGGCTCGGCGTCAATTGCCCGGCTTCAAAACCGTAGGTCCGCAACGCGCCCGGATCTTCTGGCTTGCCGGCTTGCGCCTTGTTGCCCCGGTCTGATATCAGCACGGTCCTGCCCGACGGAAACACCCTCACCTGGTGCGGATAGATGCCGAAGTCAGCTTTCTGTTCCTGGTTGACCTGATCGTCCACGTCGCCATTGGTCCGCAAGCGGTGCACCGTCAGCGCGCCGCCGCCAAAGTTGTGGGCGTTGACCATGTAGCGCCCGGTCGGGTCAATGCAGACATGCACCGCCCGATGCGGAAGGTTTGCGTGGATGTCCCGCAGTCGCGGCGAACCGTCGGCCCCGATCTCCAGCACCACCACCGGATTGATGTCGGACGCCACACGCGGGCCACCGTTGGATGTCGAGCAATACAGCAGGGGCAGCGTGGGATGCGGCCAGGCGTATTGCAGCGGCGCGGGAAGCTCTACTGATGAGCGAACCTGGACCGTTGCCCCGTCGGCGTCGACCTCGTAATGGGTCAGTGTTGCGCCCACGGCGCTGTACAGCGTGATGGTGTCGGGCATCACGTCTCCTGGCGCGCCGGGGCGTCGGCCGTCTGCGCAAGCGTGAACATCGGGACAGAGATGCCTCCCTCGGATGGCTTGAACACTGCCCGCACCCGTTGCCCGATGCGAATGGCCTCAAGGTCGGAATCGACGATGTTCGTCATGACGACGGGACCTTCGTCCAGCGCGACATAGGCGATGCAGTATGGCGCCCCCGCCCCACGGCGCGTGATGCTGAAGGTGTAGATCGTCCCTTCGCCACTGGCGTCGGCCCATTGCACGTCCGGGCTCCAGCAGAACGGGCATATCGCGCGCGGATAGTGGTGAGGCTTGCCGCAGTCACTGCACTGCTTGATCAGCAGCCGGCCTTGTGCCGCAGCGTCGAAGTAAGGTTCGTCGCCAGGATTCATCAGCGGATCGCTGATCTTGCGATCGACGTTGGACGTTGCCATGGTTATTCCCTTTCCAGAATCAATGTAGCCGCGCCATGTCGATGCCCGATCGCGCCTCCGACGCCGGTCGCCAGGGCCAGGGCGCAGTTCGGCACCTGCACGGCGGGGTGGGCTTCGCCGCGCAACTGCCGGACGGCTTCGATGATTTTGGTCATGCCGCCGCGATTGGCCGGGTGGTTGTTGCACAGGCCGCCGCCATCCGTATTGAAAGGCAGGCGGCCTACCCCGGAAATCAGGTTGCCATCCGCAACGAACCGCCCGCCCTCTCCCTTCTTGCAAAAGCCCAGGTCTTCCAGTTGCAGCAGCACCGTGATCGTGAAGCTGTCGTAAATGGACGCATACTGAATATCCGCCGGGGTGACACCGGCTTCCTCAAACGCGCGCGGGCCGGTCCATGCCACACCGGTGTAGCTCAGGTCGATCTGGCCGCCCATCTGATGTTTGCTGGTCTCACCGCTGCCGATGACCTTCACACGCGGACGATTCAACGACTTTGCAATGTCAGGCCGCGCGACAATGATCGCCCCGCCTCCATCGCTGACCACGCACGAATCCAGCCGATGCAGCGGGTCGGACACCATGGGCGAATTGAGCACGTCCTCCACCGTGACGACATTGCGGAGCATGGCATGCGGGTTGTGCTGCGCGTGATGCGACGCGGCCACCTTGATCCACGCCAGTTGTTCGCTGGTGGTGCCGAACTCGTACATATGCCGCATTGCCGCCATCGCATACAGGTTGACGGTGACCGGACCATGGGGCATTTCGAACGGCGAGTCCGGCAGGTTGACACCGCGCACCCGGGCCTGCGTGCCGGAAACGCCTTCAGAATTTGGCCGGCCCGCCAGCGTGATCAAGGCGACGTTGCATTTTCCCGCGGCAATCGCTTCGGCCGCGTGCGCCACGTGAATCAGATAGGAACACCCGCCCATGTCGGTCGACTCGACATGACGCAGCCGGTTCAGGTTCAGGTAATTCACCATCGACCACGGATTGGCGCCAGGGGCATCGCCTGCGCAAAAATAGCCGTCGATGTCGTCCTTGGCCAGCCCGGCGTCCAGCAGCGCGCCGCGCGCGACTTCGGCGTGCAGTTGCGCAACCGAGTGATTCGGAGCCTTGCGCAAAGGGTGCTCATAGGCCCCCACGATATAGGCCTTGTCTTTGATCGTCATCGTCTGTCCTTGCTGCGCATCATGTTCATCGCCCGATCATTCCTTATCCAGGAAACCGATCATGGCCTTGACCTCAAGGTACTCTTCAAGCCCGAACACGCCCATTTCCCGCCCGTTGCCCGACTGCTTGTAGCCACCCATGGGCGCAACGGTATTGGACGGCGCGCCGTTGTAGAAGATGCGCCCGGTGCGGAGTTCTTCGGCCACCGCGCGTGCCTTGCTGGCGTCGGCCGAAAACAGATAGCCACCCAGTCCATAGCAGGTATCGTTCGCGATCTCGATGGCGTCGTCGACATCCCTGTAGGTCAAGACAACCAGCACCGGACCAAAGATTTCTTCCTGGGCGATTGTCATGTCGGGCCGCACGTCAGCAAAGACCGTGGGCTTGATGAAGTAGCCATGCTCGAGCCCCTCCGGCCGGCCCAGCCCGCCGCACACGACGCGCGCCCCTTCTTCGATGCCCTTGGCGATATAAGCCTGCACGCGCTCGAACTGCGCGCGGTTGACTACCGGACCGATGGTCGTGGCCGGGTCGCCCGGGTCTCCGACACGGACCTTGGCGGCCTCGGCCGTGACGAGTTCAAGAAACTGATCGAGCTGGTCTTGCGCCACCAGCATGCGGGTCGGCGAATGGCAGGACTGCCCGGTATTCGAAAATCCCCGCGACACATTGAAGCGGGCTGCCGCCGCCAGATCGCCGTCAGGCAGGATGATGTTGGCCGACTTGCCGCCGAGTTCCTGGCAAACCCGTTTGACCGTCAGCGCCGCGGCTTGCGCCACCATGATTCCCGCCCGGGTCGAGCCAGTGAACGACACCATGTCGATGCCGCGATGCCGCGAAATGGCTTCGCCGACGACCGGACCATCGCCATTGACCAGGTTGAACACGCCCGGCGGAACGCCCGCGGCGTCCATGACCTCGGCCAGCAGCAAGGCACTGACCGGCGTAAATTCGCTTGGTTTGACGACCACCGTGCAACCGGCGGCAAATGCCGACCCGAGCTTCGTGCAAAGCAGCTGCAGCGGCCAGTTCCAGGCCGAGATCAATCCGCATACGCCGATGGGTTCGCGGCGCACGATGTTGTCGCCCATCCGGGTTTCGAATGAATAGTCGCGCAGCGTCAGGACCGCCTGGCGGAAGGCCTGGATGGCGGTGCCGACCTGGCCCTTCAGGCTGCTTGGTGCCCCCATCTCCAACGTGACTGCAGCCATCAGGTCATCCTGACGCTGTTCCATCGCGGACAGGATGCGTTCGAGCATCTCGATCCGCTGCGCGGGGGACGTCTTGCTGAAAGTGCGGAAGGCCTTGCGGGCGGCATTGACGGCCCGGTCGACGTCTTCCTGCGTGCCGAGCGTGACGTCGCCATAAGGCTGTTCGGTGGCGGGATTCACCAATTCGAAAGTGCGGGTGCCTTGCGGCGCTACCCAGGATCCGTCGATATAAAAGCGGTCGTAATGTGTCATGTGTGCCTCGTTAAGCAGAAAGAACGTGCAGGTCGAACAGACGAGCCAGTTCATCGATGTTTGCGTCTTTGCCCAATGTGCCGACGGCGCTTTCGACGGTGCCGCGGACGACGTTCGGGATCACGGCGGGGGTGCCGCAGTCGGCCGCCATCTGGGTAATCAACCGGAGATCTTTCGCCAGAAGTTCCAGGCGAAGCTGCGCGGTGGGTGCGCCCGACCGCAGATTGGGAACGATGCGCGAGAACGCCGCCGTACAGCCCGAACTTTTTTCGATGACGGCGCGCAGCACGTCCAGGTCCAGTCCCAGCTTGACGGCCAGCGACACCGACTCGTAGGTGATGAGGCGGTTGCACGCACCAAGGGCGTTCTTGATCAGCTTGGCGGCGTGGCCATTGCCCGGGCCGCCGAATGCCATGACCTGACTGCCCATGGCGCCGAGCAAGGCCTGGACGGTTGCGAGCGCAGACTGCTCGCCGCCGCACAGACTGAGCAGTGAGCCGTCGGACGCGCCTTTGGGTCCGCCCGCCACCGGGGCATCCACCAATGCGACCCCCAGGGCGGCCAGCTCTGCGGCAAGCGCTCGCGTCAAGGCGGGCGATCCCGTGCTCTGATCCACGATGATCGTTCCGGGCCGCAAGGCCGGGGCCATGCCGCCGTCGCCGAACAGAGTGGCGCGGACTTCGTGCGCGCCCGGCACGCACAGCATGATCACGTCGCACGCGCTGGCCAGCGTTGCCAGATCCGGTGCCGCCTTTGCACCCAATTGCACCAGTGCGTCCACCCGCGCCGGGTCGACGTCGTACACATGCAGTTCGCTGGCGGCGTTCAGGGCCTGACGTGCCAGGGCATGGCCCATGGCGCCCAGGCCGATGTAGCCGATCACTGGCTTCGTCTTGATCAAGGCGCCATGGGCAGCACGCATTGCAGTTAAGCCAGGGGCATCTGCAGGCAACGCATCAACGCCTGATGTTGCCGGTGCGTCGTGCACTACCTCGTGCGATACCTGGTCAGGCGCTTTGTCCGGCGCGCGCAGGGACGTTCCGGCCAGATTCCCGATGACGTCGACCATGTCGTCCAGCCGCGCGTCCGGTCCAACTGTATTCATGCCCATCTGCAACAGGGCGCGGGTCATCGCGGCGATCGGCATGGGCGCATGGGCATCGATGCCCAGGGCGATGGCCTGGTCCACATCCCTAATCATCACGCTCAAGGCGACGTCACTGGACGGCTTGCCCGCAAGCAACGCCGGCAAGGCAACTTCGGAAAACCGGCTGCGGCCCGAACTCTGGTTGATCGCGGTGATCATCGACGCCATCGACAAGCCAGCCTTGCGCCCCATCGCCACCACTTCCAACGTCAGCAGATGGCACGCGGCGCTCATGACATCGTTGACCGCCTTGATGGCCTGACCATCGCCCACTTGGTCACCGAAGATACTCATTTCGGCACTCATTCCTTCGGCAAGCCCAGATCGTTGATCAAGGACGCCGTCTCGGCCACTTCCTTGCGCAGGAAGGTCGAAAATTCCGCAGGCGCCATGAATGCGTTCTCCGTGCCATCGGACTGCAGACGCGCTTCGATCTTGGGATCGCTCAGCGCTTTCTTCAGTGCACCAGACAGTTTGGCCACCACGTCCGGTGGCACGCCGGCCGGTGCGAACAGGCCCAGCCAGTAGTAGTACTTGAAGCCCGGCACGCCTTCGGACGCGACAACCGGCACATTGGGCAAGGCGTTCATCGGCGTGTCGGACGTGACCCCCAGCGCACGCAAACGCCCCCCGCCAATGTTGGAGGCGCTGCTGCCATAGGCATCGATCATGAAGCTGACACGGCCCGCGATCACATCGGGCATCGCGGCGCCATTGCCCTTGTACGGCACATGCATCATTTTGACGCCCGCCTTGCGCAGCAGCATCTCGGCCGCGATGTGCGTGGTGGTGCCGACGCCTGCCGACCCATAGCTGATTTTCTGCGGGTTGGCGCGCGCCGCCGCAATCAGTTCCGGCATCGTCTTGTAGGGCGACGCCGCGCTGGTCACGACAATGGCAGGCGACCGCACCATCGACCCCACAGCCGTAAAGTCTTTCAGGGTGTCGTAGCCCGGGTCATTGCTCAACGCCTGCTGAATCGCAATGGTGCCCCCGGTCGACATCAGCGTATAACCGTCGGGCGCTTCTGCTTTCGTATGACGAATGCCCAGCAAGCCGCCAGCGCCCGTGCGGTTCTCGACAACAACCGGCTGCCCGAGCTCTTCAGCCATGCGCTGCGCAACGATGCGCGTCGACGCATCGCCCCACCCGCCTGCGGCGACGGGCACCACCACGCGTATCGGGCGGGACGGGTAGGTATCCGACGCCGACACCTGCGCGGCGAAGGTCAGTGACAAAGTTGCGAACAGAACCGTTCGCGCTGCGGTAACCACGGTGTGTGTCATGTCTCTTCCTGTTTTTTGTGTGTGGGGTCAGGCCTTGCCGCTGAGCATGCCGATCAATCCGTCGATCGACGGCAGCGTCGTGAGCCTGCGTATCTGGTCGAAGCTCCGGTCGATGGCTTGCGGCAAGACGCCGCCGTGCGGCATGAGCGCGTCATATTTGGTCCGGATGTCGGGCCAGGAAATACCGCGCACTGCAGCGCCTTTGGGTGCCAGGACTGTGTGTTCAAGCAGCCGGCCGTCGGTGGTTTCTATCGTGACGATGGCGCCGCTTTTGTATCGGTGCTTGTCGACCACGTCGTCATCGCTGCGGGTGATGCGGTCGAACAGCGACCGGATGCGGGGATCGTTGATTTTTTCGGGAAAGGCGTGCGTCCATCCGTAATCGTGGTCGGCCGCGCCGGCCGCCGCAAAGTAGAACGGGCTGTGCTCGATGCCGATCAGATCGGCCGGGTGCTTCGGGCCCGGGAACGGGTAATCGGGCAGGGTGAACGTGATGTGGCGGATGTCATCCACAGTCAGCCGCCCTTCTCGTGCGGCACTGGCCGCGGCTTCGGCCACGGCGTGGAAAGGCGAGCCGCCCGGTACCAGCTTGATGCCCAGTTCGGTGAGGATGTTCCACTTGCTGCCCAGTTGCCCGGCCAGCCCGCTGGCGTCGGCACCGCCGCCCAAGGTTTCGAAAAAACCTCGCTTCATTTCAAAGGTGGCGAGCTCTGCCTGGTAGCCCCGCGCCGCCGCCTGCGCAGCATGAACGCCCATCATGGCTGCATTGCCCGCATGGTATTCGCGCGCCAGGCTGGTGGCAGCAGCCGCGTGCAGGCCGCCCATCGACGTGGCAGCCAGGGCCAGCGCGTGGGCAGCGGCGTCACGATCGAGCTTGAGCAGGCAGGCAGCGGCCGCCGCCGCTGCAAAGGTCGCGACCACACACCCATGAAAGCCCTTGCGCTGCAGTCCACCCAGCATGGCCGTATTGATCGTACCGGCCACTTCATACCCGAACACGATCGCTTCGACGATCTCGCTGCCCGTGGCCCGCTGGTGCTGGCCTACAGCAAGCGCCGCCGCGCAGGCGGGGGTGCCGCTGTGCACGATGTTGCGCAAGTCGCTGTCATCGGAGGCGGCCGCGTCGCTCATCAGTGCATTGATGCGGGCGGCCGCCACCGCGGGAAGGCGGTCCCAGTTGCCGAACCATGCGGCTGCCTGAGCATGACCGCCGCGGTCCACTTCCAGTTGCCGCACGATCTGGCTTGAGGTCAGGGTCGACCCGAGTGCCGCACTGGCAAGCGTGCTTGCCACCAGCATCTGGCCGTATTCGACGGCTTGGGGCGGCATGTCGCCGATCCGCGCCTCGTTCAGGAAAGCGCCCATTGATTGGGCAAGCGTCGGCCCCTGGGTCATCGTCTTCTGCATCATCACTCCACGCGAATGTCGGCTTGTTTGATCACCTCGCCCCACCGCGCCGTTTCCTGCGCAAGGAACTGGCCGAAGGCCTGCGGCGAGGACGGCTTGGGCGTCAAGGCGACCCGGTCGAGCTGATCGATCACTTGTGGCTTGGCAAGGATCTCGGCAACACGGGTATTGAGGGTTGCAACCTGGTCCGGCGCCATGCCTGCGGGGGCAACCAGTCCTTGCCACGACGTCAATGCCAGGGCCACGCCCGTGGATTCCTGGATCGTTGGCACGTCGGGCATCTTGGCGACCCGCTTGTCGCCGGTGACACCCAGGATCCTGAGCTTGCCCGCCTCCATCCCGCTCAATGCGCCCGGCAGCGTCAGCATCGCAGCGTCCACCTGCGCGCCCATCAGCGCGGTCGTCACTGCGCCGGCCGACATGAACGGCACATGCACCAGGTCGACTTTCAGCTGTGACTTGAGCAGCTCCATTCCCAGATGATTGCCCTGGCCAATGCCCGACGAGCCGTAGTTCAGTCGCCCCGGACGCGCCTTTGCGTCGGCCACCAAGTCCTTCATGGTCCGGTAACGCGACCCGGACGGAACGGCCACGGCAAATGCGGCCTCGGCCAGGCTCGAGTCCAGGTTGCCGCCCGGCGCCGAGGCAACGACGATACGGGTGGGCGCCTGCGAAGGGTCCGCCACGGCGGTCGTACAGACGCCACCCAGCAAGCCGCCCAGAATGGGGACTATCAGGCACGCGAATCTCAGGGGTGCAATCACGTCTGTCTCCTTGTGTTTTAAGCCGGGTGCGTGTGCCTGCTCTGGCGAGACGCCCACTGCCTTTGACGCCGACTCTAAAGCGTTCAGAACCCGAAGTCAATTTTTTAGGAACCGGTTCCGATCAGTGAAACCATATAAAACTAAAGCTTCCGGCTTGCCTGGACCAGAGTTTCATTTAACGGAACCAATACTATTGAATGAAACTACGGTGATAAGCTTCGCCAACACCAGAAGCCAATCCAGGCAGGAGACCATGACCATGCATTCGACGACACTGACCGCCCTGTTCGGCGCCACCTTCTGTATCGCCGCGACAGGCGCGCAGGCCGCTCAGGCAGACAGCTTTCCGAACCGCCCCATCCGCATGATCGTGGCCTTCAGCGCCGGCGGCTCGACCGACACGGTCGCCCGGTACTACGCGGTGAAACTGGGCGAAGTGTTGAAGACCAACGTGATCGTGGAAAATCGCCCGGGCGCCGCGCAGATGATCGGCATCAACGCCACCCTTAACGCCCCGGCCGACGGGTACACCATCTACCTGGGAACCGGCAGTTCGCTCTCTCAGAATCCGGGTGTGCGGACCAACCTGCCGTACGATCCACTCAAGAACTTCACGTTGCTTGGCCTGGTCGCCACGACGCCGGGCGTTATCGTCGTTACGCCTGCTCTGCCCGTGCAGACCTTCTCGGAATTGATCACCTACGCAAAGGCCAACCCCGGCAAACTGAACTACGGGTCATCCGGCCTGGGGTCGGCCAGCCACCTGCAGGCCGAATACTTCCTGAGCCTGACGGGCGTGCAAGCCACCCACATTCCCTTCAAGGCCGATGCCGAGATCATGACGGCCATGTCGGGCAACCTTGTGCACCTGGGCATCGCGCCCATTCAGGGCGCCGTCGGAGCCATCCGGACCGGCAAGGTGCGTCCCCTGGCCATCACGAGCGCCACGCGGATTGCGTCCCTGCCTGACACGCCGTCGGTGAGTGAACTGGGCTTCAAGGAATTGCAGGCAATCGACCCCTACACGTATTACGGACTGGTCGGACCGAGCGGTATTCCGGACGCGGTGGTGACCAAGATCAACGCTGCCATCAACACGGTCTCGGCCATGCCGCAGACCAAGGAATTGATGGGACAGAACTATTTCTACCCAAGCACCAGTACGCCTGAATCGTTCCGCAACTACATCGCGCAAGACATCGCCAAGTGGCGCAGCTTCAGCTCGAAGATCAAGCTGGATTGAACGCGGGCGGAAGAAAGGGGCGGCCTGTCGGCCCCTCCTTTGACCCGCCCCACCGCGTGCCAGGGCCGCCTTCTACTTCGCCAGCCCCAGGCTGCCGACCATGGCCTTGGCCTTGGCGACTTCATCGACCAGATACGTGTTGAACTGCGTTGGCGACATCACATTCGTTTCCAGCCCATCTTCGCGGAAACGCGCTTCGATCTCCGGACTGGCCAACGATGCACGCAGCGATTCCGAGAGTCTGTCGATCGCGTCCTTGGGCGTACCCGCCGGCGCCACCAGGCACAGCCAGGTGTAGTAGCTGTAGTTCGGCGCGCCCTGTTCGGCGAAAGTGGGAACGTCGGGCAGGGACGCGAAACGGCTGGACGACGTGACACCCAACGCGCGCAACTGCCCTGCCTTCACCTTGGCACTGCTGCTCCCGTACGCTTCAAGGATCAGGTCGACGCGGCCGCTCATGACGTCCGCCATTGCCGGGCCATTGCCTTTGTAGGGCACATGCAGCAACTGGACACCGGCCTGCTGGAAGAATTGTGCGGCGGCCAGATGCGGCGCCGTGCCGACTCCGGCCGACGCGTAGCTGAGCTTGTTCGGATTGGTCTTGGCACGGGCCAGCAGCTGGGCCATGGATTTGTCGTTGCTATCGCCCGCCACGACCATCAGAAACGGCGATCGCCCGATCAGGCCGATGCCCGAGAAATCCTTGGCGACGTCATACCCGGCGTCGTCCTTGATCGCTGGCTGGATGGCGATGGTGCCTGCCGTGGCCAGAATCGTGTAGCCATCGGGCGGCGCTGTCTTGACGCTGCGAATGCCGATCAGCCCATCGCCACCCGCCCGGTTTTCGACCACCACGGTCTGTTTCAGGTGCTCGCCCATCTTCTGCGCGACCAGCCGTGTCGTCACGTCCGTCAAGCCGCCAGGCGCCGTGTTGACCACCACCCGGATCGGGCGCGAAGGAAAGGGTTCGGCTGCGGCTGCGCTGTTGATGCTGGCAAATGCCAGCGCGACGGCACAGGCGCCATACCGGACGCCCTGCTTATAGGGGTTGTTCATGTTTTGTCTCCTGCGTGTTTTTATGTGTGTTGGTCGATGTGCCGGTGCGGCGGACTATCTGGCTGGCGACTCGACCACCGCCCGGACGGCGTTGGCGACGAAAGTCGGGGCACCGGCGATCAGGGCGAGGCGGGCCGCGCGGAGTAATGCATCGCCCCACGCAGGATCACGCGGCTGGCGTCCGCCCGCCGTCCAGGCTGGCAACAAGCGTTGCGACTGCGCGCTCCAGCCCGAGCTCTTGTCGAGCACCTCGGCCAGGACGGGCAATTCGAGTCCATACGCGACGCCGACCGCCACGCACTCTTCGGTTATCGCAAGGCAAAGTGCCGACACGGCGTCGTCGATGGTTTTAGCCACGTCGGGGGTGCCGATCCCATCGAACCTGATCCGGGTTCCCTCCGCGGTGTCGTCGCTTCCGGCCAGGCGCGTGCCCGCCATCGATTCAATCAGTCCCACCATGTCTTCGAGCTGCGCCGTCTTTCCAAGCGTGTTCACACCGACCTGCAACAGGCTGCGCACCGCCGCTGTCACGGGCATGGGCGCGCCCGTATCGAAGCCCAATGCAACGGCTTGATCGACGTCCTTCAACTGCAATGCCAGGGAAAAATTGGTGGACGCCTTGCCCTCCACCAACGCGGGCAGCATCTTCACCGTCGTCTGATTGCGCGCCGCGCCTTGGTTCAGGAGGTCAGACATGGCCGCAAGCGACAGGCCGGCGCGACGGCCCAATGCGACAATTTCCAGCGTGCCCAGGCGCACCCCCGCGTTCATGGCGTTGTTCACGGTCTTCATGGCCTGCCCGTCACCCACGCGCAGTCCGCAGCGATAGATGGTGCTCGTCACTGTCCGCAGCACCGGCAGCGCCCGTTCGAACACCTCGTCGGACCCACCCACCATCAATACGGCGCCACCCTGCGCAACGATGTGCGGACTGGCTGACACGGCCGCGTCCAGCATTGCGACGCCATGCCGTGCCAGTTCGTCGGCCATGGCGCGCGTGTCGCTGGCAATACCGCTGGTCTGGTCAATGACGAGTTTGCCGGCGGACAAGCCCTCCGCCAACCCACCCTGACCGAACAACACCTGCCGCACGTCGGAGCTGCGCGGCAGGCAGAGCAGCACCACGTCGGCGTCGGCAGCCAGTGCTGCGGCCGACGGGGCGACACGGGCGCCGTCCTTGCGCAATGCCTCGCTTGCCGGCGCATGGGCGTCCCACACGACCAGGTCGTGGTCCCGCAAAAAGGTGCGTGCCAGCTGGCTGCCCAGGGCACCGAGCCCGATGTATCCGATTTTCATGGTGATGCGTCTCCTGATCGTTGTGGTGGCCCGTCGACCTCGTCGAGGCCAGGGCAACATGCCCGGCGCGAAGGTCGCGGACGCGTTATCCAACGTCGGCCGATGCTAGCACGTCGATTCTTTCTGGTGACACTAGTTCCATTCAATGGAACCATCATGATTGTTGCGATCCCTTGCGGACGCAACACCGGCATTGTTGATAACACTGACGCCATGACCCACCCCGGATACAGCAATGGACTGCTGCAGATCGAGCAGCAATCCCACCGCGACCCGAGGGTAACTCCCCTCGCCCATCCGGCGCAGCCCGCTTGACACGCCCACGCCCCACTCCTAATCTCTATTAGAGAGCTAAGTAAATTATCAGATGCCGGCAGTACCGCACGCACGCGACTCGATCGCGGCGGCACATAAAGAAAACGATCAGGAGACACGGCAATGAAACCCATCAGCATGCTGGCCTGTGCGCTGGCGGCCGTCGCGTGCGCGTGCGCAAGTGGCGCCGCCCAGGCACAGAGCCGCCCCACCTACGTCACCAGCGGCAGCGTCAAGGCCCTGTACTACACGCCCGACGCCAACCCGAATCCGAAAGTCGCCTTCCTGATCGTTCACCGCACCGCCAATTACCTCAGTCACATCGGATGCGGCGAGTTGTCCAAGCGTGGGTATGCGGTGTTCTGCATGAACACGCGTTATGAGAACAACGAGTTCCAGATCGACTGGGACCGCATCGCGCTTGACGTGAAGGTCGGCGTCGAGTACCTGCGCAAACAGCCGGGGATCGAGAAGGTCATCCTGTTTGGCCACAGCGGTGGCGGGCCTACCTTGAGTTTCTATCAGGCGGTCGCCGAGAAAGGCATTGGCTTCTGCCAGGACGCGCGCAAGATCGTTCCTTGCAATAACGATCTGGCGAACCTGCCACCGGCGGACGGCCTGATCCTTGCGGATGCGCATCCGGGTGTCCCCGTTATCCTTTTGCGCAGTCTGAATGGTTCGGTCCTGCGCGAGACCCCGGGCACGTTCGATCCGGCGCTGGATCTCTACAGCCCAGCCAATGGCTACAACCCGGCGGGTGCTTCCACCTACTCACCTGATTTCCAGGCGCGCTATTTCGCGGCCCAGTCGCGCCGGATGAACGCGTTGATCGCCGATGCCGATCGGCGCACGAAAGATATCGCCGCCGGCAAGGGCCCCTACCCCGACAACGATCAGTTCGCGATACCGCATGGCGGCAATCCGGGAGCCGGGCCAGGCGGCGCGTCGCAGCTGCATAGTCTCGATCCGCAGATCGCTCTTCGCAAGACCCAGCGCCCACAAAAACTGCTCCGCAACGATGGCTCGATTGATCGCCAACTGGTGACGACGGTCAGTCCGGTCGAGCCCGACACCCTCGCATCGACGATGTCGTTCAACCGCGGCACCAAGCAGTTGTCGTTGCGCTCGTTCCTGTCGACGCAAGCCGTGCGGTCGACCAACTCCCTTGACGGAATCGACCACTGTTCGAGCAACAATTCGACGATCTGTGCGGTGGGTGCGATCTCGGTGCCAACGCTGGTCATGGGCATGGGCGGCTATCTCTTCATTCGCGACTCCGAAGAGGAGTTCGACGCATCGGCGGCCAAGGACAAGGATCTGGTGTTCATCGAAGGCGCGACGCATGGCTTCACACCCTGCGCGAACTGCATGAACACGGGCGGCGCGGCTGCGTATTCGAACAGCGTGAAGAATCTGTTCGATTACGTCGACGGCTGGGCATCGCCGCGATATCGCGCGGACACGAGCCCTGTCGTGTCAGGCGGCGGGAGCCTGTCGCTTGGCGCACTGGCCGTGATGTTGGGCCTGGCTGCCATGGCCGCTGTCGCGCGGTGGCGCGGCCTGGCCAGCCGGCTGTCCGGGCCGCGCCGCCGCAGCTGAACCCACGCGCTCAGCCGTCTTTTTCTCTTCTGCGCCCGCGCACCGTGATCGCTGCGGCGGGCCCTTACACCACTGGAATTGCCATGCCCTCCACGCTTCGACTGGCCGTCGCTGGCTTGCTCGCCTTGGCTTTCGCCCTGCCCGCAGCGGCCCAGGATGCCGCTCAGGCATGGCCGAAAAAAACGATCCGCCTGATCGTGCCGTTCACTCCTGGCGGAAGCAACGACGTACTTGCGCGCGTCCTGAGCCAGCACCTGGGCAAGGCGTGGAACCAGACTGTCGTGGTCGAAAACAAGCCCGGCGCGGCCGGCAATATCGGCGCGGAATTCGTGGCGCGCGCCCCGGCGGACGGCTATACCTTGTTAATTGCCGCCAACAACGTGTTGTCGGTGAACCCGGCCTTGTACCGGCTCGGCTTCGACCCGGCCAAGGACTTTGCGCCGGTCAGTTTACTTGGCACGGTGCCTATCGTTCTGGTCGTGAATCCCGACCTGCCCGTCAAGGATCTGGCGCAGCTGGTCAGCTACGCCAAGGCAAACCCGGCCAGGCTGAACTATGCGTCGTCGGGCACCGGGTCGCCGCAACATCTATCGGCCGAATTGTTCAACAAGCTGGCGGGCGTGCGCATGACGCATGTGCCCTACAAAGGCGCGGCACCGGCCATTGCCGATGTGTCGGCGGGTCAGGTCCAGGTGTTGTTCGGGCCGATCAATTCCGTGCTGCCCCACATCAAATCCGGCAAGTTGCGGGCGCTTGCCGTGGCAGGCGAGTCGCGCACGCTGCTGCTGCCTGACGTGCCGACGATTGCCCAGGCTGGCTATCCGGCCTACCGCAGCGATATCTGGATCGGCCTGGTCGCGCCTGCGGGTACGCCGCCCGATGTCGTGCGGCAGATCAACGCCGAGACGCGTACCACGCTGGCTGACCCTGCCGTGATCGAGACGTTGGCGCAGCAAGGCATCGAAGCCAAGGCCAGCACCCCGGATACGCTGGGCGCGCTGGCGGCAAGCGACCTGACCCGCTGGACGGACGTCATCAAGTCGTCCGGGATCGTCGCCGATCAGCAGCCCTGACGGCGGCTGCGGCAAGGATGCCGCCGCAAGGATGACGCCGCACAGCCCCCCCCTTTTCATCCCAACCCTTCGCCGCGCCTGATGCGCGCCGATCCACTTCTGGAGCTACCCATGACCCTGTCCTGCCCGCAGTCCGTGCTGCGTCCCTTGACCCTGGCACTCGTGTTGTCGGGCGGCGCTTTCGCCATCGCCCCAGGCCCGGCATCTGCCGCCGATGACAGCGCCGGCTACCCGAACCGCACCATCCGGTTCGTCGTCCCCTACGCCCCCGGCGGCCTGCCCGACACCGTTGCCCGCGTGGTGGCGCAGCGCCTGACCGAACACATGGGCCAGAGTGTCGTCGTCGAGAACAAGCCGGGCGCCAACGGCGTGATTGCCGCCCAGACGCTGACCAGCGCCCCGCGCGATGGCTATACCTTCCTGGTCACCGACGGGTCGATGATGTCGATCAACCCGGCCATCTACAAGAACCTGGCCTACGACCCGAACAAGGACTTCGTGCCGGTGTCGCTGGTGGCCACGTCGCCCCTTTTCCTGGCGGCCAATACCGAATTGAAGGTCAACACGCTGCAGGAATTCGTTACGCTGGCCAAAAGCAAACCGGGTCAGATCAACTATGGATCGTCCGGCATCGGCAGCAGCCATCACCTGACCATGGAGGCCATGAAGGCGGCCTTGAATCTGCAGATCAGCCATGTGCCGTTCCGGGGATCGGGCCAGTCGGTGCCCGCGCTGGTCGGCAATCAGGTGGGGGTGGTGTTCGCCGCCCTACCCTCGCTGTCGGGCTTTGCCGAGAATGGCAAGGTCAAGATACTGGCGACCAATTCGGCGTCGCGCTCGGCGCTGGCGCCCGACATTCCGGCCATCTCGGAGATCATTCCGGGCTTCAATTTTGCCGTCACGGTAGGTGTGCTGGCCGCGACGGGCACGCCGTCGTATGCGGTGACGCGGATCAATGCCGAAGTCACGCGTGCGCTCAAGACACCCGAAGTGATCAAGCAGCTGAATACGCTGGGCATCGAGCCGGTCGGCGGGCCTGCCGATCGTTACGCCGCGGCCATTGCGGAGGAAGGCAAGCGTTATGAAGGCGCGATCAAGGCGGCGGGCATCAAGGCCGAGTAGGCAAGTGGACAAACCTTCGGTCGTCCCCTACACTCCAATTTAATTAGATATCTAACAAACCTGCCGAACCGCGGCTGCCTGACCCGACTGCAACTACCTGGTGAGAGCGAGACATGTTGACCACTGAAGAAAACGATCTGTTGTGCCGCGTCGAGGGCGATGCCCCGATGGGACAACTGATGCGCCGGCACTGGACGCCGGTCTGCCTGAGCGAAGAAGTGAGCGAGCCCGATGGCACGCCCATCAAGGCGCGTGTGTTTGGCGAAGACCTGGTGGTGTTTCGCGATACCGAAGGCCGCGTGGGTGTGATGGATGAGTTCTGTCCGCACCGCCGCGTGTCGCTGGTGTATGGCCGCAACGAGGAATGCGGCCTGCGCTGCCTATATCACGGCTGGAAGATGGACGTGGAAGGCACGGTGATCGAGATGGTGTCCGAACCGTCGGCCAGCGCCATGACCGAGAAGGTCAAGCACAAGGCCTACAAGGTGCAGGAATGGGGCGGCTGTGTGTGGGCCTACATGGGTCCGCAAGACAACGTGCCCGAGTTCGTGCCGCCGCCTTGGGCGCCAACCAGGGACACCAAGGTCAGCATTGCCAAGATCCTGATTCCCTGCAATTGGGCGCAGATTTTGGAAGGCGCGATCGACTCCGCGCACAGCGACAGCCTGCACTCGTCCGACTTCCTGCCGGCGCGGGTGGGCGGCGCCGAAGCGACCGGCAAGAACTGGTTGCGTCCGTCAACCGACAAGGCGCCGCGCATGCAGGTGCAGTGGGGCACGTATGGTTTCCGCTACGCCGCGATTCGCCGGCCGATCACCAAGGCGTCCGAGAACAACTATGTGCGATCCACCGTGTTCGTGGCCCCTGCCACGGTGTTGATCCCGCCGAACAATCTGTACAACGTTGCGAACATCAACGTTCCGATGGATGACACGAACACGGCGTTCTACTTCATATCGTGGGGCGATCCGGCCAAGGCGCCGGATACCGAAACCTGGCGCAAGTTCCTGGGCGCGCAGGTGGGTGTGGACCTGGACCCGGAGTACCACCCCTTCCGCCACATGGGGAACCGGTTCAAGCAGGACCGCCAGGCCATGAAGGCGGGCAACTTTACCGGCATCACCGGCTTCCCGAACCAGGACATCGCCATGTGGGTGACGATGGGCCCGATCGCGAACCGGTCGGACGACCGCCTGGGCGCCAGCGACTTTGCGATCGTGGAGTTCCGCCGCCAGATGCTGGAAGCGGTCAAGGCGTTCAAGGAAGGGCAGCCGGCCATCGGCACCGGCGACCTGCGGATCCCTTCCGAGATCTGCTCGTTCCAGGCGATCATTCCCAAGACCACCGACTGGCGCGATTTTGGCGCCCGCCCGGTATGGACAACGGACGCGAACGCGCCGCAACTCGACAGCAACTATCAGACGACCTGATCGTCTTGGAGACCACCTTGAACCTGCGACTTTCCATCGCCATGGGCGACTATGACCGCAACCGCGCGCTGTTTGACGGCGGCGTGCAGATCGACGGCGTTGATCCGGTCTTCATGCTGCTCAACCCGGAAGAGATGTTCTTTCGCGCGTTCCGGAGCATCGATTTCGATGTGAGCGAACTGTCGTTTTCGAGCTATCTGGTCAAGCACGCCAAGGGCGAATGCCCGTACATCGCGCTGCCGATTTTCCTGTCGCGGGCGTTTCGCCACACGTCCATCTACGTGCGCAAGGACAGGATCAAGACACCGGGCGATCTAAAAGGCAAGAAGATAGGCGTGCCGGAATATCAGCTGACGGCCAACGTGTGGGCACGCTCGATCCTGGAAGACGACTACGGTGTGAAGCCGTCGGATGTGACCTGGGTGCGCGGCGGGATCGACGAGCCCGGCCGTCCGGAAAAGATCAAGCTGCAGTTGCCGGGCGATGTGACCATGATCGATGCGCCCGAAGGCAGCACGATTTCGGATCTGCTCGACCGCGGCGAGATCGATGGCTTCATGGCGCCGCGCCCGCCGGGCGGCGCCGCGCGGCACAACCCGAATGTGGGCTGGCTGTTCGATGATCCCACTGCCGTGGCCAAGGACTACTTCAAGCGCACGGGCGTGTTCCCGATCATGCATGTGGTGGGCCTGCGCAAGGAACTGGCGGCGCAGCACCCCTGGCTGCCGGCGGCGCTGGTCAAGGCTTTCGAGAAATCCAAGGCCGCCGCGCTGGACAAGCTGGCGGACACGTCGGCCACCAAGGTCACCCTGCCCTTTGTCGAAGAGCAATTGAAGGCCGCCAAAGAGACCATGGGCGAAGACTACTGGTCGTACGGCGTTCAGCCGAACTTGCGAACCCTGGAAACCTTTGTGCGGCATCATCACGCGCAGGGGCTGTCGTCACGTCAGGTGCCGGTGGAAGAACTCTTCCACCCCGCCACCTACGAATCCTACAAAATCTAGGACATGCGATGGAAGACGCCAACGACACCGTTCACATGATGCCGCTGCGCATCGCGAAAGCGACTGATGCGGCAACCGGCATTCGCAGCTTTGAACTGGTGCACCCCGACGGCGACGAACTGCCGCCGTTCACCCCAGGATCGCACGTCAAGGTACAGGTGCCGAACAACGAGTTCCGCAAGTATTCGCTGTGCGGTGATCCGGAAGACCTGAGCAAATACGTGATCACGGTCAAGCGGGATGCCAACGGACGGGGCGGGTCGATGAGCCTAGTCGACGACGCGAAGGAAGGCGACACGTTGCCCACGTCGATGCCCGACAACGCGTTTCCGCTCGTCGACAAGGCGTCGGCTTACCTCTTCATTGCGGGCGGTATCGGCATTACGCCCATCCTGTCGATGATCCGGTCGTTTGGCGAGTTGCCGCCTGCCCCGTGGAAACTGTATTACCTGAGCCAGTCGGCCGAGACCACCGCCTTTCTGGATGTTCTGGACGCGCCGGAGTGGCGAAAGAACGTCAAGGTGCATCATGACGGCGGCGATCCGGACGACGCGTTCGATCTGTGGCCGGTTCTGGAAAAACCGAACCGGGGCCACGTGTACTGCTGCGGTCCACGCGGTTTGATGGAAGCGGTGCGGGACATGACGGGCCACTGGTCACCCGGGAACATCCACTTCGAAAGCTTTCTGGAAGGCGGCGAAAAGCGCGCAGACGATACGCCGTTCACGGTCAAGCTGGCAAAGTCCGGGCTGGAGTTCGAGATCCCGGTGGGCCAGTCCATTCTGTCGGTGCTGCGTGCCGCCGAGGTCAAGGTGCCGTTTTCCTGTGAGAGCGGGACCTGCGGATCCTGCCGCACTGGCCTGCTGGAAGGCGTGGCCGATCACCGCGACATGGTCCTGATGCCCGAACAACAGGACAATCAGATCATGGTGTGCGTGTCGCGTGCCGTGTCGGGTCCGCTGGTGCTGGACCTATGAACGCCGCACCGTCATCCGCGCTGCGGATCGGCGTGGCCGGGCTCGGTCGCGCGTTTTCGTTGATGTTGCCGACTTTCCTGGGGGACGCGCGAGTGCAGCTGGTTGCTGCGTGCGACACCCGCGAGACGGCGCGCGCACAGTTCGCGCGCGATTTCGATGCGCCTGCGTACGATTCATTCGACGCGCTGGTTGCCGACAGCCAGGTGGAAGTGATCTACATCGCCAGCCCGCATCAATTCCATGCCGAGCACACCCGGCTTGCCGCAGCCCACGGCAAACATGTGCTGGTTGAAAAGCCCATGGCGCTGTCGCTGGAGGCCTGCGACACGATGATCGATGCCTGCAGACGGGCCCAGGTGCATCTGCTGGTCGGTCACTGCCACAGCTTCGATACGCCCTATCTGGTCTGCCGCGAGCTGATCCGCGGCGGACGGCTCGGCACGGTGCGCATGATCCAGGCAATGAACTACACGGACTATCTGCTGAGGCCGCGCAGACCGGAAGAACTGATGACGTCCGAAGGCGGCGGCGCCGTGTTCAGCCAGGCGGCGCACCAGGTCGACATCGTGCGCATGCTGGCGGGTAGCCGCGCGACTCGCCTGCGCGCCGCGGTCGGTCACTGGGACCCGGCGCGGCCGACCGAAGGCGCGTATTCGGCGCTGGTGTGGTTCGAGAATGGCGCGTATGCCTCGCTCAGCTACAACGGCTACGGCCACTTCGATTCGGATGAATGGACCGACTGGACCGGCGAGATGGGTCATGCAAAGGATCCGGCATCCTATGGCGCCGCGCGGCGCAAGCTGGATACGGTCGCGTCCCCCCAGGCAGAGGCGGAGCTCAAAGCCAACGGCACGTATGGCGGCCCGGCCTATGTGCCCCCGAAGCCGCCCGGCGCCCACGACGCGCGGCCGTGGCATCAGCACTTTGGTCCGATCATCGTTTCGTGTGATCAGGGCGACCTGCGGCCAATGCCGAATGGCATTCAGGTTTACGGACACCACGCGAAGGAGTGGATGCCGCTGCCCCAGCCCGCGGTTCCGCGTGCCGAGGTGATCGATGAACTGGTCGCCGCCGTGCGGGACGGTGTCGCACCGCTGCACGACGGCTTATGGGCGAAGGCCACGCTGGAGATCTGCATTGCCATGCTGCAGTCGGATCATCAGGGCGAGGACGTGACCCTGATGCATCAGGGCGATTGAGGGCCGCGGCGCTCAGTCCACCTGGATGCCGGCCTTCTGCGCCAGCTGCTTGTTGGTCTTGATTTCGCTGTCGACAAAAGCCTTGAACTGCTCGGGCTTGAGAATGCGCGTGCTGTTGCCGCTCTTTGCAAATTGCGCCTGCACGTCGGGCGACTGCAAGGCAGTCGTCAGGTCGGCCGACAGCTTGTCGATAATGGCGGGCTTCGTGCCGGCAGGCGCCCACAGTCCTATCCACAGTTCGATGTTGACATCCGGATAGCCGGATTCGGCCACCGTCGGCACATTGGGAAGCGTGGACACCCTTTGTGCCGACGTGACCGCGATGGCCGACAGGCGGCCGTCGTCGGTCAGCATGCCGCCCAGCGTGGAAAGCGGCGCCATGTAGAACACCGACCGGTTCGCGGCCACATCGGTGATCGCATCGGGAGATCCCTTGAACGGCACATGCATCATGCTGATGCCGGCCCGTTGGGCAAACAGCTCCGCGGTCAGGTGCGTGGACGACCCCACACCCGCCGACGCAAAGGCGAGCGCGCCCGGCTTGGCCTTGGCGGCGTCGGCAATGTCCTTGACCGATTTGTAGGGACTGGCCGAGGCCGCCACCATCACATAGGGCGTGGTCGACAGCAGCGCCACGTCGATCAGGTCCGTCTGCGGGTCATACGGCAGCTTCTTGTAGATGGCCGGATTGGCGGCGTGCGACGCGCTTTGCACCAGCAGCGTCAAGCCATCGGCCGGGGCCTGCACCACTCGCCGCGTGCCGATCTGCCCGCCCGCGCCCGGCAGGTTTTCCACCAGCACGGTCTGGTTCCACATCTGCTGCAGCTTGCGGCTAAGGATACGCGCCACGATATCGGCGCCCGACCCGGGCGTCAGCGGGACGACCAGCTTGACCGGATGCGCGGGGTAGTCCTGCGCGAGCACAGGGGTGGCAGCGAAACAGAGCGCGAGTGCCGCAAGCACGGCGCGGCGCGAAATGCAGGTAAAGGGATGCGGGTTCATGGAGGGTCTCCGGTGCCGGGGCCAGCGGCTGTTATGGGAACTGCGGCCAGATCCTGCGCACTCAGTGGCGATCGATGAAATCCCTCAGTACACGGTTGAATTGATCGGGGTGTTCCAGGTTCGACAGATGGGCGGCATCGTCGATCACGTGGATCTGCGCGCCGGCGATCTCGCGGTGCAGGACTTCCGATGCGGCCAGCGTGCAGGCGGGATCGTCGCGGCCCAGCAGGATCAACGTCGGCGTGGTGATCTGTTTGAGCAGATGGGTCTGCGACATGTCGCGCACGGCCGATCCACAGGCGATGTAGCCTTCCACGTCGATAGCCAGGATCATGTCGCGCACCTGCTGGATCACATCCGGCGCACGGGCGGGAAAGGACGGCACGAACCACCGCTGGATCGTGCCGTCGACCATGCCCGCCATACCCTCGGCACGCGCGGTGGCAAAACGCGCTTCCCACATTGCGCGGGGCGGCATCTCGCTGGCGGTATCGCACAAGGACAGGGAACGCACGGCCTGCGGATGGCGGATACCCAGTTGCTGGGCGATCATGCCGCCCATCGACAGGCCGACGAAATGCACCGGACCTACGCCAACATGCTCGATCAGTGCAGCAGCGTCATCGGCCAGTTGTTCGATGCGGTAGGGCCCGGGTGTCACCTCGGATGCGCCATGGCCACGCGTGTCGTAGCGCAGCACCTGGTAGCGCTCGGTCAGCGCCGGCATCTGCGGCTCCCACATCGCCAGGGTCGACATGAGGCTGTTGGACAGCATGACGGTCGGTGCGTCGGCCGGCCCGTCCAGGCGGTAGGCCAGGCGAGCTCCGTTGATGGTTGCGGAAGTCAAGGTGTTTCCCGGGCAAGGGTGAATGGAAGCCCAGTGTAGGAACGCTCAGTGAACTGAGGAATGCCCGTTATTCGTGTCAGGTGATAGCCTGACGCTGTCAGCTGTTGCTACCACGCGCGAATCGCCTCAGGGTTTCCCCGACATGACTGCTTCGAACGACGACAACACGTCCTTGCCCCTCGTGACGTCGGCCGCCCTCCCCAGCGCGCTGTCGCGGCTGCGCATCCGGCATCTGCAGGCGCTGGACATCCTGCAACGTGTCGGATCCCTGCGGCAGGTCGCGATTGAACTCGGCATCACGCAGCCCTCGGCGCTGTCTTTGATCGACGATCTGGAATTCGCCTTTGGCACGCCCCTGGTGGTGCGGGATCACAGCGGCACCCGGCTGACCCCGGCTGCCCGAGCCGTCCTGGCACGCACCCGGGTCGCGCTGCAGGAAGTCGCCATGGGCCGCCAGATCGCGCTTCAGCATGGCGGCGCGACCGCCCGGCTGCGGCTGGGCGCCTCCCCCTACCTGATCGGCGTTGCGGTGCCCGCCATGCTGGCGCGCGTGCGCGAGCACCTGCCCGACGTGCGCATCGACATCCAGGAAGGCGCGCTGGACGTGCTGGTGACCCGCCTGGCCCAGGGGGAACTGGACGCGGTGCTGGGCAACGTCGAGCGCGCAACGCTGGCCTCGAGCGGCCTGTCGCTGGACCAGACGCTGCTGGGATCCGAACCCTTGTACGTGGTGGCCGGGCCTGGCCACCCACTGCATGGCCAGGCCACCGCCAGCCTGCGCGACGCCCTGGCCGGCCCCTGGGCCCTGCCCCACGCGGCCTCGCACATCCGCAACCTGTTCGACAGCGCCGTGTTCGACGCAGGCGCCCCGCCCGTGGTCCCGCAAGTGGAGTGCCGCGGACTGCTGAACCTGCTGGCCATTGCGCAGGCGTCCAGCATGCTGACGATCGCGCCCGCCACCGAAATCGCCAAGCCGATGTGGTCGCGTGACCTGACCCGCCTGGACTGCGGCATGACGCTGCGCGTGCCACCCTACGTGCTGCTCAGCCGCCACTACGCGCCGCCAATACCGGAAGTGGAAGTGCTCAAGGCGTGCGCGCAGGCGGTGGCGGCCGCGTTGTTCGGGGCGATGGAGGGGTAAGGACGCATGCATATCAAAGACATCAGCTACTTCCTGGCGATCCTGGAACACCGGTCTTTGCAGCGTGCTGCGGCAACGCTGGGCCTGACGCAGCCGGCGCTGAGCAAATGTGTGCACCGGCTCGAAGATTCCCTGGGCACCAAGCTGTTCGAACGCGGCCCCGGCGGCACCGTGCCGACACGTGCGGCCTTGGCGTTTGCCGACTATGCGCGGCGGCTCGACACCGAATACACCGGTGCGATGCGCGCACTGGGTGACCTTGCCGCCGGAGACGCCGCGGTGATCCGTATCGGCGCCACGCCTACCTGGGAGTTTCTGGCCGGCCAGGCCCTGCTCGACTTCCTGCCGCAACGCCCGGCGACGCGCCTGAAGCTCAGCATCATGTTTTCAGACAAATTGCTGGACGCCTTGGGCCGCGGCGAGATCGACCTGGCATTGGCGACGGCGCCCAGTGTCGGCCCGGACTTCCAGGCGTTGCGCCTGTCGGATGAACAGATGCAGCCGATCGCACGCCAGGGACATCCCCTGTTCCATTTGCCCCGCGCGCCGCGAATCGAGGACTTTGTCGGCATGCGATGGGCAGTGCCACGGGCAGGGGTCAGCTCGCGCGATCAGCTCGACGCAGCCTTTGCGTCGCGTAAGCTGCCGCCGATTACGGTGCAAGTGGAACTGGACGGCAGCGGCGCCATCGGCAGCTTCCCGCTGCTTGCGCGCTGCGACCTGATCGGCATGTGTCCAGGCGCGTTGCTGCCCAGTGCGGCGGCCATCGGACTGCGGCCGTTCGATGTCGATGCCTTGCGGCTTTCCACCTTTCCGACTCTGGTGACGCGCAGGGATGCCACCCACCCGCCGGTCGTTCATGCCTTCATCTCGGCCCTTTCCGCGTCGGCCACCGGTCACCCCGCGACCCCAGGTTGATTTGTCACTCGGTTATAGCTCTTGCCATTTCGGTAATCAGCGCCCGGCCGTCGCCGTCATACAGTCGGTGTTCGCCCGGATGCACGGGCAACGAACCGATGGGCAGGTACCCCTTGACCGCATGGAAAGAACGCTTTCATCCGTACGCGACGCAGGCCGTCGCCGTGCGCCAGCACATCCACCAGCGTCCGGAACTGGGCTTTCAAGAGCATGAAACCGCGGCGCTGGTGGCCAACAAGCTGCGCGATTGGGGGTACGCGGTCACCGAGGGCGTGGGCAGCACCGGCGTCGTCGGTGTACTGAAAGTTGGCGACAGCAACCGTACGCTCGGCATCCGCGCCGACATGGACGCCCTGCCCATCCACGAGACGACCGGCTTGCCCTATGGCAGCGTCCACGAAGGCGTCATGCATGCCTGCGGACATGACGGCCACACCGCGATGCTGCTCGGCGCCGCCCACTACCTGGCCGAGACGCGCAAGTTCTCGGGCACGCTCAACGTCATCTTCCAGCCGGCCGAAGAAGGCCTGGCCGGCGCGCGGCGCATGATGGACGACGGATTGTTCACGCGCTTTCCGTGCGATGCCGTCTTCGGCATGCACAACATACCGGGCCTGCCGCAAGGCAAGCTCGTATTCGCCCCAGGTCCGCTGCTGGCGTCGAACGACCGCTTGACGATCACCGTGCGCGGCAAGAGCGCGCATGGCGCCGAGCCCCAGAACGGCGCCGACGCGCTCGTCGGCGCCGCCGCCATCGTCATGGCGCTGCAGACGGTGGTGTCGCGCAACCTTGACCCGCAATCGAGCGCGGTCGTAACCGTGGCATCGCTTCATGCCGGCAAGGCCAACAACGTGATCGCCGATGAAGCCGTCATGCAAGTCACGATCCGCACGCACGACCGGCACGTGCGCGACACGGTGCTGGCCGCCGTGCACCGGGTGGTGCGTCTGCAAGCGGAAAGCCTGGGCCTGAACGCCGAGATCGTCGCAGGAGCCAACCCCTACCCTCCGCTGATCAACACGATTGCCGAAACGCTATTTGCCCAGAAGGTGGCCGTCGATACCTTCGGCCAGGACCAGGTATCCACCGCAACCCGGCTGTTGATGAACAGCGAAGACTTTGCCTTCATGCTTGAAGAACGCCCCGGCAGCTATCTGCTGATCGGCAATGGCGATGGCCCGGGATCGTGCATGGTGCATCACCCCGGTTATGACTTCAACGACGCCAATGTCGAGGTAGGCGTGGCCTACTGGTCCCGGCTTGCCGAACAATTCCTGTCCGTCCCCTGACCCGATCCGAGATTGCCATGACACCGACCTTCCGTCGCATCCCTATGCGTCTTGCCGCTGCCTTGCCTGCCGTGTTTGCCGTGTTCGCCATGTCTGCCACCCCCCTAGCTCACGCGCAGACCTTTCCTGCCCACGCACTGAAAATGATCGTCGGCGCGTCGCCTGGCGGCGGGTCCGACGGCCTGGCACGTCCCCTGGCGGCGCAGCTGGCCCTCGATCTGAAGCAGCCGGTCGTGGTCGAGAACCGCGCGGGCGCGGGCGGCATCATCGGTTCGAAGGCGACGGCGGTATCCCCGGCCGACGGCTACACGATGGCCTTCATTACCGATGCCCACACCGTGTCGGCATCGTTGCAGAAAACGCGCCCCTACGATCCGGTCAAGGACTTTACGCCGATCGGCATGGTCGGCTATTCGCCCTTGATCCTGATGGTCAGCAAAAAGACCGGCATTACCACCTTCGCGCAGTTCCTGGACAAGGCGCGGTCGGCGTCGGGCGGCTTGTCGTATGGCAGCAGCGGCGTCGGCGGCAACCTGCATATCGCCACGGCGCAACTATCGAGCAAGGCAGGCATTTCCATGCTGCATGTGCCCTTCAAGAGTGGCGGTGACGCGTTGCAGGAATTGCTGGCGGGCCGCATCGATGTCCTGCTTGCCGCCCCCACCAACTCGGTGCCTTACCAGAACGACCCACGCGTCACGCTGGTCGCGGTCACCTCGGCCACCCCCTTGAAAGTCATGCCGCGCCTGCCCACCATCCAGTCGACGGGCCTCGACTTCCAGTATGCAACCGCCATCGCGCTGGTCGGCCCGGCCGGCATTCCTGCGCCCATCGTCGCGCAGCTGAACGCCGCGTTGAACCGCGTACTGGTACAGCCCGAGATGACGAAGGTCCTGGATAGCCAATTGGTCACCGCCGCGCCCGGCTCACCGGATGTCTTGAAGACGAAGCTGACCAAGGACATGCAGGATATTGGCGAAGCTTTGGCGGCGGGGCAGTTGAAGCTGCTGGACTGATCACACGTGTCGCGATCAGAAGCAAGGTTGCGAAGAACAGGCTGAAATCCGCACAGACGAAAAAAAACAGGCTGACGCGTCACGCGAGCAGCCTGCCAAGATCCTTCAACACCTTGGACGTCAATCCAGCAGATCGGAATAATCCCCGCGGCTGTAGTTGTTCAGTTTCTGCCAGGGCATCACCTTCGGCATGGCGATGGCCGATGCCGTCATGACTTGCCGCGACAGGCCGTGCGCATCTTTCTGTTCGATGCGGCGGGCGTATTTTCCCGCGACATCCCAATCGACCAGGGTGGTGCGTTCGCCTTGCACCAGGCGATAGCGTTCGACGCCCTTCCCGCCCGCGCCCAGCTTTTCCATCCGCGTCAACGCGACCGGGTCCAGCAGCCAATAGGCCGCTGCCCACGATCCGCCATAGCCCACATTGGCCTGGTGCGCGAGTTCGACGTCGATCACCCGCTTCTGCTTGTGCAGGATGGACTTGACCGCCACCTTGCCGTCCGGCTCCCGCTGGATCAGCAGGGGCGCACCCTGGGCATCGTCGTGCGCGTGACCGGCATGCGGACCGTGCGCCACCTGATGCCCTTCATGCTCGCTCTCACGCAAGGCCGCAGGCAGTTCGCGTTCGATCCACACCGCCGCCTTGTCGCGGAACATCAGGTCGGCATGACGGCTGTCGCGCGTCACGCCATCGGTGCCGATGGACCGGTTCTCATACGCCAGACGCAAGGCAACCGGCGGGGTGGCGGCGACCGCCGTCGTCACCTGCGCGGCCGCCGCGGCAGGGTCCACGGCGGGCTGCGATTGCGCGACGGCTGACGTGGCAGCCGCCAACGTCAGGGCCACTGCCACCGCAAGCGTGTGCAACACGGGACGCATCACAGACCCGCCGCTTCCCGGACCTTGGAGAACACCTTGGTGTTGTCCATGGTGCCGCGGAAGATCTTGGCGCCTGCACCGCCGGCAAACAGCATCACGTCGCCGCCGCCGTGCGTTTCGGAACCGGGCGTGCCCAGGTTGATGCCGACTTCCTGCAGGAAGTTGTCGTTGGTCGTATCGACGTTGGTCAGGTCGTCGCGCGTGGCGCCGCGCACCGGAGCGATCCAGGGCTTGTTGCCGTCTTCGGCGTTGACCAGGCTGCTTGCGCTTGTGTTGGGACGGCCACCATTGCCGAATACCAGCGTGGTGTAGGGCTTGCCGTCGGATGCCTTGGCCAGCTGCCCCGTCTGGTAGTCGACCGCCTTGCCCAGGATGGGCGAGTTGATCTTGGTGTAGCCGTTGAACGCGATCGCGTGATCGTGGTCGGCGGTCACCACCACCAGCGTGTTCTTCAGGCCCGGATCTTTCTTTTCCATATAGGCCAGGGCGGAGTCGATGGCTTTGTCCATGGCCAGCGTGTCTTCCAGCGCGCGCTTGGCGTTGCTGCCGTGCAGGGCGTGGTCGATACGGCCGCCTTCGACCATCAGGAAGAAACCGTTGGTGTTGCGGGTCAGGACGTCCAGCGCCTTTTCCGTCATCAGCGACAGGCTGGGCTGGTCGAGCTTCTGGTTCACACGGTCCAGTTCATACGCCATTTCGCTGGGCGAGAACAGGCCCAGCAGCTTGGGCACGCGAGCCGCGTCGGCCGTATTGAGCGCGCTCAAGTTTGTTGCCGTGTCAGCGTAGGCATAGCCCTTGGCCTTCATGGCGGCAACCAGGTCGACGTTGTCGGTGCGCTTGCTGGCCGGGTAGGTCGACAGCGGCAGGTAGTTGCGCTGTCCGCCGCCCATCAGCACGTCGATACCGTCACCCAGGGCCGCGTTGTAGCGCGGATGGCCGGGCACCGATTGTTCGGCGATGGTGTTGTAGGCGTTGCGGTTGCAGATGTGCGCGTAGGTGGCGGCAGGCGTGGCATGGCCGACGCGCGTTGTGGACACGGCGCCCACCGCGCGGCCCTTGGCCTTGGCCAGTTCGAGCAGCGTCGTGGCGGCCGTGCCGTTGCCGGTGGCAGCGCACGTGGTGTCTTCACCGTTGATGAACTGCGTGCCATCCGCCTTGTAGGCCAGGGTGTCGGCCGACATCGAGATGACTTCGTTGTTCATCTTGACCCCGGTCATATAGGCGGCCATCGACGGGGCGCTGTCGGTGGTCTGGCCATCGCGCGAAAAGGTCTTGACGCGGGCGGCGTTGCCCAGCGATTGCATCGTCAGCTTGGCGCGCTCGCTGGAAGCCAGCGAGCCCGGTGCCGCGGCCAACTGCTTTTCGCCCTTGTAGATGCGGGCGGCGGTCACGGTGACCGGACCCATGCCATCTCCCAGAAAGAAGATGACGTTCTTGGCTTCGCCGGCTGCGTAGGCCGTGCCGGAAAGGCCGGCCAGCGCGAGCACCAGGGCCTGTTTGCGGATCATGGATGTCATGTCGGTTTCCTTGGTTTCTCGCGGCATCAAAGGCCGATGGACTTCTTGATCAGGCCGAATACTTCGTTGTTGGTGAGCGAGCCGGCAAAGTTGTCGGCGCCCAGTCCTTGCGCACCCAGGAAGACGTCGCCGCCGCCATGGGTTTCGGTCGCGAGCGGCACCACGGCTTCCTGCAGGAAGTCGGCGCTTTCCAGCGCGGTGGCGTCGATCGGGCCGCGCGTAGCGAGCCGCTTCGGGCCGTTGCCAAAGCCCAGGATCGTGTACGGGTTCTTGTCGACGTCGGTCGAGACCGCGCCATCGACATAGTTCTTCACCAGGCCCAGCACGCCCGGCTTGCCCGCTTCGGTCTTGCCCGTGCGCTGCGCGTAGCCGTTCATCTGCAGGGTGTGGTCGTGGTCGGCGGTGACGACGATCAGCGTGTTCTTCAGGCCCGGATCCAGCGCCGCCATCTTGGTCAGCGTCAGCTTGATCGCGTCGTCGAAGGCCACGGTGTCCTGCAGCGCGCGGCGTGCGTTGGTGGCGTGCAGCGCATGGTCGATACGGCCGCCTTCCACCATCAGGAAAAAGCCCTTCTTCTTGGCGGCCAGCACGTCGATCGCCTTGCTGGTCATCTCGGCCAGGCTGGGTTCCTGCGTGGCCGTGCGGTCCAGGTCATAGGCCATGTGGCTGTTGTTGAACAGGCCTGCAATCTTGGTCGTGCCATCGGCCGGCAACGCCGCCAGTTCCGTCTTGTTGGCCGCGTAGCCGTACTTGGCCGTCTTCAATTCGTTGACCAGATTGCGGCCGTCGTTACGCAAGCCACCCGTGGTGGTCTTGGGAATGAAGTAGCTGCCGCCGCCGCCCAGGATCACGTCGATGCCGTCACCCAGCTTGGCGTTGTAGCCCGCACCGCCCGGAACCAGGGCGGCCGCGATGGTGTTCTCGGCATCGCGATGGCACACGTGTGAATAGGTGGCTGCCGGCGTTGCATGCGTGATGCGCGCAGTGCTGACCACGCCCGTGCCGTACCCGGCCGTCTTCATGATTTCAAGCAGCGTGTCGACTGGCGTGCCATTGCCCGTGGCCGGGCACGTGCTGTCGAACAGCGTGTGGTACGGCGCGCCAGCGGCATTGGTCGCCTTGGTTTCCGGCGACATCGAGATGACCTCGTTGTTCATCTTGACGCCCGTCATGTAGGCAGCCATCGACGGCGCGCTGTCAGTGACCTGGCCGTCGGCCGAGTACGTGTGCACAAACGCCGTCTCGGGCAGCTTGTCCATGGTCAGCTCGCCGTCTTCGCCCACGCTGTAGATGCGCGCCGCGGTCATGGTCGTGATGCCCATGCCGTCGCCCAGGAAGAACACGACGTTCTTGGTCGGGCCCGTCGCGACCGGTGTCGTCGGCGTGTCATTGTCGTTGTCGCCGTTGCAGGCGGCCATCAGCAGGGAAGCCCCCGCGACGGCGAGAGGCAGTGCGATGCGTTTCATTGGATATCCTCGGGATCTTGGCCAGGCCGGCAGAACGCCGGCCTGTCGAGCGGTGTGGGAAGCAGATATCCGTGAAGAGTACGGCGGGCGCGTGACAGTGTTGTGACGGTGGGGGGGAAGCGGGTTATCAGATTCGGGCAAGTGGCAATGCGCAACCTGATCCATGGGCAGATCACCGATCTAGTGGTTTGGTCGGCGCCACAGCATCCTGTTGTCAGCCAGAGATGTGAGCGTCAAAAGAAGCAAGCCAAGCGACGCGCCCTTGAATAACCCAACCCGATAGGTTAACTTGAATATGGTGACCGTTTATCGCGCGGATGGACTTCGCGTCGTGATCTACAGCATGGACCACGAACCTGCGCACGTGCATGTTTACGGCTCCGGCCATGCCAAGATTGATCTGTCAGGTCTGGAGGGTGAGCCCGTATTGGTCTGGGCGGAAGGTATGAAACATGGCGAAGTCAGGCGCGCGATGAAGATAGTCAACGCGCGCCGCCTTGAATTTCTGACACGATGGAGAGAACTACATGGACAAGCTCAATAACGCTGAGATCGATGCCGCCATCGAGCGCGGCAAAATCGCGCGGGCAAGCGAGCCCCGCGCGGCGTCAGCGCGCTTCGACACTGATGCGGGCCGGGTCACCGTTGAACTGGAAAACGGCTGCGTATTCGCATTTCCCCCAGGTCTGGTGCAAGAACTGGCCACGGCGACGCTTGATCAGCTCGGCCAGGTTCAGGTCATCGGCAATGGCTTCGGTCTGTACTGGGAAGCACTCGATGCCGACGTTGCGATCCCTAGCCTGATGGCAGGGCTGTTCGGAACCCAGGCGTGGATGGCCCGTCGCGCGGGTCAGACGACATCGCCAGCAAAGGCAGCGGCCGCCCGCCACAACGGCGCGTTGGGGGGACGTCCGCGCAAGTCGGCGGTCGTGTGAAGGTGCGTCGGCGGCCTAGTTCGCCGTCAATCGTCCTTCAGCCACCAGCTTCATGGCCAGCGCGCGCTCTGTGTCCAGCAAGGTCTTCAGCGCGGCTGCGTCACCCGATTCCGTGAAGCTGCCGAGCGCGTTCAGGGACGCGTTCAACTGCGGGTCCGCCAGGGCTTTCTTGAGTGCCTGCGACAGAATGTCGATGACCGCGCCGGGCGTCCCGGCGGGTGCCAGCAGACCGGCGTAGGTGGTCGCGTCAAAGCGTCCGACATTCGATTCCGCCAGGGTAGGCACACCGGGCAAGGTCGGATCGGCAACCGGCCCGAGGATGCCCAGGGGCCGCAAGGCACCTGACTTGATATGGGGCATGGAGCTCGTCACCTGATCGAACACGACATCGATCTGCGCACCCAAAAGGTTCACGAGTGCTGGACCCGATCCCTTGTACGCGACCGCGCCAAACTGGCAGCGTGCGGCATTTTCCAACTGCAGCAGCGCCAGATGATTCGGTGTGCCGTTGCCGGCGTGCCCGGCATTGATGGCGCCGGGCTTGCCTCGGGCCAGTGCAAGGAAGTCGTCGAAAGTCTTGAAGCGCGCGTCGTCGCGGCGCGCCACGACAATCATTGACGTTCGGGTAGCGACGCCGACGGGCTGGAAGCTGGCGACGTCGTAGGCCGTCTTGAACATCTGCGGCAAGGTCGCGACTTGGGCGGGGGTCGCCACCAGCAGCGTGTGCCCGTCAGGCTCGGCACGGGCCACGGATGCGGTCCCGATGCCACCGCCCGCCCCGGCGCGGTTCTCCACCACCACGATCTGCCCTAGCAGCTTGGACAAAGGAACGGACAGGCTGCGACCCACCACGTCGATGTTGCCGCCTGGAGCAAAGGGCACGACAAGGGTAATCGGTTTGCTGGGAAAACTGCGCGCCCATGCAGGCATCGATTGCAGGGCAGGCATCGCGGCAAGGCTGAGCTTGAGGAAGGTACGACGTGGGGTGTTCATGCAGTGTCTCCGTGCGGTGTGTCGTTGTCGTTATGGTTGTCGTCGTCAACGAGCGGTCATCGTTGCGACCGTCATCGCTGTCGTTGTCATCGCTGTTGTTGTGATCGTCATCGATCTGGACATCATCGATGCCAGTACAGCGCCGTCGGGTTATCGACCAGCACGCGCTGACGATCCGCCGGACTCAGCCAATCAAGGACCGCGTCGGCAAGCACGCCATCGTCGATCATGGGCGCATGCATGGCGGGGTGTGGCCAGTCCGTGCCCCACACCAGGCGGTCGGGCCCGGCGCGCAGCAGTGCGTCCACCAGCGGCTGCAGATGGGAAAAGTCGCGCCGCTCAGGGGTCAGCCGGTAGGCGGCCGACAATTTGACCCAGGCCCGCCCTTCCCTCACGAGGCTCACCAGGTTGGCAAAGCCGGGATCCCGCACGCCGCGATCGACAGGAAAGTGTCCGAAGTGGTCCACGACAATGGGCACGTCCCGCTCCGCAATGTCGATGGCGATGCGCGGCGACCTTGCCACATCGACCAGCAACTGCACGTGCCAGCCCAGGGGCCGCACACGATCGACGACGCGCGTCATCTCTTCAAGGGTGGCGCCGCCCTCGTACAACGCATTGCACCGGGTGCCCCGTGCGCCAAGCCGATCCCATCGTGCGATATCGCTGTCGGGCGTATCGCCATAGACCACGGCCACCCCGCGCATCCAGGCGCCGTGCGCTGCCAGCGCAGCTTCAAACAAGGCATGATCGCGGCCGTACACGCTGGGCTGGATCAACACTGCGCGATCGATACCCAAAGTTGACTTCAGGTAGACATACGACGCCATCGGTGCGGGCGTCGGGGTGTAGCTGCGCGGGTCGGCGTAGGGGTAGGCATCCTCGAAGACATGAAAGTGGCAATCGCATGCGCCCACCGGCAGGCGCTGCCGGGGTGGCGATGGACGCGGCAGATGCGGCAGGTAGGACGTGACGGCACCGGCTTCCAGACTGCTGACAAATTCAGGCAGCATGATCAGTTCCGGTACGACGGGTCGCGCCGATCCAGCAGACGCAACATGGCGGGCCACTCCATCTCGCCGAACGGCCTGCGCACATGCGGTTGATACAAGTGCCAGGTCTTTTCCAGGATATGTTCCGGGGGCAATTGGATGTCTTGTCCGCTGTTCAGGACATCGACCTGGACCTTGCAAGCCATCTCCAGCCAGTACAAGGTGTTGAATGCCTGCGCGATGCTGGGTCCGGCAGTCAGCAAGCCGTGATTGCGCAGGATCATCGCGTCATGCGACCCCAGATCGCGCACCAGCCGCTCGCGCTCGTCCAGTTCAAGCGCGACGCTTTCATAGTCGTGATAGGCAATACGATAGAAGCGCATGGACGTCTGCGACAGCGGCAACAGCCCGCACTTCATGGCCGATACCGCCATGCCCGCGCGGGTGTGCGTGTGGATCACACAGTGCACGTCGGGCCGGTGCGCATGCACGGCGCTATGGATCACGTAGCCTGCCGCGTTGATGCCGTACTGTGGATCGGCATTGCGCACGATCTGGCCGTCAAGATCGATCGTCAGCAGGCTGGATGCGGTGATCTCTTCGTACATGAGGCCGTAGGGATTGATCAACAGCAAGTCCGTGCCAGGTATGCGTGCGGTGATGTGGTTGTAGATCAGGTCGCTCATGCCGAAATGCGCCACCAGCCGATAGCAGGCTGCCAGATCGACGCGTGTCTGCCACTCTTCGGCGCTGAAGGCGGCTGGCCTCATATCGCTCGTCTGACCTCGTTCAACCGCAGTGGGCAAAGCGTTCATCGTCGTCTCCTTTCGGGGTTGCCTTTGGCGGAATGAAAGGAGTGTGAAGCCCTTGCTGCGCGGCATCCAGTTCATGTTTATCATCATCGACATGAATGATGTTCATACACAGGCCGGAGCCCTACGTGAATCTGCGCAGCATTGATTTGAACCTGCTCGTGGTCTTCGAAGCGTTGATCGAAGAACGCGGGGTGACCCGTGCGGCAGCCCGGCTGGGCATCACCCAGTCGGCGGTGAGCCATGCCCTGAAACGCCTGCGTATCGCGCTGAATGACGACCTGCTGGTGCGGGTGGCGGGGGCCATGGAGCCGACACCCCAAGCCGTCAAGCTGGCAGCCGCATTCAAGGGTGCCCTGACCCAGATCGAAGACGTGCTGACGGTTCAGCGGGACTTCAATCCTGCCACTGCGCGCCGCACCTTTCATTTGAGTGTGTCGGACTACGTGGGGGGCCAGTTGTTGCCGCGCCTGTGCACGCATCTTCGGCACCATGCGCCCGATATCGGCTTGGCGGTGGAACCGCTGGATGGTGTGAGGACGTCTGACCTTGTTGCGTATGAAGGCCTGGAGGTGCGGCTGTCGGTCGGCAAGGGATCGCCCATTCCCTCCGCATCCCTGCGCTTGCTGGACGACCGTTTCGTGGTCCTGATGCGCCGGGATCACCCGGCCGCCTCGCGACCCTTCACCCTGGACGCCTACCTGGCGCAGCCCCAGGTGAAGGTGACTGGCGTCGGCAGCAATATCGTGGACGACACGCTGGCGACGGACGGCCGCATGCGTCGGGTCATGGTGCGGGTGCCAAGCTGGCAAGGCATGGTGGAAGTGATCGAGCAGACGGATCTGGTCGGCGCCATTCCGGCGCACTGGATGCCTGCCGTGCTGGCGTCGGGCAAGTGCGTGATCCGGCCGATGCCGCTGGGCGATATGACGCTGGCGATCGATGCGGTCTGGCATCCCCGCAACAATGATGATGCGGGCCACCAGTGGTTCAGGAAGACGGTTCACCAGATGTTCGATCCGGCGGTGGCGCGCATCTGATCGCGCCGCGGATGACGTCAGCCTGGGATGTAGATCGCGCCCCAAATGAAAAAACCCGCTGGCTCTTTACGAACCAGCGGGTTTTCAACATCTTGGCGGAGGCGGTGGGATTCGAACCCACGATGCAGTTTTAGCCGCATACTCCCTTAGCAGGGGAGCCCCTTCGGCCACTCGGGCACGCCTCCGAAACAACGACGCAGAGTATATCACGTCATCCAGGGTCTACGCAGCGAAAAAGCCTGCAAATTCCCCTGTCACACACACCTGAAGATCAGGCCTGCGTCTGGTCCAGCCCGAACGCCTTGTGCAGCGCGCGTACGGCCAGTTCCATGTACTTGTCGTCCATGATCACCGAGGTCTTGATTTCGCTCGTGCTGATCATCTGGATGTTGATGCCCTCTTCCGACAGCGTCTTGAACATCAGGCTGGCGACGCCGACGTGCGAGCGCATGCCGATGCCGACGATCGAGACCTTGGCGACCTTGGGGTCGGCGACGACTTCGCGGGCGCCGACTTGCGTGACCACGTCGCGGTTCAGCACGTCGATGGTCTTCTGGAACTCGTTGCGATGCACGGTGAACGAGAAGTCGGTGGTGCCGGCGACCGACTGGTTCTGCACGATCACGTCGACATCGATGTTCGCGGCGGCGATGGGGCCAAGGATGGAGTACGCGATCCCTGGCTTGTCGGGCACGGCCAGGACCGTGACCTTGGCTTCGTCGCGGCTGAACGCGATGCCCGAAACAACAGCGGATTCCATCTTTTCGTCTTCCTCAAAGGTAATCAGGGTGCCCGACTGCATTTCTTCGTCGAGCGGCATCAAAGGATCGGTCAGGGACGACAGCACGCGGGTAGGCACGCGGTACTTGCCGGCGAATTCGACCGACCGGATCTGCAGAATCTTGGAGCCGAGGGATGCCATTTCCAGCATTTCCTCGAACGACACGACGCGCAGGCGACGCGCTTCGGGCACGACGCGGGGGTCGGTGGTGTAGACACCATCGACATCGGTGTAGATCAGGCATTCGCTGGCTTTGAGCGCGGCCGCCACGGCGACGGCCGAGGTGTCCGAGCCGCCACGGCCGAGCGTCGTGATGTTGTTGTCATCGTCGATGCCCTGGAAGCCTGCCACGATCACGACACGGCCCTGGTCCAGGTCGCCGCGGATGCGCGCGTCGTCGATCGACGCGATGCGGGCTTTGGTGTACGAGGCGTCGGTGCGCACGGGAACCTGCCAGCCGGTGTAGCTGCGGGCGTCCAGGCCGAGCGATTTCAGCGCCATGGCCAGCAGGCCCACGCTGACCTGCTCGCCGGTCGAGGCGATCATGTCGAGTTCGCGCGGATCGGGCTGTTCCTGGATTTCCTTGGCCAGGCCGATGAGGCGATTGGTTTCCCCGGACATGGCCGAAGGAACGACCACGATCTGGTGGCCGGCGGCGTGCCATTTGGCGACGCGGCGTGCAACATTCTTGATGCGCTCGACTGAGCCCATCGACGTGCCGCCATATTTATGAACGATCAGTGCCATTTTCTCGTGTTCGGATCATTAAAGGGCAGGCTAACCATAAATGGTAGCCCAGCCAGCGCCACTTCGCAAAAGCCTTAGGAAACGACCGTTGCGCCCGGACGATCGGCGACCCAGTTCAAACGGATGCCGGGTTCGGCTTGCGGCACGCGGGCGTCGATGCCCAGGCCCGCCGCATAGACCAGGATGTCGCCCCGGTAGACCAGCGGCAGGCGCTCGCGCTCCCAGCTTGGAATGCCGCGTTCCTGGTACAGGTTCTTGAGGCTGCGGCTGGGCGTGGCGGGGCCGACCTTGAGGCGTTCGCGCCCGCGCCGCCATGCGATGCTGAGCGGGCCGCCGCGCAGCCACTGTGGGTCGATGCCCTGCGCGGCAGACGAAAATTGCAAGATGCCGCCATGGCTGTCCACGCGAATGTCGGCTTCGCCTGTCCAGACGATGCCGGCGGCGTCGGCCGCGCCGTCGTCGCCAGAATGGTCGCCTGTCCGGTCACCAGAACGCTCCCCCACCCGGTCGATCACAAGCCAGTCGCGAAACCGCCGGACATGCACCGTTTCGTGCTGGAGCACGATCTGGCGGTCGCGCGCCGCGCGTTGCAGTTGCCGCTGCAGTTCCAGCAGTCGGGCTTCGGACGGCATGGTCAGCCCGTGTTCGGCCAGCCAGAGCCGCAGCACCAGGGTCTGGCGGGCTTCGCTCAGGCCCAGCAATGCCGAGACACGCACGCAGTGGTCGTAAGGCGGCACGTGCTCCTGCACGGCTTCCAGGTCGGCCGCCGCGACTTCGCGCAGCACGTCGGCGGACTCGGTCGCCAGCCGCGCAAAACGTTCCAGGGTGCTGCGGTAGCCGGGCCAGGTGCGTTCGATGGCGGGCAGCACGTCGCTGCGCAGCGCGCCCCGGGCATAGCGGATATCGAGGTTGGACGGATCGCTGACGGCCACGTAGTCGGGCGCCAGGGCCGGACCGTAGTCGCGCAGGGTTTCCTGGATGCGGCTGCGAGGCACGGTCAACCAGGGCCGAAGGTAGTCGATGCCGTCGAGCTGGCTGACGGCCGCCATGCCGCCGACCCCGTCCAGGCCGGCGCCGCGCAGCAGCCGCAGCAGGACGGTTTCGACCTGGTCGTCCTGGTGGTGGCCAAGCAGGATGTGGCGCACGTCCGCCGCACGGGCCATATCGGCCAGCGCGGCATAACGCGCCACGCGCGCGGCGGCTTCGATGCCGCGCCCGTCGGACGTGTCGACGCTGACACGGGTCTGCGCGAACGGCAGGCCCAGGCGGTCGGCCAGACAGGACGCGATGCGGGCCCAATCATCGGCTTGCGCGTGCAGGCCGTGATGGACATGGAAGACGTGGAGCGCCAACCCGCGTTCCCGGGCCACGGGCGCGGCCAGCATGGCCAGGGCCGACGAATCGGGCCCGCCGCTGACGGCGACCGCCAGGCGAGCCAGCCCCGGCGGCAGGGCGTCGAACGCCCCGTTCAGCGCCGAGACCAGCGCAACCAGGAGGGGGGATGCACTACCGCCCTGCCCCGGTTCAGGGCTGGACGGTCTCCTTGAATCGGCCATAGGACATCACACGTTCGAACCGGGTGCGGACCAGGTCGGCCGGCTTGACCCCCTGGCACTGGCGCAGGCTGTCGACCAGGCCGCGGCGCAGCAGCTGCGCCATCTGCTTGGGATCGCGATGCGCGCCGCCAACGGGCTCGCTGATGATCTTGTCGATCAGGCCCAGGGCCTTGATCCGGTGCGCGGTAATGCCGAGCACTTCGGCGGCGTCGGGCGCCTTTTCCTGGCTGCGCCACAGAATCGACGCGCAACCTTCGGGAGAAATGACCGAGTAGGTCGAGTACTGCAGCATCAGCACGACGTCGGCCACCGCGATCGCCAGCGCACCGCCGGAGCCGCCTTCGCCGATGATGGTGCTGATGATCGGCACTTTCAGTTCCGACATCGCGTAGATGTTGTGGCCGATGGCTTCGGACTGGCCGCGCGCTTCGGCGTCGATGCCGGGATAGGCGCCAGGCGTGTCGACAAAGGTGAACACCGGCATGTTGAATTTTTCGGCCAGGCGCATCAGGCGCAGGGCCTTGCGATAGCCTTCGGGCTTGGGCATGCCGAAGTTGCGCATCGCGCGTTCTTTGGTGTCACGGCCTTTCTGGTGGCCGATGATCATGCACGGCGCGCCGTTGAAGCGGGCCATGCCGCCCACGATGGACTTGTCGTCGCCGAACTGACGGTCACCGTGCAGTTCGTGGAAGTCGGTGAACAGCTCGCGGACATAATCCAGCGTGTACGGACGCTGCGGATGACGCGCGACAAGCGCCGTCTGCCAGGGCGTCAGCTTGGAATAGATTTCCTTGGCCAGCGTCTGGCTCTTGGTCTGGAGCCGGCTGATCTCTTCGGAAATGTCGACGGCGGAATCGGCCTGCACAAAGCGCAGTTCCTCGATCTTGCCTTCGAGTTCGGCGAGCGGTTGCTCGAATTCTAGAAATGCGTTGCGCATCAGTACTCCACGGGTACGGGATCCAGGCTACGCCAGAGATACCAGGTTGCTACGGTGCACCACGGCTTCCAGGCTTGCGCAACTTCCCGCGCCTCGAAGCGTGACACCGGTTCGCCGCTGAAATAATGCAGCGAAATAGCTCTCAGCAGGCCGGGGTCGTCCAAAGGCAGGACATCCGGCCGCCGCAGATTAAAAATCAGGAACATCTCGGCTGTCCAGCGTCCGATACCCCGGATCGCGGTCAACTCGGTGATGACGGCTTCGTCGTCCATCTCGGCCCACTGCTGGGGATGGACGCGACCTTCATGGAAATGGGTCGCCAGGTCGAGCACGTATTCGGACTTGCGCTGCGACAGGCCGGCCTCGCGCAGCCCTTCCAACCCGGCGCGCACCACGGCCGACGGCGTGACGCGCCGATGGCAGGCCGTCACGCATTTTTCCCAGGCGACCTCGGCGGACTTGGCGGAGATCTGCTGGGCGACGATGGCGCGCGCCAGCGTGACGAACGGTTCGTCGCGGGTCAGCAGGTGGACTTCGGGATGCTGCGGAATGACCTTGCGCAGGATACGGTCGCGTTTCATCAGGTGCGCGACAGCCGCGTCCCAGTAGTCGGGCTTGCCGGGGTCGTCGGCCGGCCCGTCGTTCGCCGGCCGGCCGTCCATCAATCCAGCGTCCAGCACCGGGCCGGACTCGTCTGCAACGTGCGACTTCATAGGGAATTCGGTTCTCTGTTCTCGACCGATGGACATCAGGCGCGGCGCCACACGGTGACACCACCCGGCTTGTCTTCCAGGACGATGCCCTCGGCCAGCAGCTCGGCGCGCAGGCGGTCGGCTTCGGCAAAATTCTTGTCTTTTTTCGCCTGGGCGCGCGCTTCGATGCGCGCCTCGATGGCCGCCGCGCCGGTATCGGCGTCGTCGCCCCCTGCCTTGCCCTGCAGGAATTCGCGTGGCGGCTGGCCAAGCAGGCCCAGCATGCCGCCCAGCGCCTTCAGCTGTCCGGCGGCACGGGCCGATCCGGACTTGTTGGCCTCGGCAGCCAGTTCGAACAGGGCAGCCACGGCTTCGGGCGTATTGAAGTCATCGTCCATGGCGGCCTTGAAGGCCAGCCCGGTCGGATGATCCCAATCGACGCCCGCCTCGTCGGGGGCGACGTTGGCGAGCGTAGTGTACAGCCGCGTCAGGGCCGATCGGGCGTCGGCCAGGTTGTCGCCGGCGTAGTTTTGCGGGCTGCGGTAATGGCTGCGCACGATGAAGTAGCGGATGACTTCGGCGTCGTAGTGTTCCAGCGTGTCGCGGATGGTGAAGAAGTTGCCCAGCGACTTGGACATCTTTTCGGCGTCCACCATCAGCGGGCCACAGTGCATCCAGGTGTTGGCAAAGGTGCCGCCATAGGCGCCTTCGCTCTGGGCGATTTCGTTTTCGTGGTGCGGAAATTTCAGGTCCGGACCGCCGCCGTGGATGTCGAGCGGCATGCCCAGCAGTTCCATGCTCATGGCCGAGCATTCGATGTGCCAGCCCGGCCGGCCCACGCCATACGGCGATTCCCACTTGGATTCGGGCGGCTCGGTCGGCTTGGCGGCCTTCCAGAGCACGAAGTCCAGCGGATCGCGCTTGGCGGTGTCCACCTTGACGCGTTCACCGGCGCGCAGGTCGTCCAGCGACTTGCCCGACAGCTTGCCGTAGCCCGGGAACTGGCGGACCGCGTAGTTCACGTCGCCGTCGCTGGACCGGTAGGCCAGACCCTTGTCTTCGAGCAGGCGCACGATGTCGAGCATCTTGCCCACGTGCTGGGTCGCGCGCGGTTCGTGGTCGGGGGGCTGGACGCCCAGCGCCGCTTCGTCTTCATGCATTGCGTCGATGAAGAACTCGGTGACCTGGGTTATCGTTTTGCCCGACTCGACCGCGCGGCGGATGATCTTGTCATCGATGTCGGTAATGTTGCGGACATAGTTGACCTGGTAGCCGCTGGCGCGCAGCCAGCGCTGCACGATGTCGAAGCTGACCAGCATGCGTGCATGGCCCAGGTGGCAGTAGTCGTAGACCGTCATGCCGCACACGTACATGCTCACGCACCCGGCCTGGCGAGGCTGGAACGGTTGTTTGGCACGAGCAAGCGTATTGTAGATTTGGAGCATGTCTGGGCGGTGCGCTAGGCTGAAAAACGGGAAGCCCCGGCGCATTGAAACCTCGGCCGGGGCTAGAATTGCAGCAAATTATATCAATCGAGCGCGCCTGTCCCATTCCGGCCGCGCGTTCACTCTTGGGCAGAACCACTTTTGGCACCGACAGACCTCGTTAGTCCCGCCGCGCCGACCCGTCCTTTGCAGGGTGTCGGCACTCCGCTTTCCGGCATTCTGGCCGCCGCCGTCCTGGCGCTGTCGTGCCTGGGCAGCTCGTCCGCCCTGGCGCAGACCCGGGCCGCCACGCCGCCCCCGACCGTGCCGTCCGATGCCGACGTCTCACCCTGGCTGACCAATCTGCTCGAATCGCTCAAGCCGCGGGTGGACACCCGCCTGCCCGAGTCGTCGCGCGCGGCCACGGTCCGGCTCGAAGGCCTGCTGGCGTCCGGCAAGGCCGCCGAGGCGCTGCCCGAGATCGACGCCCGCCTGGCCAAGAGCAAGGGCGGCGACAGCCAGGGCGAAGACGTCCAGATGCTGTTCCTGAAGGGACGCGCCCTGAACATCCTGGGCCGGCCGCAGGAAGCCAAGGCGGTCTACACCGACATGACGCAGCGCTTTCCGGAACTGCCCGAGCCCTGGAACAATCTGGCGGCGCTGGAAGTGGCCGATGGCCGGCTGGAACAGGCCAAGATGGCGCTGGACGCCGCCCTGCGCAACGATCCGAACTACCCCGTCGCGCACGAGAACATGGGCGACTTGTTTATGATGATGGCCGCGCGGTCGTACAACGACGCGCTGCGCCTCGCGCCCCAGAACGCCGGGGCGCGCAACAAGGAAGCCGGCATCAAGTCGTTGCTCGAGGCAAGGACGCCGGCGCCGCAACCCCGGAACCGTTAATGAAGACCTTCCTTACTGCTGCAGCTGTTGCCCTGGCCGCGCTGGCCGCCCCGACCGGCGCCGCCCTGGCCGGTCCGCAAGTCGCGCTGACCACCAGCGCCGGCGTCGTGGTCATCGAACTCGATGACCAGAAGGCCCCCGCGACCACCGCGAACTTCCTGCAATACGTGAATGCCGGGCACTACAACGGCACGATCTTCCATCGCGTCATCCCGAATTTCATGGTCCAGGGCGGCGGTTTCACGGCCGACATGGGCGAAAAGAAGACGCGCGAACCGATACGTAACGAAGCCTCAAATGGCTTGAAAAACGATAAGTACACGGTGAGCATGGCCCGGACATCCGATCCGCAGTCCGCGACCGCGCAGTTTTTCATCAACACTGCCGACAATGCGTTTCTGAACTACCGCGCCGCGACAGCCAGTGGCTACGGGTATGCGGTATTCGGCAAGGTGGTCCAGGGTAAGGAAGTGGTCGACAAGATCGGCGCGACCCCGACCACCACCCGGGGTCCGTTCGCGGACAACCCGGTTCAACCCATCACGATCCAAAAAGCAGAGGTCCTGAAATAATGAGCACACGCGTCAATCTCACTACGAACCACGGCGTCATCGTCATTGAACTGAACGCCGACAAGGCGCCCAAGACGGTTGAAAACTTCCTGTCGTACGTCAAGGATGGCCACTACGACAACACGGTGTTCCACCGCGTGATCCCGGGTTTCATGATCCAGGGCGGCGGCTTCGAACCCGGCATGTCGCAAAAGCCGACCAAGGCAACGATCGACAACGAGGCCAACAACGGCCTGAAGAACAACGCCTACACCGTGGCCATGGCGCGCACCAACGCCCCGCACTCGGCCAGTTCGCAGTTCTTCATCAACGTCGCCAACAACGACTTCCTGAACTTCAGCGCTCCCACGCCGCAGGGCTGGGGCTACGCGGTGTTCGGTGAAGTGGTCGAAGGCAAGGAAGTCGTCGACAAGATCAAGGGCGTCAAGACCGGCAGCAAGGGCGGCCACCAGGACGTGCCTGCCGAAGACGTGATCATCACGAAGGCCGAAGTCGCTGCGTAATTCGCACGGCTGAGTCGTACCATCGAGGCGCACTGGCGCCTCGATGCGTTTTAACGCAAGGAGATTCAGTGCCCGGCACACCTTCCGACACCCTCACCCCCTCTTCTTCCCTGCCCGTCCTGGAGCTTCCAGGCACCGTCTGGATCGCGTCCGACCTGCACCTGTGCGAAGAGATGCCCGCCACGCGCGAAGCCTTCCTGGCCTTCCTTGACGTGGCTGCCACCGACGCCGACAGCCTGCTGCTGGCAGGCGACGTGTTCGATGCCTGGGTCGGCGACGACGTGATCGACGCGCCGCCCGCCTGGCTGGCCGAGATCGTTTCCGGACTGCGCAGCGCCGCCGCCCGCATCCCGGTCTACCTGGGCCCCGGCAATCGCGATTTCCTGATGGGCGACCACCTGGCCGAGGCCACGGGCACGCACCGGCTGATGGAACCGTCGGTGGTGCACAGCGCCGCCGGGCGCTTCCTGCTGTGCCACGGCGACGGCCTGTGCACGGACGATGTGGCCTACCAGCAGTTTCGCGCCATGGTGCGCAACCCGGCCTGGCAGGCGCAGTTCCTGTCACGCTCCCTGCCCGAGCGGCAGGCGATCGCCCGCGACCTGCGCGCCAAAAGCGTGGCCGAAAAAAGCCGCAAGGCGGCGGACATCATGGATGTGAACGCCGACGCGGTCGCGCAGGCCTTGCGGGATGCCGGCGTGACACGACTGGTGCATGGGCATACCCATCGGCCCGACCGGCACGTGTTCCTGCTGGACGATGCGCGCGCCGAGCGCTGGGTGCTGCCCGACTGGGACCTGGATGATGCCGACGCCCCGCGCGGCGGCTGGCTGGTCGCGGACCGCGACGGCTTCGCGTTCAACGACATCGGGCTGGAGGACTGAGACAAACTGTTTCCGTTGCTGCATCAACATTATCGGACGCTGCAACCGGACTGTCATGCGGGATTCCTATGATCGCTGCACTTGGCCAACCCGCGCCGCGGGACGCCTCATGCACCTGGAATCCCGCTCATGGCACACCGTAGAGATTTCTTTCGCGTTTCCCTCGCGACCACTGCCGCCGTCGGCCTGTCGCACGTGCTGTCCGCCTGCGGCGACGGCATGTCGGAAGCCAACGCAGCCACCGCGCCCAATCCCCTGACCGCCAAGCTCAAGCGCCTGACCAGCGACAGCGTGTGGACCCTGTCGCGCGAGACCAAGCTGAACTTCATGGCCTATCACCCCCAGGGCCTGTGCCGCGTGGGCGATGCGTTCTATCTGTCCACCGTGGAAATCACCACCCTGCCCACCCGGCTGGATCCCCCCACCGAATACGACCGCACCACCGGCGCCGGCCGCGGCCATATCCTGAAGTTCGACATGAACGGCAATCAGACGGGCGACCTGATCGTGGGCGAAGGCACCGTCTACCACCCGGGCGGCATGGACTTCGACGGCACCAACCTGTGGGTGCCGACCGCCGAATACCGTCCCAACAGCCAGGCCATCCTGTACAAGGTCGACCCGGCGCAACTGAAAGCCACCAAGCTGTTCACCTATCGCGACCACCTGGGTGGCCTGTCGCGCAACCCCGACCGCAACACCCTGCACGCCGTGAGCTGGGGCTCGCGCCGCTTCTACCGCTTCGCGCTGGACACCGCGCAAGCCGCCAGCCCCGACGCCGCTGTCGCACCCGCCGACCTGCGCAAGCTGAACCACGCCTTCTACATCGACTACCAGGACAACCAGTACCTGGGCGACGACGAGATGCTGTACACGGGCCTGACGAGCTTTGCCGCCACGCCGAACAGCAACGCGTTCGCGCTGGGCGGCTTCGAGATCGTGAACCTGGAAACCGGCCTGCCGACCCATCAGGTGCCGATCAAGCTGTACGCCCCCAGCCGCCGGCCCATGACGACCAACGCCACGTGGTTCGAAGCGACGGCGACGGGCATCCGCGCGTACTTCGTGCCGGATGACGACACGGCGTCGATGTTCGTGTACGACGTGGTGGTGTAAGGCGGACTCGAGTTAGTTTTTCTCACCTCAGGAGTGCCATTTAGTCATTTGACAGAGGGGGCTCACGATTCCTACCATCGACTCGTGAGCTGTGGTGTCGGACCAGGTTCAAACGCCTGGGCGCCAGCCGGTTTCGCATTAGCGCGATTGATACCAAAGCTGTGCCTTTCGGATGTCGACCCATGCCCTTCTCGTCTTTCCTGCACCGCGCTGCTGTTCTGACCGTGTCGTCTGTCTGTACGATCGCCGCGGTCAACGGCGCGTACGCCGCGGAGCCCGTCAAAGTCCGCCTGGACTTCCTGCCCTACGGCTTGCACGCCCCCTTCTACCTGGCCAAAGAGCGCGGCTGGTTTACCGAGCAGGGCCTTGACGTCACGATCGAAGACGGCAACGGCACAGGTCCGGCGCTGGCGCTGGTGGCTGGCGGAAACTACGACATTGCCCAGATCAGCCTGGGTGCGCTTCCGATTGCCCGTGACAAGGGCATGCCGGTCAAGGCGATCGCTGCCGTGCTCGGCAAGGGGGATTTTGGCGCGGTCGTTGCCGAGTCGGCCAATATCAAATCGCCCAAGGACCTGGAAGGCAAGACGGTGTACTACTCGGCCGGGTCGGTCGAGACACCGTTCATCGACACCTACCTGCAGCGCGCGGGTGTCGACAAGAGCAAGGTGAACCTCGTCAACATCGACATCGGCGCGAAGATTTCCGGCTACATGTCGGGCCAGGGCGACGCCATGTTCGCCCCGGTGTCGCTCTACACCATCCGCGGGGTGACGCCGCGTGCGTCGCGGGGCATGCTGTTCACGGAGTACGGCATCGAGGTCCCCAGCTTCGGGCTGGTGGCCAACGAGTCCACGATTGCCAAGCGGCCCAAGGTGTTGGGAAGCTTCGTGGGCGTATTCCAGCGCGCCTGGGTCGCCATCAAGGAAGGCGGCGCAATCGACGAAGGGGTGGCCGCACTGATCAAGAACCGGCCGCAGGCCAAGCTGGACCCGGCCGTGATGAAGGCGCAGATCGAAGCGGTCTACCCGTTCCTGAAGACGGCGGCGACTGCCGACAAACCCATGCTGTGGATGGCGCCGTCGGACTGGGCCGCCACGGTCAAGGTCATGGAATCGGCCAAGCTCATCAAAGCGGGTACCAAACCCGAGGCCATCTATACCAATCAATTCATTGCGGCAAAGTGATGCACGCGGTTCAAGCTGCCCCGGCGTCCGCCGGCCTGCCGCACGTTCGCATGCGTGGGGTGGGAAAGGTCTACCAGACCGGCACCACCGATCTGGTTGCACTGACCAATATCCAGCTGGATGTGCAAGACGGCGAGTTCCTGAGCCTGCTGGGCCCCAGCGGCTGCGGGAAAAGCACGGTGCTGCGCTGTGTGGCCGGTCTGGAATCCACGACGACGGGCGACGTCAGTGTGGGCGGCCAGCCGGTCGATGGCCCGCCGTCGGGGCTGGGCGTGGTCTTCCAGCGCGACGTGCTGCTCGATTGGCGCACCGTCTTGCAGAACGTCATGCTCCCGGCCGAGTTCGAGCCTGCCGAACGCCAGGTGGCATTGCGATCCAAGGCGCTCTACCTGCTGCAGATGGTGGGCCTGGGCGCCTATTGCGACCGCTATCCGTGGGAGCTGTCCGGCGGGATGCGGCAACGTGCCTCGATCTGCCGCGCCTTGCTGACCGACCCGCAGCTGCTGCTGATGGACGAGCCGTTCGGAGCACTGGACGAATTCACGCGCGACCAGCTCAATCTTGACCTGCTGCGCATCTGGGCGGAAACCCGGAAGACGGTGCTGTTCATCACCCACAGCATTGCCGAGGCCATTCTGCTGTCGACGCGCGTGGCCGTGATGGCGCCCAACCCGGGCCGGATCGCCGAAATTGTCGAGATCGACCTGCCCCGCCCACGCACGCTGGCCATGCGGGACACCCCCGAATTTGCGTCCTACAGCGCGCACATCCGGTCGGTGTTCGAGCGCCTTGGCACAGGTGCCCGATGACGACCAAGCCCCCTGCCGCAATGGGTCTGACGCCCCACCGTCCGCACACGCCCCTGGGCTGGGTGCGCACATCGTCCTTGCGCATGGCGTATACGCTGGGCACGCTGGCCGTGTTCCTGCTGGTATGGGAAGCCGCATGCCATGTGTTTGGCATTGGCGCCTATCTGCTGCCCAAGCCCAGCGACGTGCTGGCGCAGATGGCGGACGATCCGGTGTTCCTGCTGCGGCATACGGCCGCCACGGCCTGGGCCACGGTCGCGGGATTTGCGCTGGCGGTCGTGGCCGGCGTCGTGCTGGCCGTCGTCATCGTCTATTCGCCCTTCCTGGAAAAAACCCTGTTCACGTCGCTGGTTGCGTTCAACGCGATCCCCAAGGTCGCCATCGCCCCGCTATTCATCTTGTGGATCGGCACCGGCATCGAATCGAAGGTGCTGATGGCCTTCCTGATCGCCATCTTTCCGATCATCGTGGACACCGTTGCCGGGCTGCGGTCGGTCGACCCGGCCCAACTCGACCTGATCAGCATCTACCGGTCATCGCGCCTGCAGATCTTCTGGAAGATCCGCTTTCCCAATGCCCTGCCCAGCATTTTTGCGGGCATGAAGGTCAGCGTCACGCTGGCGCTGATCGGCGCGATCGTTGGCGAATTTGTCGGCGCCAACCAGGGACTCGGCTTCGTGATCCTTCAGGCCCAGGGCACCTACCAGACGCCGCTTGTGTTTGCCGCCATCGCGGTGCTGTCGATTCTTGGGGTGGTGTTGTTCAACCTGATCGATGCGGCAGAGCATCTGGCCTTGCCGTGGCATGTCTCGAATCGCGGCAAGCGCGGCAGGCGCTGAAGCGGCCGCTGCATCGAGGGCGTTGCCGCCCGGTCCTTGTCCGAGGGCGGTATGGATTTGCGTTGCTACTGGAGCTTTCCGCATGGCACTTGTCCCATTGGCCAGCAAAGGCCACTTCATGCACGTGTTCGACTTCCGGGTATTGCCCGGCGAGGGGGACGCATTCATCACCTTGTTCGAAGCGTTCGATTATTCCGATGACAACCCGATGCACAAGTCATCGGCGCAGATCAAGGACGGGGTCCTGTGCCGGGACACCAATGATCCCGACCATTTCTACCTGATCGGCGAATGGAACGACATCGTGGTGCATGCGGCGATCGGCAAGCAGATTGCCATGGACATGAAACCCGAATTCCTGCGTCTGGTGGAAGGCGGCCGCTTCATGCCGATCTATGCCGAGGTGGTGTCGAGCACGCCGCAGGACATTCTGGACAAGGCGTCCTGAGTCCATGCCGCGCCGTCCTCTGCCCTCCTTGTTGCCGGAAGCTTCATGCCCAATGACCTGATGTTCGACACCCCTGCCGCCACGCATGCGCCGGACCTTGGCGACCTGCACTGGCCGGACGACGCGGCCGAGATACCGGACTGGATCTACACGGACCGCCGGGTCTATGACCGGGAACAGGAACGCATTTTTGGCGGCCAGACCTGGAATTACCTGGGGCTGGACGCGGAACTGCCCAAGCCGGGCGACTATATCCGCTCTTACCTGGGATCCATTCCGGTGGTGGTCGCGCGCGACGATGACGGACAGGTCAACGTATTCGAGAATCGCTGCGCGCATCGCGGCGCCGAGTTCTGCAAGACGCACCGCGGCAACACCCGCCGTTTTGTCTGTCCGTATCACCAGTGGAGCTACGACCTGAGCGGCGCGCTGGCCGGCGTCCCCTTCAAGCGGGGCGTTGACGGCAAAGGCGGCATGCCTGCCAGCTTCGAGCAGGACCAGCACAACCTGCGGCGCGTGAACGTCACGTGCCGCAATGGCGTCATCTTCGGTTCCTTCAAGGACGACACGCCGCCGCTGGCGGACTACCTGGGCGCCGACCTGCTGACGGAGTTCGACACGATCTTCAATGGCCGCAAGCTCAAGCATCTTGGAACCCATCGGAACGTCATTACGGGCAACTGGAAGCTGTATCAGGAAAACCTGAAGGATCCCTATCATGCGACCCTGCTCCACACCTACCTGACGACGTTTGGGCTGTTTGTTGCCGGCAACCGCACGAACATTGCCGTGGACCCGAGCGGCCGGCATTCCGCCCTGCTCAATGCGCGGCCCAAGGTCACGAACACCCTGGACGCGCACAAGGCCGAGATCAAATCATTCCGGGCCGGGATGACGCTGGCCGATCCGCGCGTGCTGGAGTTCTTTCAGGAGTTCGAGTCGGAATGGTCGAGCAGCGCCATTACGATCTGGCCGAACCTGATCCTGCTGCGCCAGATGAACATCCTGAGTGCGCGGCAGATTGTTCCGACCGGGCCCGATGCCTTCATGCTGATCTGGACGGCTTTTGGCTACGAAGACGATTCAGAGGACATGACGCGCCATCGGCTCCGTCAGAACAATATTTTCGGGCCGGGCGGCTTTCTGGGCATCGACGATCACGAAGCCCTGAAGTTTGTGCAGGACGGCCTGAGCCGATCGGTGCCGCGTTCGGGGATCGCGGCCCTGGGCGGCGACGACGATACGCCGGACACCGTGATCACCGATCGTGCGATCCGTCTGATGTACCGCCACTACCGCGAGGTCATGGGCCTATGACCGTCGACGTCCAGGCGCTGATGTCGTCCGACCTGCGCCGCCTGCGGGACTTGCGCTTTGCCGTTGAAGAGTTCCATTACGCGTACTGCGACGTGCTGGATCGCGGCGACGTGGAAGCGTGGCCTGCGTTCTTTACCGAGGACGCTGTGTACCGGGTGATTGCCCGCGACAACGCCGAGTCGGGCCTGCCGCTGTGCCTGATGCTGTGCGAGGGCATGGGCATGCTGAAGGACCGCGCATTCGCCATCGCCCACACCGAGATGTACGCCCCCCGCTACGTGCAGCACCAGGTCAACAATATCCGGGTGGTCGGCGTGACCGATGACCATATCGTTGCGGAAGGCAACTATGTGGTGTTCGAAACGCTGATCGACGAGGCAACCCGATTGCTGCAGATAGGGAAGTATCGCGACCGGCTGGTGATCCGGGATGGCGCCCTGCTGCTCCAGGCGCGCGACTGCATCTACGACACGCTGATGGTCCCGAACTGCGTGGTCTATCCGGTCTAGCAGGCCTCTTGCATCAGCCACTGCTGGAAGGTGTCGACCGCGTCCCGTTTGGAGGCCAGCGCGTTGCTCACGACGTGATACCCGGCGGCCAGCGGAACTGAGCGGTCAAAGGGCGCAATCAGCCGGCCGGCAGCGATGTCGCCCGCCGCCAGGGGCGACAGGCCCGCAACGATTCCAACGCCGGCCACGGCAGCCTCCAGCGCGAGCGCGGAGTCGGTAAATCGTGGACCGCTTTGCGGGTCCGGGCAGGACAGGCCCATCGCGGTGCACCACAGGTCCCAGAACGCGCCCTGCCCCGGCGGGCCATCGCTGTGATCGTGGATCAGGGTGTGGCGCAGCACATCGGTCGGCGCGGCGAGCGGCGCCTTGCCAGCTAGCAGCGCCGGACTGCACAGGACCGTGACCGAGGCCGGCAGGAGCTGCCGGGTCCGCAGGCCGGGATAGTCGCCGTAGCCGAAGGCAATGACCACATCGACTTCGTCAGCCCACTGCGCCACGCAGTCGTCGGTGCAGCGAGGGGAAAACGCCGACGATTGCCGCATCGAGCCGGGAATATGCAGGTCGATGTCGGGATGCGCCGCCACGAAGCGGTGCAGGCGAGGCATCAGCCACTTCGACATGAACGCCGACGAGACGCCGACGGCAAGCGCGCCCGAGCCCGGGCGGCTCGTCACCTTGTCCATGGCCTGACGCAGACAGTCGAACCCTTCCTGCAATTTGGGCAGGCACAGGTGGGCGCTGGCGGTCAGGGCAATGCTGCGGTGGCCGCGATGGAAGAGCCGTATGCCCAGATAATCTTCCAGCTGCTGGATCTGATGACTGACGGCAGCGGGCGTGACGTTGAGTTCTTCCGCCGCTTTCTTGAGGCTGAGATGGCGAGCCGCCGCCTCGAATACTTTCAATGCCGTCAGTGGGGGGAGCGCGTTCACCATCTGCCTAGTGTATTTTGCCGCGCCGGCCCGCACAATCCGTTCAGACGGACATGGGCACGTGCAGCCAGCCGCTCATCAGGCACCGCGCGCTGCGGGACATGGACGCGCGTTCCATGATCCAGCCCGACGAGCGCCGGACGACGCTGGCGTCCACCGTGAGCACGCCCGACGCATGGCCGATGCGGGTGGCCACGCCTGGTAGCGTGCGCGCCACTTGCGACACCAGCGAGCCAGGCAAGGCCGCGGCGGCGGCGGTGGCGATGGCAGCGGGGCCATCCAGCGAACGCTGCGCCTGGCCGCCCGCAAAGACCCGGGCCAGGACGTCCACGTTGGCGCGGGGCACTTCCAGGCCCTGTCCGGTGCGGTAGGCGGACGGGGCGGCGATCCAGACGATGCGCAGGTCGGCCAGCAGGCGCGCGGCGGCGCGGACACCGGCCGAAGCGCCCATGCGCGCGGCCGCTTCGATGCGGACGGCGTCGAGCACGGCCAGCGCCTTGGCCTGGCGGCGCAGGCTGTCGGGCAGTTCGCGGCCGGTCAGGCCCAGGTCGGTGGCGCGCACGAAGGCGGTGGGCACCCCGGCATTGAGCAAAGTGGCCGGGACGCAACCGAGGTCGGGCACGTCCAGCGTGTCTTGCGGCTGGCCGGTCGGCAGGATGCCGCCCAGGCCTTCGTCCAGGTAGTCCAGGCGCACGTCCGCGGCCGGGAAGGTCGACCCGTCTTCCAGGAACATGCCTTCTTCGATCACGTCGCCATCCCGCACGACCACGTGCGACCGCAGGTGGCGGCCGGGGTCCTGTTGCCAGACCTGGATGACATTGCTGCCCTCGTGGACCGGCACCAGGCCTTGCTGGACGGCAAACGGGCCGACACCGCCGGCCAGGGTGCCGCAGCGCGAGGACCACACGATGCGTTCGGCCGTGGCGTCGATGTCGCCGAACAGGACGTCGACATCGGCATCGAGCCGCATCGATTTGCCTACGACCACGACCTTGAGCGGTTCGGCTCCGTCGGTGCCGGCGCCCATCATGGGACAGGCGTCGGGGTGCCCCGCCAGGCGCACCAGCAGGCGGTCGCGTGCGGCGGGATCCGCAGGCAGATCGCGCTGATTGAAGAACACCCCGTTGTTCGTGCCGCCGCGCATGACGACGGCGGGAATCTTAACGCTGGCCATCAGGAATTTTTTTGGACTGCGCGATCATGGCGGTGCACACGCCACGGAACAGGTCGGTTTCTTCTTTGCTCAAACCGGCACGCGCGAACAGGTGGCGCATGCGGGGCATCAGTTTCTTGGGATGCTTGGGATCCAGGTAGCGAACCGCGATCAGCGCCTCTTCCCAGTGCGTGAGCAGCGCCGCCACGGCTTCGCCCGAGGCCTTTTCGGCCTTTTCGACTGGGCCGGCCAGCTTTTCCGGGCCCAGCAGCGCGTAACGCAGTTCGTACGCGGCTAGCTGCATGGCCTGCGAGACGTTCAGCGACGTGTATTCCGGATTGGCGGGAATGTGGCAGATGCGATGGCACAGCGCGACGTGTTCGTTGGTCAGGCCCGAGCGTTCGGTGCCGACCACGATGGCGACGCGCGGACCGTCGGCCGCGGCGGGGTCACCCGCAAAAGCGCCCACGTGGGCCTGCGTCTGCTCGGCGGCCTGGCGCATGTCGCACACGGGCGGCCCCAGGTCGCGATGCCGCGCCGTCAGGGCGAACGCCAGCGTGACGGGCGCCAGGGCGTCCTGGAGCGTGTCGCAGATGCGGGCCGACGCCAGCACGTCGCCGGCGCCGCTGGCAAGCGAGACGGCGTCGGGATGGGTGATCACGTCGGGGATCTTGGGGTTGACCAGGACCAGTTCGGCGAACCCCATGGTTTTCAGGGCGCGTGCCGCAGAGCCCACATTTCCGGGGTGACTGGGCTCGACCATGATGAAAATGACTCGGGAAAGCATGCGTCCTTTACACTAGAGGGGTTTTATTTCGCGTTTCTAGCCAATCGGCCTCTTATGCACCCCATGCTCAACACCGCCGTCAAGGCGGCTCGCCGCGCAGGCGCCATCATCAACCGCGCCAGCCTCGACATCGATCTGGTCAAGGTGTCCCAGAAGGGACCCGGCGATTTCGTCACCGAAGTCGACAAGGCCGCGGAAGCTGCCATCGTCGATATTCTGAAGACGGCATATCCTGACCACGGAATTCTAGCCGAAGAGTCCGGCGAATCCCTTGGCCCGACGGATGCGAAAGGCCAGCAGGAAAACCTGTGGATCATCGATCCCATCGACGGCACCACGAATTTCATCCACGGCCTGCCCATCTACGCCGTGTCGATCGCGCTGATGCAGCGCGGCCAGGTCACCCAGGCCGTGGTGTTCGATCCGTCGCGCAATGAACTCTTTACCGCCACGCGCGGCGCCGGCGCGTTCCTGAACGACCGCCGCCTGCGGGTCTCGCGCCGCCTGCGCATGCACGAAGCCCTGATGGGCACGAGCTTCGCGCCGTCGTCCAGCGGCAAGCAGCTGGCCCAGGCCATCAAGACCTTTGGTCTGGTGTCTGCCAGCACGTCGGGCGTTCGCCGTCTGGGTTCGTCGGTGCTGGACCTGGCCAACGTCGCCGCCGGCCGGCTGGATGCCTACTACGGCATCGGCCTGAAACAGTGGGACCTGGCCGCCGCCAGCCTGCTGGTGCTGGAAGCCGGTGGCCTGGTCAGCGATTTTGAAGGCGAGCAGAACTGGATGACGACCGGCAATGTCGTCGCCGCCACGCCAAAGATCTTCCCCCAGCTGCTGACTTTGCTCGACCCGCTAAAACAAGAGTAAAAGCCCCCCCCTAGGCGCTGCGCGCCTCCCCCCAGGGGGCGGCACGAGCGGACTGGCAAAGCCAGATCCGCCGTGCCCCTGATGGGGCACCGTGACTCGCTTGAGTTTCGCTCAGCAGGATGACAGGCAGTTCCGTTATCATGCGCGTGCCCAAGCGACCTCCTGGGCGACGGTGTCGCCCAGGATCCGGCAAGGCGCAAAGCGCCAAGCCGGACCTCCAGAGCACAGCGGATCCGGCTTTGCCGGTCCGCCAGTGCTGCCCCTGGGGGAGGCGCGAAGCGCCTGGGGGGGCCATATAGCTCGGTCCATTTGTATGGTTTTGCGCAGTGCATCAATCGCCTTATGATGACGCCGCGCGTAAACCCTCGCGCCAACCACCGACAAAGGAACATGTCCCACCAAGAGGCAAGGCGCGCAGCGCCGAACCGTCTCGCTCCAGGGCACGGCGGATCTGGCTTTGCCAGTCTGCCAGTGCCGCCCCTGGGGGTGGCGCGAAGCGCCTAAGGGGTCATATACCACCAACCACCGACAAAGGAACATGTCCCACCAAGAGGCAAAGCGCGCAGCGCCGAGCCGCCTCGCTCCAGGGCACCGCGGATCTGGCTTTGCCAGTCCGCCAGTGCCGCCCCTGGGGGAGGCGCAAAGCGCCTAGGGGGGGCCAGAACAGATGACTGAAAATACGCTGTACATGCTAAAGGCCTTCTTTCTCGGCTGTATCGAGGGCCTGACGGAATTTTTGCCGGTATCGAGCACGGGTCACCTGATCCTGATCGGCAACTGGCTCAATTTCAATTCGGGCGAAGGCAAAGTCTTCGAAGTGGTCATCCAATTTGGCGCAATTCTTGCGGTGATCTGGATTTTTCGGGAAAAGGTCGCACATATCCTGGTAGGGATCGTGACGGGTGACAAATTTTCGTTGAGATTTGCCCGGAACATCATCATTGCCTTCCTGCCGTCGGCCATCATCGGGGTGCTTTTCCTGAAGCTGATCAAGCAGGTGCTGTTCCAGCCGGCGGTGGTTGCGGTGGCGTTGGTCATCGGCGGGTTTATCATCCTATGGGTGGAGCGCCGGCCCCAGACGTCCATCAAGACGCAAAACATCTCCGAAATCACCTGGAAACAGGCGTTGCTGGTGGGATGTGCGCAGTGTCTGGCGATGATTCCGGGAACCTCGCGCTCCGGTTCCACGATTATTGGTGGTATGGCTGTGGGCCTGAAACGGACCACCGCCACCGAATTTTCCTTTTTCCTTGCGATGCCCACGATGCTGGGCGCTTCGGTCTACGACGCATACAAGAACCACGCGTTGCTTACTGACAGCGACCTGGCCGCGATTGCCGTCGGCTTCATGGCTGCCTTCTTTGCCGCGTTGCTGGTGGTCCGCGCGCTGATGCGGTTCGTCGCGACCCACACCTACCGGGTGTTTGCCTGGTACCGGATCGCGCTTGGACTGGCCATCGTGGTGTGGATGCTGGTTTAACTCGAGCAATACATGGTCACGATCAAAAGCCGCGTTGTCATTCCTCTTGAGGGATCACAGGCGGCGCCGGAATTCCTGTCGTTCAGCGGTTTCACCAAAGAGCACATTGCCATCGTGTTCCCGAGCGTCACGCCCGGGGTGACGCCGCTGGTCCGGGTGCATTCCGAATGCCTGACGGGCGATGTGTTCGGCTCGCAACTGTGCGACTGCGGGCCGCAGCTGCAGGAAGCCATCGACGTGTTTTCGCAGGAAGGCGGCGTGCTGCTGTACCTGCGCCAGGAAGGCCGCGGCATCGGCCTGTACGCCAAGCTGTCGGCGTATGCGCTGCAAAAGGAAGGCCTGGACACGTTCGAAGCCAACCGCCACCTGAACCTGCCCGAAGACGCGCGCAGCTTCGAGCCCGCGGCGCAGATGCTCAAGGCGATGGACATCAGCCGCATCCGGCTCCTGACCAATAATCCCGACAAGGCGTCGCAGCTGGGCGATCACGGGATCGAGATCGAAAGCACGATCCCCACCGGGGTCTATCTGAACCCCAACAACCGCCGCTATCTCGAAGCCAAGGTTCGCCACAAACACCACACGATTCCATTTTGATCCCAGAGCCGCTCGTCCTCCCCGACGTGACCGTCTGGGGTGTGACGATCACGCAGCACCAGGTGGTGACCACGCTGTCGCTGCTGTGGGCCATTTATCTGGGCGCGGTGGCCATCTGGATCATTCTGCAGAAGCGCTCGCCGGTGTCCACCTTGCTGTGGATCCTGACGCTGGCCCTGCTGCCCTACGCCGGCTTTGGCGTCTATTACTTCTTTGGCCCCCAGCGGTTGCGGCGCCGCCGGCTCAAGCGGCTGCGCAGCCGCATTGCCATCGCGGGCCAGACCGAAGTCGCACGGCTGAAGGAATCCCCCCACGACGTGCCGCTGCCGGTCGGACAGATGATCCGGCTGGGCACCAGCACCAGCGATGTGCCCGTGTCCACCGCGACCGACATGCGCATGCTGGTGGGCGGCGGGCAGACCTACGACGCCTTTATTGAAGCGATCGACGGCGCGAAGAACCACATCCACATCGAGTTCTACATCTACAACCCGGACCGTATCGGCACCTTGATCCGGGACCGGCTGATCGCCAAGGCGCGTGAAGGCGTGACGGTGCGGTTCCTGGTCGATGCGCTGGGGTCGTCGTCGCTGGGCCGGCGTTTTCTGCGTCCGCTGCGCGACGCCGGCGTCCACGTGGCCTTTTTCCATGACGTGAAGATCGGCCGCCGCCTGCGCCCGGTCACCAACTTCCGCAACCACCGCAAGATCCTGGTGGTGGACGGCGTGATCGGCTTCACGGGCGGCATCAACGTGACCGACGAGGAAGATGAACGCGTGCGGGACGACGCCTATCACGACATCCACCTGCGGATCGAAGGCGGCGCGGTGCGGTGGTTGCAGATGGTCTTTCTGGAAGATTGGGCGTATTCCACCAGTGAACGGATGGACCCGGCCGACGTCCCTTCTTTGCTGCCGGACACGCCGGCAGGCGAGCATTACCTGCAGATCCTGTGTTCCGGCCCGGATGATCCACGCGAATCGATCCACCGCATGCAAGTGGCGGCCATCAACGCCGCGACCGAACGGGTGTGGCTGACAACGGCCTACTTCGTGCCCACCGGCGCCGCGTTGATGAGCCTGACGCTGGCCGCGCTGCGCGGGGTGGATGTGCGGGTGCTGGTGCCCTGCGTGAGCGATTCCCGCGTGGTGACGGCGGCGGCCCGGTCCTACTTTGACGAGCTGATCGATGCGGGCGTGAAGGTCTGGGAATACCAGGACCGCATGCTGCATTCCAAGACGCTGGTCGTGGACGACACGTATTCCTTCATCGGCACCGCCAACTTCGACCAGCGCAGCTTCGTGCTGAATTTCGAGGTGACGGCGTTGATCTACGGGCCGGTCATGGCGTCGAACCTAAACCGTCAGTTCGAGGCCGACCTGCGCAAGTCGATGCGGGTGCAGGCACGCCGCAAGGTGTCGCCGCTGCGCCGCCTGGGGGATGCGACGGCACGGTTGTTTTCGCCCGTGCTGTAAGGGCGGCAGGCTGGCGAGCCACGGCCCATGGCGAAGCGCCGGCCGCCACCCTCCCCCTCAGTGCTTGCTGACCAGCGGGCTCATCACCCAGTTTTCCGCCAGGTCCAGGTCACGCAGCAGTGCGCGAAAGGTCTCGTCATTGATCTGGAAGGTTTCGCGCAGCCGGTAGATTTCGTTGCGTTCGGCGGTGACCGCGGCCAGCCGCAATTCGCGTTCGAACTGGCGGTGGCGGTTGGCGCGCAGGTTGGTGTCGGCCAGTTCGCTTTCGGCATCCACCCGCGCCCGGTACACCGACAGCAGGCTGCCGGATACCTCTTCCAGCAGTTGGGCGTCGGCCTCGCTCAGGCCGTGCAGCATCTGGTCGTGCGCCTGTTCCACGGCCGCCACGGCGGACTTGGCCAGCAGCAGGCGGGCCCGGCGTTCTTCCTTTTCCTGCAGGTTTTCGGCCGGTTGCGGTAGCTTGGGCAGCACCATGGGCAGGAAAATGCTGGCAATGACCAGGGACGTCAGGATGACCCCGGTCGCCAGAAAGATCATGAGGTCGCGGGCCGGGAACGGCGTGCCGTCGTTCATGACCAGCGGCACCGCCATGACACCGGCCATGGTGATCGACCCGCGCACCCCTGCCAATGCGGTGGCCAGCACCAGCCACAGGTTGATTGGCCGATACGCGCTGCCGAGCACGATGCGGCGGAAAAATCGCAGATGCTGCGTGACCCATACCCAGAAGAAGCGCAGCACGATCAGCGTGAGCGTAATGGCGACCACGTAGCCGAACAGATAGCCGACCGGGACGTTGCCCGCAGCGACCGCATCCGCATGCGCCAGGTCGATCACACTGGGCAGTTGCAGTCCCAACAGGATGAAGGTCATCCCGTTGAAGATGAATTCCAGCATGGCCCAGACGCTATTGGTCTGCAGGCGCGTGGCTGAACTGCTGTTGTCTGCCGAATCCGTATAGGTCATGGTGATGCCGGCCGCCACCGCCGACAGGATGCCCGACAGCTCGAAATGCTCGGCAAACAGGTAGGCCGCGAACGGGGTCAGCAGCAGCAAGGCGACCTGGATGGCAGGTTCATCGCCGCTCCATCGCAACACCTGGCGGCGCGCATAGCTGAACCCCCAGGCGGTGGCCGCGCCGACCATCAACCCGCCAATGGCGATCACGAAAAAGCTGAAGCTGGCGTCCCAGATCGAGAAGACTCCGGTCAGTGCCGCCGCGATCGCAAACTTGAAGGCGACCAGGCCAGACGCGTCATTCATCAGCGCTTCGCCCTCCAGCAAGTGCTGCAGCTTGGGCGGCAGCTTGCCTTTGCCGGCAATCGCCGACACCGCCAGCGCATCGGTCGGCGACAGCACGGCGCCCAGTGCGAAGGCCAGCGGCAGCGAGATGGGGGGAATTAGCCAATGGATGAAATAGCCCACCCCCACCACGGTGAACAGCACGAGCCCGAGCGCCAGCGCCAGGATGGGCCGGCCCAGGCGGAAGAATTCACGCTTGGGGATCCGCCAGCCATCGGCAAACAGCAGCGGCGGGATGAACAGCAGCAGGAACACATCGGGATCGAAGCGCACGTGCAGCCCGAACAGGGGCAAGGCCAGGACGGCGCCCAGCGCGATCTGGAAGATCGGCAACGGCAGCTTGACGGGGGACACGCGCGTGACCACACCGGACAGCGCCACGGCAAGAATCAGGACAAGAACGGTAAAGACGATTTGCATGGCGATCAGTGTGGGCTGACCCCGCCCCGCGGCGGGATCGAGTTGCCCGGCGGCGCCATCGTCGCCGGGCTGGGTCACCGGGGCAGCTGCCCGGTGACCTGGAAGGAATGGGAAGGCGCGGAGCAAGTTGTGCGCCTGTGCGGGCGCATCGGGCCGGCGCCACGCGCCCCGATCAGTTCCCCAGCAGACCCGCCTGATAGGCTGCGACGAAGTCGTCGAAGTTGCCCATTTCCTTCTGTTCCAGCGCGTACTGTTCCGCCAGGGACTGGGCGGCCTGTTCGCGGAACTGCGCTTCCTGCTCGGCCGACGGCGGCTGGTTGCGCAGGGTCTGCGCGTGCTGCTGGCTCATCTTCAGGGTAAAGGCATGGAAGGACAGGCCTTCGTCTTGCAGGGTGGCCAGCACCTTGGCCGACGGCGTGTGCGCGGGGTCGTCCAGCTTGATGGCCTGCGCGGCCACGATGTCCTGGTGCGCCGTGCCGCCATGCACGCGGTCGAGCAGCGCGGCACAGGCGCCGATGCGCTCCAGCAGATCGCGCCCCCAGGTCGCCAGCGGAATGGGCGTGCCTTCCTGGTTGAGCATCAGACCCGGCTTGCGGCCTTCCTTGACCACGGTCAGGAAGTTGTTGGTGCTGGCCTGGCAGTGGCCGGATTCGCCGAACGGCGGGCTGTCTTCCAGGGCGCAGAAGAGCAGGAAGGCGTCAAGGAAACGCGCGGTCGATTCGGACACGCCCACCGGCGAGAACGGATCGATGTCCATGCAGCGCACTTCGATGTACTGCACGCCCCGCGTCGCCAGGGCGCGCAGGGGCCGTTCGCCGCGCCGCGCGACCCGCTTCGGGCGAATGCTCGAGTAGTACTCGTTTTCGATCTGCAGGATGTTGGTGTTCAGCTGGATCCACTCGCCGTCGCGGATCGTGCCGTACTTTTCATACTCCGGCCAGGGCTGGCTGACGGCGTCGTACAGCTTGGCCACATAGGTGGCCAGGTCGTTGTAGCAGGGCTTCAGGCCGGCTTGCGCCTTGTTCTGGTAGCCCAGGTCGCTCATGCGCAGGCTGGTGGCGTACGGCAGGTACAGGGTGTCATCGTCCAGCTGCCGCAACTGGTGCGGCTTGCCCTGCAGAAAGTTGGCCGACAGCGCGGGCGATGCGCCGAACAGGTACATCAGCAGCCAGCTGACCCGGTTGAAGTTGCGGATCAGCGCAACGTACTTGGCCGACTGCAGGTCTTGCGCCGACAACGTCGCGGCTTCGTCGGGCGTGGCCAGCACCGGCCACAGCGCTTCCGAAAACGAAAAGTTGTAGTGGATCCCGGCAATGCACTGCATGGCCTTGCCGTAGCGATAGGCCAGGCCGCGGCGGTACACGTACTTGAGCATGCCGGTGTTGGACGAGCCGAACCAGGCGATCGGAATGTCGGCTTCGGCCGGCAGATGGGCCGGCATCGACTGGTTCCACAGGATCTCGTCACCCAGTTCGGAATACACGAAGCGGTGGATGTCGGTCAGCTCGCCCAGCAAGGCGCCATGGTCGGTATGGGTGCCGGTAATGAGCTCGATCAGCGACTCGGAATAATCCGTGGTGATCGTCGGGTGCGTCAGGGTGGCGCCCAGCGCACGCGGGTGGGGAGTCAGGGCGAGGTCGCCATGGGGATCGACCCGCAGGCTCTCCCGTTCGATGCCATGCAGGCTCTGCGCCAGCAGGGCGCGATGCGCGGGCTGGTCGAGCAGAGCAAGGCGGCTTTCTAGCAGATCGCTCACGTAAATCCTTGAAGGTGCAATGGCGCAGCGGCGGGGCAAGGCCACGGCGGCACGCACGGAATCGTGCGGCGTGGGCGGGGCCGTGCGCGGTGGCGGCTCATTATAGGTGCGCGCCTGGGCGGGCCGGGGCAAAGCCCTAGGCCGTTGCAGACAATTACGGCATCGTACCCGAGGCTTCCCCGAACTGCAGCGCGGCCAGGCGGGCGTACAGCGGCGACGTCGCCATCAGATCGGCGTGGGTGCCTTCGGCCACAATGCGGCCGGCGTCCAGCACCAGGATCCGGTCCGCCTGCTTGACGGTGGCCAGGCGGTGAGCGATCACCAGCGTGGTCCGCGACTGGGTGGCGTTGTCCAGGGCTTGCTGCACCAGCCGCTCGCTTTCGGCGTCCAGCGCGCTGGTGGCTTCGTCCAGCAGCAGCACCGGCGGGTTCTTCAGGATGGCGCGGGCAATCGCGATGCGCTGGCGTTGACCGCCCGACAGGCGCACGCCCCGTTCGCCCAGAAAGGTGTCGTATCCGTCGGGCAAGGCCGCAATGAAGCCGTCGGCCGCGGCCATGCGGGCGGCGGCCTTGACCTCATCGATGCTGGCGTTGGCCCGCCCGTACCGGATGTTGTCCAGCACCGAGCCCGAAAAGATCACGGTTTCCTGCAGCACGACGCCGATGTGCGCGCGCAGGTCGTCCAGCGCCAGGCGGCGGGTATCGACACCATTGATCGACACCGTGCCGGACTGCGGATCGTAAAAGCGCAGCAGCACCTGGAAGAGCGTGGTCTTGCCAGCGCCCGACGGGCCGACCAGGGCGACATGCTCGCCCGGGCGCACATGCAGGGTCAGGTCATCAAGTGCCGGGACGCCCGGCCGCGAGGGGTAGTTGAACGCAATGTGGTCGAACCGCAAGCCTTCGCCGTGGCCGGGCAGCGGCACGGTGGTGGCCGCTTCGACCACGGGCGATTGCGCCCCACGCAATTGCAGCAGGCGGTCGGTGGCGCCTGCGGCACGCTGCAGGTCCCCCCACACTTCGGACACGGCACCGACCGCCCCTGCCGTCACGACGGCATACAGAATGAACTGGGACAGCAGGCCCGCCGTCATGTCGCCGGCCAGCACCGCGCGGGCGCCCAGCCAGAGCACGAACACGATCGCGCCGAATATGAGCACGATCACCATGGCCGTCAGCGCGGCGCGGGCGCGAATGCGTGACAGGGCCGCGTCGAACGCGTGTTCCACCGCCGCGCCGAAGCGCGACGATTCATAGGGCTGCTGGTTGTAGGACTGCACCGTGGGCATGGCATTGAGCACCTCGCCCGCCAACGCACTGGCGCCAGCGACGCGGTCTTGCGTGAGGCCCGACAGCTTGCGGACACGACGGCCAAAAAAGATGATGGGGGCCACCACCACGACCAGGGTCACCAGGATGTAGGCCGACAGGGTCGGGCTGGTCACGGCCAGCATGACCAGGCCGCCCACCAGCAGGAACAGATTGCGCAGGCCCTGCGACAGGCTGGTGCCGACCACGGTCTGGATCAGGGTGGTGTCGGTGGTCAGGCGCGACAGCACTTCGCCGGTCTGGGTGGTTTCGAAGAACTGGGGACTCATGCGCAGCACGCGGTCGTAGACGGCGCGGCGCAGGTCGGCCGTGACCCGTTCGCCCAGCCACGACACCATGTAGAAGCGCAGCGCGGTGGCTCCGGCCAGCACCAGCGACACGGCGAACAGGGCGACAAAGTAACGATCGATGTGCGCGCGATTGCCCGCTGAAAAGCCCAGGTCGATCAGGTAACGGAAGGCGACCGGCAAGGCCAGGGTCGCACCGGCGGCGACCAGCAGCGCCAGGAAAGCGATGGCCCAGCGCCCCGCGTAGGGCCGCAGGAACGGGAGCATGGCGAACAGGGACTGGGGCGACGCGCCATGCGGGAGCGGCGGCAGGGATGAAGATCGGACGGGGTCGGGCATGGGCCTGCCAATGAACGCTGAGCTTGCGATTGTGCCACTGGCAGGCTGACTGGCGCATGGCAGCGATGTAAAGCGTTACAGCGGCATGCCCGCCTGCGGGATACCCTGCACCTACCTTGCCCCCGCACCCCTTTTTTTCAGGAGCAAACCGCCATGAAGCGATTCCTACTGGCCCTTGGCCTGGCCGGTGCCTGCACCGCCGCCCTCGCCCAACCCGCCCCTGTGGCCGCGCCCACGATCGATCAGGCGACCCAGGCGTTGCAGAACGCCATGCAGCGCGAGATCCAGGCCATGAATGCCGAACAGGGTCCCGGTTTCGATTCCAACGCCGCGACCGGCGTGGTCAAGACCCTGGAAGTGAAATCCATCGACAATTGCCGCACGCCGCCGGCGGGGCAAGGCGTAGCGTGCCAGGTCAGGACGACGGCCGAGTTGAAAGGCTCAAAGACCGAAGAGACCAATACCTATCACTTTTGGCAACAAGGCGGCCGCTGGGAAGCCCGGCTTCCTTCGGGCAGTTAAGCCCCCCCTAGGCGCTCCGCGCCTCCCCCAGGGGCGGCACTGGCGGACTGGCGGAGCCAGATCCGCTGTGCCCCAGAGGGGCGGGGTTCTTTATCTGCGGGACAGCAGTGCGTTGAGGATGATCGCTCCAAAAGTGGCGGTGCCGATTCCGCCGAGGGCGAAGCCGCCGATGTTTAGTGTGAAGTCGCCGGCGCCTAGTACCAGTGTGACGGCTGCGACGATCAGGTTGCGGTTGTCGGAGAAGTCGACGCGGTTTTCTACCCAGATTCGTGCGCCGGATACGGCGATGAGGCCGAAGACCACGATGGAGACGCCGCCCAGCACGGCGGTGGGGATGGTCAGGATGACGGCGCCGAATTTGGGCGAGAAGCCCAGCAGGATCGCGAAGCATGCGGCGATCGCAAAGACCAGGGTCGAGTAGATCCGGGTCACGGCCATGACACCGATGTTCTCGGCATAGGTGGTCAGGCCGGTGCCGCCCACGCTGCCCGACACCACGGTGGCGATCCCATCACCCACGAACGCGCGGCCCATGTAGCGGTCCAGGTTCTGGCCGGTCATGGCGCTGACGGCCTTGATGTGGCCCAGGTTTTCTGCCACCAGGATTACGGCCACGGGCGCGATCAGCGCCATGGCGTCCAGCCGGAACACCGGGGCCGTAAAGGCCGGCACGCCCAGCCACGCGGCATTGGCCACGGTGGAAAAGTCGATCGGCTTGCCCAGTCCGGCGCCATTGGTCAGCACCGCGTACAGCACATAGGCCAGCAACAAACCGATCAGGATCAGCAGGCGCTGCACCATGCCGCGGGTGAACACCGCCACGATGCCGACGCACAGCACGGTCGCCAGGGCCATCCACGCATCGAAGGCATTGGCAGTAACGCTCTTGACCGCGATGGGCGCCAGGTTCAGCCCGATCACGGCCACCACCGCGCCGGTGACGACCGGCGGCATGAAGCGTTCGATCCAGCCCGTGCCGATGGCCATGACCAGGAAACCGATCAGGGTGTAGACCACCCCGCACGCAATGATGCCGCCAAGCGCCACGCCGATGTTGGCGTTCAGGCCCGGCCCGGCATATCCGCTGACGGCAATGACGAGGCCAATGAAGGCGAAGCTGGAACCGAGATAGCTCGGCACGCGGCCGCCCACGATCACGAAGAACAGCAGCGTGCCGATCCCCGACATGAAGATGGCAAGGTTAGGATCGAAGCCCATGAGCAGGGGCGCCAGTACGGTGGACCCGAACATCGCGACCACGTGCTGCAGCCCCATCGCGCCCATCTGCGGCCAAGGCAGCCGCTCGTCGGGCGCGATGACGCCCCCCGCCACCCCGTCGGTGCGCTCGCGCCACCTTGGAAAATACGATCCCGCCATTGCCCTCTCCTGTTCTTGTGCCTATGACAAATCAGGCGCAAGTGTAAGGAGAGCGGCGCGGCAAGACCAGCGCCGCGTCAGGACAATGTCAGGTGAGCAACGCCACCGGAAGATCGGCCAGGGCATCGGCCACGCGGATCCGGCCACCGGCCACCGCGCACGTGCCGTCCGTCAGCACACTGCGCAACTGCGGCGTGCTGATGGCGGCCGTGATGGCCTCTGGCAGGCAGACCACCGTGTCGCCCCACTTGTCGGCAGCGATACGCGGCTTGGGATCGTCGTTGGTTCCGAGCACCATCGTGGCGACGCGATGCGGCACGATCACGATCGCCACGCTGTCCGCGTGTTTGCGGGCGTAGGCAAACACGCGCTGGCTTTCCGTCCCTTCCACGGTCAGCGGCAGATAGTCGCCTTCCAGGAACAGCGCTTCGTGCTGTTTGCGGAAGTTGAGCGTGCGCCGAACCACTTCGAACTTGATGCGGCCATCACGCCAGTGGTCCACCAGGGCGGCCGCATCGAACGGTTCGTCCAGCGCCTGCTTGCGCAGAGCGAAGTCGACCGGGCGGCGGTTGTCCGGATCCACCAGGCTGAAGTCCCACATTTCGGTGCCCTGGTACAGATCGGGCACGCCCGGGATCGTCATGCGCAGCAGGGTCTGCGACAGGCTGTTGACCGCGCCGGCCGGACCGATACGGTTGATGAACTCAACCAGTTCCAGCAGCGTATCGGCATTGGCTTGCGGATCCAGGATCTGGAACAGGAAGCCGTTGCAGGCCTTTTCGTAGCTGTCGTCGGGCGTGACCCAGCTCGATTGCTGCTTGGCTTCCCGCAGCGACTTGGTCTGCCAGTCGGACAAGCGGCCCGCCAATTCGCGAATGCCCTCTTCGTCGTTGATCGACAGGTCCAGCGGCCAGGCCCCGATCAGCGACTGGTACAGCATGTATTCGTCGGCCGGCAGTGGCGATGGCGCCGGCTCTTCGCCCGCTTCGCGCTTGAACGCGGCATGGCGTTCGGACCAGCGTGTCACCAGCGCTTCCCATTCGGCGGCGCGTTCGCTCAGCACGGCCAACCGGGCGCGGCCGTCTTCACCGCGTTTGTGATCGTGCGTCGCGGTCGCAAGCATGGCCAGCGGGAACGACTCGGCGCGGCCCTGCACGCGTTGATGGAATTCGTCGCTTTCCATCGAAAAGATCGCCGGATCGGCGCCAACTTCATTACGCGACAACAAGCGGCCGTAGCGGTAGAAGCCGGTGTCTTCCACCGATTTGGCGGCCAGTGGCGAGGTCAGTTGCTGGAAGCGGCGAATGGCCTGCAGGCGCACCGCGCGCTGATCTTCCGGGTAGTCCTTCGGGGGTTCGCCGCCCAGCCAGCCGGCCATGGTGTCGAGCAGGTCGTAGTCGGCCGGGCGCAGGCTGGCATGCGCGCCTTCCCGGGCCTTGGAAAACGGGACTTCATCCTGCTCGGTGCGGCCCTGCACGTCGGCATAGGTGCGATACACCGGAAAGGACACCAGCAATTCCGTCAGTACACGGCGGATCGCGGACGGGCTCCAGTCGCGGGTCATCAGATCGAAGTGCGCGATGCGGTGCAGCAGGCGCACCAGGGCATCGAACTCGCCTGCAAAGTTCTGCTGGATCAACTGGCGGCGCGCCGTGCGCGACAGTTCGGTAAACGTCTTGGCGCTGCCCGAGATGGATTGCCACATCGTGGTCAGGGGGGCTTCGCCCTGCGGGTCATGCAGCCACTGCCCGACTTCGCTCATGAAGTCATAGCCCGTCGTGCCGTCGGTCTGCCATGACGTCGCCAACGGTTCGCCGGCGGCAAGGATCTTCTCGACCACCACATACGGCACGCGCTTGGGCGCATCGGCCGGGCGGCGATCGGCACGCTTTTCCAGCTCGGCGCGCAGGTACTGGCAATATGCCTTGGGGTCGGCCAGGCCATCCACGTGATCGACACGCAGGCCATCCACCAGGCCTTCTTCGTACAGGCGGAAAAATAGCGAATGGATGTCGTCGCGGACCGCATCGCGCTCGGCGCGCATGCCGGCCAGGTCGCTAATTTCAAAGAAACGGCGCCAGTTGATTTCTTCGGCCGCGGTGCGCCACCACGCCAGGCGATAGTGCTGGCGTTCCAGCAATTCGTGCAGACGCTGGCGGCCATCGGTACGAGCCGCATCGAACGCTTGCGGCGTTTCGTCCATCAGGCGCAGGACCTCGTCGTGGTGTTCCGGCGCAATCGGAAAGCGCGCATCGTAATAGGTGACGATGGGTTCGTGGGTTTTTTGATCACGCTCGATCTTGAGCTGCCCTTCGGACAACACCTTGCCATACGGATCGCCCAGGTAAGGCGCCAGCAGCTTGCCCTTCAGGGAGGGATCCGGCGAATTCCAGTCGATGTCGAAGTATTCGGCATAGCGGCTGTTGGGGCCCTCGCGCAGCACGCTCCACCACCAGGCGTTGTCGGGGCTGACGCCCATGTGATTGGGCACGATGTCCAGGATCAGGCCCATGCCGAATTCGCGCAGGCGGGCAACCAGCTTGCGCAGGGCCTCTTCACCGCCCAGTTCCGGGCTGATGACGTGATAGTCGATCGTGTCGTAGCCGTGGGTCGATCCGGCCCGCGCGCGGGTCAGCGGCGAAGCATAGATGTCACTGATACCAAGCTTGTGGAAGTATTCGACCAGATCGATGGCGTCCGTAATCGGAAAGCCTTCGTGAAACTGCAGCCTGACCGTGGCTCGCGGTGCACTCATGATGTTTGTCTGCTCTGTGAAAGGGCGTCCAGGCGTCGGCTGACGTCCTGATCGTCCAGCAAGGTATCGATCGTCGTCGCCATGCGGCGACGCCAGTTGGGATGGGTATCGGTGGTGCCGGGCAGATTCGGCGCTTCGGGGTCCCCCAGCACGTCTTCCAGCGGCACGACCGCGAGCGGGCACGGGGTGGCCCCGACGAAACGGAAGGTCTCTGCGATCGGTGGCGGAGCATCGGGATCAGTGTCTTGCGACACGTCGATTCCGGCCGCGGCCAGCGAACGGACCAGTTGTTCCCGGTCGCGCGCGCGATTTTGCATCTGCGCGTCGAGCGAATCGCCATCGCCGAACAGACCCAGCCGGTCGCGCCACTGCAGGTCGGTACCCGTCCACCATCCTGCGATGGTCGGCAGGTCGTGCGTGGTGGTCATGGCCATGGCTTCGGCCGGCCAGTCGCGCGGCGACTTGATCGGCGCGTTGTCGCCATGGTGCTGGCGTTCGAACCACAGCACGTCCATGCCCAGCATGCCGGCGCGGGCGATCTGGTCATTGAACCCCTCGGGCACCGTACCCAGGTTTTCGCCCACAACGATCGCGCGGTGCCGCCAGGACTCCAGCGCGATCAGCCGCATGATGTCGTCGAAGGGGTAGTTGACGTAGGCGCCGTCGGTCGGCGGAGCGCCTTCGGGCACCAGCCACATCCGTTTCAGGCCAAGGGCGTGGTCGATGCGGATCCCGCCGGCATGACGCAGGCAGGCGCGCAGCATTTCGATGTACGCCCGATAGCCCGTGCGGCGCAGCGCAGACGGCGAGAACGCCGTCAGACCCCAGGCCTGCCCCTGCGCGTTATACAGGTCGGGCGGCGCGCCGGGCGATAGCTTGGCCAGGATTTCGCCCTGCCGGCTCCAGGCGTGACTGCCGCCCGGGTCGGTGCCCACGGCCAGGTCCGCGATCAGGCCGATGCCCATGCCGGCTTCGCGCGCGGCGGCTTGGGCGCGGGCCAGTCCCCGGTCGGCCAGCCATTGCAGGAAGGCATGGAAGGTGACTTCGGTGGCATGTTCCTGCGCAAAAGCAGCGACTTCCGGGCTGTCCGGATTCTGAAAGGCCTCGGGCCAGTCGCGCCAACCGCCGGTCTGGAACCCTTCGGCCAGGCGCCAGGCATGCAGCGCTTCGAATCGCGCATGGTTTTCGAGCAGGCTGCCGCCCTCTTGCCGAAAGCGCGTAAACGCCTCGGACACCGAGCTGCCGACGTTGCCCGGAAAGCCATCGAACAGCCGGCGCAAGATGGCCAGCTTGGTCCGCGCCACGCCAGGCCAGTCGACCATGTCGAGCTGTTCCAGACGCGCCAGGTCCAGGTTCAGACCCAGCGCCGATGCCGCACGCGCAACCGCGGGCTGACCGAACACTTCTGCCGGGTCAACGTACAGCACGTTCAGGAACAGGCGGCTCGATGGCGCGTACGGGCTGATGCGATGCGGATCGGCCGTGAACATCGCGTGGACCGGGCTGATCGCCAGGCCGGTGGCGCCCGCTTTTGCAGCCACGCCGGCCAAGGTCGCCAGCGCGGAAAAGTCGCCGACACCGCCCGAGGCGCCGGGCGCCCCGAGCGACGCGCCCCGCCGGCGCAGTCCATACAGCTGCACCGCCAGCGCCCATTCGCGCGGCTGCGGCTTGCCGATGGCGTCGCTGACGCCAAAGCATCGCGCGGGCGCGATCGCCAGCGTGTAGACCTGGTCACCGATATGCAGCGTGTGATACCCCGGCAGGTTCATGCCAGGGATGATCACGGTATGCGCGTCCTTGCGGCGCGCTTCGCCATCGACCACGCCGCCGTCGTCATCGAACTCGAGCCGAAAGCGCAGTGTGCTGACGGTGTCCGGCAGCGGGACTTCAATCGCCTGGCGGACCACGCCGATCGCGAAGTGGCTGGCGGTATCGTCGCTCGCATTTCGAAGCGTAGCCAGGCTGGCCTCGATCGCATCCGGACTGCTGGCGTCGATGCCGAGCGCGTTCAGCACGTTCCTGAGCACGTCGGGCGACACGCGTTGCGGCTTGCCGGCGGCGTCCTGCCAATCGACCGACACGCCCGCCGCGTCGGCCAGCGCATGAAGAGAAGTTACGTCGTCGTCACTCATGCTGCGCTGTCCTGTGCAATGGCCTCCAACGCGTCCTCGAGCATGACCAGCGTGGCGCCGGCCTTGAGCTTGCCGGTCGCGGCCAGGCGACCAGTGTCGGTCGCGCTTTCGAACACCAGCTGGCCTCCCACCACCGGCGTGATGTCAACGGCCTCGGGGCCGAAGTTCACGTACATGGCGTAAACCTGGCTATTGGCCAGACGCCACCGCGCGGCCACGGCAACCTCGCCGATGGCCTGGGCCCCGATGGACACCGCACCTTCCAGATGCGGCACCAGCACTTCACGCCGCAAGCGCAGCAGCGCGCGGTAATAGTCCCACCACAGCATGCCTTCGCGGCCAGGCGATTGCGTCAGCGGCGGCACCGAGGCCTCGAATGTATCGGCGGCATTGGGATCGGGAATGTTGTCGCGCACGGCCGGGTCGGCAAACGCCGGGAACTTGGCGAACTCCTTGCGGCGTCCTTCGCGTACGGCTTCGGCCAGTTCATCGTTGTGGCTGGTGAAGTACAGGAAGGGCGTGCGGGTGCCCCACTCTTCGCCCATGAAGATCATGGGGATCTGCGGCGACAGCATGCAGAGGGCAACGCCTGCCCGCAGCGCTTCCATGCCGGCGCCCTTCTCGGCCAGGGTGATCAGTCGATCACCCAGCGCACGGTTGCCGATCTGATCGTGGTTCTGCAGGAACAGCACGAACGCCGTGGGCGGCAGGTCGCCCGACGGTTCGCCGCGCAGTTCGCCGTCGCGATGGGGCGACGGCTGGCCTTGATAGATGAAGCCTTCGGACAGGCAACGCGCCAGCTGTTCGGCGGGCTTGTCGGCATAGTCCGTGTAGTAGCCATCGGTCTCGCCAGCAATGATCCGATGCAGGATGTGGTGGCCGTCGTCATTCCACTGCGCATCGAAGTCCTTGGCCAGGTGACTGGCGATGTTGCCGTCATGCTCGAGCACCAGATGCACGTGCCGGTCGGAAGCTACCGACTCGCGTACGGCCGCCGCCATCTCGTCAAGCCAGTCCGGTTCCGAGATCGCATGCACCGCATCGAAACGCAGACCGTCAAAGCGGTATTCGTTGACCCAATACATGGCGTTGCGCGTAAAGAAGTCGCGCACCTGCGGCCGGCGGAAATCGATGGCCGGACCCCACGGCGTGTGCAAGTCTTCGCGGAAAAAATCCGACGCATAGGCATGCAGGTAATTGCCATCAGGACCGAAGTGGTTGTAGACCACGTCCAGGAAGATCATCAGGCCCTGTTCATGGGCCGCATCCACCAGCGCCTTCAGGTCGTCGGGCGTGCCGTAGGCGGTATCCGGGGCATAGGGCAAGACGCCGTCATAGCCCCAATTGCGCTCGCCCGGAAAGTCCGCGATCGGCATCAGTTCCACCGCGGTCACGCCCAGCTCGGCCAGTTTCGGCAGCGCTGCCTGAATGCCCTTGAAGCCGCCGAAGGCCTTGGGGTGCAATTCGTACAGCACGACTTCGGACCAGGGGCGGCCCTTCCAGTCGGTCGTGCGCCAGGCGTAGGCGTCCGGGTCCACGACGACACTGTCGTCGTGCACGTCGCCTGCCTGCAGGCGCGAGTGGGGATCGGGAAACTTCAGGTCGTCGCCGATCTGATAGCGGTAGCGCGTGCCCGCGCCGACCGGCGCTTCCACGACGTACCCGCCCTGCCCGTCGGCCTGCATGTCGAGGGTCATCGGCTCGCCTTGCGGCGGCGTCAGATGCACCTTGACCGCGGCAGCCGCATTCGGCGCCCAGACGGCAAATCGTGTTTGACCGGGGCGCGTCAAGGTCGCGCCGTATCCTGTCGGTAATAGCCCTTTCGTCATGCTGCTCTCGTTAATTCGACACCAATCGACAACCCAGCACCACCACGCTCCGGTCCGACACGTCCACCTCGTTGTTCTCGAGGGGCCACTCGTCCTTCGCGGGATCAGCCGTGTCTACCAATACCCGCCAGCTGAAATGCGGCGCCGGCATCACGAAACGCACGTTCTCGGCGCTTCCGTTGATGAGTACCAGCGTCGCCTCGATCCCTTCCGCACCGCGCGTCGCGCGTCGCAGCGCGAGCGTCCGGCACTCGGGATCGTTCCAGGCTTCGTCCCACACGTAGTCACCCCGGACGTCGAACCAGGCAATCTCGGCCATATCGGGCAGGATCATCTGGTCGTTGACCATGAAGCGGTCGCTGCGCAAAGACGGGTGGGCATGCCGGATTGCTGTCAGCCGCGCAAGGAACGCCGTCATGGCTTCCCCCTCTTCCGAATGCGCCTGGCCCCAATCGAACCAGGACGTTTTATTGTCCTGGCAGTAGGCATTGTTGTTCCCGTTCTGCGTGCGTCCGAACTCGTCACCGCCCAACAGCATGGGCGTTCCGTGTGAACACATCAGGGTAGCCAGCAAGGCGCGTGCCACGCGTTGCCGGATGGCCTCGATGGCGGGATCGTCGCTCGGTCCTTCGACGCCCCAATTGCAGCTGTGGTTATCGTTGGTGCCGTCGCGGCCGTCTTCTTTGTTGGCGTCGTTGTGCTTGGCGTTGTAGCTGACCACGTCACGCAGCGTGAATCCGTCATGCGCCGTGACGAAGTTGACGGATGCCCACGGACGCCGCGCACGGCGGTTGAACAGATCGCCCGATCCGGCAAGGCGGGTGGCCAGGTCGGGCCGCTGGCCGGAATCCCCGCGCCAGAAACGGCGGGCGCCATCGCGAAACTTGTCGTTCCATTCGGCCCAACCGGGCGGGTGGTTGCCGACCTGGTAGCCGCCCGGGCCGATGTCCCACGGTTCGGAAATCAGCTTGAGGCGGGATAGCAGCGGATCCTGCCTGACGGCATCGAAAAAGCCCGCGCCCGGATCGAAGCCGTGCGCCTCGCGTCCCAGGGTCACGCCCAGGTCGAAGCGGTAACCATCGATACGGAAGTGCGTGGCCCAGTAACGCAGTGAGTCCATGACCATCTGCAGCACGCGCGGATGGGCCAGGTTCAAGGTGTTGCCCGTGCCCGTGTCGTTCACGTAGTAGCGTTCATCGCCCGGCACCAGGCGGTAGTAGCTCTTGTTATCCAGGCCGCGCCAGGACAGCGTCGGGCCCATCTCGTTGCCTTCCGCGGTGTGGTTGTAGACCACATCCAGAAAGACTTCGATGCCGGCCGCATGCAGGCGGCGGATCGCCACCCGCATTTCATTGAGCATGCCCTTGGACAGATAGCTCGGCTCGGGCGCAAAGAAGGCCATCGTGCTGTAGCCCCAATAGTTGCGCAAACCCCGCTGAACCAGGAAACGATCCTGCGCGAAGGCGTGCACGGGCAACAGTTCGATCGCGGTCACGCCCAGGCGCAACAGGTGTTCGATGAAGGCCGGATCGGCCAGCGCAAAGAAGCTGCCGCGTTCATTGGGGCGCAGGTCTTGCCGGCAGGCAGACACGCCCTTCAGATGCGCTTCGTAGATGACGGTGTCGGACCACGGCCGGTCCGGACGCGTGTCGTCGCCCCAGTTGAAGGCGTCATCGATCACGACGGCCTTCGGCATGGCTGCCGCGCTGTCACGGCGGTCGAAGCTCAGGTCGGCCTTGCCGTGACCGACCCGGTAACCGGCGAGCGCGTCCGTCCAGTGCAGGGGCCGGACCAGCTTGCGGGCGTAAGGGTCGAGCAGAAGCTTGTGGGGATTGAAGCGATGGCCGTTTTGCGGCTCGTAGGGCCCGTAGGCCCGATAGCCGTAGACCAGGCCGGCGCCGGCATGGGGCAGATACCCATGCCAGACTTCGTCGGTGCATTCCGGCAGCGTGAAGCGGGACAGCTCCTTGCGGCCGGTGGGATCGAACACACACAGTTCGATCTTGGTGGCGTGGGCGGAAAAGACGGCAAAGTTGATGCCCAGTCCGTCCCACGTGGCGCCGAGCGGATAAGCACGCCCCGGCAACAATTTGTCCGAAAGCGTACTGGCCATCCGCTTATCCTTCAGGCTTGAGCAGCAAGGTCGATAGCGGCGGCAGCGTCAGCACCACGGAGCACGGCATGCCGTGCGCCGGAATGTCTTCTGCATGGACCGCCCCGCTGTTGCCCACGCCCGACCCGCCATAGACTGCCGCGTCGCTGTTGACGACTTCGAGCCAGCGGCCGCCATGCGGCACACCGATCCGATAGCCGCCGCGCGGCACGGGCGTCATGTTGCTGACGGCCAGCACGTGCTGATCGCCGCTGCTGCGCAGGAACGCGAACACCGCATTGCCGTTGTCATCGCCAATCAGCCAGCGGAAGCCTTCCGGATCGGCATCGCGTTCGTGCAGCGCGGGCAGTTCTGCATGCGCATGGTTCAGATCGCGCACCAGCTTCTGCAGCCCGGCAGGCAGCGGATCGCTCAGGGAATCCCAGTCCAGCTGCGCGTCGTGGTTCCACTCTTTCTGCTGACCCAGCTCTCCGCCCATGAACAGCAGCTTCTTGCCGGGATGCGACCACATGAAGCCGAAATAGGCCCGCAGGTTCGCGAACTTCTGCCAGCGATCGCCCGGCATCTTGCCGATCAACGATCCCTTGCCGTGCACCACTTCGTCATGCGACAGCGGCAAGACAAACTTTTCGGAAAAGGCATAGACCATCCCGAACGTCATCATGTGATGGTGATACTGCCGGTAGAGCGGATCGGTTTCGACATAGTGGAGGGTGTCATGCATCCAGCCCATGTTCCACTTGAAGTCGAAGCCCAGGCCGCCCTGGTCCACCGGCGCGGTCACGCCAGGCCACGCCGTCGATTCTTCGGCAATGGTGATGGCGCCCGGGCACCGGTTGGCGACTTCCTTGTTGAGATCACGCAGGAAGGCGATCGCTTCAAGGTTTTCGCGGCCACCCAGGTGATTCGGTATCCACTCACCGTGCTTGCGGCTGTAGTCGCGATACAGCATGGACGCGACCGCATCCACCCGCAGCCCGTCCACGTGGAAACGATGCAGCCACTCGATCCCGCTGGCGATCACGAAGTTGCGCACTTCGTTGCGGCCCAGGTTGTAGATCAGGGTGTTCCAGTCCTGATGGAAGCCTTCGCGGGGATCCTGGTATTCGTACAGCGCCGTGCCGTCGAAGCGCTGCATGCCATGCGCGTCGGTCGGAAAGTGCGCCGGGACCCAGTCGAGGATCACGCCGATGCCGGCTTCGTGGCAGCGATCCACGAAGCGGGCAAATTCATGCGGCTCGCCAAACCGTGCCGTGGGCGCGAACAGGCCCAGCGGCTGATAGCCCCACGATCCGCCAAACGGGTGCTCCATGATGGGCAGCAGTTCAAGGTGCGTGAAGCCCATGTCCTTGGCATAGGGCACCAGCCGGTCGGCCAGGCCCGACCAGCTGTAGGACTCGCCATGTTCGTCACGCAGCCAGGATCCCACGTGCACTTCGTACACCGACATGGGCGACTGCGCAGTCTGGCGCGCGCCGCGTTCGGCCATCCATGCCTCGTCGGTCCAGGTGAACGGGGTCGGGTCGGTCACGATGGACGCGGTGCCCGGCGCCAGTTCGGCCTGACGTGCGTAGGGGTCGGCCTTGTGCGGCACCAGATTGCCATCCACGCCCACGATTTCGAACTTGTAGCGGGCGCCCGCGGTCACGCGCGGCACAAAGATTTCCCACACGCCCGCTGAAAAGCGCAGGCGCATCGGGTGGCGGCGGCCATCCCAGGAATTGAAATCGCCGATCACCGACACGCGCTGCGCATTCGGCGCCCAGACGGCAAAGCGCACGCCCTGGACGCCGCCATGGGTGACCACATGCGCGCCCAGGCAATCACTGATTTCGCTGTGGCGGCCTTCGGCGATCAGATGCAGATCCAGGTCGCCCAGCAGCACGCCAAAGGCGTAGGGATCTTCAGTGACCTGCACGCCATGAGGCCACTGGATGCGCAGGTGATAGCCCGGACCGCCCTGCGGCAACACGGCCGACACGCGGCCGGCAAACAGGCCGTCACGCACGTGCAGCAGCGGAATCGCCTCGCCGCTTTGCGTGGCGACGACCTCGACGCCTTCGGCGCCCGGATAGAAGGCGCGCACCACGTGCTCACCTTCTGCCTGATGGGGACCCAGCACGGCGAAGGGGTCGCGGTGCCGCGCCACCTTCAGCGCATCGATGTCACCGGCCAGGTGGTCGGTATCGGTTGCGAACTCATACGGCGTCATGGCGATCCTCGGAAGCAGTCGGGGTGAGGCGTTGCGCCAATTGGTCAAGGCCTCGCAGCGGGATGCAGATCCAGGTCGGACGGTTGGCCGCTTCGTAGCAGATCTCGTAGGCCGCCTTTTCGATCAGGAACAGATCGAGCAGTGCGGATTCTGCGCTGCCTTCATACCACTTGTTCTCGGCCAGCACCGCAACCTGGCGGTAGCCGTCCAGGAAAGCGGCGGACGCCTGCTCGCGGAAGCGGGCCAGCAGCAGGTCTTTCTTCTGCTTGCCACTGGTGGCCTGCACCGACGGGGCCGTCCCCAGCACCTGCGCTTCGGGCGCGGTGCTCATGGCGGCGGCGGCATAGTCGAACGATCGCAGCAGGCCGGCCACGTCACGCAGCGGGCTGGTCTTGCGGCGGCGTTCTTCCAGCGACCGGGCCGGTTCGCCTTCAAAGTCGATCAGGTAGGCATCGCTTTGCGCGACCAGCACCTGACCCAGGTGGAAGTCACCATGGGTGCGGGTGCGCAGCGCGCCCAGGCCACGTTTGGCCAGACCGGCCACGCCGGCCAGCACTTCCTTGCGGCGGGCGACCAGGGCCTTGGCCGTGCCTTCGGTGGCGCCGTCGGTCCACTGGGTGTTGGCGGCCAGCTGATCGAAGGCGCGATTCAACATCGCGGTGACTTCGTCGGTCCACTGCGCCACGTCGGCTTCGGAAGCGGGCTCGGGCGAGAACGCTTCGTCGTCGGTGGGGCGCGAGAACGCGGCATGCAATTCGGCCAGACGCTTGCCCATGATGCCGGCAAAGGCCGCATAGCCCAGCAGTTCCTGGTCGTAGTCTTCCAGGCTTTCGTCGGTCAGCACGGCGTTGTCCAGCGCCTTCGATAGATAGGCCATGGTCCAGGCCCAGGCATCACCCTGGTTGGTCACGTACTTCTGCAGCAGACCCAGGGTATGCGGCGTGCCGTCTTCGTCCACGCGCACCACTTCGCCCATCAGCGACGCAATGTTCTCGAAGCCCAGCGACGTCAGGTAGCGCGTGATTTCCGCTTCGGGATGGATGCCCGGCGTAACACGGCGGACCAGCTTGAACACCGCCGTCGAATCAATGATCAGCGAGCTGTTCGACTGTTCGGCCGACAGCCAGCGCACTTGCGTGTCGGCATTGACGGTCAGGTCTTCCAGGCCGGCCTGACGCACGAACTTGATCGTGGTCTTGCCGCCGTTGTCGGCGCCTACCGGGCTGGCCAGCTCGGCGCTGCCCATGATGCCTTCGACCATGGCGAGTGCAAATTCGCGCTGGCTGAACGCGTCGGTGACCATGCCCACCAGCGACGTGCGGCGGACGCGGGCCAGGGCCAGTTGCAGCGGCAGGCCTTCCAGGTTTTCGACCCACAGCAGCGCCAGCGGCAAGGCGTAGCGTTCCTTGCGCGAGCCCAGATCGACTTCGATCTCGGCCATGTACAGTTCCTGCTCGCGGTTGGGCAGGCGCGCACCGTAGACGATAGTTGCGGATTGCACCTTTTCGTCTTTCGAGGCGAACCAGCGGCGGCGGCGCAGATACGTGGGCAGCGCTTCGTGGTCCAGCGTGCGGCGCGAGCTTTCCATCAGCTGGTAGCCCGTCTTGCCGCGGATCACCAGCGTGTGGAATTCCATCTGCTGTTCGGCCGCAGCCGCATGCCACGACGGCGGCGATGCGGTGGCGCTGAGCGAGAACCAGTAGAAGCCGTAAGGCGGCAGGGTCAGCAGATAGGTCAGCTTGCCGATGGCCGGGAAGGTGTTGCCACCCGTCAGTTCGACCGGCACGCGGCCTTCGAATTCGGCCAGGTCCAGCTCGACGGCCTGCGGGGCATGCGACAGGTTTGCCACGCACAGCAGTGTGTCGTCATTGTGCTCGCGCAGGTAGGCCAGGATCTGGCGGTTGCCCGGATAGATGAAGCGCAACTTGCCGCGGCCAAACGCGTTGTACTCGCGGCGCTTGGCCAGCATGCGGCGCATCCAGTTCAACAGCGAATGCGGATCGCGCGCCTGGGATTCGACGTTGACGGCTTCGTAGCCGTACAAGGTGTCGCGCAGCGGCGGCAGCACCAGGCTTTGCGGGTCGGCGCGTGAAAAGCCGCCGTTGCGGTCGGGGGACCATTGCATTGGCGTACGCACCCCGTCCCGGTCGCCCAGGTGGATGTTGTCGCCCATGCCGATTTCATCGCCGTAGTAGATGACGGGGGTGCCCGGCATCGTCAGCAGCAGACTGTTCATCAGTTCGATACGGCGGCGGTCGCGTTCCAGCAACGGAGCCAGGCGGCGGCGGATACCCAGGTTGATCCGCGCACGGCGGTCGGCCGCATACACGTTCCACAGGTAGTCACGCTCGCTGCTGGTCACCATTTCGAGCGTCAGCTCATCATGGTTGCGCAGGAAAATCGCCCACTGGCAGCCTTCCGGAATTTCCGGGGTCTGCCGCATGATGTCGGTGATCGGGAAGCGGTCTTCCCGCGCGATCGCCATGTACATGCGCGGCATCAGCGGGAAGTGGAAAGACATGTGGCATTCGTCGCCGGTGCCGAAGTATTCCTGCGCATCTTCCGGCCACTGATTGGCCTCGGCCAGCAGCAGCTTGCCTTCGTAGTGCTCGTCCAGGTCTTCGCGGATCTTGCGCAGAATGTCGTGCGTTTCAGGCAGGTTTTCGTTGTTCGTGCCTTCGCGTTCCACCAGGTAGGGCACGGCATCCAGACGCAGGCCGTCCACCCCCAGGTCCAGCCAGAAGTGCATGACCGACAGCACGGCCTTGAGCACTTGCGGGTTGTCGTAGTTCAAATCGGGCTGGTGCGAATAGAAGCGGTGCCAGAAGTAGGCGCCGGCCACCGGGTCCCACGTCCAGTTGGACTTTTCGGTGTCCAGGAAAATGATCCGGGTGCCCGAGTAGGCCTGGTCGGTATCCGACCACACGTAGAAGTTGCGGGCGGCCGATCCGGGCTTGGCGGCACGGGCGCGCTGGAACCAGGGATGCTGGTCCGACGTATGGTTCACCACCAGTTCGGTAATGATGCGCAGCCCGCGCTCGTGGGCAGCTGCAATGAACCGCCGGACGTCGGCCAGGGAACCGTAGTCTTCGTGCACATCGCGGTATTCGGCGATGTCGTAGCCGTCGTCACGCCGCGGCGACGGATAGAACGGCAGCAGCCAGATGGTGTCGACACCGAGTTCGACAATGTAGTCGAGCTTGGCCATCACCCCGGCAAAGTCCCCCACCCCGTCATTGTTCGCGTCAAAGAACGACTTGATGTGGAGCTGATAGATCACGGCGTCCTTGTACCAGGACGGATCGCCCTGGTTGGCCGCGTGGATGAAACTTGAGCGCTTGTTCATAGTTGTTTTCTCGTCGGTTGTCCGGGGCGTCGCGGGGGTGTCGCTCGGTGGGGCTTTACGGTTGCGTCAGCTCCTGACCGAGATACGCCACATCGCGAACGGCTGGCCCGGTTCCAATTGCACATATTGCCGCTTGCCATGCCAGGTGAAACGGTGCCCATGGAACAGGTCTTCCGCCTGCAGGGCGCCGTCATCGGGCTGGCCGAATTCCCACAGCGGCAGTTCGATCCATGCACCCTGGCTGGCGTACGGATCGAGGTTGATCACCACCAGCACGACGTTGTCGCGCTCGGGTGTCGCCTTGGTATAGGCGATCACCCTGTCGTTGCTGGCGGACTGAAAGGTAATGCCCTTCTGGGTCTGCAAGGCCGGGTTGCTGCGGCGGATCTGATTCAGCTTGGTGATCTCGCCGATGATGTTGCCCGGACGGTTCCAGTCCCACGCACGGATCTCGTATTTTTCCGAGTCCAGGTAGTCTTCCTTGCCCGGCACCGGCGTGGCTTCGCACAATTCGAACCCGCTATACATGCCCCACAGACCCGACATGGTCGTGGCCAGTGCGGCGCGGATCAGATGCGCCGGCCGGCCGCCGGTCTGCAGGAAGCGCGGGTTGATATCTGGCGTGTTCACGAAGAAGTTCGGTCGGAACAGGTCGGACACGGGCGGTTGCGAAATCTCGACCAGGTAGTCGGTCAGTTCCTGCTTTTCATTGCGCCACGTGAAGTAGGTGTACGACTGCGAGAAGCCCAGCTTGGCAAGCCGATACATGACCTTCGGACGCGTGAACGCTTCCGATAGGAACAGGGCGTCGGGATAGCGGCCCTGCACTTCGGCAATCATCCATTCCCAGAAAGGCAAGGGCTTGGTGTGCGGGTTGTCGACACGGAAGGTGCGAACGCCCTCCTTGCACCAGAACAGCACCGCATCACGCAGCGCCATCCACAGACCGGTCGATGCCGACTCGCGCGACCCGCGTGGGCCCGGCGCATAGAAGTCGACATTGACGATGTCTTCGTATTTCTTGGGGGGATTTTCGGCGTAACGGATCGACCCGTCGGCACGGTAGGCGAACCATTCCGGATGATCGCGCAGCCACGGATGGTCGGGCGAGCACTGGATGGCAAAGTCCAGCGCCAGTTCCAGGCCGTGATCCTTGGCGGCCGACACCAGCTTGCGGAAGTCTTCCAGCGTGCCCAGTTCCGGATGGATGGCGTCGTGGCCACCTGCATCCGCACCGATGGCATACGGGCTGCCCGGATCGTTGTCAGTAGCAACCAGGCTGTTGTTGCGGCCCTTGCGGTTCTTCTTGCCGATCGGATGGATGGGCGGGAAGTACAGCACGTCAAAGCCCATGTCGCGGATCGCGGGCAGGCGCTCGATCACGTCGTCAAACGTGCCATGGCGGTTCACGTCGCCGCTTTGCGAACGCGGGAACAGTTCGTACCAGCTGGCAAATGCCGCCGCCGGACGTTCCACGTTCACCGGCACTTCAAACTCGCCGCGCGACGCAAAGTGGCGAATGCCCAGCTTGCCGACCAGTTCACCGGTGCTGGCAGCAAGCAGATGCTGCAGTGCTTCGGTATCGGCGTCGTGCGTGATCGTGTCGACCAGCTGGCGCGCCTGCGTCAGCACATCGGCGTCCACCGCGCGTTCCGCTTCGGCTTCGGCCAGCATGGCGGCCAGCAGCTGACGGCCTTCGCGCAGTTCCAGCGACACGTCGATGCCGGCCGCGTGTTTCTTGGACAGCTCGTTGTAATAAGTCGCGAAGGTGTCGTACCAGGCTTCGATCACGAACACATGGCGCCCCACCCGTTCGGGGGTGAAGTCGGCCTGCCAGCGGTCATTGACGATGAACGTCATGGGCACCCGCTGCCACACTTCGGTATCGGCCGCGCGCCACAGCAATGCGGCGGCCAGCTTGTCGTGGCCGTCCATGAAGATGTCGGCTTCGACATGGATGGGTTCGCCCAACGCGCGCTTCAGCGCAAAACGGCCCCCATCAATGACCGGGGTGACGCCTTCGATTGCAACACGCGGCGCTTCCATGGCGGCTCCCAACACTTTCTTTTGTGAAAATCGCGTCGGCCGGTTCAGGGTGACGACCGGCGCCGTGCGGCGCGCGCGAAAGACAGCCACGCCTGCGGGTGGCAACGTGATGTCGGCGCCCGACAGCGGCGCGGAAATCGGCAGGCCGTCCACGGCCACCAGTTCGCTGTAGCCGCCTGGCAGGCGCGCGCGCAGCGTGGACCACGACAACGTCGACGGGAAGGCGGTATCCGCATTGATCAGGACAGCCAGCCCCCCCGCGTCCTTGCGTTTGGGATCTTCAGGCGGACCCGGGCGCCACAGCACGGTCACGGCCGCATCGGCGCCGGTCAGCACGCGCAGATCGGACGCCAGGGCGCCGCCCTGCTTGGCGATGAAGGCATTGGCGGCCTTGATCTCGCCGGCGATGTCGCCAGCGGTCTCGAGTTCGGTGTCTTCCATCGCGACCATCCAGCCCTCGCCCGCCATCGCGGCGGCCCACAGGGCGCGGCGGTACAGCGCCGGATCGGCGCCGGGGCTGACGGCTTCGTCGAAGGGGCTGCGCGGGAACGCGATCAACTGACCCAGGCCGGCCAGGCGGTCTCGCTCGGCGGCAAACCAGCCGGCGCGAAAATCCCACCAGGCCAGCGAGGTAAAGGCGGCATTGAAACCCGCGTCGCGCAGGCTGCCGACGCGGTCGGCCGGCACGCCCGGCGTCCAGGCCGCGAGGCGCACACCTGGTGCGCCCTGCGACAGACGCGCAAACAGCGTGCGCCAGTCGTCGGCCGGAAGACGGTGCGGAAGGTGGAAGCGCAGTCCGGTCACACCCGCTGCGGTCCAGGCGCCCAGCATGTCGGCCCAGCACTCAAGGCACGCCGCCGGCACACGGCCGTTCACGATCTGCACGTCGACCAGATTGCGCAGCGCGGGGGCCAGGCGGGGGTCCAGCGGACGATCGGCCAACGCCGAGCGATACCACTCGGGATGGGCGACGGCTAACGGGGATGTGGCGGGAAGTTCGCCAATGGACACATCGAGCCAAACCTGGAGACGCAACCGCTTGGCGGCAGACACCAGTTGTTCGATGGCCTGTTGCTGCTCGGCCTGGGGAGACAGGGTGTCCTCAGGCAGACCCAAGAGGACCTGCGAAAAGCCGAGACGCGCAGCGCGATCCAGTGCGCTCTTCCAGGCCGCTGTCAGCGACCCGTCCGATTGGGACAGCGGACCAATCCGCCGAGAGTGCACATAAAAAATCCTCGGCGGATCCATCCGTTGTTCCATCATCAGGCGCGTTTCCTTTCAGAGACCAGGGCGGGTGCAATCACAGGCGCTTCGCCAATCGCGGCTTCGGTGGTACGTCGCGTCACGATAGGCGCGGTCACCGGAGCGACCGGGGCCAGCGAGCGGTAGAGTTCAATGTATTTGGCCGCGGACGATTCCCAACCGAAGTTGGTCGTCATGCCGTTCTTCTGCATGGCGGTCCAGGCCTGCGGATTGCGGTACAGCGACACGGCGCGTTCCACTGCGGCCACCATCGCGTCCACGGTATCGCCATCGAACAGCACGCCGGTGGCGTCACCAATCGATGCGCCTTCGGCCAGCGGCGCGTCCTTGATCGTGTCGGCCAGCCCGCCGATGCGCGAGGCAACCGGGATCGTGCCGTACAGGATCGAGTAGATCGGCGTCAGGCCAAACGGTTCGAAACGGCTGCCATGCAGCAGGATGTCGGCGCCGGCGTGCAGCAGGTGGGCGCTGCGTTCGTCGTAGCCCACATTGATCGCAAAGCGGAACGGATAACGTTCCTGCAGGGCGCGCAACCCGTCTTCAATGTGCTTTTCACCGCAGCCCAGCACCGCGATCTGCATGCGGGGATGGGCGTCCAGCAGGCGCGGGAAGGCGTCGATCGTCAGATCGGCCATCTTTTGCGAGGTCAGGCGGCTGCCCATGACCATCAGCGGCGCTTCGGGATCGGTCGTCAGGCCGAACATCTGCTGCAGTTCGAGCTTGTTGCGGATCTTGCCGCGCATGTCCATTGCCGAGAAATGCGAGGTCAGGAAAGGATCGGTCGCCGGATCCCAGATATCGGAATCAATCCCGTTAGGAATGGCCGACAGGTCGTCCTTGCGGTGATTCAGGAGGCCATCGAGACCGTTGCCAAATTCCGGCGTCAGGATTTCCTTGGCGTAGGTGTCGCTGACCGTGGTGATACGGTCGGCGTAACGCAGCCCTGCCTTCAGGAAACTCAGCTGACCCCAGAATTCCGCGCCATCGCTGCCACGATAGGAATGCGGAACGCCCAGGGCATCGGCGGTTTCCATGGGAAACACGCCCTGGAATGCCAGGTTATGAATGGTGATGATGCTTTTTGGACGCTTGATGCCGGCGGCATGCAGGAACAGCGGCGTCATGCCGGCGTGCCAGTCATGGGCGTGCACGATGTGCGGCACGCGGATGGGCGTCTCGCCGGTCGAAATACGCGTGGCAGCCTGGGCCAATGCGGCAAACCGCAGGGCGTTGTCGCCCCATTCGCGGCCGTCGGCGTCCAGATACGGGCTACCGTCGCGCACGTATAGCGCGTCGTTGCGCAGCAGCAGCACGGGCACTTCAAATTCAGTGATCCATCCGGACATCACCGTTGCATCGCCGCCAATCAGTCCGGGCAGGCTAGCCACTTCCTTGAGATCGGTGGCGTGATCCAGCGCGCTTTGGTAGGCAGGCATCAGGATCGTTGCGTCAACCTGCGCTTCGCGCAGCGCACGGGCCAGGCCACTCACGGCATCGCCCAGACCACCGGTCTTGGCGAGAGGCAGCGCCTCGGAAGTTACTAGCAGGACTCTAGGCAACAAGATGTTTCTCCGGAAAATCGCCTGACGATGGCAGCGTAGGGACAGCATTCGGTCTTCGAGGCCGTGCGTTCCTGCGCGTGTCGTGGTGCACCTGCACCATTTGCGTCGACTCCCCGGTCAAAAGTTACCCTGCAAGGTAAGACTTACACAGCCCGGGAAGGCTTTATGCGAGAACGTCCGGCTTTCCAACTTCAATTGCAATATACGTGCCAGGTTTTCCCGTAGATATCATTCTTCCGGTTTAGGCCGTTTGATAAACCCTTGAATTTGCAGGGATTGCTGCGCTGCAAAAGGATTTAGACCCCCACCATTTGTTGATCTGCAAGGGTTTCGCGCTCATCCACGAATGCAACCGGATGCGTCACGAATCTCACGCACCTTGGTCGTGAGAAACGCACGCGACCGTGAATGTGCGACGCGATGTTGCAGCGCAGCAAATTCACGGATGAGCTGCCTGCTGCTCATCCATGACGCCGCTTTTTACGACGCTGCCCGCAGCTTGCCAGCGCCCTTATTGTCCCGTGCCATGAACACCCGCTGCAGCACGATCGACACCACCACCAAGGCAACGGCAACACCAGCCACCATGGCGAACGATTCCGGACTCGGGTCACGCATGGCCGACGCCACGTTATGGGCAAAGATGACGGTAATGACGATGCCGGGACCCATGCCGATCAGCGTGCCCAGCATGTAGTCCTTCACTTTGATCTGTGACGCCCCGGCAATCACATTCACCAGGGTGAAAGGCGCCACCGGCAAGAGGCGCAAGATGATCATCGCCACCAATCCGCGCTTGGCGATCTGCTTGCTCATATTGTTGATGCGCGTGCCAGCCAGCTTGCGCACGGTGTCCCGGCCTAGCCAGCGGCCGATCCAGTAGGTCACGATGGCGCTTAGCAGCGTTCCACCCAGGGCATACAGCCCGCCCATGGTGGCGCCAAAGACCACCCCGGTCACCACGATCAGTATCGTGATCGGGATCGAAAACAGCCCCGCCAGCACATAGCCGCCCATCACCACCAGCGGCGCACTGGGCAGATTGCTGAAACCGCGCGCCAACCGGGTCAGCGCATTGACTTCCAGGTAGTCGGCCAGTGGCGTCCATTTCCAGATGACGGTCAGGGCGATGAAGAACAGCGCCAGGCCGCCCACGGCCAGGTAGCGTTTGCGTTTGGACGCGGCAGGTTCGACCGGGACGAACTGGCGAACCAGCGCGTCCGGCTCCAGCGGCTGTTCCGGCTCCAGCTGCGCAGAAGGCGGAATGCTCGCGTCCAGGGTTGCATCCACGGTGGGATCCAGCACGGCCAGCGTCCGGCCTTCACCCAGCAAGCTGTCGATCGTTTCCAGCAGGCGTTCGGGTGCCGCTTCGGCCAGCCGCGCTTCCGGACACCCCAGGTGTTCGGCCAGCAGGCAATTGCGCATGCGGGCAATCGCCTGGCGCACACGGGGCTCGCCACGTGACTCCAGGATGATGCTGCACTCGCTGTCCAGCGACATCGACCGGTTGCTCAGGTTGGCCGAACCGACACAGAGCAGGTCGTCGTCAAAAATGGTCAGTTTGCTGTGGATGTTCAGGCTCTGGCCATTCGCGCCAGGCAGCTCGGCGCTGAACAGCCGGTAATGCCCGCCGCGGTCGGCCGCCATCATGCGGTGGTGCAGCCGGGCCCGCAGCACCGACACGTTGGCCTCTTCCAGCCAGCCGCTGCCCGCCTTGCGCGACACGACCACGGTCTGGGGCGCGTCACCCGCGCCCAGCCGGTCGATCAGCGCCTGCCCCACCATATTGGATGTGAAGTATTGGCTTTCGATATAGATCGACCGCCGCGCCGCGGCAATCGCATCCAGGTGGAACTGCAGCAATTCCTGCACGCCCGGCCGCCCGGCGTGGGCCGGTTCCGTCCGCGCGATGCCCACGTGGACCTTTTCGATATCCGGCGGGTACGAATCGGGCCAGGGGTCCAGCGGCTGGCGCGGCGACGCGCGGCGCCGGCTGATGGTACGGCCGGTCGCCCGTCGCCACCGTTCGCGCACCAGTTCGCCCATCGCGCGCGCGGCCTTGCCATCAAACATGGCCTGCACGTCGTGCAGCGGGGCGTACTGGGTACCGTGCGAATCCTGGCGCAGCGGGGATTCCGGAATATGGTCGGACGTATCCCACCGGCCGCGCGTCAGGTCCATGCCGCCTACAAATGCCAGCGCGTCATCGACCACAATGATTTTCTGGTGATGCGCGCCGCCCAGCGGATGACGTCCATCCATGCCGAAGATGATCCGGCGATGCGCCTTCCAGCCCAGCTTGAATACCGGCCGCCATTCCCGCTCCATGGCATAGAGCATGGAAAAGTCCCAGCTCAGCACATAGATATGCAGCTGCGGATTCTGGTTCGCCGCCGCGTGCAGCAGCGCATTCAGCGATTCCGGATACCCGTCCCCTGCCCCGCCCGGCCGCAACCGCAGCTCGCTGTCGATATCCCAGCCAATGATGAACAGGGAGTGGCGCGCATTGATGATCGCTTCCCGCACTGCATGAAAAAAGGCATCGCCGTCAACGAGCAGGCGGAAGCGGTCGGCCTCTTCCACGCGCCAGCAATTGCGGTCGGGAATCAGCATCCGGGGTGCACTGTCGGAGACGGGAGGGGTGGCGGACATACGGGGCTCGATGGGATGGCGGCGAGGGCCAGAGGCCTTCTGACCACCTACTTTACGCGCTGCAACGGTCCAGCACCCCGAAACGCTCACCTTATGTCACAGCCCTAACAGAATTAGGCCTTGCGACACATCCCGGCCCGAATCCGCGGTTTTTGTGCGACGCCGCACCCTGGCCGCGCAAGGCGTCGGCGCGGACCTTCGGGTACATTGGCGCAAAGACGCCGCGCCCCTGGCGCGGTCCGAATCGACATGGCGCGGCTTTGTGCCGCGCACCGCCTGAATGAGTGTTTCCATGACGTCTTCCAGCCATCAGCCCAGCGACGCGCTTCTGGCGCTTGCCTCGAAATTGTTCGACCTGGCTCGCCAGGGCGACACCGCCACCCTGACCGCCTACCTGGACGCTGGCGCGCCGGCCGACCTGACCAATGACAAGGGCGACAGCCTGGTCATGCTGGCCGCGTATCACGGCCATGCCAGCACGGTAAAGGCCTTGCTGGATCACGGTGGCGATCCGAACCGGATCAACGACCGGGGCCAGAGCCCCCTGGCCGGCGCCGTGTTCAAGAATGCCGCCGACGTGGTGCGCGTGCTGTTGGACGCGGGCGCGGACCCGACGTTCGGGCATCCGTCGGCACTGGAGACGGCGCGCATGTTCGCGCGGACCGACATGCTGAACACGACGTCCCACTGAATACCGGTAAAAACTGCTGAGGCATGACAATGCCTGCACGAATTACAAAATGACAATGCCCGGTGAGAAACCGGGCATTGTCATTCAGTGCTTCAGCAACCGCTGACGGCGGGTGTTCCGTCAGCCGTTCGGGGTCATATGCGACCCATGAGCACCAGGATCAGAACGATCACCAGGACCAGACCAATACCACCGCTCGGGCCGTAGCCCCAGCTACGGCTATGGCCCCAGCTGGGAATGGCGCCGATCAACAACAGTACGAGGATGACCAGAAGGATGGTGCCGAGCATTTTTGTTCTCCTTGGGCGCCGCCCCGTGTGGGACGGAAGCGGCAGTGGCGTGTGGGTACAGCTGCCTGTTGCTCAGCATTAATCGTTCCCGGGTGCTTTCCGTGCGTATCGGGTGATGGTTCCGACGCGCTCCGCGGCGGGGCATCTGCCTCTGCCGTGGTGCCGGTTGCACCAAGTCGGACGCTTCAGGCCAGGGCCAACCCCAGGCTTGCCGGGGGCGCGGTGTTTTGGCACGCTTACTGCTTGAACGTAGCGGTATACAAGATGGTTCCTTTATCTCTCTCGGAGTACGTGCATGGATGATGCCCTCAAGGCGTATGTCGACGCGGGTCTGGCCCTTCAGGGGTTCCGACTCGACGCCGCGACCACCGACGAAATCGCGTTGCAGTTTTCGCGTATCCAGGCGATCGCGTCTACCTTCATCGACAAGGAACTGCCCGTGTCGCTCGAATCCGCGGCGGTGTTCCGCCCATGACGATGTCCGCACTTGCCATCGCCGCCCAGGTCCGTGACGGATCCCGCACGGCCGCTTCCTTTCTTGAAGAAACCATTGCCCGCATCGAAGCGCGCGATGGCGACTTCAACGCCTTTACCGAACTGACCTTGGCCCGCGCCCGGCGCGACGCTGCCGACATTGACGCCCGGCGTGCGCGGGGCGAGACCTTGCCGCCGCTGGCCGGCGTACCGTTTGCCGTCAAGAATCTGTTCGACATCGACCAGGTCGTGACCACGGCGGGCGCCAAGGTCAACCAGGGCAACCCGCCTGCCGACGCCGACGCCGTGCTGGTGGCGCGCCTGAAAGACGCCGGCGCCGTGCTGCTGGGCGCCCTGAACATGGACGAACACGCCTACGGCTTTACTACCGAAAACACGCATTACGGCGCGGCGCATAACCCGCACGACCTGACCCGGATCGCCGGCGGATCGTCGGGTGGCAGCGGCGCGGCGGTGGCGGGCGGCCTGGTGCCGATCACGCTGGGGTCCGACACCAACGGGTCGATCCGGGTGCCGGCATCCTTGTGCGGCGTGTTCGGTCTCAAGCCGACCTTTGGCCGCCTGTCGCGCCGGGGCAGCTTCCCCTTCGTGGGCAGCCTGGATCACCTGGGCTGCTTTGCCGGCAACGTGGCCGACCTGGCCGCTGCCTACGACGCCATGCAGGGTCCCGATCCTGCCGATCACGCCTGCGCGCAGCGCCCGGCTGAAGCCGTGTCCGCCACAGTGGCGAATGGACTGAAGGCCGGCGCCCGGGTGGCGGTGCTGGGCGGCTACTTCCATGACTGGGCCAACGCGCCCGCACGCGAAGCCGTCCGACTGGCCGCCGAAGCCTTGGGCGCCACCACCGTGGTGGAACTGCCCGGCGCCGAACAGGCCCGCGCCGCGGCCTTCATCATTACCGGGGCCGAAGGCGGCGCGCTGCATCGCCAGCGCCTGCTGACCCATTACGCCGACTACGAACCCGCGTCGCGCGACCGCCTGGTCGCCGGCACGCTGATCCCGGCCAACTGGGTGGTCCAGGCCCAGCGCATCCGCCAGAAGTTCTATGAAGAAGCCAGCCGCCTGCTGCAGGACTACGACGTCCTGATCGCCCCCGCAACGCCCGTGGCCGCCACCACCATCGGCGCCGAATGGGTGACGATCAATGGCCAGAAGCTGCCGTGCCGCGCCAGCATGGGCCTGCTGACGCAGCCGATTTCGTGCATCGGCCTGCCCGTCTGCACCGCGCCGCTGTGGCCCGGCATCGGCGAGGACCCGCACCTGCCGCTGGGCGTGCAGCTGATCTCGGGCGCCTGGCGTGAAGCGGATGCCCTGGCGGCGGCGCGGACCCTGGAACTCGCGGGTATTTCTGCCGTGCGGGACGTGTGATCCCGGTGCGCGCAGTCGCCGCCGGCCGCCGCAAGGCGTCGCCCGCCACGCTGGCGGACGGCGTCTACGCCCGCCTGAAAGAAGAGCTGTTCGACTTCCGGCTGATCCCGGGCGACCGGTTTTCGGAAACCGAAGTGGCCGAGCGCCTGGGGGTCAGCCGCACTCCGGTGCGCGAAGCGCTGTTCCGGCTTCAGCACGAAGGCTATCTGGACGTGCACTTTCGCAGCGGGTGGTCGGTCCGGCCGTTCGACTTCGAACTGTTCGACTACCTGTATGACCTGCGGACCGTGCTGGAAGGCGCGGCCATCGACCGGCTATGCAACAAGGATTTGCCGCAAGGCCGGTTGGACAGCCCTGCCCTGCTCGCGCTCAAGGATATCTGGCTGGTGAACAAATCCGCCAGGCTGAGCGATGGCAAGCGGCTGGCCGAACTGGACGAAGCGTTTCATCGTGAGCTTGTGCTGGCCGCTGGCAATCCGGAAATGGCGCGGGTGCATCTGGAAGTGACCGAGCGCATCCGGATCGTGCGGCAACTGGATTTCACGCAGCCCTTGCGAGTCGAGAAGACCTACGACGAACATGCCCAGGTGCTGCGGGCGATCCTGAAACGCAAGCCGGAAGAAGCCCGGGCATTGATGGGGACCCACATTGCCGCCAGCGCGGCCGAAGTGCGCAAGATCACCCTGCACCGCCTGTACGCGGCGCGGCGGGAACACCCGGCCTGAGATGCAAAGCGTAACGTGGCATCCGCCGGGTTGGCCTATGCTCGGACTACCCCTTGCAGGTTGATCTCACGTTCATCTCACTCTTTGCGTGGAGCACTCACGATGTCCGTCCAGACCGGCACGCCCGCGGCCGACCTGAAAGCCGCCGCCGCGGAAATCCACCACTTGCTTTCCGACCTGTGCACAGGCCTTCCCCATGATCTCGTCGACGTCACGCAAGACGATCGGGGCATGTACAGCCTGTTGCTGTATGGCCTGGAGCAGGCGTATGAACCCAGCATCGAGCAATTGAAAGCCGACGTGCGGCAGCACTGCGCCACCTTCACGCCGCGCTACGCCACCGAGCAGCGACAGACGCTGAACGACGCGTTCAGAATCATCGCCCGACAGGCAGGGGTGCCGGAACAGGACCTGCAGCCGCTGCAGACGTCCGAACTGCTGAATGGGATGCTGATCATCATGTCGGACTCGACCCCCGTGGCCGCGTCGGATGACCCGATCCATCTGTATGCGGAAGCGTTGACGCGGCTCAAGCGCCGCCCAGCCTCCTGATCAATACACGTCGCGCCGGTAGCGGCCCGCTTCGGTCAGCGTGTCGAGCCGATCTTCTCCCAGTGTGCGAGTGAGGACCTCGGCAACGCCGCTTGCCATGCCCTGCAGACTGCCGCACACATAGATTGCAGCACCGTCGTCGACCCACTGGCGGATGTCGTCCGCGACTTCGGCCAGGCGGTCCTGAACATACCGTGCGCGGGCATTGCTGCCGCCGTCTCTGGAGAACACGAGGTCCAGGCGCGTCAGCACCCCTGCCTGTTGCCACGCGGCGATTTCCTCGGCAAAGAACTGGTCGTGGGCAGCGGTGCGTTCGCCGAACAGCAGCCAGTTGCGATGCTGCCCGGCGCGCGCGCGGGCCTTCAGGTGGGCGCGCAGGCCGGCCAGCCCCGTGCCGTTGCCGATCAGGATCATCGGGCCGTCGTCGGCGGGCGGATGGAAGCCGCGATTCTCTCGGATGCGCAGTGCGACCGTGGCGCCGACGGGGGCGTGTTGGGTCAACCAGCCGGATCCCAGGCCCAGGCGGCCGTCGGGATATCGCGTCTGGCGCACCAGCAATTGCAGCACGCCGTCGTCAGGCAACGAGGCGATGGAATATTCGCGATGCGGCAGCGGGGGCAAGTGGTCGAGCAGGGTTTGCAGGGTTTGCAGGGTGATGGGGGTGATGGGGGTGATGGGGGTGATGGGGGCGTGGGCGTGGGCGTGGGCGGCTGCGGCTGCGGCGGCGGCGTTTGGGGCACGGGCGGCGCTGGCGTCGCTACGCAGTCTTAGGGCCAGCGCGGCCACGGCCTCGTCGTCGTGAGGCAGCAGGCGCCCAGCCAGGATGTCGGCGATTCGCTCGCCAGAGGGAGTGGACACGGGCAAGGCGGTGGCCGTCGGCAAGGACGGGACTGGCGCCGTCGGCAGGGACGCGACTGGCGCCGTCGGCAAGGGCGTGGCCGGCGCCTTCGGCACGGGCGTGGCCGCGTCCATCTGCAAGGAAGCTTCGGGCGCCGAAGGCATGGCAAAGGTGATCGCTCCGCCCTTGTCCGAGCCCGCGCGCGCTTCCGGAGCCCACCCCAGCGCCGCCATCACCCGCTGCACTTCCGCGTCGGACTGCCGCGGACCGATTTCGGCAATGTCCCCGGCCTGCCAGGACGGCATGCCTTCAGTCGCCACCAGGCTGACCAGGAACGCCGGGCCGCCCGGACTGCCCGGGTTCAGATGTTCGCGCGCCAACAGCCGCCAGGGCGCGTAGACAGGCGTCGTCCAGTCGGCCATCTCGGCATTGCCGCTCAACACGCCCAGGTACTGCTGCCAATGGCGCAAGTCGTCTGCGCTACCGTTGTCCACCTGGACGGTGTCGAACAGCGGCTGCGCGCCGTGCCGATGCAGCCACCCATCCAGCGCGCTGCCAAAGGCGCAGTAATGCGCATAGCTGCGATCGCCCAACGACAGCACGCCATACGACAAGCCGTGCAGGTCCACGGCGCCCCGCATCACGCGGCGAGCAAAGCCCACGGCGGTGTCCGGGGCATCGCCCTCGCCCGTCGTGCTGACGACGAACAAGGCCCGCTTCGTGGCCGACAGCTGCGCCGCATCCAGCGCAGACAGGGGCAGCACCGTCACCGCCATACCGGCGGAGTGCAGCGTGTCGGCGGTCTGCCAGGCAAGCTGTTCCGCAAAGCCGGTCTGGCTGGCGTACGCGATCAGCAAGGGCGAACCGGCGATTTGGTCCCGTGAATCCGCTGGATGCTGTGAATCCGCGGGGTCCTGTAAATCCGCGGGGCCCTGTGCGTCCTGTGAATCTGCTGGGTTCTGAAAATTCTGCGGGCCTTGCATCCGGCCGCCCGAGGCAGCGGGCGACCGACGCCGCCCATCCTGTCCCTTGCCAGGCAAAGCCTGCCCGGCCCGCCCTTGCCTCGCGATTCCCACCCGCCCATGCGCCTGCGCGGCCGCGCGGCGGCGCAGCGCCACCACGCCGCAAAAGGCCACGTAGGCCAGCACGACCAGAACCGCCGCCACCCAACGCCGCGCCGGGTCGGCCAGCGGCGCCATCCCCGCCGCCACGCCCCACGCCCCCGCGATCAATACCGCAAGCACTCCATAAGCAAGGCGCGTCATGACGCCATCGCCAGGAACGCCGGCGTCAGCACTTCGCGCCATCCCTTGCCCTCGCGCACCACGAACCGCGCGGCCAGTCCGTTGCGTCCGGCCCAGGCAGGGCCATCCTGCTCGCCCAGCACAGTCAGCGCCGTGGCCAGCGCGTCGGCCACCATACATTCCGGGTGCAGGACAGTGACCGATGCCACGCGCGACGCCACGGGGTAGCCAGTGCGCGGGTCAATGGTGTGGCTGAAGCGTTCGCCGTTCACTTCGAAGTAGCGCCGATAGTCGCCGGACGTGGCCACGGCCAGGCCGTGCAGCGCCACCAGTGTCCGGGGCAGATGAGCCGATACGCCGCCACGGGCATCGAGCACCAGGCCGCTGTCATCCTCGGGATCCACTCTCTGCTCCAAGGAATCCGCTGCGCCAGCAGAGCCGTCCGCACCCACCCCGGCACCCACCCCGGCACCCGCCCCTGCATTCAGCGTCACCAAGCCCACCCCTGCATTCAGCATCCCCAAGCCCACCTCGGCACCTGAGCCTCCGTCGTCGGCGGGCGCTTCCAGTTCCACCCACCAGGGTTCGCCGCTGGGCTTGGCGCCCACGCCGCGCAGTTCGCCGCCGACTTCAACCAGCGCATGCGCATGTCCCAGCCGCCGCAGCAGCTTGACCAGATGGTCCACGCCATACCCTTTCGCCACGCCGGACAGGTCCACGCTTACCCCACCGGGCTGCCAGGCGCGCCGCGTGGCGGGGTCCAGCTTGATCGCGGCCCAGCCCTGCTGGCGCCGCGCCGCGTCGATCGCCACGTTGGCCGGCGGCGCCGACACGGCGCCCAGCGGGCCGAAGCCCCACAGGTCCACCAGCGGCCCCACGGTCGGGTCGAACGCGCCGCCACTGTTGCGCGCCACGGTCAGGGCGTAGTCCAGCACCGTATAGAACGGTTCGGGCAGGGTGTGCCAGGTGCCGGCCGGTGCCGCGTTGAAGCGGCTCAGGTCGGACTCCGGGTCCCAGGTGCTCATTTGCAGGACCACCTCGTCCAGGGCGGCCTGGATGGCTCCCCACAGAACGGCCCGGGCGCCGGGCAGCGCGTCAGCCAGCGGCAGCACGACGGTGACCGACCAGGTGGTCCCCATGGTGTCGCCCGACAGCACCACCGGCGCGGCATCGGCCGCCGGCGGGGGCAGATCGGCGGGGGAAATGGCCAGGGGAATCAGAATTCGCGTCATTGATACGACGACGCCCGCTGCCGCAGGAACGGGGCAGCGGGCGTCGGTTTTCCTACCGGCAGATGAATCAGGATTTACAGGCCGATCACTCGGGCAGCACTTCGAACGTCGCGGCATAGGTCGCGCGGCGTTCCTTGGCCGGGGGGGCGGCCTTGTCATCCTTGACCGACGCTTCGATCCAGTACATGCCCGGGCCCGGCCACTTGATCGAGAACTTGCCTTCAGCATCCGTGGTCGTCTTGGTGTCCTTGAGCTGGTCGCGATAGCGCACGCCGCCCGGAACAATCTCGACTTCCAGATTGGACGCCGGCTTGCCATCCAGCATGAAGCGGAAGTTGGCGGTGTCGCCCGACACCAGGTCGTTCGGATGCGTGATCGGCGCCAGTTCCAGGCCCTTGCCCGTGATGGCAAGCGCCTTGTCGGACGGTTTGCCTGCCGTCACGAAGACTTCGGTGCGGCCCGACGTCTGCGTCACGACCAGGCCCTCGGCGTTGGCCGGCACTTCCTTGGCGAACGCTTCGGGCGTGCCGCGCCACCGCTTCTGCTTGCCGTCTTCCTTGTAGCTGGCGAACATGCCGTTGTTGGCCACGGCCAGCTTGTAGGTGCCGGGCTGGGTCAGGTGCACGTCGAAGGTGCTGCGATAACGGCCGGTCGACGGGTTCTCGGCCTTGACGGGCGAGCCGTCCGGACCGGTCACCGACAGATTCGTCAGCTGCATCGGAAAGTGTTCGAAGTAGAACAGGTCATTCGAGATGGCGGCGTCGACCGTCACCCACGGGTCCTGGCCCGACAGCACGGTGGCCGAGGGCAGCATCCACGCGCGGTGGGCCTGGGCGGCCGAGAACGGCAGGCAGACGGCAAGCGCAAGCGCGGCCCATGTCATCGAAGTCTTGGCGGAGTGTTTGATCATCGTGAGTCCTTTAAGGAAAGACGCGGCAAAGGTGGTTACGGGGACGGGTCGTTGCAAGCGTGTCGAAATCAGGGTTTGAGGTCGAGCGCGATCGCGCCCAGTTCATGCTCGCCCTTGACGGCAAGCGTCTCGGCCGACTTGGGCGGCCACTGGAAAGGCAGCCGCAGCAATTCACGCCCGCCGACTTCGCGCGCGGCTTCCACCACCAGCTGGTACTGCCCCGCCGGCAACCTGGCCATCGGCGCCTTGCCTTCCGTGAATGTCAGCCGATGTTCGCCAGCAGCCCGGGTAGCGCCACTGACGCCGTCGACCGGCATCGTCAGTTCCCGGCCGGTGCGGCGCCACCACTGGCGCATATCCTTGAGCCACTTGGTGCCTTCGTTCTCTTTCAACTTCATGTCGTACCAGACCGCCAGATTGCTTGCGACGGTCTGGTCCGGACCTTCGATCCACACGGCCACATAGGGGCGGTGGTATTCGGCCACATTCAGGCGAGGGATCTCGACCTTCACGGTCAGATCGGCCGCCTGCGCATGGCCAACAAGCAGTGTGGTCACGGCGGCGGGGATCAGAATACGCATGCAAACCTCGTCAATGGATGAAAACGATCGCCAGCACCACCGGTATCGCCACACCCAGCGCCACCATGGGCCAGGTGACGGGGCGATTGCGCGCGTGGAGCTGAAGCAGGAAGAGTCCGGTCACGCAAAAGACCAGACAGGCGACCGCGAAAATGTCGATGAACCATTTCCAGGCTTCGCCCGTACTGCGTCCCTTGTGCAGGTCATTGAAATACGAGACCCACCCGCGGTCGGTCTTTTCGAAGCTGTAGGCACCGTCGGTTCGATCGATGCTGACCCAGGCGTCGCCCCCCGGCCGCGGCAGCGCGACATACACCTCGTCATCGGTCCACTCGCCCACCTGGACATCGACGGATGCCGGCAACTGCCCGCTGAGCCACTGGGCCACGGCGTCGGGCAACGGCGCCTTGGCGGGCGACGGCGCAGTCGGCAACAAGGCCAGCAAGGGACCGGGCAGCTGCCCTTCTTTGGTCGTGACCTTGGGACGGGCTTCGATCTGCGCGGCATGATTCAGCGTGATGCCCGTGACCGAAAACGCGATCATGGCGACCAGGCAGATGGCCGAACTGATCCAGTGCCATTGATGCAGATGCTTGAGCCAGAACGACCGGCGTTGTTGTCCGGCAAATCGGTCAGACGGTGTGTCCATGAACGCCGGAAAGCACGTAAGAGTCAGAAGGCCGTCATGATAACAATTCTCAATCACCTTTGCCATGTTTGCCTGGAGCGAGCGCCCACAAACAAAAGCGCCCGTTGCGTGGATCCATACAGGACGCGGCGGGCGCAATCAGTACTTGCAGTTCAGGGGGCTGTCAGCCTGCGGGAAGAAGCTTCCCGATGACATCCAGCAGGTGATCGAACAACACCGGCTTGGCCAGATGGGCGTCGAAACCTTTGGCGCCGGCGCGCAGGTTCTCTTCCTTGCCCCAGCCGTAGCCCGACAACGCGATCGCCGGAATATCGGCGGTGCGCGGATCATCGCGCAAATGGGTCAGCAACTCATAGCCGTCCATGCCCGGCATGGCGATGTCTGAAATCAGCAGGTCGAAGTGTTGGCGCTCGACCTGTGCCAATGCCTGGTCGCCGCTGGAAGCGGTGACGACATCAGCGCCTTCGAGTTCGAGGAGTTCCGAAAAAGCGTCGAGTGCATCGACGGAATCATCCACGAGCAGGACACGCAGGCCGGACAGCGCCTCTGGCGTGCCAACGCCGGGGCCCGAGCTTGTTGTCATGGCAAATCCTGGAAAATCGTGCCGTGCGTAAGCACGGGGTGCGTCTCGGGGCCAGTTCATCGGACTCGCGGCGCGTGCTGCAAAGTCCGACGCCTTCCAAAGCGCCGTGCGGGCCGGCGCAGCGGAAGCAGGTTTATTCATCGCCTTCTAGACGAATACCTACCTTGAGACTCACCTGGTAGTGCGCGACTTTGCCGTCTTCGATGTGGCCACGCGTCTCCGTCACTTCGAACCAGGCCAGGTGGCGCAGTGTCTGCGAAGCGCGATTGATGGCGTTCTTGATGGCGTCTTCGATGGATTCGGTGGACGACCCGACGAGTTCGATCTGCTTGTAGACGTGCTCTGACATAACCACCTCCATTGTTGTATGTAAGGTCAGCACAGCAAGCGTCGTGCCCAACAGCATCCTGCAGCGCAGCGCAAGGCCTGGCGCTGACAACACGCACGCCAACGTCGCGAACATCGGCAGTTTGGGGTTATCTCACGCAAGAATTACCGATAGTCTGACACTCGCCTGAACCGATTGCGCACATCGCCCAGTTGAGTTGACGCACGGCCCAGGCATTGGTTAAGGTGGACCCATGTTGCGGCGCACCATGACGCCGCAGGAGCCATCTACCATGCCCAGAGGTCTTTTTGCTGCACTGCGCACCACACTCGATCACGCGGGAAAACGCGTGAAGGCCGTCGTCCAGGACGTGACCCTGCCCATCGTTCCGAAGATCACCCGCCCTTCAGCTGTCAAACGCGTCCCATCGGGATCGGCCGACGGCAAGGCCGACACCAGGTCGTCCCTCAGGTCCGCGAACAAATCCACGGCCGCGCCGGTTGCGCCGCGCCCGGTGCATGCACCCGAAGAACACGTGTTTGCTAACACGTCAGGGCGCCGCCGCTACCTGCTCTATGTGCCAAGCAGCTACCACGGGCAGTCGGTGCCGCTGATCGTCATGCTGCATGGCTGTACCCAGCTGTCGTCCGACTTCGGCATGGGTACCCGGATGAATGCGGCCGCCGAACGCGAAGGCTTTATCGTGGCCTACCCCGAGCAGCCTCGCGTGGCCAACATGTCCAAGTGCTGGAACTGGTTCAACCCGGAAGACCAGCAACGCGAGTCGGGCGAACCGTCGCTGATTGCCGGCATCACGCGCGAGGTGATGACATCGCACGCGATCGACCCGTCACGCGTGTTCATTGCCGGGCTGTCCGCCGGGGGGGCCATGGCAGCCATCATGGGTCACGCCTATCCCGATCTGTACGCTGCGGTCGGCGTGCATTCCGGATTGGCCTATGCGTCGGCCAACAGCGTGTCCTCGGCGCTGTCGGTCATGCGCGGCCATAGCGATGCGCAGCGTCCCGTGGCGACGGTGCCTGCGGCACCCCGTCTTCCGATCATCGCCTTTCAGGGGGATGCCGACGAAACGGTGCACCCGCAGAATGTCGAATGGTTGCTGTCCGACGTGACCGCCGCGGTGGGCAAGCCCGACCACATCGTGAGCGAAACCGGACAGGTCACCGGTGGGCACGCCTACACCCGCACCGTCTACCGAGACGGCCGGCGCGGCGTGCTGGCCGAACGCTGGGTGGTCCACGGCGGCGGGCATGCCTGGTTCGGCGGCGATCCGGGCGGCACCTATACCGATGATCTGGGCCCGGATGCCACACGCGAGATGATCCGGTTCTTCCTGGCTCATCCGAAAAAAGTCGAAAAAGCAGCAGCTTGACGGGAGTTGCCGCAACTTAGGCTGATGTTGCGGGCACTCTCACGTAAACGATGTAGTCCTCGCGGCGGATCGCCAGATCATCCAAATCCCCGCACGATACGGCCTCAGCGTCACAGTCCTTCAAAGGCGGCCCGTATCAATGACTACGCGACCCTCTTCGCGGCGACCTGCGCCAGTCCGGCTCGTTGCCGGATTCGCTCTCACTGTCGTAACACTCGCACTCTGGTCCCCGGCCGTATTGGCCACCGGCCCTTCGGCCGCGACCGAAACCTACAAGTATCAGGATCCTTACGGTAACTGGCGGACCATGACGGTCCCGGCCGGCATGGCCAAGTACTACTACTCGGCCCAGGGCCGCAAACCGCCGGAAGAGGCCAAGCCCAAGGTGGCGGTGGTCGTGCCGGCAACGGCTTGCCCACCGTGCAGCAGCACACCGGTCAAGGCGGAAGCCAAGACGACCGACGCTCCCAAAGTGGCGCGGCTGCAGGATCATCCGGGTCTGCATACCCTGAAAGACGTGATCGGCCAGGCCGCGAGCGTCACCGGGGTCGACCGCTTCCTGATCAGCGCCGTGATCGCCATCGAATCCGGCTTCCAGAAAGACGCTCGTTCGCCCAAGGGCGCGCTGGGCCTGATGCAATTGATGCCGCAGACCGCGATTTCGCTGGTCAGCGTCAAGAATATCGAAACGGCTCTGGTGGATCCCGCGACCAATGTGGGCGCCGGCGCGCGCCATCTGAAGCGCCTGATCGACATGTATCCCGGCCGGCTGGACCTGGCGCTGGCCGCCTATAACGCGGGCGAAGGGTCGGTTGCCAAGTACGCGGGCATTCCGCCATTTGCCGAAACGCAGGCCTATGTGCGCAACGTGATGGCGCTGTACCAGCTGTACGAAGCGGCCTACGCAGCAACCCATCCGCCCGCGCAGAAGCCTGGCCGCGCGACCGCCGTGCGTGCGTCGGCAACGCCCACGACAGCGTGGGCGCGGTCGATGCAGGTGGTGACGTCGGCGGAAGTGCGCTAGGCGCAGTCAGTTGCGCTGCATGCCTGCCACCAGCATGTCGACGTTATGTCGCATCATCGCCAGATAGGTGGACGCAGGTCCGCCGATGGCTGACAAGGCATCCGAGTACAACCTGCCGCCCACCTGCGCGCCCGTTTCGCGAGAAATCTGGTCCACCAGGCGGGGGTTGGCAATGTTCTCCAGGAACAATGCCTTGATCTTGTCCCGCCGCATCAGCCGGATGATGTCCGCCATATCACGCGCGCCCGCGTCCGCGTTGGTGCTGACGCCTGCCGCGGCCACCATCGTCACGCCATACCGGGCCGCGAAATACCCGAACGCGTCATGCGACGTAATGACCTTGCGTTGGGCGGCCGGCACCTGGGCGATGCGCTGCGTGATCCAGCCATCCAGCTCCGCCAACCGCGCCGTGTAGGCCGTGGCTCGCTCCGCGTAATAGCCGGCGCCGGCCGGGTCGGCGCGGGTCAGGCCGGAAGCAATGTTTCGTACATAGGTGACGACGTTGCGGGGATCCTGCCAGGCGTGGGGATCGATGGGACCGTGGTTGTGGTCACGGGCTTGATTGCGATCCCGGGCTTGGTTGTGATCGTGCTCGTGGTCGTCGTCCGGATCATGACTGTGGCCCGGATGCGCCTTGGCCGCTTTAGGTGCCGGCTGCGGCCGGGCCGGCAAGCCCTGCGACGCCTCGACAACAATCCGCCCTGCCGCGGCGCCGCCCGTGCTGACCAGCCGGTTCATCCAGCCATCGAACCCCAGGCCATGGATCACCAGCACGCGCGCCGACGCCACTGTCTTCACATCCTTGGGAGCCGGCTGGAACACGTGCGCGTCGCTGTCGCGGCCTACCAAGGTGGTCACGGCAACGCGGTCGCCCCCCACTTCATTCACAAGGTCACCCAGGATGCTGAAGCTGGCGACCACGGGAAGTCGGGACGATGGCGGGGCCGGCGGCGTGCTTTGGTCCGGAGCCTTCGCGGCGGGTTGCGCATACACGTCATTTGCCGATGCCATCACCGGCAGCATCGTTACGACGGCCAACGCCATCCATTTCTTGAACATAGGTTTTCCTTGTAAACATCGACGCCAGCAGCGACAGCAGGTACACCGATCCGGCCGTCAGCACGATTGCCGGACCCGACGGCAGATTGCCGTGGTACGACACCAGCAGTCCCACGTACGCCGACACCGCGGCGATCGCCATGGCAGCGCCGATCTGCCCGGGCAGGCTGCGCGCCCACAGCCGGGCGCTGACGGCCGGCAACATCATCAGTCCCACGGCCATCAGGGTGCCTAGCGCCTGGAAGCCCGCCACCAGGTTCAGCACGACCAGGCCCAGGAACACCCCGTGGCCCACCGCGCCGCTCTTGCCCAGGCTGCGCAGATAATCCGGGTCGAAACTGTCCACCACCCACATCCGGTAGAACAGGGCCAGCATCAACAGAGTCAGGCTCGTGACGCCGGCCAGGAACAGCAAGGCCCCGTCGTCAACGGCCAGCACCGATCCGAACAGGATGTGCATCAGGTCCAGATTGCTGCCCCATTTGGACACCAGCAGCACGCCCAGCGACAAGGAAATCAGATAGAAGGCGGCAAAGCTGGCGTCTTCCCGCAAGGCCCCGGCGCGCGTCACCGCGCCCGCGCCTATCATCACGGCCAGCCCCACCACCAGCCCGCCCAGGCTCATGGCCGTCAGCGACAGGCCAAACAGAATGAAGCCCAGCGCCGCGCCGGGCAGGATGGCGTGGCTTAGCGCGTCGCCGACCAGGCTCATGCGCCGCAGCACCAGGAACACGCCCACCGGCGCGCAGCCGATCGCCAACGCCAGACACGCCGCCAGGGCGTGCCGCATGAAGGCGAATTCGCTGAATGGCTGCCAGAGCAGTTCCGCAGCGGTCATGGCGCGGACCGGGGCGTAACAGGCGTCGTGGCAGCTATCGGCATGCGCTCAGCCGGCAGCACGTCGGCCGTCGCGCCCCAGGCCACCGGACCGCCCGCCAACAGCAGGGTCTGCGAAAAGTGCGCACGCACCATCCCCAGGTCGTGCAACACCGCGATCACCGTCCGGCCGTCCCGGCCCCAGGCCAGCACGAGGTCCAGCAGGACTTGTGTGGTGGACGCATCCACCGAGGCAAAGGGCTCGTCCAGCAGGAGCACGGGCGCGTCCTGCAGGCACACCCGCGCGAACAGCACACGCTGGAACTGCCCGACCGACAACGCGGCGATCGACCGCCCCGCCATCCCGGCCATGCCGACCGACGCCAGCGCCGCGTCGATCCGCCCGCGCAGACGCGGAAAGAACGCGCCGGCCCAGCCGCTATGGGCCCAGTCCCCCATGCCGACCAAATCGCCCACCGACAGGGGAAACGTGCGGTCCAACGCGGCCTGTTGCGGCAGATAGCCGACCTGGGCCGGGCCCAACCCGCCCCGGTCGACATGGCCCGACGCGCACGGCACCAGCCCGACCATCGCCTTGAGCAGCGAACTTTTGCCCGCGCCGTTGGCGCCGACAATCGCGGTCAGCGTGCCGGGCAGGAACGCGCCGGATACGGGCGCCAACGCCAGGTGCGGCCCGTACTCGACCGACACGTCATGCAATCGCAGCATGGGCGATCAGTCCGCCATCGCCCAACCCACCGCGGCCCATAGCAGCAGCAGGACAGGCAGGATGGCCAGCAGACGGGACGTGGCCGACAATGCGAGCATGCTGGGACGCGTGGACGGGAAGGTGGTGCGCGGCTGGCCGCGGCCCTGCCTTGCACCGGAAGAAAAAGACGCCATGACCGGGTTTCAAATCGCTAATGCAACAGAGTATCATTAATCGAATGACAGGAGAAACGATGGCCCTACCCGGTCCGCATGCCCCAGCTGGCTTGGACGCCTGCACTGCCCACGCTGCTTTTGCGATGCCCCGTGCTTTTGCGGTGCCTGCTGCTTTTGCGGTGCCTGCTGCTTTTGCGGTGCCTGCTGCTTTTGCGGTGCCCCCTGCTTTTGCGGTGCCCGCTGCTTTTGCCGTACCCGCTGCCTCCGCCGTGCCCGCTGCTTTTGCCGTGCCCGCCGCCTCTGCCCGTGCAGCCGTGCCGCGGCGCGCTGCACTCGCGACCCGACACGTCCAGGTCATCCGCGCGTTTGCCCTTGCCCTGCTGGCCGCCCTGCTCGCCGCCCTCCTCCCAAGCGCCGCCCAGGCCCACCCGCACTCCTGGATCGACGTGCGCAGCGCCGTCCTGTTTGCCGACGACGGCCGAATCACCGGGATCGAACAGCAATGGACCTTTGACGAGCTCTACACCACCTACATCGTCGAAGAAATGGGCGGCGGCAAGAAGCCATCGCCCAAAGTCGCAGGCCAATTTGCCTCCAAGGTGATCGCCAATCTCGAGCCTTTCCGTTATTTTGTCGACGTGACCGTCGACGGCAAGCCTGTCAAGCCCGCACGGGTCACGCAATACGCCAGCGAGATGCGCGGCCAGCGGCTATGGCTGCGCTTTGTGGTGCCCCTCGCTACCCCGATCGACCCCCGGCGGCTGTCCACCGCCTTCAGCGTCTACGACCCGACCTACTACATCGCCATGGAACATGCCGACTTGCGCGCCGTCAGCCTGACAGGCGCCCCGCCCGCCGCCTGCCAACCCGCCCTTGAACGGACGACGCCGTCACCCAGCGTGCTGGCGCGCGCCTTTTCCATGGACGCCGGCGCGCCGGCCGACGACACCCTGGGCCGGCAGTTCGCCCAGAAGGTGGTGCTGACATGCCGGTAGCGGTGGCGCGATGGACCCGTCCAGGCATCGGCCTGGCGGCGGTGAGCCTGCTGATGCTGGCGTGCGCAGCGTCCATCCTGCTGTCGGATCCGGCGGGCGTGACGACCGTCACGACCGGCACCCGTCTGCAGGACTGGCTGATCGGCATCCAGGGCATGCAGCGCGACCTGCACCGTGACCTGGCATCGGCCTTGCGCGAGGTCTCCCGCGCGGGCATCACGGCGGCGTGGCCCCTGGTGGTGCTGAGCGCGCTGTACGGGGTGTTCCATGCCGCCGGGCCCGGTCATGGCAAGGCGGTGATGGCCACCTACCTGACCACGCAGGACGCCCATCTGGGCCGAGGCATCGTGCTGTCGGTGGTGTCGTCTTTGTTCCAGGGCGCGGTCGCCATCGTGCTGATCGAAACCGTGCTGGGCGTGGTGGGCATGTCGATGCGCCGCGCCCAGGCCACCAGTGTGCAGTTCGAAGCCGTCAGCTTCGGCCTGCTGGTGTTGCTGGGCCTGATGCTGATGGTGACGCACGGCCGCCGCCTCCTGCGTCAGCGCCGGGCGAGCAAGACGGCGGGCGCCTCGCAGGCGGGCGCTTCGACCCCGCCCACCTCCCTGACGCCGCCTTCCTTGTTCGCTTCGGGCGGCCAGTGGAAAGCGGTGTGCGACGACTGCGGATCCTTCCATGCGCCCAGCGCGGATCACCTGCGGCAACCCCTCACGGCCCGGCACCTGATCGGCGTCGTGCTGGCCATCGGCCTGCGGCCCTGCTCGGGCGCGGTGCTGGTGCTGCTGGTCGCGCATGCGCTGGACCTGCGGTGGGCGGGCATCGCGGCGGTCGTCGCCATGTCGGTAGGCACCGCGCTGACCGTCTCGGTCCTGGCCGCGGTGTCGGTCCTGGCGCGCCGCGTCGCGCTGCGGCTCATCGGCGGCACGGCCCGCGCGGCCTGGGCCAATATGGCGCTGTCGGGCGTCGGGGTGCTCGGCGGGGCGGCGATCTGTATGATGGGCCTCGCCCTGCTGGGCGCCACCCTGGCCACGCCTGCCCACCCCCTCTTCTGACATGGCCGCGACCCCGACGTCCGAACGATCCCTCAAGCTGACCCTGTGGCTGGTGGCCATCGGGTTCTTCATGCAGACGCTGGACACGACGGTCGTCAACACCGCCCTGCCCGCCATGGCCGCCAGCCTGGGCGAAAGCCCGCTGCGCATGCAGTCGGTCGTGATTGCCTACACGTTGACCATGGCCGTGCTGATCCCGGCGTCGGGCTGGATGGCCGACCGCTTCGGCACCCGCATCGTGTTTTTTTCGGCCATCGTGCTGTTCACGGCCGGATCGGCACTGTGCGCCAGCGCCCAGTCGCTCAACCAGCTGGTGGCGTGGCGCGTGCTGCAGGGCGCCGGCGGCGCCATGCTGCTGCCGGTGGGCAGGCTGGCGATCCTGCGCACCTTTCCGCGTGAACGGTTGCTGCCCGCCATGAGCTTCGTCGCCATTCCCGGCCTGGTCGGTCCGCTGGTGGGGCCGACCGTGGGCGGCTGGCTGTCCGAATGGGCGTCGTGGCACTGGGTGTTCCTGATCAACATCCCGGTCGGCATAGTCGGTGGCATCGCCACCTGGCTGCACCTGGCCGACAGCCGCGAAGACCACCCCCACCGCTTCGACCTGGGCGGCTACCTGATGCTGGCGTTCGGCATGGCCGCGATTTCGCTGGCGCTGGACGGCCTGTCGGGTTCCGGCATGCGGCATGCGCCCGCCTTCGTGCTGCTGATCTTCGGCATCGTGGCGGTGGTGGCCTACTGGCTGCACGCGCACCGCAAGCCCGACCCCATCTTTCCACCCGACCTGTTTGCCATCCATACCTTTACCGTGGGCATGCTGGGCAGTCTGTTCGCGCGAATCGGCGCCGGCGCCATGCCCTTTCTGCTGCCGCTGTTGCTGCAGGTCAGCCTGGGCTATTCGCCGTCCCACGCGGGGATGATGATGCTGCCCGTGGCGGCGGCCGGCATGCTCAGCAAGCGGATCGCCACCCCCTTGATCACCCGGCTGGGCTACCGCAGCGTGCTGGTCTGGAACACCCTGCTGGTCGGCTCCTTGATGGCCGTGTTCGCGCTGATCGGGCCCACGCAGCCCATCGGCGTCCACCTGCTGCTGCTCGCCGTATTCGGCGCCGTCAATTCGCTGCAGTTCACCGCCATGAACACGCTTTGCATCAAGGACCTGCAACCGCACAACGCCAGTTCGGGCAACAGCCTGTTTTCCATGATCCAGATGCTGTCGATGAGCCTGGCCGTGACGACGGCGGGCGCCGTGCTGAGCGCCTTCACCCGCGCCACCGACCATGGCAACCCCGGCGACACGCTGGCCGCCTTTCACGCGACCTTCTTGTGCGTCGGCCTGATCACCGCGGCGTCGGCATGGATCTTCTGGCAGCTATCGCCCGACGTGACGCCCACGAAACGCAAGGAAGTCGAGATCGACGTGGCCTGAAGGGTGGCGGGTGGCGTGGCTGCCGGACCCCATCGTGCCGGAGCCTGCAGCGACTTGCCGGAACGCCGCCAGGCCGCATGGACAAAGGCGTCCAGCCTGCCCGACGCATCCGGCGGCATGGTCGGGTAAAATCGATCCTTTGCCTGCGACCAAGACGCCATGTGGTTCAAGAACCTGCTGATTTACCGCCTTCCCGCCCCCTGGGCCATGACGTCCGAACAACTCGAGGAACTGCTGGCCGAACAAGCCTTTACGTCGGGCTCGAGCCAGGAAATGCAAACCCAGGGCTGGGCGCCGCCCCGTGAAAACGGCGGCCTGGTGTATGGCCTCGGCAACAACCTGCTGCTGAACCTGCGCACCGAAAAGAAACTGCTGCCTGCCAGCGTCGTGAACCAGGTCGCCAAGGCCAAGGCGCAAGAAATCGAAGAGCAGCAGGGCTTCAAGCCCGGCCGCAAGCAGATGAAGGAAATCAAGGAAAACGTGACGGAAACCTTGATGCCGCGCGCCTTCAGCATCCAGCGCGACACCCGCGCCTGGATCGACACCAAGAACGGCTGGCTGGTGCTGGACGCGTCGTCGCCCACCAAGGCCGACGAATTCCTGCAGTTGCTGAACAAGTCGGTGGAACGCATGCCGATGGCCAATCTGCATGTCGAGATGTCGCCCGCCGCCGCAATGACTGACTGGCTGTCCCGTGACGAAGCGCCCGTCAACTTCACGATCGACCAGGATACCGAACTGCGCTCGTCCGGCGAAGGCCGTGCCACCGTGCGCTATGTGCGCCAGTCGATCGAAGCCGACGACGTGCGCCGCCACATCGAAGCTGGCAAGCAGGTCACCCGCCTGGCCATGACCTGGACCGACCGCGTGTCGTTCGTGTTGACGGAATCCCTGGCGATCAAGCGCGTTGCACCGCTGGACGTCATCAAGGAAAACACCGACTCGACCGGCGTGAATGACGACGAACGTTTCGACAGCGACTTCACGATGATGACCGGCGAAATCGGCAAGCTGCTGGCCGACGTGGTCGAAGCGCTGGGCGGCGAAAAGAAGGACTGACCGGACTGCCGTCCGCCACGCAACGGACCGCATCACTGACCATCGGGAAAGGGATCGCGACCGCCGTTATCCCTGGCGCGGCCGCATCGCGGCGCGCGCCGTCATGATCCCCAGCGCCGGGAACACCGCAAACAGCGCAAAAAGCGCAATCGCGGCATGTTTCGCGCCGTCGACCCCGCCCGGCGTCGTCAGCCCGGCCGCGTTCGCCACCCACCCGGCCAGCGCCGCACCAATCGCCATCGCGTACAGCTGCACGGTCGTGACGGCGGACGAGGCCAGGTTGGCCTCTTCCGGCCGCGCCGACCGGAACACCCGCGTCACCAGGTGCGGCCAGCACAGGCCAACCCCAAAGCCCACCCCACCCAGCGCGATGCATAGCACCACGAAGCCGGCCAGGGTATCGACCCAGGTCGGCTGCGGCAGCAACACGGCCAGCGCCAGCAGCGCCGCCGTCATCACGATCGGCCCCAGGCCCACCAGACGCACGGCAGACGGCCCGGTCCGCCCCGAAAACAGCAACGCCGCCACCGTCCAGCCGCCCGCCATCACCGCCGTCAGGTAGCCGGCTTCGAGCGGGCTGCGGTCGTGGATGACCTGCAAAAAGTAGGGCGCAAAAATCTCTGTCGTCACGCCCAGCATCAGCAAGGCCATCGTCGCGTAGCAGGCGCCCAGCACCGTGCGGACCGAATACGCGCCGGTGGGCAGCAGGCGCACCGCGCTGCGGCCATCCAGCCAGGCAATCATGCCGCCCATCACCACGCCCAGGGCCACGCAGGCGATGCGAGCCGCATTGTCTTCAAACAGGCTGCCGACCGAGAACGCCAGGACCGATCCGGCCAGCAAGCCCAGCCGGCCCCAGGCGACCGTGACCTTGGTCGGGCCGCGCGCGTCTTGTGCCGGCACCAGCGAACTGACAATGACCGCCAGCAAGGCGGCTACCGGCAGCAGCGCCCAGAACGCCAGCCGCCAGTGGCCGGACTGGGCAAACATGCCGCCAATCGCCGGCCCCGACAAGGTCGCCACGCCCCACATGGCCGACACGAAAGCCAGCGCCCGCGCCCACAGTCGGGATTCATACACCAGCCGGATCAATGCGTAGGACAACGCCAGCAGCAGCCCGCCCGCCAGGCCCTGCAGCGTACGGCCCGCCAGCAACACCGCCATGGCCGGGGCGATGGCGCACACCACCGTGCCCAGACAGAACACCACCAGCGCCGACAGATAGGCCTTGCGCGGGCCCAGCCGGCCAATCAGCCGGGACGACAGCGCCGAGCCCAGGATGGAGGCAATCACGAACAGCGTCGTGCTCCACGCGTAGACTTCCAGCCCGCCAATGTCCTTCACGATCGACGGCATGACGGTCGTCACGACATAGACATTGATGGCGTGGAGCGCCACCCCACCGGCCAGCGCGAGCGAGCGCAGTCCGTTGCGGCCGGTCATCAGTTCCAGCAGCGAAGAAGATTCGTGTTCAGAAGCCATTGCGAGAAGCGGGCAGCGTCCGATCGGCAGGACCGGCCACGTCCGGGGTCCGCAGGCTGGGCCTGGGAAAGGAGGAAGCCGGCGCGTCGGCGCCGCGTGTCATTGTGAGCGAGGCGCCACAATACCTGAAAGGCCAGGTACGCACCTGAAAGGTGCATCGATCCGTAGGGGGATTGAGGGAAATAAAAATCGGGTCCGTTGCCCGGTTCGACAGCCGGCGTGAGCCGGAGGGGGAGTCGAACGGGGCAGCGGACCCGATGCAGGTTCGCCAGACGATCCCGAGCGTGCCAGCTGCGGGGAGGTGGTCGGGCGGGGAATCCGCCGCGCCACCAGAAGGCACATTCGGGAGCCGGATCATCGCGCAGACTTGATGCTGCGTTGCTCCCGCAGGAGGAGATGACCCGGCCCTACCGGTCGGCGCCGCCCGTCCGGGCGCGGCGCCGGCCGTTCAGACCGCCTCGGAAGGCGAATGCGAAAGCGGTTTGGCGGTACGCGCCTGGTTCACCATGCGGGCGCCGCCCAGCACGCCAATCAGCGCAAGGGGATAGGCCACCCAGACGATCCAGGGGTTGGCCGCCACATACGGGGCAACCAGAGGTTCACCCGACACCATCTTGACCGAGGTAATGACGAGCACGCCGGCGCCGATGTACATGATTTGCGGATACTTGCCGAGCAGCGCCAGGATCAGGCGGCTACCCCAGACCATGATCGGCACGCTGATCAGCAGGCCCAGGATCACGAGCAGGAAGTTGCCGTGCGCGGCGCCGGCCACTGCCAGCACGTTGTCCACGCCCATGACGGCGTCGGCAATGATGATGGTCTTGAGCGCAGCAGCGAACGTGACGGTGCCGCCATGTTCGTCGTGACCGCCCTCACCCGCCGTCAGCAGGCGGTAGGCAATCCACAGCAGCGCGAGTCCACCCACCAGCAGCAGGCCCGGGATCTTGAGCAGCCAGACGACGACCAGGGTCATCAGGGTACGGACGACGATGGCGCCCACCGTGCCCCAGACGACGGCTTTTTTCTGCAGGTGTTTCGGTAGATTGCGTGCTGCAAGCGCGATGACGATCGCGTTGTCGCCGGCCAGCACGATGTCGATCACGATGATCGCGCCGAGGGCCATAAGGAACTGCATGGTGAAAGTTTCGGCGGCAAGCGCACTGAGCCATTCCATGAACGGATCTCCAGACAAGGTTGAGTGACCTCAGCTGGCGCAGGAACGACAAAGGAAGGGTGGGAATCCTATGCATACCTTGACACCAGGCTGCAAAGGTCTTGTCCAGTCACCGTGAGTGACCTGTACGACCGGAAGGAGGCGAGCCCCTACGTATTGACGATCGTACAAAAGAGCTTGCGCTCTCGAACTACTCCCCTTTGGAGGGGCAGCGATTTCCGCTGCTGGAATGCATTTTCCGGATCCGCCGCACAATGTCAACCAGAACAGGCGGATTGTTACGGTTCGGGCATACAGGGAAATACCCTGAGCCACCCTGCCCGGCCGGTGTCGGCGCCCGGGGTGACCGGACGGCGGCTGCGGCATGCCGGCTGTTGTTTGCAGGCTGCGGCATGCCGGCTGCTGTACGCCGGCGGCCGAAGTCCAAGGCCAGACGTCACACATTGGACGTCTGGCATGGCATTCAACACGGCCACGCTATGGCGCCTTGGCTTACTCCGGATTGACGCCGGCAGCCTTCATGACCGGGCCCCACTTTTCGACCTCGGCCTTCAGGTGCGTACGCAGCCCTTCGGTCGATGCCTTTTCAGGCGTGGCGATGATGGCGCCGAGCTTGGCCATGGCGTCCTTGAACTTCGGATCCGCCAGGCCAGCCAGCAGCGCGGCGTTCAGGCGGTCGACCACCGGCTTGGGGGTGCCCTTGGGCAGGTAGATGCCGTGCCAGACCACCATCTCGAAGTTGTCCAGGCCCTGCTCGGCCAGGGTGGGCAGATCCGGCAACACGGCCAGGCGCTGCTTGGTGGTCGCGCCGTAGGCTTTCACACGGCCCGACTGGATCAACTGCGTGGTTTGTGTGGTCTGGTCGCACAGCAGGTCTACCTGGCCGCCCTGCAGGTCGGTCATGGCCGGACCCGTACCGCTGTACGGAATCGTGGTCACGTCCATCATGTTGATGCGGCTCAGGAACAGCACGCCGCACAGTTGCGACACGGCGCCCATACCGGCATTGGCCAGGTTCACCTTGCCGCGATTGGCCTGCAGGTAGGCGTACAGCTCTTTGTAGTTGTTCGGCGGCAGGTCCTTGCGGCCCACCAGCGTCATGGGCACATCAACGACCTGGCCGACGTATTCGAAGTCGGTCAGCGGATTGAAGCGCAGCTTTTTGTACAGCGCCGGCGCGGTCGACATGCCGGTGTGATGGATCAGCGCAGTATAGCCGTCGGGTGCAGCGCGGGCCACGGTATCCGCAGCGATGGTGCCGCCCGCGCCGGTCTTGTTTTCGGCAACGACCGTGACGCCCAGGTTCTGCCCCATGGCTTCGGCCAGGCGCCGCGCGACCACGTCGGTCGGGCCGCCCGCGGCGAACGGGATGATCAGCTGGATGGGACGGGCGGGATAGTTCTGGGCAAAGGCGCTCAGCGACGCGGCGCTCAGGACGGTGGCCAGGATCAGGCGATGCAGCATGAGTAAGTCTCCTCAAGGTGGACAGGAACGCACCGGTCAGGCTCTGGCCTTCTTGTTGTTGCCGGGCGGTAGAACAGATCATGGTGTGCGGCCTTGCGCAGTCCCGCCATTGGGCGAAGCACTGACAGACCGGTACCGCAAAAGAACGAGATGAAGCCGGAAATTTCAGGTAAGGGGCGCAAAGTCAGGTCGCCAAATCAGTTCGCATTCGCCTGAGCGCCGCGCTGCGCCAGTCGTTGCGCCCGCTTGATCACAGGCGCGTCAACCATCTTGCCGTCCAGCTGGAAAGCGCCGCTTTCCGACGCGGCGCGCTCCAGCACCCGACGGGCCCACTCACGCTGCGCGGGCGTCGGCAGGAAGCTGTCGTTCAATACCCGCACGTGGGTCGGATGGATGCACAGCGCGCCCCCAAATCCCATATCGCGCGCGCGCCCCGCCGATACCGCCAGACCTTCCAGGTCGCGGATCGCCGGGTGGACGCCATCCAGCGGCGCGGCCAGACCGGCCACGCGGCCGTGCAACAGCACCGCGTACCGGCCTTGATCCAGGATCGTGGCCGCCGCGGCGCTGTCGGGGTCCAGATCCAGGTCCAGCCCCAGATCCAGGCTGCCAAACGCCAGGCGGCGCACGCCGGGCGACGCCGCCACGGCGGCCAGGTTCACCAGCGCCGCCGCGCTTTCAATGATCGGCCACAGCGGCTTGCCGAAGCCCGCCGCGTGCGCCACGATCTCGGCGCTGTCGGCCTTGGGCAGCAGCACGGCCGCCACGTTGGCATGCCGCCGGCACATGGCCAGGTCCGCCTCGGCCCAGTCGGTGTCGACGGCATTCACGCGCACCACCACCTGGTGGCCAGGCGACGCGGCGAGCCATGCGGACAGGGCCTCGCGCGCGGTGGCCTTGTCATCGGGCAGGACCGCGTCTTCCAGATCGATGATGACGGCGTCCGCACCGGTGGCGAGCGCCTTGTCGAAACGGTCCGGCCGGGATGCTGGCACGAATAAAGCGGAACGGGCCAGGTCCAGGGACGTGGCGGCGGGTTCCATCGCGTGGGCGTTGCCCACCGCATTCGGGTGATTCAGCGAGCCGCCGCGCGTCGTGGATGCATTATTCATGGCTCAATCCTTGCCGCCGTGCACGGCCGACGCAGGGGACGCCGACGCGGACCGCCCGGAATCCGCCAGCCCCGGTTCCCCCAGCCCCAGTTCCCCCAGCCCCAGTTCCGCCAGGATCGCGTCCGTATGCTGCCCCACCGCCGGAATCGCATCCATCCGCGCCGTATAGGCTTCGTTCGATCCGGGTGGCAGCAGCGCGGGCAGGCGTCCCACCGGGCTGTCCACTTCGGTCCACCGGGCGCGGGCCTGCAGCTGCGCGTGGTTCCACACGCCCTGCATGTCGTTCACGCTGGCATTGGCGATCTGCGCGCTTTCCAGCAGGTCGATGATGCGATCGCGGGTCAGGCCGCCAAAGATCTCGACGATCAGGGCGCGCAATTCCGTGCGATGCGCGGTGCGCGCGCCGTTGCTGGAAAAGCGTTCGTCTTGTGCAAGCTCCGGCCGGCCCAGGACCTTGTCGCAGAACACCGTCCATTCACGATCGTTCTGCAGGCCCAGCATGACCGTGCCGCCGTCGCCCGACGGGAATGGGCCGTAAGGATAGATCGTGGCGTGGGCCGCGCCTGAACGCGCTGGCGGCGTCGCGCCGTCGAACGCGTAGTACATCGGGTACCCCATCCACTCGACCATGCTTTCCAGCATGGACACATCGATGCGGCTGCCCTTCCCTGTCGTCGCGCGCAGCAGCAGCGCCGACAGGATGCTCGAGTACGCGTACATGCCTGCCGAAATATCGGCGATCGACGCCCCCGCCTTGGACGGTTCGTCGGGCGTGCCGGTGACCGACAGAAAGCCGCTTTCACTCTGGATCAACAGGTCGTAGGCTTTCTTGTCCTGGAACGGACCGCCCATGCCATAGCCTGAAATGTCGCACACGATCAGGCGCGGATACTTTTCGTGCAGGGCGTCAAACGACAGTCCCAGCCGGGCCGCCGCGCCGGGCGCCAGGTTCTGCACCAGCACGTCGGTGCGGGACAGGAGGCGGTCCAGCACCTCGGCCGATTCGGGCGCCTTGACGTCCAGCGCCAGGCTTTCCTTGGATCGGTTGGTCCACACGAAGTGGGACGACATGCCCTTGACCCGGCTGTCGTAGCCGCGGGCAAAGTCGCCCGAGCCGGGCCGTTCGATCTTGATGACGCGGGCGCCCTGGTCCGCCAGCTGGCGGGTGCAGAACGGCGCGGCGATCGCATGTTCCAGACTGACGACGGTGATGCCATCCAGCGGCCGCGGTGCGCCCGACGCGGCCTTGCCGATGGGATGCGCGGCGCTCATCGCGCCACCTTGTCGAACAGACCGGTCACGGACGCCCGGTCCCGCAGCGACCACACGCGCGAGATCAGTTCGGTGGCTTCGGTGTCGTCGGTCGCCTTCGAAAACTGCGTCAGGCGACGGAACTTGTCTTCAAGTTCCGGACGGGTCAGTGTGTTATCGGGATCGCCCTTGGGGGCATCCACGGCGCAGCTGAAATGGCGGCCATCCTGCGTGTCCAGTTCGATGCGGCCCAACCAGCGTTTCGGATAGGCGGCATCGACTTCGGGGTCCAGCACCATCTGCACCTTCTCGCGCAGCGCGGACACCCTCGGATCGGTCAGCGCATGGGCTTCCACCCCCGCAATGCTGGCGTCGCCATGCACCGCGATCAGGCCCAGCACGGTACCCATCGAAAACTTGGCCTGGTGCACCGTGGTGGGCGTGGTCACGCCACCCAGCACGTCGATCGCAGCCTGATGCACTTTTGCGGTGATCGCGCCGATGTCTTCGTGGCGGAGCCCTTCGCGCTGCATCAGCACGTGAAGCGCATCGGCCGCCGGGTGCGTGTGGCGGCATGACGCGTGGAATTTGAAGGACGTTTCGAGCAGCGCCCAGCGCGTACCCAGACGGTCTGTCAGGAAAGCGGGATCGGCGTCGGTCGACATGCCGGCCGCCATGCCCTTCTCGCCGTCCAGGATGCGGCGTGCGCCCGTCAGGCCGTCGGCTGCCATGTAGGCCGCCAGCAAGCCGTCGGCGGCCGCCTTGGCCGTGTGCAGCTGTTTGGAATCGGCGGCATCCCGCAAGAATTCCCACAGGCCCGATGCCTGCGTGCCGGCCGAACCCACTGCATGCAGCATGGTGTCGGCATCCAGGCCCAGCAGCTTGGCCACGCCCACCGCCGCCGCCAACGTGCCGACGGTGCCGGTGGTATGGAACACCTTGTAGTGCGAGCGGCCCATGAATTCGCCGATCCGCACGCCCGCCTCGTATCCCGCTGCCGACGCCAGCAGCAGGTCGGCGCCCGACTTGCCCAGGTCCTGCGCCGCGGCAAACACGGCCGGGAACACGACCGTGGCCGGATGCAGCACCGAGCTGTTGTGCAGGTCGTCCTGTTCCACCAGATGCGACGACGCGCCGTTCACGAAAGCCGCGAAGTACGGCGAGGTACGCGTACGGTTGACCAGCACCGTGCACGGCCCGTCGGACGGCCCCATCTTGCTTGCATACCGCTCGAACACCGGAATCGGATGCGCGCCCTTCGCGGCCAGGGCCGAGGCTACCCAGTCAAGGAACAGTTCCTCGGTCCGGGCGACCACTTCGTCGGGCAGGTCGGAAAATTCGAGCGTGCTCAGGAATGCACACAACTCGGCGGTCGGATGGCTGGCCTGCGGGCTCAGGTCGGAACGGGGATCGGTCATGGGCTGCCTCGATACTCAGTAGGAACGCGGAAGGTCCAGCAGGTGCTCGGCCACGTAAGCCAGGATCAGGTTGGTCGAGATCGGCGCGACCTGATACAGGCGGGTCTCGCGGAACTTGCGTTCGACATCGTATTCGCACGCAAAGCCGAAACCGCCATGCGTCTGCAGGCAGGCATTCGCGGCTTCCCACGACGCCTTGGCGGCCAGGTACTTGGCCATGTTCGCGCTCGCGCCGGCAGGTTCGCCCGCGTCGTATTGCTGGCAGGCGCGCCACCGCATCAGGTCGGCCGCTTCCACTTCGATATGCGCTTCGGCGATCGGGAACTGCACGCCCTGGTTCTTGCCGATCGGGCGATCGAACACGATCCGTTCGTTGGCATAGTTGCGCGCCTTTTCGACGAACCAGCGGCCGTCGCCGATACATTCGGCGGCGATCAGCGTGCGTTCGGCATTCAGGCCATCCAGGATGTACTTGAAGCCCTTGCCTTCTTCCCCGATCAGGCTGTCCAGCGGCAGTTCCAGGTTGTCGAAGAACAGTTCGTTGGTCTCGTGATTGACCATGTTCAGGATCGGCCGGACGCTCATGCCGTTGCCGATCGCCTTTTCCAGGTCGACCAGGAAGATCGACAGGCCTTCGGACTTCTTCTTGACCTCGGACAGCGGGGTCGTGCGGGCCAGCAGGATCATGTAGTCCGAGTGCTGCACGCGCGAGATCCACACCTTCTGGCCATTGATGACGTACTTGTCGCCCTTCTTGACGGCGGTGGTCTTGAGCTTGGTCGTGTCGGTGCCGGTCGTCGGCTCGGTCACGCCCATGGCCTGCAGGCGGGTCTGGCCCGATGCCAGGCGCGGGAGCAGGTCGCGCTTTTGCGCTTCGGAACCGTGACGCACCAGCGTGAACATGTTGTACATCTGGCCATGGACACTGCCGGAGTTGCCGCCGCAGCGGTTGATTTCTTCCAGGATCACCGACGCTTCGGACAGGCCCAGGCCTGACCCGCCGTATTCCGACGGGATCATGGCGGCCAGCCAGCCGGCTTCGGTCAGCGCGTTCACGAAGGTCTCGGGAAACCCGCGGCGTTCGTCCACTTCGCGCCAGTAGGCCGCGTCATAGGACGCACACAAGGCGCGCACGCCTTCACGGATGTCCTGGAAATCTTCGGTGGTTTGCAACGGCATACAGTCCTCGTCAGTCGAATTCGATGTCGGCGCGCTGAGCGGCGCCCTGTTGGTTGGCGGCCCACACCTGTGCATGGCCCGGTTCGGTGATACGACCGCCGACGTAGAACGCGTCGGGTACGGTCAGCGGACGGACGCCGCGAAAAGCAAAAGTCTTGACCCGGGCTTCGGGATTGGCGCGCATAAAGGATCGGAGCGCAAGCGTCGCGATCAGCGGACCGTGCACCACCAGTCCCGCGTAGCCTTCCACCTCGGTCACGTACGGAAAGTCGTAATGGATGCGGTGTCCGTTGAAGGTCACTGCCGAATACCGGAACAGCAGCGTCGGCGTCGGCGTCACGTCTTCACGCCATTGCGGGGCGTCAACCGGCGTGTCGTCCTTCAACTTGGGCGGCGTGGCTTCGCGATACACGATGTCGTGGTCGTCGCGCAGGGCCAGTTGCCCCTGCTGCGAGATTTCGTGGCGCACGGTCACGAACAGGAGCGATCCGGTGCGGCCGTGCTTTTCTTCGATCCGCGTGATGGTCGACACGCGGTGCGCATCGACACCGACGCGCAGCGGTGCGTGAAATTCGAGCCGGCTGCCCGCCCACATGCGGTTGCGGCCTTCGGCAGGCGGCAGGAAACCGCCACGCGCCGGGTGACCGTCCTGGCCGATGCCATCAGGCTGCACGGGTTGCTGGAAATAGGCCCAATGCCACAGCAGCGGCAAGGCACTGCCGGGGGCCGGCGTGGGCTCGCCCAGGGTGGCGGCAATACGGACGGCCAGGTTATGGCTGATCTGATCGGTGCAGGTTTCGGTGCGCCCAAGCCAGGGGTTGGTGTCCAGGCCCTTGGCCGCGTCGGCGGGATCGTTCGTGGTCGCTGCACCCATGTCGCTGCATTCCTGTCGTCTATCTGGAGCGTAAGGATGCGGAAAGGGGTACCCTTCTGTAAATTCACATTTTTCTTACCCGGCGTTCGCCTGCCACGAACGCCGAGCCAGCCCGCTCCCCAGGATTCCATGCATTTCGATCTGGCCGACCTTCGGCTTTTCATCCAGGTAGCGCAGGGCCCCAGCCTGACCCAGGGCGCGCGCCGCGCCAGCCTGTCGCTGGCCGCGGCCAGCGCGCGCATCAAAGCGCTGGAAGGCCAGCTCAACACCCGACTGCTGTATCGGGACAGCCGCGGCGTGGAATTGACGCCCGCCGGCCAGCGCCTGCTGCAGCATGCGCGGCTGGTCATGCGCCAGGTCGATTATCTGAAGAATGAATTCACGGACTACGGCGGCGATGGCGCCGGCCACATCCGCATCTTTGCCAACACCACGGCAACGACCGAATTCCTGCCCGAAATTCTGGCAGGCTTTCTATCGACCCGGCCGGGCGTCACGATCGATCTGCAGGAACGCCTGACGCGCGACATCGTGCGCGGCGTGGTCGACGGTTCCACGGATCTCGGCATTACCGCCGGCCCCATCGTCGCCCCCGAATTGCAGATGATTCATTTCAGCACCGACCGCCTCGTGCTGGTCGTGGCCAGCGATCATGCGCTGGCCGCCCGCGACACGATCAAGCTGGAAGAGATCCTGCAGTACCAGCACATCGCCCTGCACGAAGGCAGCACCATGCTTGCCTTTCTGCGAGAACAGGTCGAACAGCACGGAGTGTCATTGCTGCTGCGCATTCAGGTGTCGAGCTTCGAAGCGGTGTGCCGCATGGTCGAAGCCGACGTCGGCATCGGCGTCATTCCTGAATCGTCCGCGCTGCGCCATCGGCAGACGATGGGCATCAAGATCATCGCTCTTGACGAACCCTGGGCCGTGCGCGAACGCAGCATTCTGATCCGCGATCTGGAAGGCCTGCCCGGCTGCGTGCATGCGCTGGTCGCAGCGATCAAGGCGCATCAGGGAAGCGGCGCGTAAACGCACGTCGCACAAACAAAAAGCCCCGCCTCTTTGCAGAGAGCGGGGCTTTTTTCGTCCCGACCGGCACGCCGGCGGGGCGATTACAGCGGGTACTTACGCGGCGCTGGTTGGCGTTGCGTCAGCAGCCAGCACGTCGGTCGATGCCGGCGTGGCAGCGGCAGGTGCCGGAGCGGCTGCAGGAGCAGCGGCCTTCTTGGCCGGCGCGCGCTTGGCGGCTGGCTTCTTGGCGGCGGCTTTCTTTGCAGGTGCAGCGTCGGCCGACTTGGCAGCTGGCTTGGCGGCAGCGGTCTTGGTCGACTTGGCCGACTTCGCAGCCTTGGCCGGAGCGGCAGGCTTGGCAGCGTCAGCCGCAGGCTTGGCAGCCGACTTCTTGGATGCCTTCGAAGCGCGCACGGCCTTCGTTGCTGGCTTTGCGGCGTCGGCAGGCTTGGCAGCAGCCGTCTTGACCGACTTGGCAGGCGCCTTCTTGGCGACAGCTTTCTTTGCGGCTGGCTTGGCAGCAGCAGGTTGAGCCGCAGCGGCGGGCTTCGTCGACGCCGACTTCTTGTCGGCGGCGACGACGGCCTTCGCTTCCTTCATCGCGGCCTTCATGGCTTTTTCGGCCAGGCTCAGACGCTGCGATGCATCCTTGCGAGCGGCATCGGCGCGTGCGATGGCTTTCTTGGCGGCGTCACCCAGGCGGGTTGCCGTGGCTTCGAGCTTCATCAGAACGTTCGAGCCGGCGGACTTCGCAGGCGCTGCTTTCTTGGCTACCGATTTTGTCGGGGCGACCTTTGCAGTCGTCACTTTCTTAACCGCTGGTTTGGCGGATGCTTTACCGGTTTGCAATTTTTTGACCATGTCTTTCTCTAGAGAGTCGAGCGCGCAGTGTTAATGCGACACGCTACTCTGTCAACCCTTATGTCAATAAAAAAGAAGCGACATCGCAACAGCACATTGCTGGAACGAATCTGGCGATGCGTGAAGCGTGTCACCTTGATGCGATCGCTTCGACAACAGCCGGCCCCGCGAGGCCCGGCCGTGCCGGCTCAACCGCCGAGGTAAGCCTCGACGAGACGATCGTCCTTGAGCAATTCCTGGCCGCTGCCGCTGAGGGCGATGCTGCCGTTTTCGAGCACATACGCGCGCTGCGCGATCTTCAGTGCCTGACGCACGTTCTGCTCGACGAGGAAGATGGTGAGACCTTCACGATTGATCTCGCGAAGGATGCGGAAGATCTCTTGCACGATGATCGGCGCCAGGCCCATCGACGGTTCATCGAGCAACAACAGACGCGGCTTGGCCATGAGTGCACGACCGATCGCAAGCATCTGCTGTTCGCCGCCGGACAGGTTGCCGGCCATGCCGTCGAGCCGTTCCTTCAGTCGCGGGAACAGATGGAAGACATGCTCGAGATCGGCGCCGACCGCGCTGCGATCCTTGCGTGTGTAGGCGCCCAGTTCCAGGTTCTCGCGCACCGTCATGGTGGTGAGAATGGCGCGGCCTTCGGCGACCTGCACGACGCCGCGCTGCACGATCTTGTGGGGCGACAGCTTGCCGAGGTCTTCGCCATCGAACACGATGCTGCCGCCGTTCTTCTTGACGAGGCCCGACAGCGCAAGCAGCGTGGTCGACTTGCCCGCGCCGTTGGATCCGACCAGCGTGGTGATCTCGCCTTCGCGCAGTTCGAAGTCGATGCCCTTGACTGCCTCGATGTGTCCATAGGCAACCTTCAGGCCCGACACCTTCATCAGCGTACTCATGGAAGCACCTCTTCGTTGGCGGGGGTCTCGTCATCGTCGGTGCCGAGATAGGCTTCGATCACCATGGGGTTGCGGCGGATGGCGTCGGGTTCGCCTTCGGCAATGATGCGGCCGAAGTTGAGCACCGCGATGCGATCGCACAAGCCCATCACGAAACGCATGTCGTGTTCGATCATGAAGATCGTGTAGCCGCGCGCCTTGATGTTTTCGATCTCGCTCATGAGGTCGACTTTTTCACCCGTGTTCATGCCCGCCACGGGCTCGTCCAGCAGCAGCAGCTTGGGTTCGGTGGCCAGCGCGCGCGCCAGTTCCAGCTTGCGCTGATCGCCATACGACAGGTTGTCGGCAGTGTCGTTGGCCTTGTGGTCGAGCTTGACCCACGACAGCAGTTCATGCGCCCGTTCCCGCGCGCGTTTTTCCTGCGCGCGAAAACCGGGCAGGCTCAGGATCAATCCGGCAGGACCGTAGTCCAGATGGCGGTGCATGCCGACCACCACGTTTTCCAGCAGCGTCATCTCCTTGAAGATGCGGATGTTCTGGAACGTGCGCGCAATGCCGCGGCGGGTGATCTGATGCGGCTTGATGCCCACCAGGCTTTCATTGTTGAACGTCAGGCTGCCGCCGGTGGGCGGCAACAGGCCGGTGATCAGGTTGAACACGGTCGTCTTGCCGGCGCCGTTCGGGCCGATCAGCCCGAAAATCGTGCCCTGCGGGACGGTGATGTTGACGTCCTGCAGCACGTGCAGTCCGCCGAAGCTTTTCGAGATGGAAGAGAGTTGCAGCATGTCAGTGGCCCCCCGTCTGCCGGTTGCGTCCGAACCAGCGGCGCATGCGCGACGGGTCCCAGATGCCCTTGGGCAGGAACAGCACGATCAGGATCAGGATCAGGCCGTTGATGACGAGGCGGAAGTCGTTGAAGGCGCGAAGCATTTCCGGCAGCAAGGTCAGGATCACGGCGCCGACGACCGGGCCGGCGATGCTGCCGATGCCACCCAGGATGGTCATCGTCAGGATTTCCACGCCGCGGTCAAAGCCGTATTCGTTGGGACCGATAAAGAAGGTCAGGTGCGCATTGAGTGCGCCGGCCAGACCGGCCAGCAAGGCGCCCAGCACGAAGGCCAGCAGCTTGGTGTTGTTGACGTCGACGCCCATCAGGCCCGCCGCCGTCTCGTCTTCCTTGATGGCTTCGAACGCGCGGCCGATCTTGGAGCGGCGCAGGCGATACAGCAGCACCAGGGTCAGCAGCACGGCCAAGCCGACGTGCCACCATTCGGTCTGCTGCGGAATGCCGTTCAGGCCCAGCGCGCCGCCGGTCCAGGATTCGGTGTTCAGGATGAACACGCGGACGACTTCACCGAAGCCCAGCGTGGCCATGGCCAGATACACGCCAGACAGCCGCAGGGTGGGCTTGCCGATGATGAAGGCCACCAGCATCGGCGCCGCCATGCCGCCCAGCAGCGCGACCGGGAAGGACACTTCGTAGTTCGTTGTCAGGATCGCGGCCGTGTAGGCGCCGATCCCCATGAAGGCCGCGTTGGCCATGGCCAGCATGCCGCAGGCCAGCGTCAGCCAGATGGACAGCGCCAGCAAGGCATTGGTGCCAAGACTCAGCACCAGATTGCTGTACACCGACCAGAAATTGTCAAACCATTCCATGATGTCTTCTCTACCCTTTTACGCCTTGCGTTCCAGCACTTTGCCGAACAGGCCTTGCGGACGGACGAGCAGGATCAGGAACAACAGACCGAACGCTACGGCGTCGCGCATGGTGGATCCCACGTACGCCACCGACAGCACTTCGGCAAAACCCAGGAACAGGCCGCCGATCATCGCACCGCGAATGTCGCCCATGCCGCCCAGGATGATGACTGCGATGCCCTTGTGCAGCATCGGCTGGCCCATCAGCGGGAACACCGCGTTGGAATACAGGCCGATCAGCACGCCGGCGATGCCGCCCAGCGCGGCCGCCACGAACGACGTCAGCAGGAACAGCCCTTCCACATTGATGCCCAGCAAGGATGCCGCCTTGGGCGACTCGGCGATCGCGCGCAAGGCCCGGCCCAGCTGCGTCTTTTTCATCGTGTACATCAGCGCCGCCATGAGCGCGAAGGACACGAAGATGATCGTCAGTTCCATGACGGTGACGTGCATGCCGCCGATTTCGAGCGCGTCGTCGGGCGTGATGCCGGCCGGGAAGCGGATCGTTTCGGCGCCGAACACGCCCTGCATGCCGTTGTTCAGGACGATCGCCACGCCGATGGTGGCGATCATGGGAATCAGGTGGGGCGCATTGCGCTTGCGCAGGCGCTTGAGCACCAGCACATCGATCAGCATGCCCAGGATCCCGCTGCCCACGGCGGATGCCACGACCGCGAGCCACAGGGGTGCGTCGAACTTGAGCACCAGTTGCAGCGCGATATAGGCGCCGGCCATGAAGACCGCGCCGTGCGACAGGTTGATGACGCCCAGCACCCCGAACACCAGGGTGAAGCCGAGCGCGAACAGGGCGTAAACGCAGCCAAGCGAAAGCGCGTTGACGAGTTGCTGTTCCAGCATGACAAATTTCCAGCCTGAAAGGGACGGCGACACAACGTGCCGTCAGAAAACGTCAGGGGCGCGGAGCCAGGCTCCACGCCCCTGGGAATACCGCGGCAGCGCCGCGACAGCGTGTAGTGCTTACTTCTCGATCACGTACTTGCCGGCCTTCGTGCTCATCACGATGGGGGTCTGCACGGCGTCATAGCCAGCCGGCTTGCCGCCCTTGCCCGCCGCCTGGCGGAAGCTGAAGGAACCGGTTGCGCCGCTCCACTTCACGGCAGGCAGCGCGTCGTGCAGCGCCTTGCGGTCGGCTTCGAGCTTGCCGGTCAACGACACCTTGCCGAGTGCCTGGGTCACGATATAGAACGCATCGTAGGCCTGGGCGGCGAACTGGTCGGGCGCCGCATTGTACTTGGCCTTGTACGCAGCAATGAAGCGCGTGTTTTCGGCGGTCTGGTTTTCGATCGACCACGGGCTGCCCACCCACAGGCCATCCGACTTTTCCTTGGCCAGATCAAAGATCCGGACCGAGTTCATGCCGTTGCCGCCAATGAAGGGCACGTTGATGCCGAGCTGGCGCGCGGCGACCATGATCGGGCCGCCTTCGGCGATCAGCGCCGACAGCACGATCGCGTCGGGGTTGGAAGCCTTGATCTTGGTCAGCTGGGCCTTGAAGTCCACGTCGCCCTTGGCGAACGTTTCGGTCGTGGTGACCGGGATCTTCAGGTCTTCCAGGGCCTTCTTGAAATTGTCGTAGCCGCTTTTCGTGAAGACGTCGTCGTTGCCATACAACACGGCGACCTTCTTGATGTTGGCGTGGCGCGCGGCCACCTTGATGGTTTCCGGCAGCACGTCGGCTTCGGTCACGGAATTGCGGAACACGTAGTCACCGATGGAGGTGATGCCGTCGGCCGTGTTGGACGTGCCGAACACCGGCGTCTTGGCGCCCTGGGCGATCGGGTCGGCGGCCTGCGCCGAGTTCGACAGGGTCGGGCCAAAGACCATCAGGACCTTGTCCTGGAAAATCAGTTTCTTGAAGACGTTGATGGCTTCTTCTTTCTTGCCCTGTTCGTCTTCGATCACCAGCTTGATGGTGTTGCCGTTCACGCCGCCCTTGGCGTTGACTTCTTCAGCGGCAAGCTGGAAGCCGTTGCGGATGGCATTGCCATACTGGCCGGCGCCGCCCGACAGGGCCGCCGCGACACCGATCTTGACTTCGGCCGCGTGGGCAAACGACACCACACCCAGGGCGGCCAGCGCCACGAGCGACTTGTTGAAAATTGGATTCATGCTCTGTTGTCCTTGTAGGCATCGGCTTGTCGTTGCCAGGTGTCTTGGTGTCACCTGCGCAATCCGCCCATGCGTGGGGCGTCAGCCTGGCCGCATATTCTAGCGGCTGTCCGGACCCGCCACCACCAACACGGTCACATCGGGGGCTGGAAGCGCCCGGTCGGACACCCCGGCGTGGCGCTCGTGCCACGCCATCGGCACGCCTGCCGCCGTCCCGGGTAAATTGCGGGCTCTCGCCAGGCAGGCGCTGATAGAATCGGCGCGAACACGGCACTGTGTGCTCACTCACCCTTTTCCGACGGCCCACGCCTTGTCGCCTGTGCACACTGCCATGCCTTCTTCCGCCCCCCTGTCCATTTCCCTGGGCCACTACGACCCCGCGCTGGTTGCCCTGTCGGTGCTGCTGGCGATTTTCGCGGCGTGGACCGCGCTGCTCAATGCCGGGTCGATCGAACGTTCGCGCGAGGCGGGCACCCGCGCACTGGGTTTCGCTGGCGGCAGCATCGCACTGGGCGGCGGCATCTGGGCCATGCATTTCGTGGGCATGCTGGCCTCGCACGCCGGCAGCGGCGCCACGTATTCCGCGTCGGTGACGGTCGCTTCCCTGCTGCCCGGCCTGGTGGCCGCCAGCGCGGCCATGGCCATCGTCCACACCCAGGCTCCCGGCACGTTCCGGCTGTTGCTGGGCGGCGCCGTCTTCGGGCTGGGCATCGCGGGCATGCACTACACCGGCATGTCGGCCATGCAGGTCGCGGGCAAGGTGCACTATCACGCAGGCATGGTGGCGCTGTCGATCGGGGTCGCGGTGTTGCTCGCGACGCTGGCCCTGGGGATCCCCTGCCGGCTGCGGCGGGCGGGCCGGATTCCGACCGGCCTGCCCCGCCTGGCCAGCGCCGTCGCCATGGGGCTCGCGGTGTCGGCCACCCATTACCTGGGCATGGCGGCCGCACGCATGGATATGCCGGCGCACGCCAGCGTTGCCGACGGCCCGTCCAACGCCGCCTTCCTGGCGGTGGCGGTCGCGCTGGCCACCCTGGCGTTCACGTCGCTGGTCATCGCCATCAACGGCTTTCTGCGCTATCGCGAACTGTTCACCGAACTGCGCGACAACGAAGCCCGCCAGCGCGCCCTTCTCGATACCGCCATCGACGGCGTCATCACGATTGCGGCCGACGGCACGATCAGTGCGTTCAACCCGTCGGCCGAACGGCTGTTCCTGTGGACGCGCGACGAGATCCTGGGCCAGCCCGCCGAACGCCTGATCGCCGGACCCTACCGCGCCAAATTGGCCGACTACCTGGCGCGCACGCTGCGCGGGCGCACGACCGATGGCGTCAATGGCCGCGAAGTCATGGCCGAGCGCAAGGACGGATCGCGCCTGCCGATCCGGCTGGCCATCGGCCACACCCATGTCGGCGGCCGTGATCTGTTCGTGGCGTTCGTGACGGACATTTCCGCCCGCAAGGACATCGAACGCGCGCTGCGGTCCAGCGAACAGCAATTCCGGTCCCTGATCGGCAATCTTCCTGGTATTGCCTATCGCAGCCTGGTCACCCCCGGCTACCCGATGGTGTTCATCAGCGAAAGCGTGGAACGGTTGACGGGCTACGCCGCGGCCGATTTCCTGGCGACCCCGCCGCGCGTGCTGTTCGGCGACCTGATCCACCCCGACGACACGGCGCATGTCGATGCCGAAGTCACGCGCGCCCTGGTCGACGGGCAGCCCTTCCAGGTCGAATACCGCCTGCGGCACCGCAATGGCGAATGGCGCTGGATGTGGGAAAACGGCAGCGCCGTGCCAGACGACGGCCCGGGCGCGCCGCGGCGGCTCGATGGCGTCATTCTCGACATCACGGCGCGCAAGGCGGCCGATATCGACGTGCACCGCTTCCGTGCGATCGTGGCGTCGTCCGAAGACGCCATCATCAGCAAGGACCTGAACGGTGTCATCACCACCTGGAACCGCGGCGCGCAATTGCTGTTCGGATTCAGGGCCGACGAAGTCATCGGCCAGTCGATGCAGATCCTGTTTCCGCCCGACCGGCTGGATGAAGAGCCCCTGATCCTGGCCCGCCTTGCGCGCGGTGAACGGGTCCACCATTTCGAGACGGTGCGCCGCACCAAGGACGGCGACCTGATCGACGTGTCGGCCACCATCTCGCCGATTCTGGACGAGCGCAATCGCGTCATCGGCGCTTCCCAGATCTCGCGCGACATCAGCGAGCGCAAACGCATGGAAGCCGCCCTGCGCGACGCGAAGGAACACGCCGAACTGGCCGCCGCGGCGCGCACCGCCTTCCTGGCCAATATGAGCCACGAGATCCGCACCCCCATGAACGCGGTGCTGGGCTTTACCGACGTGCTGCTGCAGGGCCGCCTGGACGACGAACAGCGGCGCCACCTGGACACGGTGCGCAGTTCGGCGCGGTCGCTGCTGCGGCTGCTGAACGAGATCCTGGATACGGCCAAACTCGACCGCGGCCTGGTGGATCTGGAAACGAACGAATTCAATCTGCTCAGCCTGATCGACGAGCTGTCGTCGACCATGGGCGCGTCGGCGCGCGACAAGGGCCTGTCGCTGCACATCCGGTATGACGACGGCCTGCCTGGCGTCTTCCTGGGCGATGAACTTCGCGTGCGGCAGGTGCTGACCAATCTGCTGGGCAACGCAATCAAGTTCACGGCCAAGGGCAGCGTCACGCTGTCGGTGGAAGCCGAAGGCGACCTGCTGCACTTTCAGGTCGCGGACACCGGCATCGGCATTCCCACGCATCGCCTGGCCGCCATTTTCGATCCCTTCACACAAGCCGATGCATCGATGAGCCGGCGCTTTGGCGGCACGGGGCTGGGCACGACGATCAGCAAGCAGCTGGTCGAGCTGATGGGCGGCCGCATCTCGGTCGACAGCACGGTGGATGTCGGCAGCACCTTCCATGTGTGGCTGCCGCTGGCGGCGGTGGACGAGGCGCCCGCTGCCTGCGATGCGCCCCGCCGCGCCGTTCCGCTGCCGCCCCTGCGCATTCTGCTGGCCGACGACGTGCCCCAGAATCTGGAACTGCTGGCCTTGCTGCTGGAAGACCAGGGCCATACCGTCGGCACCGCCAGCGACGGCCTGGAAGCCGTCCGGCTCGCCACCCGCGAACGCTTTGACGTGATCCTGATGGACGTCCAGATGCCGGGCATGGATGGCCTGGAAGCCACGCGCCGCCTGCGCATCGAACAGGCCCTGGCAAGCGAGCCGGCCACCCCGGTCATTGCCCTGACGGCCAGCGTCATGGACGCGGACCGCGACGCCGCGCGCAAGGCGGGCATGGACGGCTTCGCCTCCAAGCCTGTCGATTTCCATGCACTGTCGATGGAGATTGCCCGGCTGCTGCGCCTGTATCCGGCACGGGCGACTGCCCTGCCCGCGCGCCTGCCCGACCCCGCCGTGCTCGACACGGCCGGCGGCATTGCGCGCTGGACCGGCCAGGAAGCGTTCTACCGCCGCACGCTGCGCCGCTTCGGCCATGAACAGCACGGCCTCGCGGCTACCCTGACAGACCTGCATCAGCGGCGCGACCGCCCCGGCCTGCGCGCGCTGGCGCACCGCATACGGGGCCTGGCGGCCAACCTGGGGCTGGACCGGCTGGCGGCGTTGCTGCAAGGCGTTGACGAGGCGATCGCCGACGGCGACGAAGCGCGCGCCAGCGCCTTGCTGGCCGACCTGCCTGCGCAGCTGGATGCCGCCCTGCAGGCCATTCAGGACGCGCTGGGCGACGCCGACCGCACCCCGCCTGCCGCGCCCGCCCAGCCCGCGACGCCGCTCGACCTGCCGCGCGTGACGGGGCTGGTCAAGACCCTGTCGGCCGGCATGCGGCGCGGCCAGCTCGACGCCGCCCACCTGGATGGCCTGATGACCTTGATGGCGGGGCACGTGGACCGTCCGGCGCTGGCGCGGCTGCAATACTTGACCGACAACTTCGACTTTGCGTCGGCGGCCGCGGAACTGGACGCGCTGCTTGAACGCCTGTCGGCTCCGCACGAGGACGCTTCCTGATGCCCGCCCCCGCAAGCCATGCCCCGCTGATCCTGGCGGTCGACGACGAAGCCACCAATCTGCATCTGCTGCGGCAGATCCTGCAGGCCGACTACCGGCTGGTGTTCGCCAAAGACGGCGTGCGCGCACTGGAACTGGCGCAGCAGCAGCGACCGGACCTGATCCTGCTCGACGTGATGATGCCCGGCGTGACCGGCTATGCCGTGTGCCGCCAGCTCAAGGCCCTGCCCGCGCTGAAAGACGTGCCTGTCATTTTCGTGACCGCGCTGGCCGATGCCGACGACGAACTGGAAGGCTTCGATGCGGGCGCGGTCGACTACATCACCAAGCCGGTCAGCGCGCCGATCCTGAAAGCCCGCGTGCGCACGCATCTGTCCCTGGTGCAGGTCCAGCAACTGAAGGACACACGCCTGCAGATCGTGCAGCGTCTGGGCCTGGCCGCCGAATACAAAGACAACGAAACCGGCATGCACGTGATCCGCATGAGCCATTATTCGCGCCTGCTGGCGCTGGCCGCCGGAATGACGCCGCAGCAGGCCGACGACATTCTGCATGCCGCGCCGATGCATGACGTCGGCAAGATCGGCATTCCGGACGCGATCCTGCAAAAGCCCGGCCCGCTGAATCCCGACGAACTGAAAGTGATGCGTGACCACGTGCGCATCGGCGGCCAGATCATTGGCGACCATGCCGATGGATTGCTGGCGACGGCCGCGCGCATCGCGCTGACGCATCATGAAAAGTGGGACGGCAGCGGCTATCCGGCCGGCTTGCAGGGCGAGGCCATTCCGCTGGAAGGCCGCATTGCGGCGATTGCCGATGTGTTCGATGCGCTGACTACCGTGCGGCCCTACAAGGCGGCCTGGAGCGAAGCGGATGCAGTGGCGTATCTGGTGGACCAGCGCGGCAGGCACTTCGACCCGGCGCTGGTCGACCTGTTCATTGGCTGCCTGGACGACGTGCGGAATGTGATGCGGCAATGGCCGGAGCCGGAGCAGGCGGATAGTGGGGCTGTGTAGCGCTGCAGGGGTGAAGTCACTGCACGGGTGAAGTCACTGCACGGGTGAAGTCATTGCAGGGATCAGGTCACTGCAGGGATGAATTCACTGCAACCGTGACGTCATCACAGCGGGGCAGCAACCCCTGTCGTGGCGTGCCGGAAGAACCGGCCCAGCTCGTTGGCCAGTTCATTCAGCGCCTTCATTTCGTGCGGCAGGATCTTGCGGACTTGGTCCACCTTGTTCCAGTCGCCGTAGATTAGCGCCACCGGGTGGTTGTCGGCCACGACCGGCAACAGCACAAAGGCTTCGGCGTCAGGCAGAAGGCGTTTGAACCACGCCGGAATGTGCGCGCTGAACTTGGGGTCACGCGCGTTTTCGATGAAGATGCCGATCGAATTCGTGATGGCCAGGTGGAACACGTCCACCGAAAAGGACTCGTCAAAACGCAGGTCGGGCAGCAGGTCGTTCGTATGTGGACCCAGGCCCATCTTGGCTTCGAACACATTGCTGCGCGCATCTCGCACGAACACGATCGTGCGCGACAGCCGCAAGCTGGCCAGAACCGTTTCCGACGCCATGCTCAGCACCGGCGCCAGCGCGTTTTCGGAAGGCAGCGACCGCAGGTCACCCAGCCCATACCGAATGTTCTGTTCGGCGTCGCCTTCGGCCAGCGCCGATTGCATCCGCAGGTCGTCGATTTCCTTGATGAACTGCTGGCTTTCCTGCTCGCGCTCCATGCCCGTGACGATGTCCATCAGCACCGAAGGCGGCACCGACAGCAGCTTGCCGTATTCCAGGGCCGTGCGTTTCAGGCTTTGCGCCCGCGCCATCGAATCGGCGCTGGGCAGCGTCATGTCGTGCGACACCTGGGTCGAGAAGCTGGCGATCGCCTGCAGCCACGTCGCGCCCGAAATCGGCACGTCCGGGTCCGCATCCGGGTCGGCTTCGAACATCTTCATGCCTTCGCGGATGATCGGCGGCAGGCCCCAGCGTTCGGCCACTTCTTCGCCCAGCTCTTCGAAGCAGATGCCCAGCACGGCCACGCAGGCCAGTTCTTCGTCGCAGTTTTCACGCGTCGCGTGATCGCGGATCTGGTTCCACTCGTTTTCAAGGTAGAACAGGCACAGCAGCTTGCCCAGCTGGCGCATCAGCGTGCAGACCACCGCTTCTTCGCTGGCCAGCACATCGCGCGATTCGCTCACCTTGCGGGCGACGTGACTCGCCAGCATGGTGCGGTTCAGTTCCATCTTGGCTTCGATGCGGCGGGTGCCGGTCTGCTGGAAGTGATCGACCAGCTTCAGGCCCAGCACCACGTGCCCGACCGCTTCCATGCCCAGCACCATCAGCGCACGGGACACCGTCGTGATGTTGCCGCCAAACGCCATGTACATGGCGGAGTTGGCCAGGCGGATGACGCGTTGCGTCAGGGTGAAGTCGGACAGCACGACCTGGACAAGGGCAGTGAAATCGTAGTCGTTACCCTGCATCGCGGAGATGGTCGTCCGCAGGGAATTCGACAACAGCGGGAAGTCGCCGCGCTCATTGATGCGCAGCCACAACTTCCTGATCACTGCGTTCTTGTCTTGGGGATCCGGCATAAGGGACTGCAATTAGATGGACATCTGCATGTCATTGTTTCTGCGTACGGAGCATGCCTTGCTGGAATTTTTCCGTCAACTCGGCACTGGGCAGCGCTTTGCAAATAAGCCACCCTTGTATGAGGTGACATCCGCGGGCCGTGAGCATACCAAGTTGTTCCTGTGTTTCCACCCCTTCGGCGACAAGTTGCAATTCGAGCGTCCTGGCCAGGCCCACGACGGCGTCGACGATGGCCTGATCGTTGCGCGACGTGGGCAGGTCGGTAATGAAACGGCGGTCGATCTTGAGCGTGGCCAGCGGAAAACTCTGCAGGTACGCCAGGCTGGAGTAGCCGGTGCCAAAGTCGTCCACCGCAAAGCGGATGCCGAGCGCGGTCAGGTCTTCGAGCAGGCCCTTGGCATGCAGCGGATCATGCATCAGCACGCTTTCGGTAATTTCCAGCACGATGCGCCGCGGCGAAATGCCGGTCAGCGTCACGGCGTCGCGCACGACCGACGGAAAGCGCGTGTCGCGAAACTGCTGCGCCGACACGTTCACGCTGGCGTATTCCAGGTAGATGCCCAGGCGATCCCACTGCATCAGCTGCATGCAGGCATTGCGCAGCGCCCAGTCGCCCAGAAAACCGATCAGCCCGGCGGATTCGGCCAGCGGAATGAACACGCCGGGCGGAACCGCGCCATGCACCGGATGCTGCCAGCGCATCAGCGCTTCGATGCCGACCACACGTTCGTCGAACGGATCGTAGATCGGCTGGTAGTGCAGTGAAAATTCGCCGTTCCGGATGCCGTTGTGCATGTCGGATTCGAGCTTGAGCGTATCGGTGCGCGCCGGCAGGCTGTACGGCGCATAGAACGCGAACGAGCTGCCGCCTTCCTTGCGCGCCTGCACGATGGCTTCGTCGGCCAGGCGCAGCAGTTGCCCGTTGTCGTTCGCGGCGTCGGGAAACACCACCGCGCCGATCTTGATGGACAGCTGGAGGTTCTGGCCGTGATGCGTGTAGGGCTGCAGGATCGCGTCGGAGATGCGGCGCGCGACTTCCTGCACGTAGGCCCGGCCCGGAATGTTCCGCAACAGCACCAGGAAGGAATCGCTGTCGCACCGCGCCACGAACTCGCGCGCATGCACCGCGGACTTCAGGCGCATGGCAATTTCGGCCAGCACCAGGTCGCCCGCTTCGTAGCCAAAGGCCTGGTTCACGCGGTAGTACTCGTCGACGTCGATCAGCAGCAGCGCGAACTGGGATTCGGTGGCGTTGGCTTCGTGCTTGGCGCGTTCGATCTCGCGGCGCGCCGACGCCAGATTGTCGAGCCCGGTCAGCGCATCGTGGTGCATTTCGTAGGTCAGGCGTTCTTCCTTGGCCGCCCACGTCGACATGTCCTGCGCGACCACCAGCCATTCGCCCGGCTGCGACACGTCGGGCAGGATCCGCAGTTCGACCAGCTGCGGGTAGGTCAGCGTCTTGACCAGGTGCAGGGTGCAGCGCTGCATTTCCCGCGTCAGCCGCACCCGTTCCAGCGTGGCGTTCAGGATCGCCTGTTCGTTGGCCGGCACCAGGTCGGCCAGCGTGACGATCTTGAGGTATTCGCGGTGATACCCGATAAACGCCAGCCCCGGCTCGGACACATAGGTAAAGCGCCCTCGCGCGTCGATACGCGCAAGGAAATCGATCGCCTGCTCCAGAGCGGCGAGCGGCGGGGAAAGGACGTCTTGCAGATGAGAATGCATAAGCTACAGGGCGGCAGGAAGGCTCACGACGAGCTGCCTGCCCGGGGTGAGTCGCAGCGAAGCAAGATCGCCAGTCACACGTATAACGGCAAGGCGCCGATGATATTTAGCGATTCCCACGCACTGTTACTGTCTGGCCGCCCGACAGCCTCGTCAACGGCTCGCCTGCCGCGAGGTGGGCGCTCAATAACCTGCACCGCGGCGGATCGGGAGTGCAGCGCGGCAACAACGGCAGATGCGTGAATGGGTAAGTATTCTTACAACTGTGCGAGTGCAAAGTCGGGTCGTTAATCCTCAGGAGCACATCCTGCCACGCCGTAGGCAACGCCATACGCCTGCTGCAGCAGCATTTCCGGGGCCTTCATGCTGGGTGAATATTCGTGAACATTCACCAAAATGGATGAGCTATATAGTTTCCACGTCTCTGGCAGCATGGTCTTTCCGGGCCCTTCCAACGAGATTCGATCGCCCCTAATGGAGTCGTTTTGGCCGTGCACATTTCATCGCTCACGCTTTCCGCGCCACGCACGTCGGAGTCCTCATCATGCGCGTCGTAATCGTCGAAGATCAGGATGACTGGCGCAATACTGTCGCCGATCATCTTTCCCAGCTGGGCTACGAGGTCAAGGACATGAGCACGCTTGCCGAGCTCGACACCCTGATGCAGGCCGGCGCGCCCGACATCCTGATCCTCGACGCCAACCTGCCCGACGGCAATGGCCTGAACCATGTCGCGCGCCTGCGGGCCGCCGCGCCGCAGATGGGCATCATGATGCTGACCGGCCGCCTGCGCAGCCAGGACCGCGTGCATGGCCTCAGCGCGGGCGCCGACCACTACCTGACCAAGCCGGTCAAGCTGGCCGAACTGGTGGCCACGCTGTCGGCTCTGTCGCGCCGCCTGCGCCTGGTCGAAGCGGCCCCGCCCGAAGACATCGCCGGCTGGAGCTACGACCCGCCCGCGCGCCGGCTCTGTTCGCCGGCAGGCCGCATGATCGACGTCACCGAAGGCGAAAGCCGCCTGCTGTCGGCCCTCGTGAACAGCAGCCATATGCCCGTCAGCCGCAACGCGTTGATCATTGCCTTGGGCGAATCGCCCGACGCCTACGATCCGCACCGGCTCGACACCATGATCCACCGCCTGCGCCTGAAACTGAAAGGCCATGGCACGCCCGAACTGCAGCTGCGCAACGTGTATGGCGTCGGCTACATGTGCATCACCCAGGTCAAGATCCTCAGCCGAAGCGCTCCCACCGAATCAGAACTGTAGAAAAAGCCACGCACCATGTTCAATAACAAGACCAAAGCGCAACTCGCGCAAACACAGAACGAACTCCAGCATTTCACCGCCCTGCACGACGCGCTGGACGCGTCGATGGCGATGGTGGAATTTGGCACCGACGGGGTCATCCTCCGGTGCAACGCCCGCTTCGCCTCCAGCGTGGGCTATCGCGTGGAAGAACTGCAGGGCCGCCATCACCGCACGCTGTGCCACCCCGAATACGCGGCCAGCGCCGACTACGCCGACTTCTGGAATCGCCTGCGCAAGGGCGAACCGATGCAGGGCCGCTTCTCGCGCATGAACAAGTCCGGCGCGCCGATCTGGCTCGAAGCCACCTATTCCCCCGTGCTGGACGACGCCGGCCGCACGGTCAAGATCGTCAAGGTCGCGTCCGACATTACCGAGCGCGTGCGCGAATCCGGCATGTTGCGCAGCGTGACCGAAGCCCTGGGCCGGTCGATGGCGGTGATTGAATTCGGGATGGACGGCACGATCCTGACGGCAAATGACAATTTTCTGTCAGCCATGGGGTACACGCTGGACGGCGTGCGTGGCAAACACCACAACATGCTGTGCACACCGGAATACACCGCCAGCCGCGAATACGCGCAGCTGTGGGAACGTCTCAATTCCGGCGCCTTTTTCTCGGGCCAGTGCGAACGCGTCAACCAGCGCGGCGAAACCGTGTGGCTCGAAGCAACCTACAACCCGGTGCTGGACCCCGACGGCCGCCCGATCAAGGTCGTCAAGTTCGCGACCGACGTGACCGAACGCATCAAGCGCCTGCAGGCCGAGAAGGACAGCGCTGCCAGCGCCTACCGCATCTCCCTGGAAACGGAAGCCCTGTCCAACAATGGCGAACAGGTCATCCAGCAGACCGTCGACAAGATGCGCGCCATCTCGTCCATGGTCAAAGACGCATCGGGCCAGGTGTCGAACCTGGGCGCGCATTCGGAACGGATCGGCGCCATCGTCGCCACGATCAAGGAAATCGCCGATCGCACCAACCTGCTGGCACTGAATGCCGCCATCGAAGCGGCACGGGCTGGCGAAGCCGGCCGCGGCTTTGCCGTGGTGGCCGACGAAGTGCGCAAGCTGGCTGAACGCACCCGCAATTCCACGACCGAAATCGCCGGTACGGTGGACCGCGTGCAGGTCGACACACGCGCCGCCGTCACCAGCATGAACAGCAGCCTGGACGAAGTCGAACAGGGCGTGGTCCTGGCGCACGAAGCCGGCGCCGCGATCGAGCAGATGCGTCTGGGCGCGCAGCGGGTCGTGCACGTCGTGCGCGACTTTTCGAGCACGGTCGGCGAATAACGCCACAGACCAACCCCTCGCTGCAAACAAAAGGCCGTTCCAGTGGAACGGCCTTTTTGTTGATGCATCCGGTGGTCGGTGGGGGTCACCCCGGACAGCGGCGGCCCCAGGCAGCAAGGCCCTGCACCAGGCAGGCCGGCCGGCGCGCCAGCTTCCAGATTCACACTTCCGTTGGCGTCGCCTTGAATGGCGTCGTGGTCCACGGGCTGGCCGGGTCATTCCGGCACTGGGCCGCAATGGCGGTCAGCTCCGTCAGCGGGGCGCCCTGCCCGGTCCACATCGCCCGGCCGATCACCGTGCTCTTGGCCACGTCTTCCCACGACGACAGGCTGTGCGAGACGGCTGCCGACGCATAGGCGATCACTTCCCAGGCCTGCGGCTCGGTGATCAGCTTGCAGTCGTAGCACATGCGCGCCACCATGATCGCCCGGCTCATGTCCCACGCCACGATGCCGCGCGCCAGGTCGTCGCTGGATTGGACGACACCCTGCTCCTGCAAGCCCGGCAGGGTCTCAGCCAGGTGGTTCAGATATTCCTGGATCTGGTCGCGATCCACTTTCTGGCGGATCGCATAGACCGACGCCGTCCAGTTTTCGACCGGCTCGGACGTGGCGATGCGCCACACATGCGGCCAGACCGCGCGGTGCCCTTCCTGCAGCAGCCAGCCCAATGTGGACTGCGCCTGCTCGGTGCTGCCGATGTTCCACCAGTCGTTCAAGGCACTGGCCACCCGGGCGCGCTTCACGCCCGTGCTCAGGCTGTCGACGGTGGCGCCGAAGTCGACGGCGTGGATCAATCCGGGAAGCAGTTGACGCGCGCGTTCGCCCGTCGCCGCCGTGGCAGGTGAACTGCGGCGGAAGGGTTCGCGATCGCGGGGATTCGGTTTGCGTGCCGGCAGCAGCAGCCAGCATCCCAAGACGGCAATGATGGCCAAGAGTACGTAGACGTACCAGGGCAACTGAGGCATTCGTGCATCCGAGAAGAGAAAAAAGCTTGCCGCGTAGTGTATGACGGCGTTCTCGGAGCTACGGTGAGTGCGTAGGCTGTTTTGTTACCGATTTACCAGTACAAATGCCGGCATCGCCGGCATTTGTTCAAGCAGAAAGCACAGCGGACAATCCGATCAGAACTTGTGGCGGATGCCTGCGATCAACTGGGCCTGCGACTTGGAGTCCGACGGCCCGGTCGTGAACAACTGCGCGTATTGCGCGTCGCCGGCAGCCTTCTGATACAGACCGACCAGGTACACGTCGGTGCGCTTCGAGAAGAAGTAGTCGGCGGCCAGGTTCAGCTGATGCCACTTCGGCTTGTTGCCGTTGCTGTCGTACTTGCCATTGGTGAACACATAGCCTGCGCCCAGCTGGGTGTTGGTCGTCACGAAGCTGGTGATCGACGCTTCATAGTTCGACAGCTTCAAGCCCGTGTTGTCGATGTACTTGAATTCGGTGTGCGTATACAGCAACGACACCTTGGTGCCCGCGGTCAGGGCGTACGAGCCGCCTGCACCGCTGGCGGTCTGGCGTGCCACGCCTGCACCCGACACCGGGCTGGTGATGAACGGCGAGAACGCACCGTAGTCCAGCGTGACGGCGCCGGCCGCGTTGGTCGCGCTGCTCGGACGACGGATGTCGTGCACGGCGGCGCTGACCGCCCAGGGGCCTTGCGCCCAGGTGGCGCCAGCACTGAAGCTGCGGTTGTCGCTGGGGGCGCCGGCGCGGTCCGACGAACCGTACACGGTCTTGAAACCCAGGCCGCCGAACTGACCCGAATACTGCACCGAGTTGTTGATACGGAAGGTCGGGAACAAGTTGTCGTTGTCACCGATGTGGGTGCCGGTGGCGGCGATCTGGATGGCCGACTCGTAGCCCTGCAAAGTCTGCGACATGGCATCAGCCTGGCGGCCGACCGTCACGGTACCCCAGGTCTTGTTCGACAGGCCGACGACGGCGGCGCGGCCGAACAGGCGGTTGCCCTGGGCCGACGTGCCGGTGTCTGGCGAAAAGCCGCTTTCCAGCGTGAAGATGGCGCTGTTCCCGTTGCCCAGATCTTCGCTGCCGCGGATCCCCCAGCGCGAGCCCTGCTGCAGGTTGCCCTTCAGCTCGGACATGCTCTTGCCGCCGACGTTGTTGGTGTAGACGTAGCCTTCCGAAATCAGGCCGTACAGGGTGACGTTGCTTTGTGCGAACGCGGCGTTGCCAGACAAGGCGGCCAGGACGGCCAAGGGAAGCGTGAGCTTTTTCACTCGATTTCTCCGATCGTGAACTGATAAGGACAAGTCGACGATGGGCGGACCGGATGCCCGCCAATCGTGCCAGGAACTGCAAGGACCAAGAAATAATCCGATAGGGGCGAGCGGTTCGAACCGCCTCTGTACCAAGGAAACATCGTTATTTCCGGGAGTGCGGCAGGCCCCCCGACCTGCCGCACAGGCACGATTTCACAAGCTCAATAACCAAACAGCTGCGGCAACCAGAGCACGGTTTGCGGCACCAGTGTCATCAACAGCAATACTGCCAACAATGCGGCAATGAAGGGCAAGATTGCCTTGAAAATCTCACCCACAGGCGTTTTCGAATGCGCGCTGAGGACGAACAGCAACATGCCGTGCGGCGGCATTGACAAGCCGATCATTAGATTGATAACGATCACGACGCCGAAATGCACGAGGTCGATACCCAGCGCCTTGACCGTCGGCATCAGGATCGGAATGACCACCAGCAGCAGCACGCCGGTATCGAACAGCATGCCCATGGCCAGCAGCAGCACGTTCACCGTCAGGAAGAATCCGACCGGGCCCAGGCCCAGGCTCTGGACCCACGTCAGGAACATGCGATCCAGGCCTTCGGCCGTCACCACATAGTTGGTGACGTAGGCGCCGGCGATCAGCAGCATGACCACGGCGGACGCGCGCGACGATTCCGCAAACACCGCGAACAGCACCTTGGGATTGAGCGCGCGATACACGAACAGGCCCAGCAGCAGCGCATAGCCGCCCGCCACGGCAGCGGCTTCGGTCGGCGTAAAGATGCCGGCCCAGATCCCGCCCAGCAGCACTACCGGCAGGGTCATGGGAATGATCGCCTGCGCGAACACCTTGGGCAGGTCCCGCCGCGGCACGGCCTCGCCACGCGGCAGGTTCATCCGCGGCGCCAGGAAGTAGATGACGGCCATCAGCGCCGCACCCATCAGGATGCCGGGCAGCAGGCCGCCCAGGAACAGCGCGCCCACCGACGCGCCCGAGATCAGCGCATAGATCACCAGCGGGATCGCAGGCGGAATCGCGGATGCGGCGGTCGACCCGGCGGCCACCACGGCAGCCGCAAAGCCCCGGGGATACCCGCCGACTTTTTTCATCATCCGCACGGACATCATGCCGGCGCCCGACGCATCGGCGATCGCGCTGCCCGTCATGCTGGACGACACGATCAGCAGCAGGACGGACACGTACGCCAGCCCGCCCTGCGCGCGGCCGACGATGGCATTGGCCGCGGCCCACAGACGGTCGCTGATGGTGGCCGCGTTCATGATGTTGGCGGCCAGGATGAACATCGGCACGGCCAGCATCACATAGCTGCTCATGAGCGAGTTCATCATCTGGTCGGCGATCAGGCCCAGGTCCTGGCCCGTCACGATGAAGTACACGACGCTGCTGCCTATCATCGCGAGCGACAACGGCACGCGCACCAGCGCGAGCACGAAGAACACCACGATCATCAACAGGAAAGAATGGCTCATTCGCGGCTCTCGGCGTAGGAAGGCAAGGCGGTCACAGGTGCTCGCGCCACTTGGGCGTCATCAACACCGCGCAGCGCCAGAGCTCGCGGACCACGGTCACGACGAAGAACACGACGACGCAGCTATAGACCACGTTCAGGGGCCACTCAAGGACGGGCGTCCGTTCACGGGTCAGGAACGCCACATAGGCATACACCGCCGGGGTCGCCCAGGCGAGCAACAGCGCAACCAGCGCCGAGCCGGCCAGCAGCATGACGCGCTGGCCCTTGGCCGGCAGCGCCGTATAGATCATGTCGAACGCCACGTTTTCCTTGAGCGTGACCGTGAACGCAGCGGCCAGGAACATCGACCACAGGTAGGTCACGATCACGATCTCGTCTGCCCATTCCACCGGACGGTGGAACACGTAGCGGCTGATGACGCCGTACATGAAGGTCAGCTGGACGAGAGCGAGCAGCGCGACACCAAGCACCTCGAACACCCGGCGCACACCCAGCCCCGCGCGTTCGATCGCACCCGGCGGCGTGCGTTCGACGTCTTCCATTACTTCACCTGTTCGATGCGTTCATACATGCCGGCGGGCCATTTGGCTTTCAGGCCCGACGATTCGTATTGCGCCATCACGGCCTTGCGGAACAGGGCGGTATCCGGCCGCGCGATCTTCAGGCCCTTGGCCTGCAGTTCGTCGACAATGCTTTTTTCTTCGGCGATGCGGGCCTTGTCGTTGGCGTCGGCCGCGACCTTGGCGGCGGCCATGGCCTTGGCCTGGTCGTCGGCCGACAGCTTGTTCCAGATCGGCAGGGCCATCGCCAAAAAGACGGGCTGCACCAGATGCGACGTCAGCACGATCTGCTGCGTGACTTCTTCCAGCTTGTTGGCGCGCATGATCGACAAGGGATTTTCCTGGCCGTCGATGGTGCCGGTGCTCAGCGCCAGATAGACCTCGGGCATGGCCATCGGCGTCGGGCTGACCCCCAGGCCACGCGCCAGGGCGAGCCAGCCCGGTCCACCCGGCACGCGCAGCTTCACGCCTTTCAGGTCGTCCGGTCCCTTCACGTCGCGCGCCTTGCGCAGGTTGACCTGCCGGGTGCCCAGGTAGAAGGGTTGCAGGATCTTGATCCCCATGACCTCTTCCACCTTCTTGGCGTACTCGGCCCCGATCGGACTGGCGAATACGGCTTTCATGTGGCCGTAGTCACGGAACAGATAGCCGGTGCTGAACACGGAAAATTCGGGAATCTGCTGTTCGACCTCGAACGTGGTCATCGTGCTCATTTCGAGGTTGCCGCGCTGCATGGCGGGCACTTCGGTGCCTTGCTTGAACAGCGTGCTGGCCGGGTAGACCTTGATGTCGAAACGCCCGGGCGCCGACTTTTCCAGCGTGTCCTTGAAGGTCACCAGCGACTTGCTGAGCGCGTCCGTGTCAATCGACGCCGCCGAGATGCGGACGAGCTGTTGCGCATACGCGGCAGGCGCAGCCAGTGCCGCCGCGGCAGTGGCGACCAGACCCATTGCGAGTGTGCGCTTGCACAGCAGGGACAACGTGTGGCGACTCATCGACAGACTCCAGAGGAACAATGCAAGAGACAGGAAGGGGTGGCCAGCGCGAAGAGTGAGTGCCGGCTTGCTGATCTTTATTCTCTGTTTTCTGTAACGACAGTGTCAATATAAGTTTATGAAGAAAATATAAATTATTGCGCTAGCCATATTTTTGAATCACCATATGGCGTCTTTTCGACTGGATGACTTCCTTGACCCGGCGCATCGCTTTCACCCTGGCCCCGCAACCTCCCCTTCCGTTCAAAGCCGCGGAAGACTATGCAGATCAAGCACTTGCGTGGTCAGCCGAGGTACCCGATGACCTCGTCATCACGCGTGACCTGGCCTATGGTCCGGACGCCGCGCACCGGTACGACGTGTTTGCCCCGATGGACGCCCAAGGCCTGCCTGTGCTGGTGTTCTGGCACGGTGGCGGGTGGACCAATGGTTACAAGGAATTCACCGGTTTCATGGCGTCGCAGGTGGCTCGGCTGAACATGGTGCTGGTCGCACCCACCTATCGCCTGGCGCCGGACTACCCCATGCCGGCGCCGATCGACGACTGCCGCGCGATGCTGGCCCATCTGGTGGCGCACGGCGCATCGCATGGCATCGACGCCACGCGCATGTACCTGAGCGGCCATTCGGCCGGTGGCCATCTGGCCATGATGACGGCGTTGCAGCCCGACGCGCTGGAACAGGTGGGCGTGCCTGCGGCATCGATCCGCGGCTGCCTGCCGATCAGCGGCATCCTGGACCTGCATCACACGTCGCCCGAACCCGGCAGCCTGGATGATCGCGTATACACGGCGGTGCTGTCCGACCGGTATGACGACGCAATGATGAGCCCGATCAGCTGGACGCGCGGCAACCGGGTGCCGATGCGCCTGAGCTACGGCGAAAACGACAGCGCGCGCGTGATCCTGTCGAACCGCCGCACGGCGCGCCTGCTGGCGGCGCAGCCTGCCTCAACGACGCTGACCATGCGCGCCGGCATGACCCATTTCGACACGCACCTGACCCTGCGGGACCCCGCGGACCAGTGGTACGCTGACCTCGATCAACTCGTACGGAACACCGACTCATGAAAGAAGTCCTCGACGTCAATCTGCCCGATGTGGGCCAACCCTTTTCGTGGGCCGTGCGCGCCAATGGCGTGATCTTCACGTCGGCCGGGCCGGTGCGGGATGACGGAAGCATCGACACCGGGCCGATCGAAGACCAGGCACGCCTGACCTTTCAGAATCTGCAAAAGGCCATGGAAGCCGGTGGCGGCACGCTGGCCGATGTGGCCCAGGTCCTGATCTACATGACCGACGTCAAGGACATGAAAGTCATCGACGGCATCTACCGCGAGTTCTTCACCGCGCCCTACCCCAGCCGGTCGAGCGCCGCGGTGCAACTTGTGGTGCCTGGCATGAAAATCGAACTCGTGGCGTTCGGCGCACCGGCCGCGCAATGAGCGTGGGCGCGCGTCGTCCGCGCGCGCCACGGCAGCGTGCGTCACCTGTTTGCTAGGGACAGCAGGTGACGCACGGACTGGCCAGGAAATTTGGGAAAGACGTAAAAAAGCCACGCACTGCGTGGCTTTTTTTATCAGGCGGGACTGGCCGCGTTGCGGTTGCGCGGCTTGCGCTCTCGCGCAGGCACGGGCGCGGTGTCAGGCGATGACGACGCCGCCGGCCGGCGGGCAGGCGCACGCGATGAAGGTTTTGCAGTGGCGGGCGCGCCCTTGCCGTCATAGCCCAGGTAGTCCGCCACCAGCCGTCCGGTGTCGCCAATGTGCTGGTCGAGCAACGCCAACGCGGCAGGCAGGTTCTTGTCCAGCACCGCCTGCATGAGCCGTTCGTGTTCGGCCACCACATTGTCTTCTTCACGGGTTTCGTACGCAGACGACGACTGCACGCCTTCGACATGCAGCAGGCGGATGCGGCGATACCGTTCCGAATGCGCGACCAGTTGTTCGTCGATGCGCAGCAGCCACGGAGACCGCGCGCCGCTCAACATGGCCAGATGGAAGTTGCGGTGAGCGCGCTCGAAACGTTCAATGGCTTCGTCGTCGCTGGTGTCGCTGGGCAGCGGCGTGCGCGCCAGCTTGTAGTAGGCCGCGGCAATGGCGGCGCCCCACTCGTCGTCGCCGTTTTCGATGGCTTCCTTGAGCAGGATGCCTTCGATGTGGCGGCGGGCCTTGACGATGTCGGCCAGGTCTTCCGCCGACACCTCGGCCACGCTGAAACCGCGCTGGCCTTCGTTGGCGGCCAGGCGTTCGTTGGACAGCATCATCAGGGCTTCGCGGATGGGGCTGATGCCGAGTCCATAGCGCTTTTGCAGCGCCTGCAACTTGAGCTTGGAACCGGGTTCCAGACGCCCCGCCAGGATGTCGTCACGCAGCAGCCGGTACGCGCGCTCCGAAAGCGTGCGTGTGGGCGGGAAATCTTGAGTCGGCAGATGCGATGACATGGTGCGTGGGCCAGAAAAACCGCGCCGGACCAGGAAGGTCTTGCCGCGCAGACCCCTGATTTTATGCGATCGCGCATAATTTATATAGTGCGGCGCAGGGCGGACAGGCGCAAATATCCAGCGATTGGCGATTTCCGCACCAAGCCGGGGCGGCTGGCGCTGCTGTCATCAACGCATGCGCCAAAAAAAATCCATGCATCTGCATGGATTTTTTCTTCCGCGTCAATACCGGTCGATCACGCTGCTTCCGGGCGCTTTTCTTGTTCCAGCAAACGGTCGATCATTTCGCGCGACTTCACGCCACCGGCATCGATGTTGAGCTTGAGAATGCGGCGCGTCGGATTGGCCAGCAGGTTGCGCTGCTGCGCTTCCAGCATTTCCAGGTCTTCGCCAAAAATCTTGCCCTGCCCTTCGCGGATCATGGCGGTCAGCGCTTCGTCTTGCGGACGGAAGTTGCGCGCCATGCCCCAGAAGTACCAGATCGAGGTTTCGGTTTCGGGCGTGATGAAGTCGACCACGATGCTCGACACCTTGTGCGCGGGGTCGGCGTGATAGCCGCCCTTGCCCGCATGCGCCACGCCCACTTCGATCAGCACATGGCTGGGCGGGGTAAAGCGGCAGATCTGCCAGCGGTCGCACGGCACATCGCCATCCAGATTGTTGCCTCGCAAGGCAGACGCCCAGAAGGGCGGCGGCATCACGTTTTCCATGAAGCGGCTGGTCACCACGGACTCGCCTTCGATCTTGGTGGACGGTGCAGACTCTTCGATCTCGGTCTGGCCGATGCTGCTTGCGTGCACATAGGTCTCATGGGTCAGGTCCATGAGGTTGTCGATCATCAACCGGTAATCGCAATTGATGTGGTACAGGCCGCCGCCATAGGCCCAGTCCGAACTCTCGGCCCATTCCAGCGGGTGCAGCTTGGCCGGGTCCGCCAGTTCGGCTTCGCCCGTCCATACCCAGATGAAGCCGTAGCGTTCGATGACCGGAAAGGTGCGCAGTCCCGGAAATCCGCCGACGCGCTGGCCGGGCATGCCGGCACACTTGCCGTCAGTGCCCATTTCCAGGCCATGATAGCCACAGACCAGGCGGCCTTCGCGCATGAAACCGAGCGACAGCGGGGCGCCGCGGTGCGGACAGAAATCTTCGGTCGCCGCGACCTTGCCGTCGGGTCCGCGAAAGAACACGATCTTTTCACCGCACACCTGCCGGCCGAGCGGCTTGCCGTCGATCTCGTCAGGGGTGCAGGCAACGTACCAGGTATTTTTCAGGAACATGTCTATCTCCGTAGCGCCTCCGGCGGCGGCCGGTCGGCAGGGGTTACCGGTGCAGTCCGCGCACCCGGGCGCGGCCACGACTTCTGGTTATGGCGGGACGGCGCAGCGCAGGCTACGCCGCCGGGCGGCGGATCAGGTTGCCGCCCAACAAACGGGTCATCGCCTTCTGGTTGTCGAAGGCGCTTTGAAGATTGTGATGCGCGATGCGGGCATGTTCCCGCATCAGGGCTTCGGCCCGCGCACCTTCGCGCTGGCGGATCGCCTGCAGCAGCGACCGGTGCTGCGCCTGAGCCAGCACCAGCACATCGCGGCCGCCTGGGTCGATCGCCTGCACCATGACGAACGCGCTGGCCGATGCAAACGGCAGCGACATGACTTTTTCCAGCTGGCGTTCGATCACGCTGCTGCTGGACGCCGCGGCCAGCAGGCGATGGAATCGTTCGTTGACCTCGACGTAGGTCGAGAACTTGGCTTCGGTCAGTTCGCCGGCCAGGATCTCGTCGATCTGGTCGACGCAGTCCTGCATGTGGCGCAGCCAGTTTTCGGACACGCCGCGTTCGGCGGCCAGCCGCGCGGCCAGGCCTTCCAACGTGCCGCGCAATTCGATGGCGTCGCGGATCTCGCCTTCCGAGAACAGGCGGACGGCGTAGCCGCCCGACGGGATCACGTCCAGCAGGCCTTCTTCCTGCAGCCGGATCAACGCGGCGCGTACCGGCGTGCGGGACACCCCCAGGCGTTCGACCACCCACAATTCAGAGATGCGCGCACCGGCAGCCAGTTCCCCGCCCAATATCAGTTCGCGCAGGCCCAGCAGGGCACGCACGGTCTGCGAGGCGGCGGCCTGGGCAGTGGCGGGGGTCTTGCTGTCAAGGGAGCTGATGGTGTCGTCGTGCATGGCCGGAGTCGCTGCGGGGACGTCAACGCCGCAAGAAAGCCTGGGCGTTGCACATGAATACACAGTGTATACAGCGGGTCGGGGGTGGGCAACGAAACGCAGCCGGATCAAGGGAAATCCCCTAGCTTGCCGACCGATTGGCTCATTATTTGGGATTAAGGCTTGGCTTTGCAGAGGGCAGCATGCGGAGTGAAGTGCCATGCCGGCGACGCTGTATACAGCGTGGAATGAACTGGCGGCGCGCTGTTCCGCCGTCGCTGTTCCGGCCGTCGCTGGCCGCACGGCGCTGCCCAACAAGCCGTCAGCGGGCCGCCTCCGGGCAGCGCGTGCCCCGTATCAGCCTTCGCTGGCCTCGCGGCGCGCGGCTTCCAATGCGGTCGTCAGGCCCACCACCTGGCGCCGCAACTTCGCGTTTTCGTCTTCCAGCGTTGCGATCTTTTCCAGCAGGCGCGCGTGCTCGCTGTCGGTGGCCGGAACCGCCGCCTTGCTGTCGCTGTCACCGCCCTCCTCCTTCGGCGCCTTGGGCGGACGAGCGGCCGCTTTCTGCTCGCGTACCAGGCGGGCGGCTTCGCGCAGTTCCTTGCGCCCACCCGCCACGGCGGCCTGCTGGGCATCGACCGGCAACGTGGCCACGGCAGCCGCGGCGTTGATCGAGATCTCCCCGGCTTTCACGGCCTGCACCAGTTCCGGCGCGGCCTCGCGCTGGATCTTTTCGATCTGCCCGATGGTCGCGCTGCTGACCCGCGCAGCCTTGGCGATCGATTCGCGTGTGGCCAGCACGGGGGGCGGCGCGGAACGCTCCGCGTCAGCGGCGGCTGCGTCTGCGGCGTCAGCGTCCTGATTGGCCTGGGCCGCCGCGGCAGCGTCTTCCAGGGCCCGGGCGCGCGCCAGCACGATGTCTTTCTTGCGCAAGGCAAGGATGCCGCGCTGGAAGTCGGACACACTCCGCCGCCCCAGATGGTTATCGATCATCCACAGGTGGACATCGTCGATGCTGGTGAAGCGTTCGTTCTGAATGGTCTTGTACGGCAGGTTGTGCTTGGTGCAGATGGCGTAGCGGTTATGGCCATCCACCAGCAGGTCACCCCACAGCACCAGCGCGTCGCGGCAGCCTTCGGCCAGCAGACTGCGCTCCAGCGCATCGTATTCGTCGGGGGTCAGCGGGTCGATGTACGCACGCAGTTCGTCGTTGATCTTGATCGTCATGGTGTCCTGAAATGGCAGTCCCGCCCGCGGCAAGCGCCGTGCGGGCGGGCGGCCATGATACCAACCGCCGGCCCGGGGGGCTTGGGCGGCCCGGCCGCGTTCAGGTAGCGCTGCGGCGGTAAGGCATCTGCTTGCGCGACGCCAGGCGCGGCATCAGCGGCTGCACGGCCGGGATCGAGGCCGGCTTGGCGCCGGCACTGCCGGCATTGCCAGCCGTAGTGCCCGTGGCGTTGTCCGCCGGATCGTCCGACTTGCTTGGCGGCAGGTTGCTCTGTTTACCCGTATCGGTATCCACGCCTTCATTCGCGCGCGATCCGTGCTCGTTGGCATAGACCCAGGTAAATTCCGCGCCAAGCAGGAACACTTGCGCGGCGTAATACACCCACAGCAGCACGATCACGAGCGATCCCGCGGCGGCGAATGATGACGTGACGGAACTCTTGCCGATGTAAAGGCCGATCAGCAGCTTGCCAACTTCGAACAGCACGGCCGTCACGAAGGCGCCGACCCACACATCGCGCCAGGCGATCTTGGCCTGCGGCATCATCTTGAAAATCAGGGCGAACAACACGGTCGTGACCGCCAGCGACACCGCCATGTTCAACAGCCGCATCAAGACTTCCCACCCCGGGAAGAGGTCCGTCGCATAGCTGCCGACTGCGGCCAGGCCGGCGCTGAGCACCAGCGACACCATCAGCAGGAAGGCCAGACAGAGCACCAGTCCGAACGACAGCAAACGGGCACGGATGGTCGACAGGATGCCGCTCTGCTTCTGGTCTTCGGGCACCTGCCAGATGCGGTCGAGCGCGCTCTGCAACTCGGCAAACACGGTGGTCGCACCAAAGATCAACACGGCCACGCTGATGATGGTGGCAACGATGCCTGCGGCGGGCTTGTCGGCACTCGCGATCAGGCTCTGCACGCCCGCCGCGCCCTCCGTCCCGATCATGGACGTCAGCTGGCCATACAGCTGGCCTTCGACCGCTTCACGGCCCCAGATGAAGCCCGCGACCGACAGCACAATGATGAGCAGGGGCGCCATTGAAAACACGGTGTAGTACGAAATGGCGGCGCCCATGCTGGGTGCATAGTCGTCCACCCATGCATTGACCGATTTCTTGGCGAGGACGAAAAAACGTTTGAACATGCGCTGCCTATTTGCCGGCGCGGCCGGTGGTGAATGAGAAGAGAGAATTCACCAGCGCATCAGCAAAAACCATTCCTATGGCTGACCTGCACCTGAAAGCGGAGTAGGCCATCCAATGGTGCGCGCATCTGATCGACCAAGAAGGATCAGGAGGGACAGTCCCTCAACGTGTCGACGTGACGCCGACATCCACCAGGCCATAGACTTCGATGCCGCTGCGGCTGGACGTCTCGTTGGGCGTGCGGGGATAGGACTGGCACGCGGTACACAGGGCCAGGATGAAAAGAGACAGCAAGACAGGTTTCATGGGGGGCTCCGGTCAGGTGGCCGGTGATGTGAATTACCAAGGGTGCCACGAGTTGCCCGGGTGAGCCAGGCAGTGATGCAACCGTCAGTGACCGGGCGCGTCTTCCACCAGCCGATAGCCCACCGCGGTCTCGGTAAGAATGTGCCGCGGCTGCGCGGCATCGTCTTCCAGTTTTTGCCGCAGGTGGCCCATGTACACGCGCAGGTAGTGGCTGCTGTCGGACCGGCCCGGTCCCCACACCGCGCGCAGCAATTGTTGATGCGTCATCACCCGGCCGACATTGGCAATCAGCACGCCGAGCAGCCGGTATTCGATCGGCGTCAGGTGCACTTCGGCGCCGGCCTTGCGCACAATGCGCGCGCTCTGGTCGACTTCGACATTGCCGAACGTGAACACGGGCGACGCGGTCTTGTCGCTGCGCGATCGCCGCAGGTTTGCGCGCACCCGCGCCATCAGTTCGGCCACGCCAAACGGTTTGACCAAGTAGTCGTCGGCGCCGGCGTCTAGCGCCTTGACCTTGTCGGTTTCGTCGGCGCGGGCCGACAGCACGATCACCGGCACGGACGACCAGTTGCGCACATCGCGGATCAATTCGGCGCCGTCGCCGTCGGGCAGGCCCAGATCCACGATCACCAGGTCCGGCCGTCGCGTGCCGATGTCGATCAGGCCGCGTTTGACGGTATCGGCTTCAAACACGCTCCAGCCCTCACCTTCCAGCGCCGCGCGCACGAAGCGGCGGATCTGCGGTTCGTCTTCGATCAGGATCGCGGTGGGCAACGGGTCGGACATCAGGCGGTTTCCGGTAGGACGGGCAGCTCGGCATCGGCATCGATGACCGGTGGCGTGCCCAAAGGCAAGGTAAATGTCAGGGCCGCGCCGCCCTGCGCCGACGCGCCGGCCGAGATGTGGCCGCCATGCGCATCGACGATGGCGCGGCAAATGGCCAGGCCCAGCCCCACGCCGGGCGTGGCCGACTCGGTGTCCCCGCGCGTGAACTTGTCGAACAGGCGGTCGGCCCGGCCGGGCGGCAGGCCCGGACCGTCATCGGCCACGGTCACGCGCAGGTCCTTGCCGACGCAGGCGGCGGACAGGGTGATGCGCGTGGTGGGCGGCGTGTACTTCGCGGCGTTTTCCAGCAGGTTGGCCAGCACCCGTTCGATCAGGACGGCATCGAATTCGACCAGCGGCAGATCGGGCGGCAGCGTGACCGTGACCGCTCGGGGCCCCAGCTGTCGGCGCACGGACTGGATCGCCGTCCCGATGATTTCTTCCAGCGACTGCCATTCGCGCCGCAAGGTGATCGCGCCGCTTTGTATGCGCGCCATGTCCAGCAGGTTGGCGACCAGCGTGCTCATGTGCATGACCTCGTCGCGGATCGCATGCACCTGGTCCAATTGATCGGGCGATAAGGCCGGCGGGACGGTGGCCAGCGATTCGGCCAGCCCCGCCAGCACGGTCAATGGCGTGCGGATGTCGTGCGACATGGCCGACAGCAAGGAATTGCGCAGGCGTTCGGCCTCCATGCCCACCAGGGTCTGGCGCGCGACGTCGGCATAGTGCACCCGCTCCAGCGCGATCGCGATCAGGCTGGCAAAGGTGTCGAGCTGGCGTTGCTGCTCGGGAATCAACAGCCAGCGGGGGTCTTGCGGGCGGATGGCAAGCACCCCGCGAATGCGCATGGGCGCGCGCAGCGGCACGTAGCGAAAGGGACTGGCGGGCAAGGTGTCGGTGCTCAGGCCCGCCTGCCGATCCTGGTCGCACGCCCACTGCGCAATGCCCAGGTCCAGGCCATCGGGCGCAGGGTGCGGCATGACCAGGGCATCGTCGTCGCCGGGCAGCAGCAACACCACCTGGCTGCCAAAGGCCGACGACAAGGTGCTGCCGGTCGACTCGACCACCTGGTCTCGCTGCAAGGCGCCCGACAGATCGCGGGCGAATTCAAACAGCTTGCGGGCGCGCGTTTCGCGGTGCGCGGCGATGCGCGCCTGGAAGCGCAGGCCCGCCGTCAGTTGCCCGACGACCAGGCCAACCGCAAGCATGACGCCAAAGGTCAGCACGTATTGGGCATCATTGACCGTGAACGACAGGATGGGCGGGATGAAGAACAGGTCAAAGGCCGCGACGTTCAGCAAGGCGGCCAGCGCCGCCGGCCCCCGCCCCTGGCGCACCGCGATCCCGACCACGCCCAGCAGGAACAGCATGGCGATATTGGTCGGTTCCAGCAGATCGGACAGGGGTTGCAGGCACGCGGTCGTGATCACCGCGCCCAGCACCGGCCACAGGTAGGCAGTCCAGCGGCTGCGGCCCGAGGCCGGCTCGGCGGCGCGCGATGCCATCGATCGGGCGTCGCGCCCGGCCGTGCCGGACGGTGACGGCGTGTCGCTGCGCGGCGCGCCGATCCGGATCACGTCCAGGTCGGCGCCGCAACGCGCGACCTCGTCCGCGGGCTGCCTGTGCCAGGGGTGTGGCCATAAGGCCCCCGCTTTCGGCCGCGCCGGCCCCATCACCAGGGTCGACAGATTGTGTTCGCGGGCATGCTCCACCAGGGCCTGCGCAACGTTGGCGCCGGTCAGCACGGCGGTGGTGGCGGACAGCGTTTCGGCCAGGTGCAGCGTGGCCAGCACCCGCATGCGCTCGGTGCGCGGCGCGCGCTGCAAGGCGGGGGTTTCGACGTACACGGCATGCCAGGCGATGTTGAGCCGGCCGGCCAGGCGCGCCGTGCTGCGCACGACCTGCTCGCCTTCCGGCCCCGGCCCCACGCAAGCCAGCAAGGCTTCCTGGGTGCGCCACACGTCGCGGATCGATTGGGCATCGCGGTAGTCCAGCACATCGCCCTGCATGCGGTCGGCCATGCGGCGCAGCGCCAGTTCACGCAGCGCGATCAGGTTGCCCTTGCGAAAAAAGTGCTGCGCCGCCCGTTCGGCCTGCGGCGCGACATAGACCTTGCCGGCTTTGAGCCGCGCGAGCAGTTCGTCGGCCGGCACGTCCACCATCACCACTTCGTCGGCAGTGTCGAACACCGAATCGGGCAAGGTTTCCTGCACCCGGATGCCGACGATGCCCGCAACCACGTCGTTCAGACTTTCCAGATGTTGGATATTGAGCGTGCTCAGCACGTCGATCCCGGCGGCCAGCACGTCTTCCATGTCCTGCCACCGTTTGGGGTGCCGGGAGCCTGGCGCATTCGAATGCGCCAGCTCGTCCACCAGCAGCAGGCCGGGCCGGCGGGCCAGCGCCGCGTCCAGGTCGAACTCGGCCAGGTCGCGGCCGCGATGCGGCACGGTGCGCAGCGGCAGCCGCGCCAGGCCTTCGACACGGGCGGCGGTGTCGGCGCGGCCGTGGGTCTCGACCACGCCGATCACCACATCCACGCCTTTGGCCACGGCCTCGTGCGCGGCGGTCAGCATGGCGTAGGTCTTGCCGGCGCCGGCCGACGCGCCGATGTAGATCCGCAACCGGCCCCGTCCCGCGCGCAGTTCGTCGCTGCGCAGGCGGTCAAGCAACTGATCGGGATCGGGACGGGCAGCGCTCATTTCGCCTTGTCGGTCGAAGCGATGGGGGTCGAGGCCCCGGGCAGGGACGCCAGCAGGGCCAGGTTCAAGGCCAGCACATTGACGCGCGGCTCACCCAGGAAACCCCATTGTCGCGCTTCCTTGTGCGTTTCCACCAGCGCACGCACCGCATCGGCCGACAGCCCGCGCGCAGCCGCCACACGGCCGACCTGGTAGTAGGCGCCGGCCAGGCTGATGTGCGGGTCGAGCCCGCTGGCCGATGCCGTCACCAGGTCCACCGGGACCGGCAGCGTGTTGGCCGGGTCGGCAGCCTTCAGGGCATCGATCCGGCCCTGGATGGCCGTGACCAGCGCAGGGTTGGTCGGTCCCAGGTTGGAGCCGGACGACGCCGCTGCGTTGTACGGCGTGGGCGCGGTGGCCGACGGGCGGCCCCAGAACAGGCCGGGATCGGTGAAGGACTGACCGATCAGCGACGAGCCGATGATCTTGCCGTCGTGCCGCACCAGGCTCCCCTGCGCCTGGTCGGGAAACAGCGCGCCACCGGCACGTGTCAGAAGCCAGGGGTAGACAAGGCCGGTGACCACCGACAGCAATACGAACAGGGTCAGGGCGGGACGCAGTAATTGGCGCATGACGATTCCTTAGACGAGATGAAGGGCGACGAGCGCCATGTCGATCAGCTTGATGCCGACGAACGGGGCAATCAGGCCACCCAGGCCGTACACCAGCAGATTGCGGCGCAGCAGCGCATTGGCGCCCACGGCGCGATACGCGACGCCGCGCAAGGCCAGCGGAATCAGCGCGACGATGATGACCGCGTTGAAGATGACAGCGGACAGGATGGCGGACGATGGACTGGCCAGCCCCATGACATTGAGCGCGCTCAATTGCGGATAGGTGGCCACGAAAGCGGCCGGGATGATGGCAAAGAATTTGGCCACGTCATTGGCGGTGGAAAAGGTCGTCAGCGCACCCCGGGTCATGAGCAACTGCTTGCCGGTTTCAACGATTTCCAGCAGCTTGGTCGGATTCGAATCCAGGTCGACCATATTGCCCGCCTCTTTCGCGGCTTGCGTACCGGTGTTCATGGCGACCGCCACGTCGGCCTGCGCCAGCGCGGGCGCATCGTTGGTGCCATCGCCCGTCATGGCCACCAGGCGGCCTTCGGACTGGTAATCGCGGATCAGCTTGAGCTTGGCTTCGGGCGTGGCTTCGGCCAGGAAGTCATCAACGCCGGCTTCAGCGGCAATGGCCGCGGCCGTCAACCGGTTGTCGCCCGTGATCATCACGGTCTTGATGCCCATGCGGCGCAGTTCGGCAAAGCGTTCCTTGATGCCGCCCTTCACGATGTCCTTGAGTTCGACCATGCCCTTGACCTCACGGCCATCCGCCACCACCAGCGGCGTGCTGCCGTTGCGCGCGGCCGCGTCCACCGCTGCCTGCACGTCGGCCGGGAAGGTCCCGCCCAGGGCCTCGATATGCTGGCGCACGGCCTGCGACGAGCCCTTGCGGATCTGCCGCGGACCGCCCTCGCCTGCCAGGTTGATCCCGCTCATGCGGGTCTGCGCCGTGAAGGGAACGAAGGTCGCCGACAGGCTGGCCATGTCGCGCTCCCGGACATTGAAGCGCTGCTTGGCCAGCACGGCGATGCTGCGGCCTTCGGGCGTTTCATCCGCCAGCGACGCCAGTTGCGCCAGGTCGGCCAGCGCCTGTTCGGTGACGCCCCCGGCCGGCACGAAGGCCGACGCCTGGCGATTGCCCAGCGTGATGGTGCCCGTCTTGTCGAGCAGCAGGACGTCCACATCGCCGGCGGCTTCCACCGCGCGGCCGGACGTCGCGATCACATTCGCCTGCATCATGCGGCTCATGCCGGCCACGCCGATGGCGGACAGCAGCCCGCCGATGGTTGTCGGAATCAAGCATACGAGCAGCGACACCAGCACGGTGATCGAGACGACCGACCCCGCACCGGATGACGTGACCGCGTAATACGAAAACGGCATCAAGGTGACCGTGACGACCAGGAACACCAGGGTCAGCGCCACCAGCAGGATCGTCAGCGCGATCTCGTTCGGCGTCTTCTGGCGCTTGGCGTTTTCCACCATCGCGATCATGCGGTCCAGGAAGGCTTCCCCCGGATTGACCGCGACCCGCACGATAAGCCAGTCCGACAGCACGCGGGTGCCGCCCGTCACGGCCGAAAAATCGCCGCCCGATTCGCGGATGACCGGCGCCGATTCGCCGGTGATCGCGCTCTCGTCCACCGACGCCACGCCGTCGAGCACCTCGCCATCCACCGGCACCAGATCGCCGGCCTGCACCAGCACCAGGTCGCCCTTGCGCAGGTCGGTGGACGGCACCTCGCGCCATCCGCCCGCCCGGTCCGGACGGGCCAGTTTCCTGGCGGTCGTGCTTTGCTTGAGCCCGCGCAGCGAGGCGGCCTGGGCCTTGCTGCGGCCTTCGGCCATGGCTTCGGCAAAGTTGGCGAACAGGACGGTGAACCACAGCCAGGCGGTAATGGCGAGGATGAAACCCGCCGGCGCCTCGCCTTCACCGAACAGCGCCTGCAGCCATAACGCGGTCGTCAGCATGCTGCCGACATAGACCACGAACATGACCGGATTGCGCCACTGCACGCGGGGGTCGAGCTTGATGAACGCGGCCTTGACCGCGCCGGCGGCCAGCACCGGATCCCAAAGGGAAAAAGAATGTCGTGTCATGGAAGTCTCGGGTTCCTCAGTGGCCGGGATACAGCATGAGGTGTTCGACGATCGGCCCGAGGGCGAGCGCCGGAACGAAATTGAGCAGGCCGATCAGCACCACGGTGCCCACCAGCAGGGTCACGAACAGGGGGCCGTGCGTCGGCAAGGTGCCCGCGGTGACAGGCACGCGCTTCTTGGCAGCCAATGATCCGGCCAGCGCAAGCACGGCCACGATGACGGCAAAGCGGCCGAACCACATGGCCACGCCTTGCAGCGTGTTGTAGAAGGGCGTGTTGGCCGACAGGCCGGCAAAGGCGCTGCCGTTGTTGTTCGCGCCCGAGGTCAGCGCATACAGCATTTCGGAAAAGCCATGCGGTCCGGGGTTGGCCAGACCCGCCAGGCCATCCGGATGCACCCCGGCCAGCGCGGTGCCGACCAGCGTCAGGATGGGCGCAGCCAGGAGAGCGATCGCGGCCATCTTCATCTCGAAGGGCTCGATCTTCTTGCCCAGGTATTCGGGTGTGCGGCCGATCATCAGGCCCGCCAGGAACACGGCGACCAGCGCCACCACGAGCATGCCGTACAGGCCCGTGCCGACGCCGCCGAACACCACTTCACCCAGCTGCATCAACACCATCGGTCCCATGCCGCCCAGGGGCGTGAACGAGTCGTGCATGGCATTGACCGCGCCACACGATGCGGCCGTGGTCACGGTCGCAAACAGTGCCGATGCCCCGATGCCGAAGCGCGTTTCCTTGCCTTCCATGTTGCCGCCCGCCTGGCTCATGCCATAGGACTGGTCGACGCCCAACGCGGCGATCAACGGGTTGCCCTGCTGTTCGGCAGCGATGGTGCCGGTGGCCACGACCACGAAGATCAGCGTCATGGCCGCAAGGACCGCCCAAGCCTGGCGCAGGTCGCCCACCAGCTTGCCGAACATGACGCACAGCGCGGTCGGGATCAGGAAGATGGACAGCATTTGCAGCAGGTTGGTCAGCGCGGTGGGGTTTTCGAAGGGGTGCGCCGAATTGGCATTGAAGAAGCCGCCGCCATTGGTGCCCAGCATCTTGATGGCTTCCTGCGACGCCACGGGACCCATCGCGATCGCCTGGGTGGCATCGGCCCCGCCTTGCAGCGTGGTGACCGACAGATACGCATCCAGGTTCTGCACCACGCCCTGGCTGATCAGGAACAGAGCAAACAGGATGGCCAGGGGCAGCAGCACGTACAGCGTGACGCGGGTCAGGTCCACCCAGGCGTTGCCCAGCGACGCGCTGGACCGCGCGGCCATGCCGCGAATCAATGCGAACACGACCGCGATGCCAGTGGCGGCCGACAGGAAGTTCTGCACGGTCAACGCCAGCATCTGGGTCAGATAGCTCATCGTGGCTTCGCCGGCATAGCCTTGCCAGTTGGTGTTGCTGGCGAAGCTGATCGCGGTGTTGAAGGCCGAGTCCGCGCTGATCGCCGGCAGGCCTTGCGGATTGAGTGGCAAGGACAGCTGGAACCGTTGCAGGGCATACACCGCGAGCACACCGATCAGGTTGAAGACCAGCAGCGACAGGGCGTAGGACTTCCATCCCATGCCCTGCGCGGCGTCCACACCGGCCAGACGGAACAGGCCGCGTTCCATCTGCGCGCCGCGGGACAGCGGCGCCGGAAAGCGGCCGTCGGCCACCCGGGTCAGCCACAGGCCCAAGGGCCATGCCGCCAAGAACAGAACTACCAGGAAGACGGCCAGCAGCATCCAGGACTGGCCGGTGATCAGCGCGTCGGTCGTTGCGTTTGTCAACGAATTGCCTGCGGCGTTCATCAGAAGTCCTCCGCGCGGAACAGGGCCACCAGCAGGTAGATGAACAGGCCGGCGGCCAGCACGCCGCTCACGATCATGATCGCGTTCACGTGCGGGCTCCCGGGGTGGCGCCCAGCCGGTCGCACAGCGCGACCAGGCCCAGCGTGAGGCCGAACAGGCCTGCGGTCAGGGCGAGAAAAATCAGATCCATACATGCCTCATACCGATATCTTGACGAGGCCTCCAGCGTAGGGAGATGCCCGTCAAATCGGTGTAGAAAGCTCGGCACGGGGTATCAAGAAAGCGTAAAGACGCCCTGTCTTGACAGCTTTTTTGCAGGCGAGTCCCTACTGTGTCGGCACGCCGGGCATGCGTTCCCGGCGCTGACCACAAGGATGTTTTCAATGATGACCCGACCCGCATTGCTCGCGTGTCTGCTGTGCAGCCTGGGCGCGACCGCCGCCGCGCAGACCCCGGACACCGGTTTTTTCCCGAAAGCTGCCACCTTTGCCAACGACGTCACGGTGACGGCAAATGTGGCGCTGGCCAACGAATATCGCTATCGCGGTATCGGCCAGACCAACGGCCGCCCGGCACTGCAGGGCGGCTTCGACCTGGTGCACGCCAGTGGCTTTTATGTCGGCAACTGGAACAGCAACATCAGCTGGCTGTCGGACTCGAACCCTGGCGTATCGTCGTCACTGGAGATGGATTTCTATGGTGGCTACAAGGCCACGACCGGACCCGTCGCGTGGGACGTGGGCGTGCTGCAATACGCCTACCCGGGCAGCCGGCCAGACGGCTTCACATCACCCGACACGACCGAGGTGTACGCCAGCGCGGGCGCGGGGCCGGTGGTGTTCAAGTACTCGCATGCGCTCACCAACCTGTTCGGTTTTGCCGACACGAAAAACAGTGGCTATGCGGACCTGACGGGCACGATGAATACCGGGGTGTGGGGCATGACCGCGACCGCCCATGTCGGGCACCAATGGGTGCACAACCTGTCGGCGGCGTCGTATTCGGACTGGCGGGTGGGATTGTCGAAAGACCTGGGCGCGAGCACGGTGTTGGCGGCCGCGTGGCTCGACACCAACGCGGACCGCAGCGTGTACACGAACACGCGCGGCCGCTACCTTGGAAAGGGCATGGTCCTGATCAGCCTGACCCGGACCTTCTGAACGCTGGCCGTGTGAATCAGAAGCCGGCGGCCGCGCCATCGCGGCGCGGATCGCTGGCGGCCACGTACCCTTGCGTGCCCGGATCGCCCATCTTCCAGATGAACTGCCCGGCGCCAAAGTCCTGGTACGAATCGTTGATGATCGCCGTGCGATGGCCGCGCGCCGCCAGTCCGGCCACCACGTCGGCCGGCACCGCGCTTTCCAGGTTGATCTCCAGCCCGGCGTTGTAGCGCCAGCGCGGTGCATCGCACGCGGCTTGCGGATTCTGCTTGAAGTCCAGCATGCGGACCAGGGTCTGCATGTGGCCTTGCGGCTGCATGTTGCCCCCCATCACGCCAAAGCTCATGACCGGCTGCCCGTCTTGCGTCAGGAAGGCCGGAATGATGGTGTGGAACGGCCGCTTGCCCGGCGCAACCACATTCGCGCTGGCCGGATCCAGGGTGAAGCCGAAGCCGCGGTTCTGCAGGCTGATGCCGAATTCCGGTTCGACCACCCCCGATCCGAAGCCCTGGAAATTGCTCTGGATGAAGCTCACCATCATGCCGTTTTCGTCGGCGGCGGTCAGGTAGATGGTGCCGCCCTTGACCGGGTTGCCAAAGCCGAAGTCCTGCGCCTTGTTGCGGTCGATCAGCTTGGCGCGCGAGGCCAGATAGGCATCGTCCAGCAGATGCGCCGCCGTCACGCGCATGTGGTCCGGATCGGCCACGAATTCATACACGTCGGCAAAGGCCAGCTTCATGGCTTCGATCATCAGGTGCTGCGTCTCGGGCGAATCCACGCCGTGTTCCGCGACATCGAACTGATCAAGAATGCCGAGTGCGATCAGCGCGGCGATGCCCTGCCCGCTTGGCGGAATTTCGTGCAGCGTGTAGCCGCGGTAATCACGCGAAATCGGCGTGACCCAGTCGGCGCGGTGATTGGCCAGATCCTGCTTGGTCAACGAGCCGCCCAGTTCCTTCGAAAAGGCCACCAGCGCATCGGCGATCTCGCCTTCGTAAAAGGACTTGCCCTTGCTTGACGCGATCGACCGCAGCGCGCGCGCCGCCGCCTTGAACTGGAACAGTTCGCCGATATCGGGCGCGCGGCCCCAGGGCATGAAGGCCTGGGCAAAACCCGGCAGGCTTTTCAGCTCGGCGGCGCCGGCGGCCCACTTCTGGCGCACCACCGGCGGCACCAGATAGCCCCGTTCGGCGATCTCGATGGCGGGCGCCATCAGATCCGCAAAAGGCAGCTTGCCGAACCGTTCGCTCAGCGCCATCCACGCGCTGACCGCGCCCGGCACCGTGACCGAATCGATGCCGCGCTTGGGCGGCGTCGTCTGGCCATCGCCATACTTTTTCGAGAAGTAGTCGGGGGTCCACGCCTGGGGCGAACGGCCCGATGCGTTCAGGCCATGCAACTCCTTTCCGTCCCACAGGATGCAGAACGCATCCGACCCCAGGCCGTTGCTGACCGGCTCCAGCAGCGTCATGCAGGCGGCAGTGGCAATGGCGGCGTCGACCGCGTTACCGCCGGCAGCCAGCATGCGCAGGCCCGCCTGCGACGCCATCGGGTGCGACGTCGAGACCACGTTACGGGCGAACACCGGAATGCGCGCCGAAGGATAGGGATTCGAAAAGTTGAATTGCATGGTGGGCTTTCCTTTTATTGCGCAGTGATGCCGAAGGCCTTCAGGTCACGACCCCACTGGGTCAGTTCGGTGTCGATCTTCTGGCGCATCTGTGCCGGCGTGTTGGTCGATGGCTCGACGCCCTGCGCGGCCAGCATGGCCTGTACCTCAGGCTTGGCGACGGCCTTCTTGACTTCGGCAGCCAGGCGCTCGACGATCGCGGGATCGGTGCCACCGGTCGTGAACACGGCATACCAGGTCGAAAATTCATAGCCCGGCACGCCCGCTTCGGCGATGGTCGGAATGTTCGGCAACGACTTCACGCGTTCCTTGGTGGTCACGGCCAGGATCTTGGTCTGCCCGGTCTTGGCGGACTGCAGCGCCGGCGGAATGCCCGAGAACGTCATCTGCACCTGGCCGCCGCTGACGTCGGTCAGGGCCTGCGAGTTGCCGCGATACGGCACGTGCACGATGTTGACATTGGCCTGCTTGGCGAACAGCGCGCCGGCCAGGTGCAGCGTCGAACCATTGCCGGACGACGCGTAATTCAGCGTACCCGGATCCTTGCGGGCCAGCGCGACCAGTTCCTTCACGCTGTTGGCGGGCACCCCGGCATTGACCAGCAGCACATTGCCCGACTCAGCCACCAGCGACACGGGCGCCAGGTCCTTGCGCGGATCGAAGCTCAGCTTGCTGGCCAGCAGGGGCGCGACGGTGTTGCTGCCGGTCGAGCCCAGCAGCAGCGTGTAGCCATTGGGCGGGGCCTTGGCCACCACGTCGGCGGCGATCAGGCCACCCGCACCGGCGCGGTTTTCCACCACGATGGTCTGGCCCATGCTCTGCTGCATTTCCTTGGCGATGATGCGCGCGATCACATCGTTGCCGCCGCCGGCTGCGAAGCCGACCACCATCTTCAGGGGCTGCGACGGATAGGCGTCGGCCGCAATGGCCTGGGCGCCCCAGGCGGTGGTGGCAAGGACCGCCAGGCCCAGCAGCGAGCGGCGGGTAAAAGACAGGGGAGACAGGGTCGACATGATGATGTTCCTTGGCGATTCGTCGCTCGATGGCAGGTTGGCTGGCGGACGGCGGGACCGCAGTCCCAGGTGCCTTCCGACGTCATGAAAAGGATTGTGCGAGCCGTCTTCACCAAAGGAAAGCGAATATTGCTTTAGAGTAACGAAAGGAAAACTTTCAAGAGCTTTCCGTTTTGGTGCATCTCGAGCAAGGAAGTCCCATGTCCAGTCTCCGTCTTTTCAGAACCTTCCTGGCCGTTGCCGCCGAGGGATCCTTTACCGGCGCCGCCAATCGGGTCGCGCTGACCCAGGCCGCCGTCGGACTGCAGATGCGCACGCTGGAAGACGACCTGAAGCGCAAGCTGTTCACGCGCAACGGGAAAGTTGTCGTCCTCAACGATCATGGCCGCGCCCTCCTGCCGCTCGCGCGCCAGATGATCAGCCTGTACGGCCAGATGCTTGAACACCCCGACGCGCCCGAACCCATGAGCGGCACCGTGCACCTGGGGGCCATCGTGTCGGCGCTGCCGCGGCTGCTGCGGGCGACCCTGTCCTTGAAGCAGCGGCATCCGGGTCTGGACCTGCATGTGTCGGCGGCCAAATCGGTGGAACTGGTTGCGCAGGTCGACGCCGGCAAGCTCGACTGCGCCGTGCTGGTGCGCGACCCCGGTGAAAACCGGCCGACCCTGGTGTGGCAATCCTTGTATGCCGAGCCGATGGCGCTGGTCGCCCCGCCCGACTCGCGCGAAACCGATATCAGGGTGTTGCTGGAACGTTATCCCTTCATCCGTTTCGACCGCCAGGAACAGACGGGGCAACTGGTCGAACGCACGCTGCGCCGACTGCGCATCCGCCCCAGCGAATTCCTGGAACTCAATTCACTGGAGGCGATTGCCGACCTGGTGCGGTCGTCGCTGGGCGTGTCGATCCTGCCCCTGCCCCGCGCCAGCGCCTGGCACCAGGACCCCCGCCTGCGCGTGCTGCCGATCACCGCGACGACCGAGGCGCGGCAGATTGCCCTGGTCCGCTGGCGCGACGCGTCAAAGTCGGCCGTGATCCAGGCGGTCGGACAAGAGCTGATGGCGCAGGACACGCGCTAGGGACCGCCGGCAACGCGGGAACGCCCATTGCGGCAGTACGCCGGAACACCGCCGCCATGGCCCACACAACAGAAGAAGGTGAACTCATGAACCAGACCGTCATTGGCACATTTGATTCCACGACCGACGCCGACGACGCCGTGCGCGACCTGGTCGACGCCGGCATCTCGCAAGCTGCCGTCCAGCTTCACTCGCAGGAAACCGGCACGACGCCCCAAGAAGAAGGCACAACCCACGTCTCTGGCGATCACAACCACACCGTGCACGCCGGATTTTTTGAGCGCATCGAGCATTTCTTTTCCAACCTGGTTGGAGAAAATGAACGGCCCGCCGAATTCACCCATTACCACGAAGCCATTCGCCGCGGGGGCGCTCTGGTGTCTGTAGAAGTTGAAAACGACAACGAATTCGACATCGTGAAGCGCGTGCTGGACGATGCAGGCGCGGTCGACATCGATGAGCGTGCGGCGCAATGGCAGAGCAGCGGCTACACGCCCGACCGTGCCGGCGCTTCGGACGCATCCACGGTCAGCACGACCAGCGGTCATCTCGGTGAACGTACGCAGGGTGCAAGCCAGAATATGGCGCCCGGACATACCGCGGGTCCCGGCCAGTCGGACGTGTCTGCCGACTCGGCTACCGGCGGCCGCGCGATGGGCGCAATGAGCGCCACGGCCGGCCTGGGCACTGACATGGGCTCAGCACGGGTCGACGGTGGCACGGGAGTCGGTGATAGCGCCGCCCCAGCCCAGAACAACGCCACGGGTGACGGCTGCTTTCCTGAAGACCGTCAGGCACCTACGGCGGGTTCCCAGTCATCCAAGCCAGGTGTCTACCGCGTTTACCCCCGCGGCCAGGGGCTGCCCGGACGGTAAGACGAACGGCCTGGCCAACGAAATGATCGTGCAATAGACGACGACGTTGGCCAGTGGGAGGGTGCCGTCCGGTCGCAAGCGGCAAACATGGTCAAATACCCCTTTGGCCTGACCCGCGACCGATATTCCCTGAATGACACTTCCCGACACCGCTGGGCACACCCCCATGATGCAGCAGTACCTTCGACTCAAGGCCGAGGCCGGATCGATGCTGCTGCTCTACCGCATGGGCGACTTCTACGAACTGTTCTATGACGATGCCGTGAAGGCATCGCGCATGCTGAACCTGACGCTGACCACGCGTGGCGCATCGAACGGCGTGCCCATCAAGATGTGCGGCATGCCGCATCATTCGGTCGAACAGTACCTGGCGCGGCTGGTCAAGCTGGGCGAGTCGGTGGCGATCTGCGAGCAGATCGGGGATCCGGCCACTTCGAAGGGTCCGGTCGAACGTCGCATCGTGCGGATCGTGACGCCCGGCACGTTGACCGACGACGCGCTGCTGCCGGCCAAGGCCGACCGCGCCATTGCCGCCGTGTGTATCGGGACCAGCAAGAGCAAGGGCGCCACGGGCCGCTGCGGCGTTGCCTGGCTGAACCTCGCCAGCGGCGAATTCCGCCTGACCGAATGCGTGCTGGGCCAGCTGGCAAGCGAACTGCATCGCATCGCACCCGCCGAAGTCGTGCTGATCGAAGGCCAGCCGCTGGCCGTGGACTATGTGGCGTCCATCAGCCCGGTGCCTGACTGGCACTTTGAAAGCAGTGGCGCGCGCCAGCAACTGCTCAACCATTTCAAGGTCGATTCGCTGGCCGGCTTTGACGTGGATGACATGCCGGAGGCGGTCTGCGCGGCAGGCGCCCTGCTCCGCTACGTGTCGCACACGCAGTCGCAGGCGCTGGCCCACGTGCAGCAACTGAGCGCCGACCGCGCCAGCCAATACGTGCTGCTGGACCCGGTGACGCGGCGCAATCTGGAACTGACCGAGACCTTGCGCGGCGAAGAATCGCCCACGCTGTTTTCGGCGCTGGACCACAACAAGACCCCGATGGGCAGCCGCCTGCTGCGCCGCTGGCTGCACCATCCCCTGCGCGACAACGCCACCGTGGCCGCGCGGCAGGAAGCGATCGGCATGCTGCTGGCCGGCGGCGATCCGCGCAGCCTGCAGACGGCCCTGGCGCCGCTGCCCGACGTGGAGCGGATTGCCGCGCGGGTCGCGCTGCGATCCGTGCGCCCGCGCGAACTGGCCAGCTTGCGTGACGCCGTCGCGCTGACGCCGGCCCTGCATGCCACGCTGACCGACTTTGTATCGTCAGGCGGACAACTGACGGACGGGGTGTCGAAGCTGGCCGAACTGGCCGCGCAGATCGTGATCGATCCCGAGATCGGCACGCTGCTGTCGCGCGCCATTGCGCCCGAGCCGAGCGTGAACGTGCGCGACGGCGGAGTCATCGCCACGGGCTTCGATGCCGACCTGGACGAGTTGCGGACCCTGGAATCGCATACCGGTGACTTCCTGGTGCAGCTGGAAGCGCGCGAACGCGAGCGGACGGGCATTGCCAATCTGCGGGTGGAATTCAACCGGGTGCACGGCTTTTTCATCGAAGTCACGCGCGGGCAGACCGACAAGGTGCCCGACGACTACCGCCGCCGGCAGACACTCAAGAACGCCGAACGCTACATCACCCCCGAATTGAAGACCTGGGAAGACAAGATCCTGTCTGCCCAGGACCGGGCGCTGGCCCGCGAAAAATGGCTGTTCGAACAGCTGCTGGACCAGATGGCGCCGCACGTGCGGTCCCTGACGCAGGTGGCCGCGGCACTGGCCGAAATCGATGTGCTGGCGTCGCTCGCGGTGCATGCGCGCGACCATGACTGGGTGCCGCCGCAATTGCTGGATACGGCGGACATCGTGATCGAACAGGGACGCCATCCGGTCGTGGAACGCGTCATCGAACGCTTCACGCCGAACGACTGCCGCCTGGGCCGCACCCGCCGCATGCTGCTGATCACCGGCCCCAACATGGGCGGCAAATCGACCTACATGCGGCAGACGGCGCTGATCGTCCTGCTGGCCCGCATCGGCAGTTTCGTGCCGGCGCGATCCGCCAGTATCGGCCGCATCGACCGGATCTTTACGCGGATTGGCGCGGCGGATGACCTGGCCGGTGGCCGGTCCACGTTCATGATGGAGATGATCGAAGCCGCGGCCATTCTGTCCGCCAGCACGGCCGACAGCCTGGTGCTGATGGATGAAATCGGCCGGGGCACCTCGACCTATGACGGCCTGTCGCTGGCTTGGGCCATCGCGCATCAGCTGGTCACGCACAACCGCGCGCTGACGCTGTTCGCGACCCACTACTTCGAATTGACCCGCTTGCCGTCCGTGCAGCCCGAAGCCGCCAACGTGCACCTGGCCGCTGCCGAATCGCACAAGGGCATCATCTTTTTGCATGAAGTGCGCGACGGTCCGGCCAGCCGCAGCTACGGGATCCAGGTGGCGCAGCGCGCCGGCATTCCGTCGGCCGTGGTCCGCATGGCCCGCCGTGAACTGGAAAAGCTGGAAACGCAGGGCGCCCAGGTGCCGCAGTTGCCGCTGTTCAGCCCGCCGCCCGATACGGCGGCCAATGACGAGGCGGCGGCCGATGCGGCTGCGGCCGACGCCGTCAAGGACGCATTGACCGCCATCGATCCTGATGTGTTGAGTCCACGCGAAGCCCTGGATGCCCTGTACCGGCTGAAGAGCCTTCTACAATCGGCGTCATGATCCGTTCCCTACGCGCTTGCTGGCGCCTGCCGTTTACCCCTGCCCGGCGTGGACTGCTGGCCGCCGCCTGCGCGATCGCCTGTGGCAGCTGGGCCGCGCCGGCCAGCGCCGTGACGGAATCGTCCTACGCCGCCCGCCGTGGATTCAATTTTGCGGTGATCGGGGACACGCCAGCCGGGTCGCGCGACGAAGCCACGGTGGTGAACGTGCTGGCGCAGATTGGCCGCGAAGCCGATCTGATCGTGCATGTCGGCAATCTGAAGCACGAGACGGAACGCTGCGACGACGCCACCTACCAGCGCCGGCGCGACCTGTTCAACGCCAGCCCGGTCCCGTTCGTGCTTGCACCGGGCAGCAACGACTGGGCGACCTGCGATCGCGACCTGGCCGGCCAGTTCGGCCCGGTGGAACGCCTGAATCGGCTGCGGGAATTGTTTTTTGAGTCGTCGGAAACGATGGGGACGATCACGCTGGGCCTGCAGCGCCTGAGCGATACCGCCCGCTACCGCAGCTATCCCGAAAACGCGCGATGGGAATACGGCGACGTGCTGTTCGTGACCCTGAACATGCCGGGCACCCACAACAACTATCGCAGCGGCGCCGGGCGCAATGGCGAGTACGAAGAACGTATCCTGGCCAATGCCTTCTGGCTGCGCCAGGCCTTTTCGAACGCCACCCGCGACAAACGCAAGGCCATCGTCATTGCCTTCGATGCCGACCCGCATTTTGACGGGCAGCAGAACCTGACGGCCAGCGATGGCCGCGATCCCTTTGCCGAGTTCAAACTCACCCTGGCCCGCCTGGCCGCCAAATTTCCGGGCGAAGTTCTGATCGTGCATGGCGCGGCGCCCGGTGTCGGCACCCCGCCCAAGCCCGACCATCCGCTCAAGGTGAACGGCAAGCCGTTGGAAAACGTCATGCGCATCCGCGCCTATGGCGTCGGAAGCGCCGCGTTCTGGGTCAAGGTCGAAGTGGAACCTGGCCGCAAGGGGCAGATCCGGGTCGAAAACCGGAACGCGGTGGCGGAACCCCCGCGCCCGTAGCAGGCAGCAGCGCGCCTGGCCCGTGCAGTCGGCAGGCGGTGCAGGCGGTCCCTAGCGGGCCGCCCTATCAAGGCACGGCGCAAGCGATCAGTGCAGCACGCCCGGATTGCGGCGCGATTCGATCAACGCATCCAGCACGTCTTCATCGTCTTCTTCGTCCGCGCCTTCGGCGTGGCCTTGCTCGATCTCTTCGGCATCCGCCGGGCGTACGCCCAGCAGCTTGATGCGTACCCGCAGCGCCATGCCGGCATAGGGATGATTCGCATCCAGGACCACTTTGTCTTCGGACAGGTCCGTCACGACAAAGATCAGCGAGTCTTCGGACAGTTCGTCATCGTCATCGGCTTCGGTCACGGTGGGGCCATCGCCTTCGTCGCCTTCGGGACCCGGCACGCCTTCGAACTGCATGCCGACTTCAAGCGGCTCCGGAAAACGCGAGCGCGGCTCGACCCGCAGCAGGTCGGCGTCGTAGTCGCCAAATGCGTCGCTGGGTTCGAGATGGAACGTGTCTTCGAAGCCGACCTGTTTGCCTTCGATGGCGTCATCCAGGCGCGGCAGCAGGCTGTCCAGCCCGCGATGCAGGAAGCTGACCGGGCCGCCGCTGTCGTCCAGGGCCTCGCCATCGGTATCGGTGATCCAGAATTCCACGGTGACGACCGTGTTTTCGCCGACTGTCAGTGCGGAATCAAGTTTGGAATCGGCCATTTTAGGGACATCCGTAATCTGTACTGGTAATCCGGCAGTTTACAGTCTGACGCGGGGATGGTGCCTGTCCGGGCTTGTTACCAGCTTGTTATGATCGCGGCCATGAATGCTAACGAATCCACCGCCCTGCTTGCCGGCCTGACCCCGGCCCAATTCATGCAACGCCATTGGCAGAAGAAGCCCCTGCTGATCCGCGGCGCCATCCCCGACTTCCGGCCACCGCTGTCGATTGCCGACGTCAAACGATTGTCGCGCCAGGACGAGGTCGAGTCCCGGCTGGTCTGGCGCGAAGACGGCCAGTGGCAGATGGAATCGGGCCCGTTCGCCCGCCTGCCGCCCGCCAAGGAACCGGAATGGTCGCTGCTGGTGCAGGGCGTGAACCTGCACGACGACGCGGCGGCCGCGCTCATGCATCGCTTCCGCTTCGTGCCCGACGCCCGGCTGGACGACCTGATGATCAGCATTGCCACGGACGGCGGCGGCGTGGGCCCGCACTTCGACAGCTACGACGTCTTCCTGCTGCAGGCAGTCGGACAGCGGCGCTGGCGGATCGGCAAACAGAAGGACCTGAGCCTGGACCCCAACGCGCTGCTCAAGATCCTGGCGAACTTCACGCCGACCGAAGAATTCGTGTTGAACCCGGGCGACATGCTGTACCTGCCGCCTGCGTACGCGCACGACGGCATTGCCGAAGGCGAATGCATGACGATTTCGATCGGCTTCCGGTCGCCTTCGCTGGTGGAACTGGCGCGCGGCATGCTGGAGGCGGCGGCCGACCAGCTGTCGGATCGGACACCGACGCCGCTGAAGGGCCACTATCGTGATCCTGACCAGCCTGCGATCGACCAACCCGCCGCGTTGCCCGAGACCCTGGTCGACGCCGCCCTGGCCGCCGCAGCGGCCGTGCCGCTGGACCGTACCCTGGCCAGCCGATTCCTGGGCTGCTGGCTGACCGAACCCAAGCCGGATGTGGTGTTCGATGCCGTCGACATGGACACCCTGCCCGACCTGGCCGAAGACTGGCCTGCCGCGGGCGTGCTGACGCTGGACCGCCGGACCCTGATGATCTACCGGGAACGCACCGCGTTCATCAATGGGGAAATGATCGACCATCCGGCCAGCGCCGCCCTGCGGCACTTGGCCGACGCCCGCACGCTGGATTGCGCCGATCCGGTCTGCCGCAAGTTGACCGACGCGGAACGCAGCATGCTGACAGACTGGCTGGACGATGGCTGGCTGCATTTTGCCGACCAGCCCGCGGCACCGGCCAGGAAATCCGCCAGGCGATAGCGCGGGATTTGTCGGCCCGGCGTAAGCAAGACGTGATAAAGCCACGGACTCGAAACGCTTTCGCACATTCTTGACCGAACTGATACACAAATTGCTTACGTGAGACTTACTTTTTGCCCTCATCGTGGCAAAAATCTGACCGGGCTGCTAAAATTTACACTTGTCCAGATCGCGGTTGTAGATATGAGCAGAACCACTTGCTCGCTGCGCCGAAGGCCCGGACATCTACCGGAAATAGCGCTATTTCTAGTTCGTTTTTGATCTCCGATCACTACTATAAATTCTAAGGATCTACTATGAAAAAGACTCTGCTCTTGGCATCGATGCTTGCAATCGCTCTGTCGGCTTGCGGCAAGAAAGAAGAAGCTGCTGTTCCTGCTGACACGACCCCGCCAGCTGTGACCACGCCGGCACCGGTTCCTATGGAACCCACCACCCCGCCAGCAGTTGACCCGGCCGCTCCTGCAGCCCCGATGACGCCTGCTGATCCGGCTGCTCCTGCTACCGCTTCCTAAGTAGCACGGGTCGAACACCCGGGCGTTTATCCGATCGGATATCCCCCCATCGCAGGCGAACCCCCGCCGCGCCTGGGTCAGACCACTGGGATACATGCCGCGCGCAAGCGGGGCATGAAAAAAAGCCAGCTTTCGAGCTGGCTTTTTGTCGTCTGCACCCCTGCGGCTACCCGCCGATCACTTCCCAGTCGAACCCTTCGGACTGGTCCGCAATGCCCACCTCTTCCGGCAGCCAGCCCAGGATAGGCGCCAGGGCCATCTGCGCCAGGATGGGCGCGTTGTTCTGCTTGCTCAGATGCGCGGCATGAACGCGCTTGAGCCGGCTCCGGTCCACGGCCTTGAGCACGGCTGCCGCGGCGGAGTTGGACAGATGCCCCAGCCGGCCCGAAATCCGCATCTTGAGCGAATACGGATAGGCGCTCTCGGCCAGCAAATCCGGACAGTGATTGCATTCCAGCACCAGCGCATCGCAGCCCGACAGCATGCGGTGCACATGGGGTGTCCCCTCGCCCAGGTCGGTCAGCACGCCCAGCCGGCGCGCGCCGTCCGTCATCACGAATTGCACCGGTTCGCGGGCATCGTGCGGGACAGGAAAAGGCAGGATCTGCAAGGCCCCGATCCCGAACGGGATGTGGCTGTCGCACCGGACCACCCACATGCCGTCGGGGATCTTGTGCGCGACCGCGGCATGCGTGCCGGTGGTCAGGAAGACAGGAACGTTGTGCTTGCGGGCCAGCTTGAACACGCCGCCGATGTGGTCGCCGTGTTCGTGCGTGACAAGAATGCCGCTCAGGCTGCCGGGCTCCAGGCCTCGAGCCAGCAGGCGCCGCTCGATTTCACGCAGGCCAAAGCCGCAGTCGATCATGATGCGCGTGGTGCTCGCGCCTTCGGTGGCTTCGACAACGAGGGCATTGCCCTCGCTGCCGCTGCCCAGACTGGTGTATCGCATCAGACCCCGTCCAGCTCCTGGCGGCCCGTTGCGGACTGCCTGTCCATCACTTCAGTTGATCACCCAGCACGGTCAGGATGCGACGGCCGGTGGCGCTGTTTTCAGGCGCGCCCTGGCTGTTCAACACGGTGACCTGGGTCTGCTCGCCGGCCGAAGCCAGCTTCACCCGGAACTGCGGACGCGTTTCGGTCGTGTCACGCTTGAAGAGGCGGCTGAAGAAGCCCGGCTTTTC